>NZ_JAIYCP010000019.1 GCF_027487935.1 Brevundimonas sp.
GAAGGTGTCGAGATGATCATGCCCGGCGACAATGCCGAGCTGAACGTCGAGCTGATCACCCCGATCGCCATGGACCAGGGCCTGCGCTTCGCCATCCGCGAAGGCGGCCGCACGGTCGGCGCCGGCGTGGTGTCGAAGATCACCGAGTAAGCATGCTGGCGCGCTAACGCTCGCGACGCGGTCGCTCGCTTCTTGAGCGCTGCCTCAAGCCGCGAGCCTCCGCGAGGCGAGCACAGGCCAGACAAACAGGGCGGCCCCCGGGGAAATCCCCGGGGGCCGTTTTGCTGTGCGGGAGCTCCGAGGTGCCGCACAGACTTCCTTCACCATGAACGCTCACCGGCCTGAAACGGGCATCAGGCTAGGAGTTTCCGGGAAAGGCGATCCGTCATGGCTCGTCGAAGGACGGCCGAATGACTTCGCTCAAGGTTGATATCGCCGCCACAGAGACGCTGGGCGACGCAGACTGGGCGATCTGGCGTGCCATGCTGGAGGCCAATCCTGCGCTGGCCAGTCCCTATTTCCGACCGGAGTTCGCCCGGGTCGCCGGCGGAGCCTGCCCCGGGGCAGCGGTGGCGGTGTTCTCGCGCGGCGGTGAGACGGTCGGCTTCTTCCCGCATCAGCGGCGCGGCGGGGCGATGCAGCCGCTGGCGGCACCGATGAACGACTATCACGGCATCATCGCCTTTCCGGGCGAGGCCCCTTCGCTGGAGGAGGCCGCAGAGGTGCTGGGGGCTGCCCGTCTGAACCTGACCGCCTGGGTCGGGCCGACCGGGCTGGGTGAGGATCGGCGCACGGCCCAGGTCGAGCTGGACGATAGCGGCTATGACGGCTGGTACGCCGAGCGCCGCACGAGCTTCGGAAAATTCTTCAAGGACAAGGAACGTGCCCGGCGCAGCATGGAGGCTGAACTCGGGCCGCTGCGTGTTGAGCACGGGCTGCGCGATGCCGCCCTGCTCGACTGGCTGATCGACCTGAAGCGCGATCAATACCGGCGCACGGGTCGCCACGACATCTTCGCCTGTGGCTGGACCGCCGATCTGCTGCATGCCCTGCTGAAGGAAGAGGGCGAAGGCCTTGGTGCCTCCCTCGCTGCCCTGTGGGCCGGCGACCGGCTGACGGCGGTGGAGTATGCGCTGCACGCCGGCGACCAGTATCATTTCTGGTTTCCCGGCTATGAGCCCAGCCTCGCGCGCTGCTCTCCGGGCATCCTGCTGAGCCTGGACACCATGCGTCTGGCGTCGGCGCACGGCTATCGCACCTTCGACTTCGGGTTCGAGGGCGAGCACTACAAGAAGTATTTCTGCAACGGCTTCAAGGTGGTGCGCGAGGCGGTGGTGCTGAAGCCCGGCCTCGGCGCGACCATGAGCCAGGCGGCTGTCGGGGCGTTGAACCTGGCCGGATCCGGGCGCGGCGAACAGCTGCGCACCAGCGTCCGGCGTCGCTGGGCCGCCATCGAGGCCTGCGAGACCACGCCCGCTGCAAGAATGAAGGGTGCCATGCAGGCGGCGGGTGCCGCCCTTGCCAAGGCCCGCCCGTCCGCCATCCGCCTTCCGGCCTGAGACCGATGAAAAGCCATATCCAGACCCGCACCCGCTACGCCGGCCCGATCGCCGAAGCCGGGGTCCACCCCCACAGTCTGGTCGAACAGGGCTTCGCGACCGACGAAGCGCTGGCGGCCATGCTGGATCGCTATCCGGCCGAGCTGTTCGACATCAATCTGTATGACTATGACGACGAGGGTCAGGCCTCGCTGCGCACCGGCGTGCGCGGCAAGCTGGACGGTGCCGGGCTGCTGGCCGCGATCCAGCAGGGGCGGCTGTGGGTCAATCTGCGCTCGGTCGAGACCGGTTGGCCCGAACTGTGGGCCGCCGCCATGGGCGAGTTCGGCAAGGTCCGGGCGGCCTATCCGGGGCTGCGGGTGGTGAAGAACGCGGGTCAGCTGATCCTGTCCTCGCCCAAGGCGCGCGTACCCTACCATTTTGACCCCGCCGGGGTGGTGTTGTTCCATCTGCGCGGCCGCAAGCGGATCTTCGTCTATCCCGGCGACGAGTCCCACCTGGCCGAAGTCGATATGGAAAAGGTGGTGTCGCGCCAGACCGCCGAGGAACTGCCCTATGACCGCGCCTTCGAGGCCGATGCCCAGGTCATCGATCTGGAGCCGGGCCAGGCCCTGACCTGGCCGATCTATGCCCCGCACCGGGTCGAGAACCTCGACCGCTTCTGCGTCTCCCTGTCCATGGAGTTCCAGACCTGGCCGTCGCGCTTCCGCAACGGGGCCCTGTTCGCCAATGCCGTCCTGCGCAGCCGGGGTGGACGGCCGCGCATGACCGACCGCATGTCCACACCGGAGCTCGCGGCCCGCTGGGCCGCTTCGCTGGCCCTGAAGCGGGCAGGCACCCTGAAGAGCCGGCTGGAAACGTTCGAACGCGATTTCGAGCCGGAGGTCGGCGTCAAGGACGGGGCAGGGGCGTTGCGCGCCTGAACGCGCACCGGCCCGTTTCTTACAACGAGGTCATGACCTCGAATTAAAGTGACTTGGCGACAGGGCGGTCGCACCTTCCGGGCACAGTCCGGACAGGGAACCGCCACCATGAAACCCGTCATCGCTTCTGCCGTCATCACCGCTGCCGCCGTCCTGGCCGCCCCGGCCTTCGCCAAGCCGGGTCCCGAGATCGAAATCCGCCATGCCGTTGCGCGCGTGGCTGTGATCGTCGAGGACCGCACGGATGTCGCCGTTGAGGTCGAGCCGGGCACCTCGGGCCTTCCGGCCATCCGGGTATCCCGCGACGGCAATCAGGTCAGCATCGACGGCGGCCTGCGCCGCCGCGGCTTCCTCAACCGCAGCGACGGCATCCGGAACTGCCGGTCCGGCTCTGAGGAGGGGCAGCCCGGAGCCGGTGCCTCGGTTGAGGTCCGCGATATTGGCCGGATCAACCTTTCGGACGCACCCCTGATCGTCATCCGTACGCCCCGAAGCGTAAGCATCGACGCCTCGGGTGCTGTTTTCGGTTCCGTCGGGCGAGGGGCGGCCTCGGTCGACCTGGGCAACAGCGGCTGCGGGAACTGGAATGTCGCCAACACCGAGGGCCCGGTATCGCTCGGCATCTCGGGCACGGGCAATATCCGCGCCGGGACCTCAACGGCGCTCGAGGTCGGCCTTTCCGGCGCCGGGTCGGTGACCGCCGGCGCCACGGGGGCGCTGGACGTCTCCTTGTCGGGCGTCGGGAATGTCATTATCGCCCGTGTCGATGGCCCGGCAGACATCAGTGTCTCGGGTGCCGGGGATGTGGCGGTCCGGGCCGGCGCGGTCCCCAATCTGAGCGTCAGCGTCTCGGGCGTCGGCGATGTCGACTTCGAAGGTGTTGCCACGGACGTGGATGCTTCCGTCTCAGGGGCGGGCGACGTCAACATCGCCCGCGCGACCGGTTCGGTCGAACGTTCGGTCTCCGGCGTCGGGGACATTCGCATCGGCCGCTGATCACCCCCCTCAGCCGCCGCACGTGGGAAGGCCCGGGAGCGTGGAACCCTCCGGGCCTTCTTCACGTCTGCACATCGTCGAAAGACCGTCCCGACCCCGTTTCGCCGCTTGACGAAGCGGGACTCAATCGTCATAAGCGCCCACTCTTGTTGGACCGGCTGTGCATCCCGCGTGTTTTTGGGATGCAGACGCGGTTCGCAGGAACGACCTGAGACCCTGTTCTTTGCAGTGACCCAGGACTTCAACGGCCTTCGCGGTTCGCTGCGTGGGCCGATCGTTTTTGCGGACGTGCGTACTCTGAAGACCCTCGCGGTCTGAAGACTCCGGTCTTTGAAATGGTTCACAGGGACGCAGGTTCGCCTGCTTGGGAAATACGACCGATATGGATCAAAGCATCCGCATCAGGCTCAAGGCCTTCGATCACCGCGTCCTCGACTTTTCGACGCGCGAGATCGTCAACACCGCCAAGCGCACGGGCGCGACCGTTCGTGGTCCGATCCCGCTGCCGACCCTGATCGAAAAGTTCACCGTGAACCGCTCGCCGCACGTCGACAAGAAGTCGCGCGAGCAGTTTGAAATCCGCACGCACAAGCGTGTCCTCGATATCGTCGACCCCACCCCGCAGACTGTGGACGCGCTGATGAAGCTCGACCTGTCCGCCGGCGTGGATGTCGAGATCAAGATTTAATAAGAAAGAGGCGGGATCCGATGCGCACGGGCGTGATCGCCAAGAAACTGGGTATGACGCGTGTCTTCGCTGAAGACGGCGCGCATGTTCCAGTCACGATCTTGCAGCTGGATGGCTGTCAGGTCGTGGGTCAGCGGACTCAGGAGCGGGACGGCTACGTCGCCCTGCAGCTGGGTGCTGGCTCCAAAAAGGCCAAGAACACCAACAAGGCTCAGCGCGAATCTTTCGCCAAGCTTGAAGTTGAACCCAAGGCCTATGTCACCGAGTTCCGCATCGATGCGGACGCCATGATGGATGTGGGCTCCGAGTTCTCGGCGGACCATTTCGTCGCCGGCCAGAAGGTCGACGTCCAGGCCGAGACCATCGGCAAGGGCTTCGCCGGCGCCATGAAGCGCTGGAACTTCGGCGGTCTGCGGGCGACCCACGGCGTCTCGGTCTCGCACCGTTCGCACGGTTCGACCGGTCAGCGTCAGGATCCGGGCAAGACGTTCAAGGGCAAGAAGATGGCCGGCCACTACGGCACGGAAATCGTCACCACCCAGAACCTCACCGTGTTCCGCGTCGACGTCGAGCGTGGCCTGCTGCTGATCAAGGGCGCTGTCCCCGGTCACGAGGGCACCTGGGTCAAGGTTCGCGACGCCATCAAGAAGGCCCGTCCGGCCGACGCCCCGTTCCCCGGCGGCGTGAAGTCAAAGGGCGGTTCGGCTGCTGCGGCTCAACCGGCTGAAACGCCGGCTGAAGAGGCCCCGGCTGTCGAAACCACCGAAGGCGGTGAAGCGTAATGAAACTCCCGGTCATCAAACTCGACGGCAAGGCCGCCGGTGACGTTGCCCTGTCGGACGCCGTTTTCGGCATCACCGACATCCGCGGTGACATCCTGGCCCGTTACGTCAACTGGCAGCTGGCCAAGCGCCGTGCCGGCACCCACAAGGTCCAGACGCGGAACGAGAACTCGCGTACCGGCAAGAAGATGTACAAGCAGAAGGGAACCGGCGGCGCCCGTCACGGTTCGCGTCGCGCCCCGCAGTTCGTCGGTGGTTCGCGCGCCTTCGGCCCGGTCGTTCGCGACCACGGCTTCTCCCTGCCCAAGAAGGTTCGCGCCCTCGCCCTGCGTCACGCCCTGTCCGCCAAGGTCGTGGCCGGTGATCTGGTCGTCGTCGACAGCCTCACGCTGAAGGACGCCAAGACCGCCGGTCTGCGCGAAACCCTCGGCAAGCTGGGCTGGACCCGCACGCTGATCATCGCCGGTCCGGAAGTCGACACCAATTTCGGCCTGGCCGCCCGCAACATCCCGATGGTCAACGTCCTGCCGAACGCCGGCCTGAACGTTTACGACATCCTGCGCGCGGACAAGCTGGTGCTGACCAAGGCGGCTGTTGAAGCCATCGAAGCCACCTATGCCGACTACAAGCCCTCGCGCAGCGAAGTGGCCCGGTCGCAAGCCGTGAAGGGAGCCGCGTAATGGCCGGCGCTCAACCCACCGCCAAACACTACGACACCATCCTGGCTCCGATCATCACGGAGAAGGCCACGATCCTGTCGGAGCAGAACAAGGTCGTCTTCCGCGTTGCGGGGACCTCGACCAAGGACGAGATCGCCGCTGCGGTCGAGAGCCTGTTCAAGGTCAACGTCCTGAAGGTCAACACCCTGGTCCAGAAGGGCAAGACCAAGCGCTTCCGCGGCATCATGGGCCGTCGGGTCGACATCAAAAAAGCGATCGTGACGCTGGCTGAAGGCCAGTCGATCGACGTCACCACGGGGCTCTGATCAGATGGCCTTGAAAACCTACAATCCGACATCGCCGGGCCGTCGCGCCCTGGTGCTGATCGACCGTTCGGAGCTGCATAAGGGCCGCCCCGAGAAGTCGCTGACCGAAGGCCTGACCAAGTCGGGCGGCCGGGGTGCCGGCGGACGTATCGCCGTTCGCTTCCGCGGCGGTGGTGCCAAGACGCTGTACCGCAAGATCGACTTCAAGCGCCGGAAGTTCGCCACGGCGACCGTCGAGCGCCTGGAATACGATCCGAACCGGACCGCCTTCATCGCCCTCATCGTCTATGAGGACGGCGAAAAGGCCTACATCATCGCGCCGCAACGCCTGAAGGCGGGTGACTCGGTGGTCGCCGGCGAGAAGGTCGACGTGAAGCCGGGCAATGCGATGCCGCTGCGCTCGGTCCCGGTCGGCACGATCATCCACAACGTCGAAATGAAGCCGGGCAAGGGTGCCCAGCTGGCCCGCTCGGCCGGTGCCTACGCCCAGCTGGTCGGCCGCGACGCCGGCTACGCCCAGATCCGTCTGGGCTCGGGCGAGCTTCGCATGGTCCTGGACGGCTGCATGGCCACGGTGGGTGCGGTTTCGAACCCCGACCACATGAACCAGAACCTCGGCAAGGCCGGTCGTGTCCGTCACATGGGCTGGCGTCCGCACGTTCGCGGCGTTGCCATGAACCCGATCGACCACCCGCACGGTGGTGGTGAAGGCCGGACCTCTGGCGGTCGCACCCCGGTTACGCCGTGGGGCAAGGACACCAAGGGCACCCGCACCCGCAAGAACAAGGCGACGGACAAGTTCATCATCCGCACCCGCCACGTTAAGAAGGCTCGCTAAAGATGGCTCGCTCCTCCTGGAAAGGCCCGTTCGTCGACGGGTATCTGCTCAAGAAGGCCGACGCCGCTTCGACGTCGGGCCGCAAGGACGTGATCAAGACCTGGTCGCGCCGCTCCACCATCCTGCCGCAGTTTGTCGGCCTGACCTTCGGTGTCCACAACGGCCTCAAGCATGTGCCGGTGTCCGTCTCCGAGGAAATGGTCGGCATGAAGTTCGGCGAGTTCGCCCCGACCCGGAACTTCCCGGGCCACGCGGCGGACAAGAAGGCCAAAAGGAAGTAACTGATGGCCCAGACAAAAAACCCCCGTCGGGTCGCCCCGACCGAAGCGCGCGCCAAGCTGGTGAACGTCCGGATCAGCCCTCAGAAGCTGAACCTGGTCGCCCAGTCGATCCGCGGCCTGCCGGTGCAGAAGGCGCTGAACGAGCTGGAATTCAGCCGCAAGCGCATCGCCACCGACGTCCGCAAGGTGCTGTATTCGGCCGTTTCGAATGCCGAGAACAACCACAACCTCGACATCGACAACCTGGTCGTCGCCGAGGCCTTCGTGGGCAAGAACCTGGTGATGAAGCGTTTCGCGAGCCGTGCTCGTGGTCGCTCGTCGCGCATCCTGAAACCTTTCGCGGAGATCACCATCGTGGTCCGCGAAGCCGGTGAGGCCGCCTGATGGGTCAGAAAGTCAATCCGATCGGTCTGCGCCTCGGCGTCAACCGCACCTGGGACAGCCGCTGGTTCGCCCGCGGCCCCGAATACGCCCGGCTCCTGCACCAGGACCTCAAGCTGCGTACGTGGCTTAAGGAACGCCTGAACGCTGCCGGCGTGTCGCGCATCATCATCGAGCGTCCGCACAAGAAATGCCGCGTGACGATCTACGCCGCCCGTCCGGGTGTCGTGATCGGCAAGAAGGGCGCTGACATCGAGAAGCTCCGCAAGGACATCTCGGCGCGCACCGAGGGTGAGGTCCACCTGAACATCGTCGAAGTGCGCAAGCCCGAGACGGACGCCCAGCTGATCGCCGAGAACATCGCGCAGCAGCTGGAACGCCGGATCGCCTTCCGTCGCGCCATGAAGCGTTCGATGCAGTCGGCCATGCGTCTCGGCGCCAAGGGCGTTCGCATCAACGTGTCGGGCCGCCTCGGCGGCGCGGAAATCGCGCGGATGGAATGGTATCGCGAAGGCCGTGTGCCGCTGCACACCCTGCGCGCCGACATCGACTACGGCTTCATCCAGGCCAAGACGACCTACGGCATCATCGGTGTCAAAGTCTGGGTCTTCAAGGGTGAGGTGCTCGAGCACGATCCGATGGCCCAGGACAAGCGCTGGGCTGCCGAGGCTGCTGGTCCGTCGTCCAACGAAGGCCGTGAACGCGGCGGTCCCCGTGGTGATCGCGGTCCGCGCCGCGACCGGGCACGTGAGAGCTAAGTCATGCTGCAACCGAAGAAAACCAAATACCGCAAGGCCTTCAAGGGCCGCATTCACGGTGCTGCCAAGGGCGGCTTCTCGCTGAACTTCGGGTCCTATGGCCTGAAGACGGTGGAGCCGGAGCGCATCACGGCGCGTCAGATCGAGGCGGCTCGCCGCGCGATCACCCGCCAGATGAAGCGCCAGGGCCGTGTCTGGATCCGCGTGTTCCCCGACCTGCCCGTCACGGGCAAGCCGGCCGAGGTCCGCATGGGCAAGGGCAAGGGCGCCGTGGATCACTGGGCGGCGCGCTGCCACCCGGGCCGGATCCTGTTTGAAATCGACGGCGTGCCGGACGACATCGCCCGTGAGGCCCTGCGTCTCGGTGCCGCCAAGCTGCCGGTCCGTACGAAGGTGGTCACCCGCATCGACGCCGGTATCTCGAATGTGGAGCACGCAGGCGCATGACCAAGATCGCCGACCTCCGGGCACAGACGCCCGACCAGCTGTCTGACGAGCTGCTGAAGCTCAAGAAGGAACAGTTCAACCTGCGCTTCCAGGCCGCGACCGGCCAGATGGAAAAGACCCATCGCGTGTCGGAAGTGCGCAAGGACATCGCCCGCATTTCCACGCTCCTGCGTGCAAATCGCGCCGCGGTTTAAGGAAACGAAGATGCCGAAACGAGTTCTCGAAGGCGTGGTCGTCTCCGACAAGGGCGACAAGACGGTCGTCGTCGTCGTTCAACGCACGCTGCTGCACCCGGTCCTGAAAAAGATCGTGCGCCTGTCCAAGAAGTATCACGCTCATGACGAAGCCAACGCCCTCAAGGTGGGCGATCAGGCCCGCATCATCGAGTGCGCCCCCAAGTCCAAGCTGAAGCGCTGGGAAGTCCTGTCGGACTCCTCGGCCTCGGCTTCGTAATCAGAAAGATCTGATCCTATGATCCAGATGCAAACTAACCTGGAGGTAGCCGATAATTCGGGTGCTCGCCGGGTCATGTGCATCAAGGTGTTGGGCGGCTCCAAGCGCCGCTACGCCTCGGTGGGCGACACCATTGTCGCTTCGGTGAAGGAAGCGATTCCTCGCGGCCGCGTGAAGAAGGGCGACGTCGTGCGCGCCATCGTTGTGCGCACCGCCAAGGACATCATGCGCAAGGACGGCTCGGTCATCCGTTTCGACAAGTCGGCCGCCGTCATCGTCAACAAGCAGAACGAGCCGGTCGGCACCCGGATCTTCGGCCCGGTTCCCCGCGAACTGCGCGCCAAGAACCACATGAAGATCATCTCTCTGGCTCCGGAGGTCCTGTAGTCATGGCCGCCAAGATCAAGACCGGCGACAACGTCGTGGTGCTCACAGGCAAGGACAAGGGCCGCACCGGCAAGGTGACCAAGGTCCTGCCGACCACGAACCGCGTCATGGTGCAGGGGATCAATATGGTCCAGCGCCACACCCGCCCGACCCAGGCCGACCCCCAGGGCGGCATCAAGAACAAGGAAGCGTCGCTTCACCTGTCGAACGTCGCGATCGCCGACGCCAACGGCAAGCCGGCCCGCGTCGGCTTCCGCATGGAAGGTGACAAGAAGGTTCGCTTCGCCAAGACGACGGGAGACGTCATCTGATGGCCGAGACCAAATACACCCCGCGCCTCAAGGGCGAGTACAACGACCGCATCAAGGGCGTGCTGACCGAGAAGTTCGGCTACACCAACCCGATGCAGATGCCCCGGCTGGACAAGATCGTCCTCAACATGGGCATCGGTGAAGCCGTGGCAGACTCCAAGAAGGCCACTGCGGCCCTCAAGGACCTGGCCGCGATCGCCGGTCAGAAGCCTGTTGCCACCAAGGCCCGTAACTCCATCGCCGGCTTCAAGCTGCGCGAAGGCATGGTCATCGGCGGCAAGGTCACGCTGCGCGGCGACCAGATGTACGAGTTCCTCGACCGCCTGATCACGATCGCGCTGCCGCGCGTGAAGGATTTCCGCGGCCTGAAGCCGACCTCGTTCGACGGTCGCGGCAACTACGCCATGGGCCTCAAGGAACACATCGTGTTCCCCGAGATCAACTACGACCAGATCGACCAGATGTGGGGCATGGACATCATCGTCTGCACCACGGCCAGGACTGATGACGAAGCCCGCGCGCTTCTCACCGAGTTCAAGTTCCCGTTCGTGACGAACTGAGCGGGAAGGGAAAGAAACCATGGCTAAGAAAAGCGCCGTAAACCGCAACGAGATGGTCAAGGCCCTTGTCGCGAAATACGCCGACAAGCGGGCCGCCCTCAAGGCGACCGCCAACAATGAATCCCTGCCTCTCGAGGAGCGTTTCGAAGCGCGTCTCAAGCTGGCCAAGCTGCCGCGCAACTCGGCCGCCAACCGGATTCGCAACCGCTGCGAAGTGACGGGCCGTCCGCGGGCCTTCTATCGCAAGCTCAAGATGAGCCGTATCGCGCTTCGTGAACTCGGCAACCTGGGTCAGATCCCGGGTCTGACCAAGTCGAGCTGGTAAGGGGAGCGACAGACATGATGATCAACGATCCCCTGAGCGACATGATCGCTCGCATCCGGAACGCGCACATGCGCAAGCGTTCCAAGGTGCTCACCCCGGCCTCCCGCCTGCGCCAGCGCGTCCTCGACGTGCTGCAGGACGAAGGCTACATCCGCGGTTACGCCCTGGTTCAGAACCCCGGCGAGTTCCCGCAGTTCGAGATCGAGCTCAAGTATTTCGACGGCCAGCCGGTCATCGCCGAGATCGCCCGCGTGTCCAAGCCGGGCCGCCGCGTCTACTCCGCGATCTCCGACCTGAAGCCGATCAAGAACGGCCTCGGCATCTCGATCCTCTCCACGTCCAAGGGCGTCATGTCGGACACCGCGGCTCGCGAAGCCAAGGTGGGCGGCGAAGTCCTCTGCAGGGTCTACTAAGATGTCCCGTATCGGAAAACGCACCATTGAAGTGCCGAAGGGCGTGACCGTCACGCTCGACGGCCAGACGGTCTCGGTGAAGGGTCCCAAGGGCCAGCGCTCCTGGACGGTCGCCGACGAGATCGAGGTCACCCAGGCCGAAGACGGCCTGCACCTGGCGATCCGTGAGGACAACCAGCGTTCGCGGGCCATGTGGGGTCTGTCGCGGACCCTGGTCGACAACATGGTCGTCGGCGTCACCACCGGGTTTGAAAAGAGCCTGGACCTGGTCGGCGTCGGCTATCGTGCCGCGATGAAGGGCGATGCCCTGTCGCTGCAACTCGGCTTCTCCCACGAGGTCGACATCCAGCCGCCTGCCGGTGTCACCTTCGCGGTGCCCAAGCAGACGGAAATCAAGATCTCCGGTGCCGACAAACAGGCCGTGGGTCAGATCGCCGCCGTCATCCGCAAGCTGCGTCCGCCGGAGCCCTACAAGGGCAAGGGCGTCCGCTACACGGGCGAAAAGGTCCGGCGCAAGGAAGGCAAGAAGAAGTAGGTCATGGCTCTCTCTCTTCGACAACAAGCCCAGCGCCGCACCGAGCGCACTCGCCGTCGCCTGAAGGCTGTGGCCAACGGACGTCTGCGTCTGTCGGTGCACCGTTCGGACAAGAACATCTCGGCCCAGATCATCGACGACCTGAACGGCGTCACGATCGCTTCGGCCTCCTCGCTGGAAGGCGAGAAGGGCAAGAAGATCAAGGGTTCGAACGTCGCCGCCGCTGCCCTGATCGGCAAGCTGGTCGCCGAACGCGCCATGGAGAAGGGCGTCAAGGACGTCGTCTTCGATCGCGGCGGCTATATCTATCACGGACGGGTGAAGGCGCTGGCAGATGCCGCGCGTGAAGCCGGCCTGAATTTCTAAGGGACGCGACAGATGGCGCAAACACCCCAACGTGGCGGCGGCGGCAACGATCGCAATCGTCGTGACAACCGCAACGCTCCTGTCGAAGGTCCGGAATCGGACATCGTCGAAAAGCTGGTGCACATCAATCGCGTCGCGGCCACGGTCAAGGGCGGACGCCGGTTCTCCTTCGCGGCCCTGATGGTCGTCGGCGACGGCAAGGGCCGCGTCGGTTTCGGTCACGGCAAGGCGCGTGAAGTGCCGGAAGCCATCCGCAAGGCGACCGAGGAAGCCAAGAAGACCATGATCCGCGTTCCGCTTCGCGAGAACCGCACCCTGCACCACGACGGCAACGGCCGTTGGGGCGCCGGCAAGATCATGATGCGCGCTGCCCCTCCCGGCACCGGCGTCATCGCCGGCGGTCCGATGCGTGCCGTGCTCGAAACCCTCGGCGTCCAGGACGTCGTGGGCAAGTCGACCGGTTCCTCGAACCCCTACAACATGATCCGCGCCACGTTCGAGGCCCTCAAGGTCCAGTCGTCGCCCCGTCAGGTCGCGTCCAAGCGCGGCAAGAAGGTCGCCGATCTGATGGGTCGTCGCAATGACGGCGCCTCGGCTGTGGAAGCCGCGCCTGAAGCCCAGGAAGCCTGACCATGGCCAAGACCGAATCCAAAGCCACCGTCACCGTTCGTCAGACCGGCAGCCCGATCCGTCGCAAGTCGGACCAGCGCGCCACCCTGATGGGCCTGGGTCTCAACCGCATGGGCCGCGAGTCCACGCTGGAAGACACCCCCTCGGTCCGCGGCATGATCGCCAAGGTCGCGCACCTGACCGAGATCGTCGAGAAGTAGTCGCCATTGGGCGGTTGGTGTCATCACCGGCCGTCTGTTTGGCGAAGTGGTTAGTGACTGGTGATTAGTGGTTGGGATGTCGCAACGCGGGTGACCCGCAACCCCTAATCACCAGCCACTAATCACTCAAAACAAACACAGCCGAGTCCGCTGACACAGCGGGCGCTAGCACCCGAAAGGATCAGGCACATGAAACTGAACGAAATTCGCGACAACGAAGGCGCCCACAAGAAGCGCATGCGCGTCGGCCGCGGCCCGGGCTCGGGCAAGGGCAAGACCGCCGGTCGCGGCGTCAAGGGCCAGAAGTCGCGTTCGGGCGTCGCCATCGGCGGCTTCGAAGGCGGCCAGATGCCGCTCTACATGCGGATGCCCAAGCGCGGCTTCAACAACGCCAATGCCCTGAAGCTGGCCGAAGTGAACCTGTGGCGTCTGCAGGACGCCGTCGACGCCGGCAAGATCGACATCAAGGGCGAGATCAAGGGCGACGCCCTGGTGGCCGCCGGTGTGATCCGCCGAGTCAAGGACGGCGTTCGTATCCTCGGCACCGGCGAGATCAAGGCCAAGCTGAACCTGGTCGTCTGGTCGGCCTCGGCCGGCGCCGTCAAGGCGATCGAGGCCGCCGGCGGCACGATCGTCCAGGAGCGTATTGCCGCAGAAGCCAAGGCTGCTGCCCGCATCGAGAAGCGCAATGCTGCCAAGGGCAAGGCCCCGCCGGCCAAGGCCCCGCGCGGCGACGCGAACAAGATCTCGGCCCGCACCGCACGGACGGCCGCGAAGAAATAAGCTTGAAGGGCACCCTCGCTAAGCGGGTGCCCTTCGCCTATCTGGACGAAGGCGCGGGATTCACGTCCGATGCGCCGCGTTCTGACAAGTCGGGGTGACGAGACATGGCTTCGGCCGCCGAACAACTCGCAGCAAACATGAACATGGGCTCGTTCGCCAAGGCGACCGAGCTGCACAAACGTCTGCTGTTCACGATCATGGCGCTTCTGATCTATCGCATCGGCACCTATGTGCCGGTGCCCGGGATCAATTCCGAAGCCTTCCTGGCCTTCTTCCAGAACCCGGACAGCCAGCGCGGCGTGCTGGACATGGTCAACATGTTCTCCGGCGGGGCCGTTGAGCGGTTCGCAGTCTTCGCCCTGAACGTGATGCCCTACATCTCGGCGTCGATCATCGTCCAGCTGATGGGCGCCGTGTATCCGCCCTGGGAGAAGCTGAAGAAGGAAGGCGGCGAGAGCGGTCGCAAGCAGCTGAACCAGTACACCCGCTATCTGACCGTGGTGCTGGCCCTGTTCCAGTCGACCGGCATTGCCTTCGGCCTGAATGCGCAGCCCAATCTGATCGACCAGCCCGGTCTGTTCTTCATCGTCTCGACGGTCACCGTCCTGACCGGCGGCACCATGTTCCTGATGTGGCTCGGTGAGCAGGTGACGGCGCGCGGCGTCGGCAACGGCATCTCGCTGATCATCTTCGCCGGGATCGTGGCGGTCCTGCCGGGCACTGTGGCCCGCATGTTCGGCCTCGCCCAGCAGGGTCAGATCTCGGCCTTCACCCTGCTGTTCGTCGCCGCCATGTCGATCGCCGTGGTCGTCTTCATCGTCTTCATGGAACGCGCCCAGCGTCGGCTGCTGATCCAGTATCCCAAGCGCCAGGAAGGCAACCGGATGGCGGGTGGTGAACGCTCGTTCCTGCCGCTGAAGGTCAACACCGCCGGCGTCATCCCGCCGATCTTCGCCTCGTCGCTGCTGATGCTGCCGACCACGGTCGCCCAGATGACGGCCAATGCCGATCTACCCGCCTGGATGGGCTGGCTGCCGCTGGTCACCGCCCAGATGCAACACGGCCAGCCCGTGTTCATGGTGCTGTACGGCGCGCTGATCATCTTCTTCTGTTTCTTCTACACCTCGATCACCTTCAATCCGGAGGACACGGCCGAGAACCTGCGCAAATACGGCGGCTTCCTGCCGGGCATCCGTCCGGGCAAGCGGACGGCCGAGTATCTGGACTATGTCCTCACGCGCCTGACCGTGATCGGGGCGGCCTACATCACGGCGGTCTGCCTGTTGCCCGAGCTGATGATGGCCAACTCCGGCATGGGCTCTGCGGTCATCGGGGGCACCTCGATCCTGATCGTGGTGTCGGTGACCATGGACACCGTCGCCCAGATCCAGTCCCAGCTGCTGGCCCACCAGTACGAAGGCCTGATCAAGAAGGCCAAATTGCGTGGTCGGGGCCGGACAGCCGGCAAGGGCGTCTCCGCCCCCGCCCGGCGATAGAGCCGGTCGGGGAGGGCCGTCATGAACCTGATCCTGTTCGGACCGCCTGCGGCGGGCAAGGGTACCCAGGCCAAGAGACTGGTCGAGACCCGCGGCATGGTGCAGCTGTCGACCGGTGACATGCTGCGCGAGGCGATCGCCTCAGGTTCCGAACTGGGCCGCGAGTGTCAGGCGATCATGTCACGCGGCGATCTGGTGTCCGACGCCATCGTCATCGCCCTGATCGAGGCCCGGCTCAAGGAAGCCGGGGACGCCGGCGGGGCGATCTTCGACGGCTTCCCGCGTACTGTGGCCCAGGCTGTGGCCCTCGATGCCATGCTGGCCAAGCTCGGCAAGCAGATCGACCATGTCATCCGGCTGAAGGTCGATGATGCCGCCCTCCTGGACCGCGTCGCCGTGCGTTTCGCCGACCAGGGCCGCCCGGACGACAATCCGGACAGTTTCAAGGTCCGGCTGGACGCCTACAACCGCAACACCGCGCCGCTGCTGCCCTATTATGCGGACAGGGGTTTGCTGAGCGAGATCGATGGCATGGGCCCCATCGCGACCGTCGCCGCGGCCATCGACACTGTGCTGGACGGCGCCGTCGCCTGAGCCTGAACGGACCGGTTCCCTGTCCCGCGCGGCCGCCCGTGCGTGATAGTATCGTCCGGTGAAGTCTGAAGCCCCACTGCTGCACAGGGACCGGCTGCGCAAGCTGGGTGTCGTCCTCGGCGTCAGCGCCGCGCATCTGCTTGTCTTCAGTGTCATGGGGCGCACCGCCGAGCCGGCCCGGCCGCCGGTGCCGGCGTCCCCGATCCAGGTCTTCCTGTTCCGCCCGCCGCCCCCGCCGTCGCCGCCGTCCGTCAAGGCTGCGCGCGTTCCGGGCGGCTCTGCCCCGGCGGCACCCTCGCGGATCCATCTTCCGACTATGCCGGCCGACAGGCTGCCGGAACTGCCCGCGCCGCCGGTCCAGGCACCCGAGCCGGCCCTGGTCGTCGGACAGGCACCGGTCGCCGGCCCGATCCCGGCGATGGGGCAGGGGGGGGCAGGGGTCGGAACCGGCTCGGGCGACGGCAACGGCTCCGGATCCGGCGGTATCGGGCCCATGATCCTGCGCCCCGCCACCTCGGCCGAAATCGAGTCGGTCGCCCCGCCGCCGGTCCGGGGCAGGCGCCGGCCGGCGGGCCGGGTCGTGGTCAATTGCGTCATTCGCACCGACCAGCGTCTCGACGACTGCCGGATCGTCGAGGAAAGCCCTCGCGGTTTCGGGTTCGGCGAGCAGGCGCTGAGAGCCACCGCCTTCTTCCGCTTTCGCCCGCCCATGACCGCCGCCGGTCGGCCGATCGAGGGCCAGCGGGTCACCACCTTCGTCAGCATGGGCGGCCGCGACGGGCGCTGAGACCGGGGCCAGGGGGCGGTAACCCGTTGACGAGCCATGAATCCCCTGTATAAGGCCCGCTTCCGCGAAGGACGTCGGCGCTCCTGGTCTGTTGACCGGAGCGTTTGTTGCGTCCGTCAACGCGTATCTGGAGAGCTTCGTGGCCCGTATCGCTGGTGTCAACATCCCGACCAACAAGCGCGTAGAGATCGCGCTGCAGTACATCCATGGCATCGGCGCCCACGCCGCCAAGGAAATCACCGCCAAGGTGGGCATTGAGTCTGCCCGCCGGGTGAACCAGCTGACCGACGCTGAAGTGCTGCAGATCCGTGAGACGATCGACCGCGATCACACGGTCGAGGGCGACCTCCGCCGCGAGACCTCCATGAACATCAAGCGTCTGATGGACCTGGCCTGCTATCGCGGCCTGCGTCACCGCAAGGGCCTGCCGGTCCGCGGCCAGCGCACCCATACCAACGCCCGCACCCGCAAGGGTCCCGCCAAGCCGATCGCCGGCAAGAAGAAGTAAGACAGACACATGGCCAAGGAACCGGGTCGCGTAAAGAAGCGCGAGCGCAAGAACATCACCTCGGGCGTCGCCCACGTGAATGCGTCCTTCAACAACACCATGATCACGATCACCGATGCCCAGGGCAACGCGATCTCGTGGTCGTCGGCCGGACACATGGGCTTCAAGGGTTCGCGCAAATCGACCCCCTACGCCGCCCAGATGGCTGCCGAGGACGCGGGCAAGAAGGCCCAGGAACACGGCGTCAAGACGCTGGAAGTCAACGTCTCGGGTCCCGGTTCCGGCCGTGAGTCGGCCCTGCGCGCCCTGCAGGCGGTCGGCCTGACCATCACCACCATCCGCGACGTCACGCCGATGCCGCACAACGGTTGCCGTCCGCCCAAGCGCCGCCGCGTCTAAGCCTGCTTCGACCGACTATCTAACTCCGCCCGTGTCCTGCCGCCCCTGACGAGGAGCGAGGGACCGGCGCTCCGTTTTCGAGGGACACACATGATCGAACGTAACTGGCAAGAGCTGATCCGTCCCGAGAAGCCGCAGATCGAGGCGAGCTCCGACCCGCAGCGCAAGTCGCGCCTGGTTGCCGAGCCCCTGGAACGCGGCTTCGGCGTGACGCTCGGCAATGCCCTGCGCCGCGTGCTCCTGTCGTCGCTGCAAGGCGCCGCCGTGACCGCGATCCAGATCGACGGTGTCGTCCACGAGTTCTCGTCGCTGGAAGGCGTTCGGGAAGACGTCGTCGACATCGTGCTGAACATCAAGCAACTGGCGCTGCGCATGCACGCCGAAGGCCCCAAGCGCATGACCCTGCGCGCCACGGGCCCCGGTGCCGTGACCGCCGGCCAGATCGACGTCCCGTCGGACATCGAGGTGCTGAACCCCGACCACGTGATCTGCACGCTCGACGAGGGTGCCTCGGTGCGCATGGAACTGACCGTCCAGAACGGCAAGGGCTATGTCGCCTCCGAGCTGAACCGTCCGGAAGACGCCCCGATCGGCCTGATCGCCGTCGACGCCCTGTATTCGCCGGTCAAGCGCGTCGCCTATCGCGTCGAGCCGACCCGTCAGGGCCAGTCGCTGGACTATGACAAGCTGATCCTCGAGGTCGAGACGAACGGCGCGGTCTCGCCGGTGGACGCCGTGGCCTATGCCTCGCGCATCCTCCAGGACCAGCTGCAGATCTTCATCACCTTCGACGAGCCCAAGAAGGCCGTGGAAGCCGTCGACGGCAAGCCGGACCTGCCCTTCAACCCGGCCCTGCTGAAGAAGGTGGACGAGCTGGAACTGTCGGTGCGTTCGGCCAACTGCCTGAAGAACGACAACATCGTCTACATCGGCGACCTGATCCAGAAGACCGAGGGCGAGATGCTTCGCACCCCGAACTTCGGCCGCAAGTCGTTGAACGAGATCAAGGAAGTACTCGCGACGATGGGCCTCTCGCTCGGCATGGATGTGCCGAACTGGCCGCCCGAGAATATCGAAGACCTGGCCAAGAAGTTCGACGACCAGATCTAGTTTCAACCCTCCGCCCCAAGCCTTCGAGGCTGACGGAGCGGTTAGAATGTGAGAACCCCAGGTCCGGTCTTCCGGAAACCAGGGTGAGTAGGAGAGACCCCGATGCGCCACGGCGCCGCCTATCGCAAGCTCGGTCGTACGAGCGCACACCGGACCGCCATGTTCGCCAACATGGCCGCGTCGCTGATCAAGCATGAGCAGATCACGACCACGCTTCCCAAGGCGAAGGAACTGCGTCCCTTCGTCGAGAAGCTGGTCACGCTCGCCAAGAAGGGCGACCTGCATGCACGCCGTCAGGCCATCAGCCACGTCCGTGACGTGCCGCAGGTGGGCAAGCTGTTCGAGACGATCGGCCCGCGCTACGCCGACCGCAACGGTGGCTACATCCGCATCATGAAGGCCGGCTACCGTCACGGCGACAACGCCGCCATGGCCGTGATCGAGTTCGTCGATCGCGACACCGCCGCCAAGGGCCTGGACTCGGGTCCGGTCTATGCCGTCGAGGGCGACGAAGAAGCGTAAGCTTCCACCTCGGGTTCCGAACAATGGGGCGGCTGGTGCAAACCGGCCGCCCTTTTTGCTGTCCCGAACCGGATCAGACCCAGGGATCCGGATCAGACGCGGATGATCGCCATCCGAACGTCGGGTCGGCTCCGGTCACACCCTGATCGCCCAGAAGCGCGATGACCCGCTCCCGGGCATTGCTCCCCGGGTGGGCCGGTCCGCCCTCCTGCAAGGTCGAGCGGTCAAGGTCGGCGGGCTGGACCAGGGGGGTGGGTTCCTTGCCCCAGCCGTCGCTCTCATCCGGGAGACCCGGCAGGACCTGGGGCCCATCAAACCCTCGATCGTACATGCGGCTGAGATCGATTTCCCCGCCGTTGCTGAACCGGATGACTTCAACGCCCGTCAACCAGTCTCCTCCGTCAGGTCCCTTCAGAATGAAGTCGTCGCCAGCCGTCAGCAGGCGGTAGTCGGCGCGGGAGCCCTGAACCCAGAGGGTGTCACGCCCGGCACCACCGTCGATCAGGTCGTGACCCGGGCCGCCCTCGAGCCGATCATCGCCCGCGCCACCGAACAGGGCGTCTTCGCTCGACAGGCCTGTCAGCGTGTCTGCGCCTGACGTGCCGAGCAGGGCACCTGTGCCGGCGGTGCCTGCCATCAGCCTGACATAGGCCTGGGTCAGGAGCGGGTGTGCGTTCAGCAGGGCGACCGGGTCGGCGAAGGTGGCTCGGGCTGCGGCGTCGCCCCCAAGGTGTCCGTCAATAAACCGGTCGATGAAGCCGGCGATGGAGGCCGTCAGCCCCGGGATCGCCGTATTGCCCCCGATGTCACTATGGGCCGCGTCCCGATAGACCAAGGCATAGCTTTGGGCAGCATCGCCATTCCGGAAGGCGTCAAGGCGCCCATTCCAGTCTGTCAGGCCGCCGAGCTCGGTATCGGCTGTGCCGGTGATGGTCAGCAGGGGAACGACGATATCGTCCCATGAGGTACTGGTCAGATTGGCCCAGGAGCTTTCCTCCCCCTGCGGCGAAAGCAGGATAGCGGCCTGGAATCGCGGATCAGCGACACTTGTCAGCCCATAGGCGTTGCCGACGGGCGGATTTGCATAGCCCGGCCGATCGGAATCCAGCCCCGCCAGAAGCGCGGCCGTAAAGGCACCGTGGCTGTGGCCTGCGACCACCGGCGACGAAAGATCGACCGTATAGCCGGACAAACCCGTGACGAGGGTCTGGGCCATGTCGAGAGCGAACTGCATGTCTGCAGCGCGGTGCAGGCCGGAGGCGGGATTGTCGATCGGGAACTGGCTCGTCAGCCACGAGGGATAGGTGCCGACACTGTCGAGATGGGTCGGAAGAATGACGATGTAGCCGAGGTTTGCGAGGGCCTGGGCGGTCGTGCCGGACCCACCGTTCGCTCCGCCGCTCCCACCCTGACCGTGACTGTAAACGATCACCGGATAGGTCCCGGGCCGGTCCGGCGCGAATACCGTCAGCATGACGTCGCGCGGCGCGGTGATGGTCGTGCCCGCCTGATTGACATAGGTGACCACGTGATCAGGGTCGCGCAGGGTTCGGCTGATCGAAACGGGCAAGGCAGGCTCCTGTGGTTAGACCCTGATACGGTTCGGGCGGCTCGATTCCGTTGGAGGCGGCCGGCTATTCCTTCGACAGATCCTGCCTCCGGAACCAGGCGAGGGCCCCTGCCAGCGGGACCAGGGTCCACAGGGTGAGGCTGACCCAGGCCTTCAGCAACAGGCCATCCGGCAGGGCTGCAGCGCGCACCCCGCCCGCGATCGCCGCCTGGATCGCATCGGTCGCGGCACCCGGATTGACCAGCACCGACAGCCAGGCATCAGGCATGACGCCCATTGGCCCGAGCATCTGGGGTGAGAAGAACTGGGCGATACCGAACACCAGCGGCACGAACAGCGCCGCCAGCAGCGAGCGGGTGACCACCGCCGCCAGCATGCCCATCATGGCGAACTGCAGGATGCGCAGCCCTGACAGGGCCGCGAAGCCCAGGAACTGGCCGGCCATCTCTCCGGTCAGGGCGAAGGTCAGGCTCCGTTCGAACACCGCCGCCTTGATCAGGTTCTCGATCACGCTCGCCACCAGCATGAAACCCATGGCGGTCAGGGCCAGCACGGCCACGACGGCCAGCTTGGCCAGCAGCAGGTTGATCCGGCTGTTGCGCGCGGTGATCAGCCGCCAGGTCTCCCAGCGATAGTCGCCGGCATAGAGGGTCGCCGCCCCGATCAGGACGAACAGCAGCACCAGCGGATTGGCCAGATTACCCGCTGCCGTGACCAGGGCATCGGCCATGTCCAGCGTCCCGCCGGCCAGGGCCGCCTTGAGCTCCTCCGGCATCTTCTCGTCGCCCAGAATTTTGGTCTCGCTGCCCTTGAGCACGAAACTGGTCAGGGCTCCGATCGCCACCGAGAGGATCGGCACAAAGGCGAGGCTCCAGAACAGGGCGGTCCTGTTCCTCGACAGGCGGAAGCCTTCGGCACGAATGGCGTCAACCAGCATGGATCGTCTCCGGCGCCTGCACGGCCCCCGTCTCGGTGAAGAAGATGGCCTCGAGGTCCGTCCCGACCCAGCGGGCCTCGTTGATCTCGACCCCGGCCTCGACCATGGCGCGGATCAGGGCGGGGCCCTCGGCGCGGGGAATGTCGGCCAGAACGGCCTCGCCATCGCGGGTGCCCCTTGCGCCCAGCACGGCCAGAACCTTGTCGACCGGCCCGGCCGAGAGGCGCAGGCGCTCGCCGACGGCCGTCAGTTCGCTGACCGCGCCTTCACGCACCAGCCGGCCCTTGTTCAGGATCGCCACCCGGTCGCAGACCCGCTGGACCTCCAGCAACTGGTGGCTGGCCAGGATGACGGTCATGCCGTCGTCATGGGCCAGGCTGCGGATCAGGGCGCGCATCTCCTGGATGCCGGGGGGATCCATGCCGCTGGTCGGTTCATCCAGAATGATCAGCTCGGGCTTGCTGATCAGGGCGGCGGCGACGCCGAGGCGCTGCATCATGCCGACCGAGAAGCCCCGCACCTTGCGGTCCGCTGCCTCGGACAGCCCGACCCGCTCCAGCCAGTGGGGAATGTCCGCCGTCCCGGCGATGCCGTGCTCCAGCGCCAGCCATTGCAGCACCTGCCGGGCGGTCAGATAGGGGGGATAGCGCGGGGTCTCGATCATCGAGCCTGTCAGGCGCATGTGGGCGATGTCGCCGACCGGCCCGCTCATGATGGTCGCCGTCCCGTCCGTCGGCCGGATCAGGCCCAGCAGGATGCGAAACAGGGTCGACTTGCCGGCCCCGTTGGGCCCCAGCACGCCATAGACCCCGCCTCGCGGGATCGAGAGGTCCAGCCCGTCGAGGGCCCGGACGGTTCCGTAGGTCTTGGTCAGACCCCTGGTTTCGATCACAGCTGTCATGGGCGCAGCTTGGCCCTGCCGGTCCGCTCTACGCAAGGCGGCATGGCATTAAGCTTTCGCAACCTCGGCGGGCCGAATCTCCATGCCGAAGACGATCAGCTCACCGTCGGGAGCCAGGACCAGCAATTCGCGCTGGCCATAGGGTTTGTCGGCCGGCCCATGCACATCGCCCGGCGGCAGGGTGTCGAGCTTTGGCTTCAGCTCTGCGTAAAGGGCGTCCACGTCCAGAACGTCGATATAGTAGGCGAACCGTCGGCGGCCCGCCGCAGTCGAACCCTCTTCGGCTTCCAGCAGCCGGAAGCCGACCGTCTCCCGGTGGATGTAGGCATAGCCCGGCTGACGGAACGGCACGGTGAAGCCGAGGATTTCGGTGAAGAAGTCCAGCGCCTTCTGCAGGTCGGGGACATGCAGGAAGGGTGTCACCTGTTCGAACTGGGTCATGGCGGCCTCCGTCCCCAACCTGCCATGGGGCTGACGACAACGCACCTGTCCGCTAGAAGGCCCTCCCGCCCGGAACGCCCCATGTCTGTCCTGTCCCGTCTCCGCACCCAACGCGCCGCCCTTGCCTTCATCTTCGTGACGGCGGTGCTCGATATTGTGGCGATGGGGATCATCATTCCGGTGCTGCCGGTCCTGATCGAGGATTTCGTCGGCTCCAACGCCCGCGCGGGCATCATCAACGGCGTCTTCGTGGCCCTGTGGGCGGGGATGCAGTTCCTCTGTTCCCCCATCATCGGCTCGCTCTCGGACCAGTGCGGCCGCCGGCCGGTGATCCTGATCAGCTGTGCCGGCCTGTCGCTCGACTATATGTTGATGGCCCTGGCACCCGACCTGTGGTGGCTGGCGCTGGGGCGGATCATCGCCGGCATCACCTCATCCAGCTTTACCACCGTCTATGCCTATATGGCGGACATCACCGCCCCGGAGAAACGCGCCCGCGCCTTCGGCCTGATCGGCGCCGCCTTTTCCGCCGGTTTCGTGCTGGGGCCCTTGCTGGGCGGCGTCCTCGGCGAGTTTGGCCCGCGCGTGCCCTTCTGGGTCGCGGCAGCCCTGTCGGCGGTGGCCTTCTTCTACGGCCTGCTGGTCCTGCCCGAGAGCCTGCCGGTCGAAAAGCGCATGAAGTTCAGCTGGAAGAGGGCCAACCCCGTCGGGGCCCTGATCCTGCTCAGGCGGAATACGGAGCTCGCCGGCCTCTCGGTCGTGAATTTCCTTCTCTATTTCGCCCACCACCTCTTCACCGCAGTCTTCGTTCTGTATGCCGCCTATCGCTACAGCTGGGGGCCGAAGGAAGTCGGTCTGCTGCTGGCCCTGGTCGGGGTGCTGGACATGCTGGTTCAGGGCGTCCTGGTCGGACCGGTCGTCAAGCGGCTGGGGGACCGGATGACCATGGTGCTGGGGCTGGTGGGCGGCACCGTCGGGATCGCGGCCATGGGCTGGGCGCCCGACGGGCTGATCTTCATCCTCGCCGTGCTGCCCAATTCCCTGTGGGGCCTCGCCATGCCGACCCTTCAATCGCTGATGACCCGTCATGTCGGCGAGGACGAGCAGGGCCAGTTGCAGGGCGCGAACATGAGCGTCGCCTCGATCGCCGGCGTCATGTCGCCACTGTTCTTCGGCTGGATCTATTCCTTCTCCGTCGGCGACGGGGCGGTCGGGACGCGCGCCTGGATCGCGGAAACATTCGCGCCGGCGTCGGGCTGGATTCAGCTTGCCGCCGTCCGGATCCTGACCGATCCGGGGCTGGCCTTCTATCTCGCGGCGGTGTCCCTGCTGCTCGCCGCCCTGATCGGCTGGTGGGTGGGGCGGCGAGCGGAACGTCAGGCACCGGCCGCGGTGCAGGATGCGCCCCTGCCTTGATACGGTCCAGAATTCGTAGCGGAATGGCGTGGCCTCAATGCCCCAGACTCCCCGGATGACCATGAAGATCCAGACCGTCGCCCTCGCTGCTGCCCTGTTCCTTTCGGCCTGCAGCCAGTCGAACGACAGCCAGGCCCAGGACGCCGTCTTTGCCGAGAACCGCGTGGTACCCGGTGATGCCCTGGCCATGAAGTCCAGCTTCGCGCCCGTGGTTCGCACCGCCGCCCCGGCGGTCGTCAACATCTCGGCGCGCGGTGTCCAGCAGGTTCGGGATCCCTTCTGGGGCATCCCCGGCCAGCGTCAGACCGGCTCGGTCGGTTCTGGCGTGATCGTCCGCCCCGACGGGGTGGTGGTGACCAACAACCACGTGATTGCGAACATGCAGCAGATCCGGGTCACCCTGAACGACCGGCGCGAGTTCAACGCCCGCGTCGTGCTGGCGGATGAGCGTTCCGACATCGCTGTGCTTCAGCTTGAAGGCGTCAACGAGCGCCTGCCGACCCTGAACATCGACGATCGGGAAGAGCAGCAGATCGGCGATCTGGTGCTGGCCATCGGCAATCCGTTCGGCGTCGGCCAGACGGTGACCAATGGCATCATCTCGGCCCTGAACCGAACCGAAACAGGCATTTCGGACAGCGGCTCCTTCATCCAGACCGATGCGGCCATCAACCCGGGCAACTCCGGCGGCGCGCTGGTCGACATGGACGGCGACCTGATCGGTATCAACACCGCCATCTTCTCGCGCTCGGGCTCCTCGTCCGGCGTCGGCTTTGCCGTACCGGCCGCCATGGTCAAACGCGTGGTCGATTCCGCGGTCGGCGGCGCCACCGCCGTGGTCCGGCCCTGGCTGGGCGTGAAGGGTGAGAGCGTGTCAGCGGACATGGCCCGCAGCCTCGGCCTCGAGCGGCCGCAGGGCCTGGTCGTGACAGAGGTCTGGCCGAATGGCCCCGGTGTCCGCGCCGGGCTGCGCGAAGGCGATGTCATCACCGCGGTCGACGGTGCCGAGGTCAACGACCAGGGCGGGCTGAATTTCCGTGTCGGCACCCGCGCCCCGAACGACACCGTCGAGGTCACCGTCCTGCGCGACGGTCGCCGTGAGACCGTGAGCGCCCGGGTGCAACCGCTGCCGGGCGATGCCGGCACCGAAAATGCGACGATGGTTCGCTCCGGCGTCCTTTCGGGGGCCCAGGTGCTGGCCCTCAATCCCGCACTGGCCGACAGTCTCGGCGGGGATCCTTTCGCCAGCGGAGTGATTGTCGGACGGGTCCAGCGCGGCAGTTACGCCCACCGGGTCGGGCTGCAGGGCGGCGATATCATCCTGACCGTCAACGGACGGGCCGTCACCGATGTGCAGCAGCTGATGGACGTCGGTCGCGGCTCGGAACTGACCATCAACCGCCGCGGTCAGCGGATCAGCGGGGTGATCCGTTAGGTCCGGATCGGCGCCGCGATCGACCAGGTGTGGCCGAACGGGTCCATGACCCGGCCATAGCGGTCGCCCCAGAACTGGTCGGCCAGCGGCATCAGCGGCACGGCACCGGCGGCCAGCGCCCGGTTCCACCATTCGTCAGCGTCATCGACCTGCAGGTGCAGGGCAAAGCCCTTGGGCACGACGTCCGCCTCATTGCCATATTCGGGAAACTCATCCGACAGCATGACCAGGCCATCGTTGATCAGCAGGCGACTGTGCAGCAGCCGCTCGCCGTCGTCGGCCAGGTTTCGCAACAGCTCCTCGGCTCCGAAGGCCGCCTGATAGAATTCAACGGCCGCCTGACCGCCGCGCGAGGGTATGGTCAGATAGGGGATGACACCGCCGGGCGGCACGAGGTCGGATTCGGCCATGTCGCTCTCCTTTGCCGGGCCCACACTAACGCGTGAAAAGCGCGCCCGGAACGCCTAACTGTGGGGGTGCATGACCGATCTGTTCGAAGCCTCCGGCATCCATCCTCCTGACGCGCCCCTGGCCGACCGGCTGCGACCGCGCACGCTGGAAGAGGTCGTGGGCCAGGACCATCTGCTGGGCGAGGGCGGACCGATCCGGCGTATGGTCGAGGCCGGGCGTCTGGGCTCGATGATCCTGTGGGGGCCGCCGGGCACCGGCAAGACCACCATCGCCCGCCTGCTGGCCCAGGCCGCCGGTTATCAGTTCCAGCAGATCAGCGCGGTCTTCTCCGGCGTTGCCGACCTGAAGAAGGCCTTCGAGGCCGCCCGGATGCGCCGTGCCGCCGGCCAGTCGACCCTGCTGTTCGTTGACGAGATCCACCGCTTCAATCGCGCCCAGCAGGACGGATTCCTGCCGTTCGTGGAGGAGGGGATCGTCACCCTCGTCGGGGCGACCACGGAAAATCCTTCGTTCGAACTGAACGGGGCCCTGCTGTCGCGGTCACAGGTCTATGTGCTCAGGCGGCTGGACGATGCGGCTCTCGATCAACTGTTGATTCGAGCCGAGGCGCAGGAGGGCAAGGCCCTGCCGCTGACACCGGAATCCCGCCACGCCCTGCTGGCGCTCGCGGATGGTGACGGGCGCTATCTGCTGACCATGTCCGAGGTCCTGTTCGACCTGACCGCGACAGAGCCCTTGGACGTACAGGCCCTGGCCGGCATCCTGCAGAAGCGGGCGCCGGCTTACGACAAGAGCAGAGAAGAGCACTATAACCTCATATCTGCACTGCATAAATCGGTTCGGGGTTCTGACCCCGACGCGGCCCTCTACTGGCTGGCGCGGATGCTGAACGGCGGCGAGGACCCGCTGTATCTGGCCCGTCGGATCGTGCGCATGGCGGTCGAGGACATCGGCGAGGCCGACCCCCTGTCCCTGCTGGTCGCCAATGCGGCCAAGGACACCTACGACTTCCTCGGCTCTCCCGAAGGCGAACTGGCCCTGGCCCAGGCCGTCGTCCACCTCGCCACCGCGCCCAAGTCCGTCGGCGTCTATGAGGCCTTCAAGGCGGCCAAGCGGGCGGCGGCCGAGACCGGCTCGCTGATGCCCCCGGCCCACATCCGCAACGCCCCGACGAAGCTGATGAAGTCGCTCGGCTACGGTCAGGGCTATCAGTACGACCCGTCCACCCCCGAGGGTTTTTCGGGTGCCAACTTCTTCCCCGACGGGATGGAGCGTCGCGTGTTCTACGCCCCGAAGGGGGAGGGGCATGAGGCCAAGGTCAAGGAGCGGCTGGAGCGGTGGGCGGCGATGCGGGCGGCCCGGCCCGGCGAGGCCGGGGGCTGAAGTTTCCCTCGCGGCAAATTTGATCTACAATTTCGCGATCGATCAACCTTGGGAGGGGACCATGACCGATATGACCGTGAAGACGCCCTGGCACCTGTGGGCGGTGGGCGTCATCGCCCTGCTGTGGAACGCCTACGGCGGCTACGACTATACGATGAGCATGACCCAGGGGGCCGCCTATCTGGCCTCTGCCGGCATGACGCCGGACCAGATCGCCTACTATGAGGCCATGCCGGTCTGGATGACTGCGATCTGGGCCATCGGTGTCTGGGGCGGGGTGCTGGGCTCGCTTCTGCTGCTGCTGCGCAACAAGCTGGCCTTTCCGGTCTTCGCCGTCTCCTTCGGGGCCTTCCTGTTCAGCCTGCTCTACACCTATGGCCTCAGCGACGGTGGCAAGGTGATGGGCTTCATGATGCAGGACGGGGTCAAGGTGGCCTCGTCGATGATCATCATCGTCAACGTCGTCATCGCCGCCGGCTGCGCCTTCTTTACCCGATACGCCTGGATGATGGCGAAGGGCGGCGTCCTGCGTTGAGGGGCTGACGGACGGTCGGTCTTTCGCCTATGCAGGCGCGGTGACCGACCGTACCCCCGTCTCCCTGAGCGAAGCCGACATCGCCGCCGTCCGCTCATGGGTGATCCATGAGGATGAGGCGGTGATCGCCTTCAACAAGCCCGCCGGCCTGTCCAGCCAGGGCGGCCGCATCCAGGCGCATACTCTGGACGACCTGCTGTGGGCCTTTGCCCGCTCGAACGGAAAGCGGCCTGACCTGGTGCATCGGCTGGATCGCGACACCTCGGGCGTCATTCTCGCCGCCCGGACCAAACCCGCGGCGGGCTTTCTCGGAAAGGCGATGCAGGCGCGGCGGTTCAGGAAGACCTATCTGGCGCTGCTTTCGGCGGCGCCGGAGCCGAGGTCCGGGACCATAGATACACCGCTGCTGCGGCAGGAGATCGGCCGCGAGAGCTATATGCGGGCCGTCACCGCGGACACGCCGGGTGCCCAGGCCGCCCTCAGCCGTTACCGCACCCTGTCGGCGTCCGATGACGGCGCCCTGGTCGAACTGGACCCGGCGACGGGCCGGATGCACCAGCTGCGGGTCCATATGGCCTCGATCGGTCGTCCCCTGGCGGGCGACGCCCGCTACGGTGGGGCCCTGACCTTTGCCGGCCGCCCTGCGCCGCGCCTGATGCTGCATGCCGCCAGACTGACCTTCCCCCATCCGGAAGGCGGCTACCGCACGGTGGAAGCCCCTCCGCCGGAGGATTTCGAGGCGCTGAAGGCCGCAGCAGGGCTTTAGCCCGCCCGGCCGGCTTTCGGACGGCGGCCCGTCACCCGCCAGCCGTCACCGGCGGTGGAGCCGGCGCTCAGCGTCCGCCGCGGGACAGCTGGCGATATTCGACCAGACGCTCCTTGTCGCGCCGCACCTGATCCGAGACGGCGTGGTCGACGTCCAGCGAGGCGTAGCGAACCCAGCCTTCGACGCCCAGCTTGTCCTGGATCGCCGCCACCGGCGTGCGCCAGCGGAAATAGGACAGCCAGCTGACCAGCACGCCCAGCACGGCGGCCAGGCCCTGCAGCACACGGAAACCCGCCTCGCCGGTCTCCGGTACGGGTTCCAGCGCCAGCACCACCAGACCCACGATCAGCACCAGAGGCGTCAGGATCCGCTGGGCCCAGCGCATCCAGTAGCGTTCGCGGCGAACCCGCCACAGCTCCATCTGGACATGCTTTTCTAGGTATTCCATCCGCGCGCCCAGCCACATGGTCAGCCGGGTCAGATACTGCGCCCGCTGGCCCCAGCCCTTGCCGTCCTGCTGGAACTGGGTCTCGGCCTGGTCGGCCATGGCCCGGGCGCTGGTAAACAGGTTCTGCAGCTCACGGGTCCGTTGCACGATCTCGCGCGACAGTTCGTAGGAGTCGTTCTCGAGCTGGAACCGGTACTGGATGAACAGCACGGCCTGCAGGCCCCAGTAGAGGCCGAGCGCCGCGATCATGGCCCCGGCGGCCAGACCCAGCCCCATCGCCGCCGATCCGGTCCAGCCCGTGAACAGGCCCGGCCCGAGGATGGCGAGGGCGGCAAAGGCGGCAAGGGCCCCGGCCTGGCTCAGCCGCTTCACCGTGACGTGCATCAGCAGCGCCTGGAATACCCGCCGGCCATAGCCGTGGATCCGGCTGCGAATGTCGGCGTCGACCGGGAACCGCTCCTCGATCTGGCGGCTGAACAGGACGTGGAACCGGTCCGGCTTCCCGTCCGTCTCCCAGAAGGGAAAGATGTCGAGCGGCTGGTTGAAATACTCGTCGATGTGAGAGCCCACGATCGCCTCGGCCTCGGGCGTCGCGGCAAAATACTCGCTCTCGGAAATGGGGCGCAGAATGCCGTCGCCGCCGCGCAAGGCCTCGCGGCCGTGGCTCGGGGTCGGTGGCGGAACCGCCCGGTGCGGGCTGTCCTGGGCTCCGGGCGGCGGGGGATTTGGCGCGGCCTGCAGCCGGGCATCCTCGCCGTGACCGCCATGGCCCCCGTCATGCGGAGTCCCGTGGCCGTCATGACCGTGGTTGTGAGCGTCGTGCGACATGGCGCTTCGGCGGTCCCTTGAACTGTCAGCCCTGAACTATGGCAGATCGCGCCGCAGGGCGGGCGGCGTTCCCCTCGGGCGCGAAGCGGCACCCAAGGCTGAATATCGGCGTTAACCCTGCCTCCCGGTCAAGTGAAGTTTCAGTCAGAACGGATATCGCGCCATCGCGGCGGCACAGCCGAGCAACGGAATCAACAGCAGGGCTTCCAGCCTGATCCATGTCCGCACCCGCTTCATCTCCGGGGCGGGGGGCGTGAAGGTTTCCGCGCCTGCCGCTGCCCTGCGCCAGCGAATGAACAGCAGCGTCGGCCCGATCGAGACCAGGCCCAGAACGACAAACAGGCCCATCTTGCCCCAGAAGAACGGATTGGCTTCGTAGAAGGCCCATCCCTTGCCGCCCCAGATCACCCGGCAGATGCCGATGACGACCGCGAGACCGGCGACCAGGCCGTAACCGGCGTCGACTCTCGTCAGTCGGGCGGGATGGATGGTGGCGTCCTTCAGCATCACCCCCTCCATGGCCAGCAGGGCGATGAGTCCGAAAACGGTGATGTGGTGGACAATGGCCAGTCCAAGATCGAGCAAGCGCGCCTCCTTCGTTTTGCCGCCGGGTCGAGTATAAGCCCCGCATCATGACACGTTTTCTGATCGTTGCATCCGGGGGTGCCCTCGGCGCTGTCGCCCGCTACGGGGTCGGACGTCTGCTGCCCGCCGGCGGCTGGCCGTGGGCCACGCTGACGGTCAATGTCGCCGGCGGCCTGCTGATGGGGCTGCTGGCGGGCTGGCTTGCCTTCCGCGGCGGGGTGCAGGGCGAGTCCATCCGCCTGTTCGCCGCCGTCGGAGTTCTCGGAGGCTTCACCACCTTCTCGGCCTTTTCGCTGGAGGCGGCGCTGTTGATCGAGCGCCGTCAATTGGCCATGGCGGGTGGCTATGTCCTCGCCTCGGTGATCCTGTCGATCGCCGCCCTGTTTCTCGGCCTGATGGTCGCCCGCCGCGCCTTCGGAGCCGCCCTTTGACCGATGAACCCATCCAGGACGCCCCTGACGCTCCCAAGCGCGAGGTGCTGACCATCTATGTCGCCGAGGCCGAGGACGGCATCCGGCTGGACCGCTGGTTCCGCCGGCGCTGGCCGCACCTGTCCAACATCCAGGTGCAGAAGATGGCCCGCAGTGGCCAGATCCGCGTCGACGGCGCCCGTATCAAGCCCGAAGGCCGCCTGACCGCCGGCGCCGCCGTGCGCGTCCCCCCGATCCCCGACGACACCTCGCGCCAGGCCGGCGACGTCCACACCCTGTCCCCGCAGGACATCAAGTTCGCCAAATCCCTCGTGCTCTACGAGGACGACATGGTCATCGCCATCAACAAGCCCCACGGCCTCGCCGTCCAGGGCGGCACCAAGACCAGCCGCCACGTCGACCGCCTCCTGTCGGCCTGGGGGGAGGGGATGGACCGCCCGCGTCTGGTTCACCGCCTCGACCGCGACACCTCCGGCGTCCTCCTGCTCGGCAAGGGCCCCGAGGCGGCCAAGCGGCTGGCCGGGGCCTTCGCCCGGCGTCAGGCGAAGAAGACCTACTGGGCCATCGTCATCGGCAACCCCAAGCCCTCGGCCGGCCAGATCGACATGCCGCTGAAGAAGACCGGCATCAACGACTTCGAGATGATGCGCCCCGCCGACCGCAAGGACCCCCGCGCCGAACCGGCCGAGACCGCCTTCGCCACCATCAGCCGCGCCGCGCACCGGGCCTCCTGGATGGCCCTGCGCCCCTTCACCGGCCGGACCCACCAGCTGCGCGCCCACATGGCCGGCATCGGCCACCCGATCCTGGGCGACCCCAAATACGGGGACGAAAAGTCGAAGGAGCTGTCCGGCCCGCTGAAGCTCCAACTCCACGCCCGCAGCATCGAGCTGGAACATCCGCGCGGTGGCATGCTGAAGGTCGAGGCCCCCCTGAGCCCCGAAATGCGCGCCGGCTTCATCCATTTCGGCTTCGAGGAGGCCGAGGGCAATGAGAGCGATCCGTTCGAAGGGGTGAAACGGCAGCGATGAGACCCCTCGCCGTCTTCGACATCGACGGAACCCTCGTCGACAGCCGCGCCTCGATCCATCGGGCCGCCTGCGAGGCCGCGCGCGACATCGGCCTGCCCGAGCCGGACTATGACCGTGTCCGCCAGATCGTCGGCCTGTCGCTGGAGCACGCCATGGCGGTGCTGGAGCCCGGGCTCGATGCGCCGACGCTGGCCCACTTCGTCGCCGGCTTTCGCGCCAGCTTCAACCGCATGTACCAGGAAGGGCACGAGGAACCCCTCTATCCCGGAGCCATGGAGACCATCCGCCGCCTGCACCGCGACGGCTGGCGGCTGGCGCTTGCGACAGGCCAGAACCGCCGCGGCGTGGCCCGCAACCTGGCCCGCGAGGGCTGGGCCGACCTGTTCCTCTCGTCCCACTGCGCCGAGGACGGCCCGGGCAAGCCCGATCCGGCCATGCTTCATGCCGCCATGGCCGCCTGCGACGCCTGTCCGGCCACCACCCTGATGATCGGTGACACGGCCCATGACATCCAGATGGCCATCAACGCCGGTGTCCTGCCGCTGGGCGTCGCCTGGGGCTTCCACACCATCGAGGAACAGCAGGCCGCCGGGGCCCGCCACGTCGCCCGATCGTTCGCCGAACTGACCGTGGTGCTGGACGGCTTCGCCGACCTGACCCGCGCCGCCTGAGACCCCGTATGAGCCATATCCCGCCCCTCGATCCCAACGTCGCCGCCCGCAAGGGCTTCCGCGAGTCCGAGGAGCGTCTGAAACGCTTCTGGAAGGCGGTCGATGTGGCGGAAGGGCAGGGCGGCCAGGGGCCGTTCTGGGCTGTGACTCTGGACGGCCGCACGCCGAAGACCCCTGCCCATGCCCCCTTGCGGCTGCCGACCGAGGCCGCGGCCCGTCTGGCGGCCGAGGAATGGGCCGCCCAGGGCGAGTTCATCGACCCTGCGACCATGCCCGCCACCCGTCTGGCCTCGACCGCCATCGACCGCGTCCCCCAGGTCCGCGAGGCCGTGGCCGACGAGATCGCCGCCTTCGCCGGGACGGACCTGCTCTGCTATCTCGCGGAGCATCCGACCTCGCTGGTGGCCGAACAGGCGCGGGCCTGGGGGCCCTGGCGCGACTGGGCCGCGCGCACGCACGGCATCCGGCTGGAAGTCGCCGAAGGCATCGTCCACCGCCCTCAGGACCAGCAGGCGGTGGCGCGGACGCGGGCGCTCGCCCTGGCCCTCGACGATTTCGCCCTGACCGGCCTGGCGACGGCCACCCCCCTGCTGGGCTCGGCCGTCCTGGCCCTGGCCCTGCAGCAGGGCGAGATCGGCGGCGAGGCCGCTTTCGAGCTCAGCCGCCTCGACGAGGCCTTCCAGGAACGCCGGTGGGGCGTCGACGCCGAGGCCGCCGAACGCACCGCCGCCCGCCGGGCGGAGGCCGTCCTGCTGGAGCGGTGGTTCCGCGCGCTCGGCTGACTTTCCAGTCTGGAAAATAATCACTTGCCATCACGGAAAGTGATGCTACGCTTTCCGTATTGGAAAGTGAGGTCCCGAATGGCCGATGACATCGATCCCCGCGAGGCCCTGGCCTCGATTCACGAAGCCCGGGCCGGTGTCGCCCGCAGCATGGACTATCCGCCGGCCTGGGACATCGTCTTCGGCCTCCTCATCGCGGCCATGGTGACGGCGCAGGGCCTGCCGCAGATTTCAATCGGGCTCGTCCTCCTGGGCACGCTGGCCGGCCTCTACTGGATGGTCAAATGGTGGCGCGACCGCTTCGGCTGGTGGGTCAGTGCCTATGCGCCGAAGAGGGCCCGCTGGGTCGCCGTCGCGATGTGGCCGCTGCTCCTCTGCAGCCTCGGCCTGTCGTGCTGGACCCGCCTGTTCGAGGGGCCTTTGTGGGCGCCGTTCCTGGGCGGCGCGGTAGCCTTCGTCACAACGATCGTCTTCGGCCGCTGGTGGGCGCACGTCTATCGCAGGGAGCTGGCCGAGGGCGGTCAATGACCACCCGGCCGGCACCCGCCTTCGACGCGGTCATCCACGCCCCCGGGCGGCTGCAGATCTGTGCCATCCTCTCCAGCGTCGACAGCGCCGAGTTCGCCATGCTGCGCGACGCCCTCAAGGTGTCGGACTCGGTCCTGTCCAAACACCTGAAACAGCTGGAGGATGCGGGCCATGTCGCCCTCACCAAGGCCGCCGAGAACGGTCGTCAACGCACCTGGATCAGCCTGGCCCCGTCCGGCCGCAAGGCCTTCGCCGCCCACGTCGCCGAGCTCCAGCGGCTGGCGGCGATGACCGCCCCCGCGCCGCTGGGGCAGGGATTCTCAGGGTAGGGGCCTGGCTGTGATGAACCCGCCGACCGCGCCACCTGGCCGTCCCCGCTTGCCTCCGCCCCCGGCCCTCCTTAAGCCTCGCCCTCAAGGAGACGCCGTATGAAGACCATCCTCGACCAGCTCGAAGCCCGCCGTGCCGGGGCCCGCCTCGGTGGCGGTGAAGCCCGCATCGCCAGCCAGCACGCCAAGGGCAAGCTGACCGCGCGCGAGCGGATCGACGTCCTGCTCGACGAGGGCTCCTTCGAGGAGACCGACATGTTCGTCGAGCACCGCTCGACCCAGTTCGGCATGGAGGCCCAGCGCATCCCCGGCGACGGTGTGGTCACCGGCCGCGGCACCATCGGTGGCCGTCTCGTCTATGTCTTCTCCAAGGATTTCACCGTCTTCGGCGGTTCGCTGTCGGGGGCCCATGCGGCCAAGATCGTCAAGATCCAGACCATGGCCCTGACCAACGGCGCCCCGATCATCGGCCTGTTCGACGCCGGCGGCGCCCGCATCCAGGAGGGGGTCGAGGCCCTGGCCGGCTATGCCGACATCTTCCTGCAGAACACCCTGGCCTCGGGCGTCATCCCCCAGATCAGCGTCATCATGGGCCCCTGCGCCGGCGGCGACGTCTATTCCCCCGCCATCACCGACTTCATCTTCATGGTGAAGGACACCTCCTACATGTACGTCACCGGCCCCGATGTGGTGAAGACGGTCACCAATGAGGTCGTCACCCACGAGGATCTGGGCGGCGCTCGCGTCCATTCGCAAAAGTCGGGCGTCGCCGACGGCGCCTTCGAGAACGATCTGGAGGCCCTCAGCGAGGTCCGCCGCCTGATCGGCTTCCTGCCCCTCTCGAACCGCGAAAAGCCGCCGGTCCGCGACAGCTATGACGACCCGGAGCGCGACGAGGCCAGCCTCGACACCCTGGTCCCGGCCAATCCGAACCAGCCCTATGACATCAAGGAACTGATCCTGAAGACGGTCGACGAGGCCGAATTCTTCGAGATCGGCCCCGATTTCGCGAAGAACATCGTCACCGGCTTCGGCCGCCTCGACGGCCAGACCGTCGGCGTCGTCGCCAACCAGCCCCAGGTCCTGGCCGGCGTTCTGGACATCGACTCCAGCCGCAAGGCCGCCCGCTTCGTGCGCTTCTGCGACGCCTTCGACATCCCGCTGGTGACCTTCGTCGACGTGCCCGGCTTCATGCCCGGCACGCGCCAGGAATACGGCGGCCTGATCAAACACGGTGCCAAACTGCTGTTCGCCTATGCCGAGGCCACCGTGCCCAAACTGACCGTCATCACCCGCAAGGCCTATGGCGGCGCCTATGACGTGATGAGCTCCAAACACCTGCGCGGCGACGTCAACTACGCCTGGCCCAGTGCCGAGATCGCCGTCATGGGGGCCAAGGGCGCGGTCGAGATCATCTTCCGCAAGGAGGCCGGCGACCCCGAGGCGCTGGCCGCCCGCGAGGCCGAATACAAGGAGAAGTTCGCCAATCCCTTCGTGGCGGCGGGCCTGGGCTATATCGACGACGTGATCATGCCGCACGGGACGCGGCGGCGGCTGATCCGGGCGCTACGGACGCTGAAGAACAAGTCGCAGGAAAACCCGTGGAAGAAGCACGATAATATTCCGCTGTGAGGGGGCTGACATGAAGCTGCGTGACGGGATCGAAGTAGGAGAGGACAGCATCACCTTCTCCGGTCGCTCCGGGAAGCAACTGCTCCTTTCCTTGCTGCTTCGAACGAAATTTCGTGAACCCTACGAGGATATCACTCTCCTCAATGACTGGATTGCAGACCTTGCAAATCGGCTCGCGGCGGAACTACAGACCGGTGAACAGCAGACCTTTGCGGATGACGCCCAAACCCGTCTTGAGATCGCCGGGCTGATCGCCAGCAAAGGCGCGTCGCTAGGATGGTGGCAGATGTCTCCCGAGGCGCAGGTCGCCTGTCTGCAACTAGCCGCCGCGCCCTACCGAATGACCTCCGAGAGTCTGGAGGAGATCATGCTCTCCGTGGAGGACCAGGTCGAAAGCGCTCGTAGACTGGTCGCGGCGGCGGATCAGAGCAATCGCCCCTGACCAACCTCCTCTTCCTCTGCTCCCGCAACCGCCTCCGCTCCCCCACGGCCGAGCAGGTGTTCGCCCACTAACCCTCCTTGTCATCCCCGACGAAGCGAAGCGGAGATCGGGGACGGCATGCGCCTCCCCCCTGACCCCTCCCGGACAGCCCGAAGGGCTGAGCCGGGAGCCGGGTGGCGGCGACGCAAATGCATGACATCTGGCAGGGGCGTTCAGCCTCGGTCCCGCCTGTCCGGGTGTCCGCGAGCTGTCGCCCGGCTCAGCCCAAGGGGGCTGTCCGGGCGTGTCCAAAGAGGGGTGCGGTCCGTCCCCGATCTCCGCTTCGCTTCGTCGGGGATGACAAGGGAGCGATCTCCACTTCGCTGTATCGGGGATGATAAGCCTCGAATACAATCTTGACGATTGTATATGTGCCCGACAAAGTCGTGTCGTGATGGGAAAGACCGACCACAGCTACTGGGTCTACATTCTGGCCAGCGGACCCTGCGGCTGGCTCTACGTCGGCATGACCGACGATCTGATCCGGCGGATCGGCGAGCACAAGCACGGCCAGATCGACGGCTACAGCCGCGCGCATGGAACCGACCAGTTGGTCTGGTTCGAGCACCATCGCTACGTCGATCAGGCCATCCTGAGGGAAAAGCGGATCAAGCGCTGGCTAAGGCCATGGAAATTCGCCCTGATCGAAGAAGCCAATCCCCTCTGGACGGATCTGTATCCGGACTTGCTGGAAGGAAGGGCCCATTGACCAACCTCCTCTTCCCCTGCGCCCGCAACCGTCCCGGATAGCGCCTGCGGCGCTTCCGGGATGACAAGGTATTGTGCCCGCGCCTTGTCATCCCCGACGAAGCGAAGCGGAGATCGCTCTCCTTGTCATCCCCGACGAAGCGAAGCGAAGATCGGGGACGACGCGCCTCTCCCCCTGATCCCTCCCGGACAGCCCGCAGGGCTGAGCCGGGAGACGGGTAGACGTCACTCCGGCGGTGCCCGCTCACACAGACCGTTCGAAGGCCGCCCTTCGCCCGGCTCAGCCCAAGGGGGCTGTCCGGGCGTGGCCAAAGAGGGGGACTCACTCCGTCCCCGATCTCCGCTTCGCTCCGTCGGGGATGACAAGGGGGCACCATCCTCATGCAGAGAAGGGCCCGGATACCGCCCCCCCAAACAGTGTCTTCTCGCCCCCTATAATCTCGCCCCTCTCAACCCCGAAAGGCGCCGTCCCGACCCCGCAGACGACGGCTCGCAGCCCCCTGCGACCGCATCTGACGTAGCCATATGCATACTGGTCAAATGCCCGCCGGGCCGGTCTTTGACAGTCTTTCACAACACCGCCGCGTCCGCCCAGGACCCGGCGCAGGCCCTCGGACCGAAGGCGGCGGCTTTCCGAAAATCCGGCCCGCAATTTTCCCGGCGAAACCGTACCCTTTCGACCCTTCAGCCGACCAGCGCCGCCCGCTCTTCCGCGGTCAGCATCCGCCATTTGCCCTCGGGCAGATTGTCGAGTTTCAGCGGGCCGATCCGTACACGGATCAAATCGACGACCTCCAGATCGACCATCTCGCACATCCGCCGGATCTGGCGGTTGCGGCCCTCGCGCAAGATGAATTTCAGCCGGAAGGACTCCATCCGGCTGACGTAGGCGGGCTTCAGCTGGCGACCGTCCAGCATCAGGCCGTGGCGCAGGATTTTCAGCTTCTTCTCGGTGATGTCGCCCGTCACCCGAACCAGATATTCCTTGTCGAGGTCGGACTGCGGCCCGATCACCGCCTTGGCCACCACCCCGTCCGATGACAGCAGCAGCAGGCCGCGGGAATCCTCGTCCAGCCGTCCGATCGGGGGCAGGGAGACCTCGTCCGCGGGGGTCACACCTTCGCCGACCCGGTTGTTGTCGGTGACCAGTCGGACCGCGGGCCGTTTGTTGGGCTCGGGCTGACCCGAGACATAGCCCATCGGCTTGTGCATCACGATGGTCACGCCCTCGGCCAGGGCAGCGGTGGCACGGTCGTTCAGGGTCAGGGTCTGGCCGGGCTCCAGCTTGCGGCCCGCATCGGCGACCACCACACCGTCGACCGAGACCAGGCCGTCGGCGATCAGGGCATCGGCTTCACGGCGCGAGCAGACGCCGGTCTGGCCCAGCCATTTGTTGATCCGGACCGGCTCTTCGCCGTCATAGGTTCTGGAAAACGCCATGCCGGTCCCTAGCCCCCGGGCGCAGCGGGGTCCAGCCGCCGCGATCAGCCCCCGAAGACGGCCGCAATGGCCGCGCGCGCGATCTCGTCGTCCTGGGCCGAAGAGGCTCCCGACACCCCGATCGCGCCGATGATCCGGCCGTCGACGACGATGGGCACGCCCCCGGCAACCGGGACCATGCCGTCGAGCGCCAGCAGCGCCGTCCGCCCGCCGGCCAGCCGCTCCTCCGATACCGAGGTCGCGGTCCGGTAAAGGGCGGCGGACCGGGCCTTGGCCTGGGCGACGGCGATGGAGCCATACTGGGTGTCGTCCATCCGCCCGAAGGCGACCAGCGCGCCCGAAGGCTCGACGATCGCGAAGGCCATGCGGAACCCGCGCGCCGAGGCGGCCGCGGTCGCCCGGTCGATCAGGGCCTGGGCCGTCTCCAGCCCGATCGGCGCGCCATAGGGCGGGGCCGGAGCAGCGGCCACCGGAGCGGGCGTCGCCGGCGTCTGCGCCCAGGCCGGAGCAGCAAACGCCAGAACAGCCACAGCAAGCAGGAGAGGTTTCATGACAGTGCTTTCAATCGGGGATTTGGCCAGGCTGTCGGGGATGCCGCCACATCGCCGCCGTCGGCACAAGGGGCGCTCAGGTCCGGCGGAACAGAAACATCAGATTGTTGGCCGGCATTTCGATCCGGCGCGTGAGGGCCAGTCCCCTTGCCTTGGCCGCAGCCACGACCGCATCCCGGTCCCGCAGGCCCCATGCCGGATCCCGGGCCTTCAGGCTCTCGTCAAAGGCCGCATTGGAGGGGGCCAGCGGCGCGTCGACCTCGCGGTACGGGCCGTAGAGGATCAGCAGTCCGCCGACGGCCAGCCGGCTCCCGGCCAGGGCCATCAGGCCTTCGGTCGCGGCCCAGGGGCTGATGTGGATCATGTTGATGCAGACCACGGCCGGCAGCCGGTCCTCCGGCCAGGTCGTCGGGTCCAGCACATCGAGCGGCAGGGGCTCGCGCAGATTGGGCAGGTCCGCCGTCGCCGCCCAGGCCGCGATACTGGCCCGCGCCTCGGCCGACGGGTCGCTTGGCGTCCAGTCGAGGCCGGGCAGGGCTCCGGCGAAGGCGAGGGCGTGCTCCCCCGACCCGGCGGCGATTTCCAGCACCGCGCCCCGATGCGGCAGATGGGCGCGCAGCACCTCGAGAATCGGCCCGGTGTTCCGGGCCACGGCGGGAGAGGCGAGGCCTCCCCGGGGAGTCGTCCCGATCGGTTCCATGGTCTGCATGGCTGCCCGGATACATCGCGCCCCGGCTCACGGCGACCGGAAATATGCAGGGCCCTCCGGGGGCCTCGCTCGCGAGAGGTTGAAACGTGCATCGGTTGACGCCGCGTCGCCTAAGATGTCATTCCGCGCCTGAAACATTGCGTGATGCCACGCAAGGGAGGCCACGGCGGCGCAGATCGCCGGGCGACGTTCAGGAGAGTGATAGTGACCGCATCCGCCATCCAGGGCCTTCACCCGGCTCCCACCCGACATGCCGGCCTGATCGCCTGGGTCGAGCAGATCGCTGCCCTGACCAAGCCTGCGCGGGTTCATTGGTGCGACGGTTCGGAGGCCGAGAAGGCCGCCATCGTCGCCGATCTGATCGGCAAGGGCACCCTGCGCGAGCTCGACCAGACCAAACGCCCCGGCTGCTACTACGCGGCCTCGGACCCCAAGGACGTCGCCCGCGTCGAGAGCCGGACCTTCATCTGCTCGGCCGACAAGGTCGATGCCGGCCCGACCAACAACTGGTCCGACCCGGTCGAGATGCGCGCCCGCCTGAATGGCCTGTTCGACGGCTGTATGGCCGGCCGGACGATGTATGTGGTGCCTTTCTCCATGGGGCCCCTGGGCTCGGAGCTCAGCGCCCTCGGCGTCGAGATCACCGACAGCGGCTATGTCGCCATCTCCATGGGGATTATGACCCGCATGGGCCAGCCGGTGCTGGACCTGATGGGCGACGCCGGCGTCTTCGTGCCGGCCGTCCACACGCTTGGTGCCCCGCTGGCCGAGGGCCAGGCGGACGTGCCGTGGCCCTGCAACGAGGACAAGTGGATCGTCCACTATCCCGAAACCCGCGAGATCTGGTCCTACGGTTCGGGCTATGGCGGCAACGCCCTGCTTGGCAAGAAATGCTACGCCCTGCGCATCGCCTCGGTCATGGCCCGCGACGAGGGCTGGCTGGCCGAGCATATGCTGATCCTCAAGCTGACCGATCCGAAGGGTCGTGCCAAATACGTCGCCGCCGCCTTCCCCTCCGCCTGCGGCAAGACCAACCTCGCCATGCTCCAGCCGACCATCCCTGGCTGGAAGGCCGAGACGATCGGCGACGACATCGCCTGGATGCGCTTCGGCGACGACGGCCGCCTGTACGCCGTGAACCCGGAAGCGGGCTTCTTCGGCGTCGCCCCGGGCACGAGCCGCAACACCAACGGCAACGCCCTCGCCACGATGGCGACCAATACGGTCTTCACCAACACGGCTCTGACCGCCGACAACGACGTCTGGTGGGAAGGACTCTCCAAGTTGGCCCCCGAGGGCCTGACCAACTGGAAGGGCGTCGCCCACGACCCGGCCTCGGGCGAGCCTGCGGCCCACGCCAACGCCCGCTTCGCCGCCCCCGCCTCGCAATGCCCGACCATCGCGCCCGAGTGGGAAGACCCCAGGGGCGTGCCGATCGACGCCATCCTGTTCGGCGGCCGCCGCGCCTCGGCCGTGCCGCTGGTGACGGAAGCCTTCGACTGGGAGCACGGCGTGTTCATGGGCTCGTCGGTCGCCTCGGAAGGCACCGCCGCCGCCGAAAACGCCATCGGCACCCTGCGCCGCGACCCCTTCGCCATGCTGCCCTTCTGCGGCTACAACATGGGCGACTATTTCGCCCACTGGCTCTCGATGGGCGGCAAGACCGAGGCGGCCAAGCTGCCGCGCCTCTACTTCGTCAACTGGTTCCGCAAGAACGAGGAAGGTCAGTTCGTCTGGCCCGGCTTCGGCGACAATGCCCGCGTCCTGAAATGGATTGCCGAACGCCTCGACGGCGAGGCGGGGGCTGTTGAGACGCCGGTCGGCCTCGTCCCGAGCCGCGCGGCTCTGGATCTGTCAGGGCTGACCTTGTCCGACGCGGATCTGTCGATCCTGCTCGACGTCGACGCCGACGTCTGGGCCGAGGAAGCCGCCCTGATCCCGGACTTCTATGCGCAGTTCGGTGACCGTCTGCCCGCGGCGCTGTGGGATCAGCACGCGGCTCTCACCGCCCGTATCGGCGGCGCCCGCGCTGCCGCCATCGCCGCCGAGTAGCGATCGCGACTTGCATTCGGAGTGCGGGCGGTCGATCTGATCGCCCGTGGCTTCCTCTCCTGATGTGATCGTGATCGGCGCCGGCGTGCTAGGCCTCTGCACGGCGGCCGAGCTGGCTGCGCGCGGCCATGCGGTGACGGTCATCGATCCCGGTGCTCCGAACGCCTCCTCCATCGCTGCCGGGATGATCGCTCCGGCGCTGGAATCCCTGCTGGACGACGTCACCGCCGATCGCGCCGCCTTGCTCAGGCGCGCTCGCGACCTATGGCCGGCCTTTGCGGAGGCGCATGATCTGAACCTCTTGCGCGAAGGTGCGGACTGGCGTGGCGAGGCCGCGGCTGATGCTGTGCTTCGTCTCCGCTCGCTCGGCTTTGACGCCCGCGGACACGGGAACGTCCTGATTACACCGGATGACTGGCGCATAGAGGTGGCTTCGGCCCTCAAGGCGCTGGCGCGGACACCGGGTCTGACGATGGTGCGGGGCGAGGTCTCGCGCCTGACGGCTGACGCGCGCCATTGGCGGGTCCAGTCGGGCGATGGCCGCGTCTGGTTCTGCGCCACCCTGATCCTCGCCACAGGGGCCAGCGAGGCGATCGCGGGCCTGCCCGTCTCCGTCGCCGCCGGGGTGTCCGCGATCACGCCGATCCGGGGCCAACTGACCTTCGTTTCCACGGCAGCCCCGTCCCGAGTGATCAGAGGCCCCGGCGTCTATGTCGCACCCTGTGACGGCGGCGTGGTCATCGGCGCCACCATGGAGCCCGGACGCCGCGACCTCGATCCTGATCCTGCAGAGGCCGGTCGGCAGGTCGCGGCCGGTCTGGCGCTTCTGGCGGCAACGGGCGAGCCCGGTCCGACCCGGGTCGGTATCCGCGGGGCGACCGCTGACGGGCTTCCGTTGGCGGGACTGTCGGGTGAACCGGGCCTGCACCTAGCCCTGGCCCCGCGTCGGAACGGTTGGCTGATGGGGCCCCTGGTCGCCCGGGTCGCGGCGGATGGAATCGAAGGCAGGCCGCCCCTGGCGGACGCCGCCGCCCTCGATCCGCGCCGGTTCGCCTGATCAGTCTTCCGGCGGGGCGAAGCGCAGGTTGATGTTCACACGCGAGCCTTCCGCCGCCCCGTTGACGGTGCGGGGATTGACCCGGAAATGCCGGGACAGGCCTTGCGCCGCCCGACCGAAGCCGTAGCCGCCGGGTGTCTCACTCTGGACGTTGCAATCGGTCACGGCCCCTGTGGGCAGGACGAGACAGTTCAGGGAGGCCGATCCCGCCATGCCTGCAGCGATCGCGCGCTCCGGGTAGGCCCGCATCAGCTGGTCGGCTGAGGGCTGGCGCGACCAGCTGGGATTGCGGATGACCGCCGCTGGAAGCGCCGGAGCGGACTCGGCCGTGCTGTTCGGGATAGGGGCCGGAACCTCTGTATCGAAGGTCAGAACCGTGCCTTCGGTCGGCTTTGTGTCAGTCATCACAGCCGTGAAGGTTTCCGTTGGCGTGAGTGGCCGCGGCGTATCGTTGAGCGTAGGATTCGGGGCCGGCGGCGTCTCCGACGGGGTCACCGGCTCGGGCGGCTTTGGCCGATAGTTGAAGACCTCGATGATCGGGCCCTCAGGGCGTTCGGGAGCAAGTGGCATCTCGAACCGCTGATAGTAGATGGCCGTCCCGATACCGACGTGAGCCGCAACGACAATGCCGACGGCCACCCAGGTCGTCCGGGACCACCGGGGTGCTCTGCGTTCGTTATAGTCTATGGGGCTCACCAGTCCGGGGCCGCCTGCTGTCTTGGTCATCATGGCCGTCACATCCCTGTTTGTCGCCGTCCCCGAAGCGCCCCATGATGAAGTTGAGCGCTGACGTTACGGCAGGTTTGGGGCAGGGCCCGCCTTGAAAGCGCCACGGTGGGACGGGGATCGACGGGAGGTTAACGAGTTGTGGGCGCGCGGCGCGTCGTTAAGATTCGATTAACCATAGGCGTCCACCTTTACGGTCCATGAATGTCGGACCGATTCCATCTACTGGCGGGGTTGAGGCTGCCATTCGGCGCGCCTCGAACGCGACGGGTGTGGACGCTGATTTTCTTGTCCGAACGGCACGGCGCGAGAGCGCGATGAACCCGTCGGCAAGGGCCCGGACCTCTTCGGCAGCGGGCCTTTTCCAGTTTATTGAACAGACCTGGCTTGGCACGGTCAAAGCCCACGGTGCCAAGCATGGCTACGGGCAGTACGCTGACCTGATCTATCGCAGCGGGGACGGGCGCTGGCGTGTCGAGGGCTCGGCACGCAATGTCGTGCTGGACCTCCGTTTCGATCCTCAGGCGGCCTCTACCATGGCGGCGGAACTGACGGCGTCGAATGCGGCCTATCTGCGAGGCCGGTCCGGGCGCGAGCCCGGAGCCGGAGACCTCTATGCCGCGCATTTTCTGGGGCCGGGGGGGGCAGCCCAGCTGATGGATGCCATGGAGCGCCGGCCCGGGGCCAGTGCCGTTGCTCTGTTCCCGGAGGCAGCTGCGGCCAACCGGTCCATATTCTACCGCGACGGTCGGCCCGCGACTGTGGCCGAGGTGCATGCCAACCTCCAGCGCAGCGCCGGACAAGGGGCACCGGCCTCAGCGGCGGGCTCGCCGCAAGGGGGCGTGGATCTGGGTCAGCGGGACCAGATGCTGGCGGCACGGCTTGATCGCTTGAAGCAGGACCAAAGCCTGTTGGCTCTGCTCATGGGGCAGGACGGCGACGGGAAGGGCGGCGGCTTCGGTGGGGCTTTCGCTCCGGAAGCAAGCAGGAACATCTGATCCCGAATGCGGTGATGGTGAACCGTCCGTTAAGGATGTCGGGCCGATGTTGTCAGTCGATTACTGGATCCGCCGATGACCGCCTACCGCGCCCGCTTGACCGAGACCGACATTCGCCGCCTGATCAAGGCGACTGATGCGGATGAGCGCGCCGCCGCCACCCATAAGCTGTGCCGCAGCATGGACAAGGCTGAGCTCCAAGGCGAGGATCGCGAGTCAGCGCAGAAGATTCTTCGAATGCTGGCTCAGGATGCCGCTGAACTGGTTCGGCGGGCCATGGCGGTGACGCTGAAGTCGTCTGATCTGATTCCGCGTGATGTTGCCCGCAAGCTGGCGGCCGATGTCGACAGCGTCGCACTTCCCGTGATTGGTTTTTCACCGGCCTTTCTGGATGAAGATCTGATCGAGATTGTCTGGGCAGGATCCCCTTTGCGGCAGGTGGCGGTGGCGGGGCGTCCCGGAGTTGGCCGCGATGTAGCGAAAGCCCTGGCCGAGCTTGGCTGCGAGCAGGCCGTTCGAATGCTCGCGGCCAATGACAACGCCGATGTGGCAGAATCGGCACTGGCGCGCTGTATCGACCGCTTCGGGGATTCACCCGAGATTGTCGCTGCTCTCGCCTATCGTCAGGTGTTGCCCTTGTCCGTCACCGAACGGCTGGTGGAGCTGGCTTCCGAATCCGTTCGCGAGCATCTCGTCACCCGCCACGCGGTGGCACCGGAGACCGCGATCCGGCTTGCCGCCTTCGCTCGCGAGCGCGCCACGGTCGATCTGGTCGACCAGGCTTCGAACCATGGGGACCTGCCGCAGTTCGTCGCCGGTCTGAACGCTCGCCGTGTCCTGACAGCTTCGCTGCTCCTCAGGGCCGTGGCGCGGGGTCAAATGGCCTTGTTCGAGCATGGGGTGGCGGAGCTGGCCGGTACACCGCATGCCCGGGCCTGGCTGATGATCCATGATGCCGGTCCCTTGGGGCTGAAGGCAATCTATGATCGGGCAGGGCTGCCGCCGCGCCTCTTTCAGGCCTATCGCGCCGGAGTCGATACCTGGCGAGCGCTGCAGGCAGAAGGCGCGGACACCTCGGGAGACGGGTTTCGACATCAGATGCTGGAGCGGTTCCTGACCCAACGTCCGAACGCATCCCGGGAGGATCTGGCCTATCTGATGGAGCGGCTGGATCATGAGCCCCCGACAGAGAGGGCTCAGAGCAGGGTCGCCGCCTGATATCAGGACGCCTGCCCGTTTGCAGGCGTCAGCATCGCCTTGAGCCCTTCAGCGACTCTCACCTCAAATGCTCTGTAACCCGCGCTTCCAGCGTTTCCGCCAGCATCTTGCCGGTCGGGTGATCGTCGGTCTGGATCTCATCGCGAACGACGGCCTTGATGGCGTCAATATGGGCGTCGAGCAGTACCATGGGGGCCGCCATACGCTTGGCCGGATCGTCCATCATCTTGCAAAGGGAGCCCGCCAGGCGCGTTACCAGCGGGTATTGATAGGTGCTGCCCAGCCCCTTCAGATCATGGGCGCGGAAATAGAGGGCTTCGGCCGTAGCGGGATTATAGCCGGAGTCGCGAATATCAGCCCGGGCGCCGTCAAGCTTCTCGAGCTCGTCTTGCAGCCATTGTCCAAACTGGGACGACATTGCCTGCAGGGCCTGTTCGGCCTTGGCAATTGCCCCGGCATCGATACCCCCAAAGCTTCCACCGACCTTCATACGGAGGGTATTGGGCGGGCGAATGACCTGGGCCGGATTGCTCACGAATGACTCCTGCGTACGAACTGCCGGAACCCTCGCACTCACGTCATTAAAAAGGGGTGCATGGTCGTCAGGACGCGAACTGCTCCGCGAGGACCCGCTCCTCGAAAGAACGGCCTGCGTCGAACAGCATCGTCAGGGCGATGTCACGGCGCTCATGCACCTCAACCCGGGAGACGGATCGGACCTCGAGATCATCAGCGGTGGCGCTGACTGGCCGCTTCCCTGACTCCAGCACCTCGAAACAGACTTTCGATTGGTGCGGCAGCAGGGCCCCCCGCCAACGCCGGGGGCGGAAGGCGCTGATCGGGGTCAGGGCCAGCACCCGGGAGTCGAGAGGAATGATCGGCCCGTGAGCCGAAAGATTGTAAGCGGTCGATCCCGCCGCGGTAGCAAGCAGGCATCCGTCGCAAGACAGCTCATCAAGCCGCACGCGACCGTCAACCTTGATCCGCAGTTTTGCGCTCTGTCGAGTTTGGCGAAGGAGCGAAACCTCATTGATCGCCAGGCCGCTGTGGGCCTGCCCGGCTTCGGTCCATGCGTCCATCTGTAGCGGATGGATCACCGCGCGCCCGGCCCCCGCCAGCCGCTCGATGAGGCCTTCCTCCTCGAAATCGTTCATCAGAAAGCCGACCGAGCCCCGGTTCATGCCGAACACAGGGGTTCCCAGATCCATGACCGTGTGCAGGGTCTCCAGCATGAAGCCGTCACCGCCCAGCGCCACAATCACGTCGGCGTCGACGCGATCAATCGAGCCATATCGGGCAATCAGTCGGTCACGCGCCGTCTGGGCCTCGGGTCGATCCGAGGCGACGAAGGCGATGCGGGCAGGGGCCAGATCTGGTTCGGTCACGAAACCACGCAAGCCGAGGCCGACGACGAAGTCAAACGACGGTTCGCTGTTGGTCTTGGCTGGCAGCCATCAACGCCTTGAAAGCCCGGCTGGCTGAACCTTGGGACAGGGCCCCTCGAAGCCAGACAGGCTCGCCCTGGTCGCCGGGCAGGAAATCGTTGAATTTGCGCAACTCGGCCAACAAGGTCGGAAACACCGCCCGATCGATCCCGACTGCGGCGCAAGCGTAGTAGAGCGCTTCTGGTGACGGTGCTGAAAGTGCCCGGCGAACCTGCTCATCCGTGAAGCCACCCAAAGCGGACAGACCGTGCGCAAAAAGGCTCAACCGTTTTTCGCGGACGGCCCGGATCAGGAGACCAGCTCGCAACTGCCCGGCCGCCTGCAGTTTGTTGATCAGTCGCCGCTCCATCTCATCGCGCTCGCCCTGATCTACGGCGGCCTTTGCAGGGGGCGGGGGATGCACAATACCGCCAACGACCTCATTAACAGCCGCTCCCAAGGCCTGCTCATCAACGTTGAAACGGGCAACGATCGATTGGCGCAAGGCCGTCCCGACCCACTGGTACATCTGCTCTGCCAGCGCTTCAGTCAGCCGGGGATGGCGGGTGAGCGGCCCACGCAAGGCTGCGATTCGACGTGAGTGTTCAACCAGCCGCCGTACGCCCTCCAAGCTGATCCCGGCTGAATGATTGGTCGACAGTGCCATGAGCACAGCGGGCTCGGCCTGGTCGATAACGGCATCCGCCACCCGACCGCTGATCCCCGGGCGGCGCGCCACAGCGATCTGATGTTCCAGCGATGCCTCGATCAGCACGCGCAACAGGTCGTCATCCTGGAGGACAGGGCTGCACTCGAGGATTGGCCGGGCGATTTCGATCTCGTCCAGCGCCAGAAGATTCACCAGCGCGGCGGGAGCCCATTCCGCGTGGGCCAGCCTTTCCGAAAGCGCCTTTCGCACCTCTCGCTCGGCACGACGGGCGAGTGTGAGAAATACCTCGCCAAGGACCGATGACAGCTCTTCGGACGGAGGGCTGCTGTCACAGAGCGCCGCAACGCCCAGCAAGAGGCGCTGGCGGGCTTCGGTGCTGGAATTCCGGGCCAAAGCCAATAGCTCGCTTGGCCGCGGCGCGGCATCTGCGTTGCGACTGGCGGGCACGGGCTGAACGAGTACCACGGGCGTCTCCGGCGCGCCGGTAACGAGCCGGCACATTTTCAACTAGTCCGGGCCCCACTAAGACTGGGTTAACGGAAGCTGAATCTTGACGTCGGCTCCGCGCGGCGCGAGCGTACGCGGAGAAGTAGCATAAGGGACCAAGGCATGGCTGACAGTGCGGCTGTTTCATTGAAAACCAGTGTGTCCGAGGCGGAGTGGTCCGCCCGTGTAGAGCTGGCGGCGCTTTATCGTCTGGTGGCGCTGCATGGGTGGGACGACATGATCTTCACCCACATCTCGGCCCGCGTGCCCGGGCCGGAACACCATTTTCTGATCAACCCCTATGGCTGGTACTTCGAGGAGATGACCGCCTCCTGCCTGGTCAAGGTCGACCTGGAGGGCAATATCGTTCAGGACACGACCAGCTTCATCAACCCGGCCGGTTTCACCATCCATTCGGCGATTCATGGAGCGCGCGAGGATGCGCATTACGTCATCCACCTTCACACAGTGGCCGGTGTCGGGGTGGCGGCTCAGAAGGAAGGCCTGCTGCCGATTGGCCAGAACGCCTGCCTGCTTCAACATCAGGTCGCCTACCATGGCTACGAGGGCCTGGCGCTGAACCATGAAGAACGCGCACGACTTGTGGAGGATCTGGGCGACAAGCCGCTCATGCTGTTGCGCAACCACGGTACGCTCGCGGTTGGCCAGACGGCCGCGGCAGCCTGGATCGGGATGTTTTTCCTTGAGCGGGCCTGTGCCCAGCAGGTAGCGGCCCTGTCCGGCGGGCGGAAGCATGTGCTTTTTGCGCCTGAGGCCGCCCAGGCAGAAACGAAGGAACAGGGTCGGGGAATCGGCCTTGTCGCTGGCCTGGCCTGGCCGGGTGCCTTGCGTATGCTGGACCGTAAATCGCCGGGCTATGCCGTGTGAGACGGACCGGCGGACTTCTGGCCGCGATGGCCTTGATGGCGGTCGCCGGACCCACGGTCGCCGGTCCCTGGACCCAGCCACAGGGCCGGGGGGAGTGGATCGTCAAGTTCGAGGATATGCGGGCCGACCGCGGCTTTGATCCTGATGGTGCGCTGGCCGACCTGCCGGCCGAACGGCGGGACACAGGCCTCGGAGTGTTCGCCCAGTACGGCGTCACCGACAGACTGACCTTGCAGGTCAAGGGCGACTGGCAGTCGGGCGAGGACGCCTTCATTGCCTATGACGGTCGGGGACCGCTCGAGATCGGCCTGAGCTGGCAGGTTTGGCGTGACGAGCGTGCTGCGGTCAGCGTGTATGCGGGCTATGCGGACGGCGGGGAGGGACGCAACGCTGGCTATGCCGCCCCTGGTGTCGGTGATAGCGACTGGGAATTACGTGCCGCCGTCGGTCGCTCATTTGGTGGCGCGTTCGTCGATCTGCAGGCGGCACGAAGGCTACGGGAGGGGCTGTCTGACGAGACCCGTTTTGACGCCACCGCGGGTGTGCATGTCAGCGAGGACTGGATGTTGCTCGCGCAGGCATTCGGTGGTCAGGCCGATGACGACGGCGCGCGCTGGCTTTCGCTCGAAGCGTCCATTGTCCGTGACTTTGACGAATGGAGCCTTCAGGCTGGTTGGCGGCAGGCTGTGGCGGGCCGTGAAACACCGGCGAGCGGCGGCCCGGTCATCGCCCTCTGGCGGCGCTTCTGACCGCGATATAGCCGCTCACCTTTTGGCGACGGAAACAGCAACGACTTCCGTTACAGGTTCTGTAGTTGCGTCGACCGCGTGAACCGCTAAGTCGGCTCTTTCCTCCGCCCGAGAGCCCAAGTGTGATCAAACGCCATTTCTTCCTCGTCGCCGCGATTGTGCTGTTGGGCCTGATGATCGTGGCTGTCGTCCTCAGGATGGCCTTCTCCGGTGATGAGAAATCCGGCGGCGGCCCGGGTGGAGGCGGCGCTGGCGGTGGGCGCGGTCAAGCCGTCTCCGAGGCGGTGATCGCCACCCGGTCTTTCACCGATGAAATCCGGGTTCTGGGCGTGGCGCGCGGGCGCCGTTCGGTCAACATCACTTCGTCGACCAGCGAGTTGATCACCCGTGTCCTTTTCACCGACGGCCAGAGGGTGGCTGCCGGCGCGCCGCTCGTGGAGCTCCAGGCGCGCGAGGAGGATGCGGGCATCATTGAAGCGCGCGCCCAGGTGGCCCAGGCCCAGCGGCAATTCGATCGCTACAAGACCCTGGCAGACCGCGGCATTGCCCCTCGCGTGACTGTCGAGGACGCTGAAACAGCACTGGCGACAGCACAAGCCTCACTGACAGCGGCCCAGGCCCGACGGGGGGACCGCCTGATCAGGGCTCCGTTCGCGGGGGTCCTTGGGCTCAGCTCTGTGACAGCCGGCACCCTGGTCAATCCGGGCGGCATCATCACCACGCTGGATGATATCGACGTTGTGCGCGTCGACTTCCCGGTTCCCGAGCGTTACCTCGGGGTGCTTCGAGCGGGGACCCCCATTCGGGCGACCATCGACGCCTATAACGATGAGGTCTTCAGCGGCCGCATCGCTCTGATAGACACACGAATCAACGAACAGACCCGAGCCGTTACCGCACGCGCCGAAATCCCCAATCCGGGTGGCCGGATCCGGCCGGGTATGGCCGTCCGTGTCGCCGTCCAGCAGGGGCAGCGCATGGCTCCCGGCGCACCGGAAGCGGCCGTCCAGTATGAGGGAGACGGTGCCTTTGTCTATCGGATCGCCGGCGGCGAGCGCGGATCGACCGCCCAACGGGTCGAGGTCGAGACCGGTTCGGTTGAGGGCGGGTTTGTCGAGATCCTGTCCGGACTGAACGTCGGCGATCGTATTGTCGGCTCGGGTCTCAACCGTATCCAGCCCGGAGCGCCTGTCCGGCTTGGCGGGCAGGGTGGACGACAGGGTGGGCGGCTCCCGGATTCCGGCTCAGCTCCGGTTGCGCCGCGGAGCGCAACGCGATGATGCTCTCCGATCTCGCGGTCCGTCGTCCTGTATTCGCGGCGGTTGCGGCGATCGTGCTCTGCGTGATCGGCGCAGCGGCGTTCTTCTTCCTGCCGGTGCGCGAACTGCCCGATGTGGACCCGCCGATTGTTTCGGTCAGCACCAGCTATGCCGGGGCGTCTGCCGAGGTCATCGAGAGCCGGATCACCGAGCCGATCGAACAACAGATTGCGGGAATCCAGGGCGTCGAGCGTATCAGTTCGTCCAGCCGTGACGGTCGCTCGAACGTCTCGATCGAATTCTCGCTGGACCGCAACATTGACGACGCGGCCAATGATGTGCGTGACCGGGTTTCGCGTGTCGTCGGGCGGCTGCCGGACCAGGCCCAGCCACCGGAAGTGTCCAAGGCTGACAGCGACAGCCAGCCGATCATGATCCTGTTCCTGCGCTCCACGGCGATGAACCGGCTGGAGCTGACGGACTATGCGGATCGGTATCTGATCGACCGGCTGGCGACTGTGCCGGGCGTGGCGCAGGTGCAGATCTACGGCGAGCAGCGCTATGCCATGCGCATCTGGCTGGACGCCGGCGCACTCGCGGCCCGTGGGTTGACGGTCAGCGATGTCGAGTCTGCCCTGACGGCGCAGAACGTAGAACTGCCTGCCGGCCAGCTGGAGTCGGGCCAGAAGGACTATACCGTCCGGGTCGCCCGCACCTATGCCCGGGCCGAGGACTTCCGCCAGCTTCCGATCGGTACCCGCGGCTCGGGTGCCGTCGCAGCGACCCAGAGCGGTGGCGCGACAGCCCTGCCCAGCGGCGCTTCCGGTGCGATCCAGGGCCAGTCCGGCTATGTCACGCGGCTGGGCGACATCGCCCGCATTGTCGAGGCCCCGGCGGAGGATCGTCGTCTGTTCAGAGGCAACGGGCAGGACCAGATCGGTCTGGCCGTCACCCGTCAGGCCCAGTCAAACGACCTGGCGATCTCCAAGGGCGTCCAGGCCATGCTGGAGACGGTCCAGCCGAGCCTGCCGGAAGGCACGGAGCTGGTCGTCGGATCGGACAACTCGGTCTTCACCTCGCACGCGATCGATGAGGTCTGGATCACGATCGGTATCTCGATGGCGCTCGTGGCACTGGTGAATTTCATCTTCCTCGGGAGCATGAGGGCCGCCTTCATTCCGTCAATCGTGGCCCCGATCTGTCTGCTCGCGACCTTTATCGTTCTGGCCCCGATGGGCTTTTCCCTGAACCTGCTGACCTTGCTGGCGCTGGTTCTGGCCATTGGTCTGGTGGTCGATGACGCCATTGTGGTGACCGAGAACATCCAGCGCCGACTGGATCACGGGGAACCCCCGTTGGTCGCAGCCGAACGCGGCGCCCGCCAGGTGTTCTTCGCTGTTGTGGCGACCACGGTGGTTTTGCTGGCGGTGTTCGCCCCCCTTCTTTTCCTGCCGGGCTATGTCGGCCGGCTGTTTGTGGAACTGGCCGCGGCGATTGCGGCGGCCGTGGCCTTCTCGGCCTTCCTGGCCCTCACGCTCTCGCCGATGCTGGCATCGCGCATTCTGCGGCCGGCCCAGAGCGGCGGCTGGGTCTCACGTATCGTTGACCGCGCCATGGATGGACTGCGCAATTCCTACCAGAACTCGCTGCAGGCGATGGTGGGCAAGCGGATCGCCGTGATGGGCATGGTCGGATTGATTGTGGTGGTGGCCGGAGGGGCGGCCTTCATGTTCCTGACCCTGCCGAACGAGCTTGTGCCGGCAGAAGACCGCGGGCGCGTGCAGATCCGGGTTCAGGGGCCCGAGGGTGCAGGGTTCGACTACACACGCAAAATCGTGATGGGGATCGAGCCCATCCTTGCCGAGTACAAGGCCAGCGGGGAGGCAAGCAGTTTCCTGATCTCCGCGCCCGGGTTCGGTGGCGGCAGCTTCAACTCGGGCAACGGCAGCCTGGTCCTGAGCGACTGGTCCGAACGCGACCGTTCCGCGGCCGACATCGCCCAGGAATTGAACGGCAAGCTTCGCGGTCAGACTGACGCCCAGGTCAACGCATCGGTCCCCGGTGCCTTCCAGCGCGGTGGTGGTGGTGGAGGTGGTGGTGGATCCAACTCCATCGAAATGGTCGTCACCGGGGCCGAATACGAGGACATCTACAAATGGCTTCAGCCGGTGCTGGCGGCGTCGCTTGAGAACCCCGGTTTCTCGCGGCCACGGCTGAACTACGAGCCCAACGCACCGCGCTTGCTGGTGGATGTTGATCCGGAAAAGGCCGCGGCCCTCGGGGTTTCGTCACAGGCCGTCGGGCGGACGCTTGAGACCATGTTCGGCTCGCGGCGCGCCACCACCTACCTTCGTGGCGGGCAGGAATACGACGTCATTCTGCAGACCGAGCGTGGCGACCGCCGCAGCGTCGCCGACCTTGAGGCCCTTTATGTCGCGACCGGTTCGGGACAACTGGTACCGCTTTCCGCGGTGGTCACGACCGAGACCTCGGGCGATACGCCCGATCGTCGACGGCTGGATCGCCAGCGGGCGATATCGATCTCTGCCGATCTGAACCCCGGCACGACCCTGGTGGATGCGACCGAGTTCATGACCCGCGTCGCCAAGGAACAGCCGCAGGGCGTCGTCACCACCCAGTGGGGCGGTGCCGCACGCGACCAGCAGGAGGCGGGCGGCGCGGTCGCGGCGGCCTTCGGCCTGGCGCTGTTGCTGGTCTTCCTGGTGCTGGCGGCGCAGTTCGAAAGCTGGATCACGCCGGCCGTCATCATGCTGACCGTACCCCTTGCCGCCGCCGGCGGCCTGTTCGGTCTCGTGATGGCGGGTTCCAGCCTGAACATCTACAGCCAGATCGGCCTGATCATTCTGATCGGGGTGGCGGCGAAGAACGGCATCCTGATTGTCGAGTTCGCCAACCAGCTTCGTGACCAGGGCCGTTCGATCCAGGAGGCGATCATCGAGTCGTCGACCCTGCGGCTTCGCCCGATCATCATGACCTCCATCGCCACTGCTTTCGGTGCCTTGCCGCTGGTGCTGTGGCAGGGGGCCGGTGCCGGCAGTCGTCAGACCATCGGTGGGGTGATCTTCTCCGGTGCCATCTTCGCGACCCTGCTGACCCTGTTCGTGGTGCCCGTGATCTATGGCGCGCTGGCGCGCTTCACTCGATCGCCGGAATACACGGCTCGCAAGATCGATGAATGGGAAGCTCGGGAAGCCGGGATGAACGATGCGGTGCCATCGGCTGTGGAGTAGGCGTCAGGGCTGAGGCGACGGTGCGAAGCCGGTCTCGACCTTGAGGAAGGCGACCACGTCCCGGCGGTCCGTTGCGTCGGGAATGCCGGCGAAACTCATCTTGGTGCCCTTCATGAAGGTGCGTGGGTTCTCCAGCCACTCTTCCAGCCGCGCGCCGTCCCAGACGAAGTCCGCCTCAGTCATCGCGGCGGAATAGTTGAAGCCGGGGTGGACGCCGGCCTGCTGTCCGAAGACGCCGTAGAGATTGGGGCCGGTCATGTTCGGCCCGCCCTCGCTGATCGTGTGGCATGAGCGGCAACGTGCAAAGACCCGACGGCCATTGTCCAGATCGGCTGCATTGTAGGGCGCGGGCAGTGAGGCCAGCATCGCCACCTTCTCGGCCGCTGTAGGTGCAGGACGAGCCGGGGCGGCGGGTGCGGTCGGCTCCCCTGCTGGTCCCTCCGCCTGGCTGCAGCCGGTCAGTGTGAGCATGACGAGGGCGGTCAGGGCGGTGCGGTTCATGATCGATCTCCGGCGGTTTTCGGTACTGATAGCCCAACCCTGACCGCGGGCAACCGGTGTCGGTGAGATGATGGGCTGGACGAAGGCCAGTCGCACCTGATAATCACTGTCAACAGACGCGGCCGATCGCGCCGATAGTCACGAGCGTCATGTCCGAGCCCCGCAAACTCAGCCAGGCCCGGCCAGGTGACCAGGGCATCATCGTCCGGGTGGGCGACCCCGGTCTGAATGATGAACACGCCCTCGAACTGGAGCGTCGACTGCTGGAACTGGGTTTTGTCGAGGGCGCGCGCGTCGAGCTTCTGCATGAGGGACTGTTTGGACGGGACCCCATTGCCATGAAGGTTGACGACATGCGGGTTGCCTTGCGTCGACATGAGGCCGCAAGCCTGACCGTACGGTTCGAACCTGACCGGGCCGACTGATGGAAACGTCGCAAGTGAGCGCGCGGATCGCGCTCGTCGGCAATCCTAACAGCGGCAAGACCGCATTGTTCAACGCCCTGACGGGTGCTCACCAGAAGGTCGCGAACTATGCCGGCGTCACCGTGGAGCGGAAAGAGGGCCTGGTCCGCTCGGCCGGAGGCCGCGCTATGGCCCTGCTGGACCTGCCCGGCACCTATTCCCTGCGCGCCCGCAGTCCGGACGAAGAGGTCACCCGGGATGCTGTTCTGGGCCGGCTGTCAGGCGAGGCCCCGCCCGATGTGATCGTCGTGGTCGCGGATGCGACCAACCTGCGGCTGGTGCTGCGGCTGGTGCTGGAGCTCAGGGCCGTCGGCCGGCCGATGTTGCTGGCCCTGAACATGTACGACATCGCCCGACGCCAGGGTCTGCGTATCGACCTGGATCGCCTGTCCGCAGAACTGGCCATGCCGATCGTGCCGACGGCGGCCACGCGCAAGCACGGCATCGACGAGCTGATCGCGGCCATGGACGCCGCTGCCCACCCCCGGACCGGCAAGGCCGAAAGCGCCTGGACAGTGCCCGACGCCGCCGCCCTGCGCGGCGCGGCGCGGGAGGCCGAGCGGATCATGAAGGCCTGTGTTCAGCCGCCGGAACGACCGGATACGCTGACGGGCCGGATCGACTCCGTGCTGTTGCACCCGGTCGGCGGTCTCTTGATTCTGATGACCCTGCTGTTTGTCATGTTCCAGGCCGTCTTCACCTGGGCCACCCCGTTGATGGACGGCATCGAGGCGGGCCTCGGCGCGCTGGGCGGCTGGGTCGCGGCGATCATGCCGGACGGAATCTGGCAGAGCCTGATTGTGGACGGCCTGATCTCGGGGGTCGGGAGCGTTCTGGTCTTCCTGCCCCAGATCCTGATCCTGTTCCTGTTTATCATCGCGCTTGAGGATTTCGGCTACATGGCCCGGGCTGCCTTCCTGATGGACCGGATCATGGGCGGTGCCGGCCTGCACGGCAGGGCCTTTATTCCGCTCCTCAGCAGTTTCGCCTGCGCCATCCCGGGTGTGATGGCCGCGCGGGTGATTGACAGCAAGCGTGACCGCCTGACCACCATCATGGTGGCCCCGTTGATGACCTGTTCAGCCAGGATTCCGGTCTACACCCTGATCATAGCGGCCTTCATTCCCAACCAGACCGTCTGGGGTTTCGCCAGCCTGCAGGGACTGGTCATGTTCGGCCTCTACGCAGCCGGGATCATCAGCGCCCTGGCTGTGTCCTTCGTCATCCGCAAGGTGTTCTGGCGCGGTGCGGTCGAGCCGTTCATGATGGAGCTGCCAGCCTACAAGATGCCTGACCCCACGAGCGTCTTGTTCAATCTGTGGATCCGGGCTCGCATTTTTCTGGAGCGCGCGGGGCGGATCATCCTGCCGCTGATGATCGTGGTCTGGGCATTGGCGACCTTTCCCTATCCCCCTGAAGGCGCGACCCGGCCGGCTATCGACTACAGTTTCGCGGGCATGATCGGCCATGCGCTGGAGCCCTTGTTCGCGCCTATCGGTTTCAACTGGCAGATGGTCATCGCCCTGATACCGGGGATGGCGGCGCGCGAGGTCGCGGTCGCGGCCCTGGGCACAGTCTATGCCGTCGCGGATGCCGAGGCTGCCACCAGCCTGCTGGGCGCGACCCTGGCAGCCCAGTGGTCGCTGGCGACCGGACTGGCCTTTCTCGCCTGGTACGTCTTCGCGCCCCAGTGCGTGGCGACCCTGGGCGTGGTCAAGCGCGAGCTGAACTCGTGGAAATGGATGTGGGTGATGGTCATCTACATGTTTGGACTGGCCTATCTGGCGGCCTTCGTCGTGTACCGGATCGCGGTTGCCATGGGTGGTGGCTGACGGGGCCGCTGGTGCCGGCTGCAGGAATCGAACCCGCGACATCCAGTTTACAAAACTCATTTTGTGTTCCCGGCACCATTCAGATTGGTTTCAAGCGCTACTTGAAAATTCATTTATAACAGTATGTTGGTCTTGCCTGCGCTGCCCTGAGGGGCCTACACTGTCGGCGAGCCGTGGCGACATGGTGGCGACATGAGGTGGCGCTTTGGCTGTGATCGATATCGACAGGAGAACGGTGGCGGCGCTTTCGAAGCGCCCAAACGAAGGCTCGATCTATTACGATCGGCGGCTGACTGGCTTCGGATTGCGCATGAGCTCCGCCGGCCAAATCTCCTACTTCGTGGAGTTCCGCCCAGGAAGCGGCGGCCGTCGCGTCTCAAAGCGGCGAATTGTCATCGGGCGAGACGAGCCTCCGATGTTCAGAGCCGACCATGCTCGTAGCGCTGCGGAGCAGTACCTAGCCAGAGTGCGTCTCGGGGGCGACCCGGCGGGCGATCGGGCTGCATCGCGTAGTGCCCCCACCGTGACTGAAGTCCTGGATGACTATCTCAAGAACCGCGTCGCGCGGCTGCGGAAGGCCAGCACCCACGCGTTGTACTCCGGGTACGCCCGCATCCACATCCAGCCTCGCATCGGAAGCCGGCCTGCCAACCTATTGAGCCGCGCGGAAGTGACCTCGCTCCACGCCAAAATCGGCCAAAGCCACCCGGTTACGGCCAACCGAGTCATCGTGATGCTGCGAGCCGCGTTGGACTACGCCGCGCGAGAAGGGCTGGTCCAAGGCAGCTCTGTTAACCCCGCTGTGGGGATCGATGCCTACCGGGAACGCCTCAGGGAGAAGTACCTTTCAGCAGAGGAGTTTCGACGCCTGGGTGAGACGTTGGAGTTAGCCGTTACCGAAGGCCTGATGTGGCATCCAGATCCCTCAAAGAACCTGAAACACGCGCCGGCGCCGGAAAACCGCAGGATCATGATCGATCCGTTCGCCATTGCCGCCATCAGGCTGCTGGTACTCACGGGCGCGCGGCTTCGGGAGATTCTCAACCTGAAATGGGAGCAGATTGATTTTGAGCAGGGCATGGCATTGCTCCCGGAATCCAAGACCGGGCGAAGGGTCCTGGTCCTAGGTGAAGCTGCGCTCAGCGTGCTTCGTGCGATCCCAAGGACCGGGGCGTTCGTCGTTGCCGGGATACAGGTCCGCGGCCCAGACGGGCAGCTCGTGGATGCGCCGCGGTCTGACTTGAACCGGCCATGGAAGCGCATCCGGACACATGCGAAATTGGGAAACCTCCGACTTCATGACCTGCGGCATTCGTTTGCCTCGGTAGGAGCGAGCGCCGGCTTGGGGCTCTATGTCGTGGGACAGCTGCTTGGCCATAGGTCCCCTTCCACCACGTCGCGATATGCTCACATCGCAAACGCCCCGCTTACTCAGGCCTCGAATGCGATCTCGCTATCGATCGCGGAGTCACTCGGCGTTCGGAGTTCGCCGTCATGACCCGGGCGACTGGAAATGTCACCATTCAGGCCTTCAAGCCCACCCAAATCTAAGGCGAACTTCAGCGCTAATGCGCCCGATTGCGGGTCGAACTCTATCTGGCATTTGACCGTCGCAAGAAGCTTGAAGCGCCGCCTGCCTGCCGCGTCGAGATGCCGACATATTGGAAGGCTACCCTTGAACCGATCAATCCGGAGGAGCTCGGCCGCTACCATCTCCATCGCTTAGTCCAAGGCGCTGCTGTGCATCAGGGACGTCTGGATCGAGATGATGGGCCGCGAGCTCTCCCTGCTGGATCAGAACAAGTCGCTATTCGTTTCGCGTGCCCTGCGGCTGGTTCGGGGCTGGCATTACGCCGAGCGGCAAATCACCGACCGATGTGGCCGGCAACGGGTCTTCCGGCGGGATGGTGTCCCTGAAAGTGAGTTCATGTGACACAGCGCCCCGGTTTCATCGCCGGGGCGTTTTTCGTTTCAGAATCCGGCGACGCCGAAACTCTGATTTAAATGCAACTCTGATTTAAATCGCACTTCTGCTCGACCAGGTTGGGACAGGGTCCGGTGCGGGACAGGGTGGCTGGGGGGACCTGTCCCGGCGCAAATGCCCGCCACCACTGGGTTCGGGACAGGTTGGCACCCTTTTCTATACACTTCCCTGTGGGGGGTGTTTTCGTTTTGCTCGTCCAGTGGCTTTAGCCCATTTCCCCCTACAATCTCCTCTTATGAAATAGCTGTCCACCCTGTCCACCCTGTCCCAAACCCAGTCACAGCAAGGGTTTGCGCCGGGACAGGTTCCAAAATGATGCCCTGGGACCCTGTCCACCCTGTCCCGCAGCCTGGCGCATGAAACGAAAAAGTTGCGTAAAATCGCACTCGGATTGTGCTATTGGCAGTTTTGGAACGTCTCGAAAGCCGGGGTCGGTGCCCCCCGTAGCCGAGCCTAACCAACTAGATGGGACCCAAAGAGTCATAAAACTCAATCGGTTATGATTTTCTTCGGCGTTCGGTATAGAACAACTGGGAACACTGAGAGCCAAAGCCGATGGGTCCCGCTCGTTCAAAGGTGTGCATCGGCATCTAAACCGGAACCTCACCGCAATGCCGTTTGTCGCCTCACATTAGCGGATAGGCCTCCGATGGTGAGGCCTGCTTATCGTTCTACGCCCATCAGAGGAGCGCTCTGCGGATCGTACACGAACCGTGAGACGGTTATCCCGGAAGAGCGTGGCGGTGCAGGCAGTCCAGAGATAACTTGTCTCCGGTCTGCAAACTGAGGGCAGGGGTGATTTTCAACTTGCCGCAGTTGACCTGTCAGCACCTTACCGAGCGGTGCATTTGAGCTGACAGAGCCCGCCGACGCCGTGAAGAAGACAGCGCACCGTCCCGGGCTGGGGCGGTGCGCTTTTTTGTTCCCAAGGGTGGGGCTCAAGGACGATCGAGATAGGCGGTGACCCAGACCAACGGCGCGTTCCAATTGATCGCGACTTCATTCTGGCTGAAAGCCTGGATGTCGTCTCGCCAGCAGGCCTGGGGCGCGCATGTTCCGCGCATCGTCACCGCCACCGGATCGCGCATCATCTGGTTGTTCGGGCCACCTGACATGACGCCGGCGGGTGGCTTCGGGTAGGCCGTATCCAGGGAGTGCGCCCAGAAGCGGTGATGCGGATGGCGCATCGGCCGGTCGCCATAGCCCGTGACGTAGGATTGATCCAACGGATTTCGTCCCAGCACATAGTCGAGGGTCGCGACCACACCGTCTCGCAATGCCTCATCCCCGGTCAGGTCATGAGCCACGCCCAGAATGAGCCCCCGATTGAGAAGGTCGGCGTTCGACCCCCAGACGTAGTCGGGCCCCGCGAAGGGCAAGCCATAGCCCTGGGTCAGGCCTTCGGCCAGGTAACCGCGCGCCCACTCGACGATACGGTGTCTTGTCTCGTCACGGTCAGATGACGGGAGACGGTTTGGAACCGTCGCCAGGCTGATGGAACCCAGCGCGCGCACCGCGTTCCAGCTGGTATATACGCCCTCAGCTGATGTCTCACCCGAGGCTGTCGGGTGGTGAGCGGATCGCCTCAGGTCGGCCAGGTATCGGTCGTCTCCCGTTGTGACGAACATCTCCGCGGCCGCCCAGTAGAACTCGTCGGTCAGGTCGTCATCACCATAGTCGCCACCGCCATCGAATGAGCCGACGGCATAGATGTCGGGATGGCGGAGCGCGGCGGCATAGCCACGATCGGCTGCCATCTGGCAGGTCTGGGCAAACGCCGGATCAATGTCGCGCCACAGCCGCGCGCACTGGGCCGCAACCGCCACCAGGTTCAGCGTTGCGGCCGTATTGGGCGCATAGAGGTAGCGAGTCTCAGGGTCATCCGCCGGTGCGATCGGCAGCGCGGTCCATTTCACGTCGTGGACCTTGTGATGGACCAGACCCCCGGCATCGATCCGGGTAAAGGTCAGTGGCTGATCCGGGGCGAAGCGTCCGACGGGAACCTCCACGCTGGCACCCTCGGGAACCTGCATCCGGAGAAGGAACTCAAGTTGCCAGCGAACCTCGTCCAGGATGTCGTCAACGCCGTTTCCGGCTTCGGGGATGTCTGCCGTCCCATCCGGGTAGGCGGTGCCGATGTTCCGGATCCTGGCCCGTTCGTACGCGTTCAATAGCGTCCAGACCGAGATGCCGCCGTTGACGACATACTTCCCATGGTCGCCAGCGTCGTACCATCCACCCGATACATCCAGCGTGTGGTCGCAACCCGGCCAGACGTTGCCGCGGACGTCAGGGCCGGAGAAGCATGTCGCGCTGTCCGGCGTGTGGCCCGCAGGTCGCGCCAGGTCGGCGCGATCCACATGCTCTTCCAGGATCGGGATGCCGCTACGGTTCTGGTAGAAGAAGGCGAAGGCGTCTCGGTTCAGTTGTTGAAAGGGCCGATCCGAGACGGCGAATGGTCGGCTTGTGCGCTCCCCGACCTGGAGACGATAGCCGTTACCCTGAGTTCGCAGAGTTCCAAAGTCCAGATCGTGGACGCTGACGCCAGCAGTCGCGTCCCAGCCGCGAGGTCGGGATTGGCCCTGCGCGACCGTGTCTCCATTCGCGTCGATAACCCGCCAGGCCTGGGGCTGCTGACCGGTCTCGACAACCGTAGCCCGCTTGGGGCCCAGGGTCTCGAAGCCGACCTGATTCATCTGGATCGCGCTCATCCCGGCATCCTGGGCGGACGCGGTGCTGGCCAAGGCCATGCCGGCTGCGGTCGTGACGAGGAATTGGCGAAGGTTCATCTGTGAGTGTCCCCGAAGCGAGCGGCAGACCAGGTATGGAGCGCCCTGCGTCGCGGCGTCTTCGATCTGCTTTGCCCGATCGTCGTCAAACCCTGCCTGTGCAATGTCACCCGCCGCGCAGGTCAGGTCGGCACGACAAGTGTGTCGCGGGTGCTGTCTGTCCAACGACAGATCGCCTCCGGTCGGCGGTTGTCATTCGACAGGACACGCGGCACCCGCCCTTGTTTCGGTCAACCTGATGTCAGCCACGGAGACGTCGAGCTGACCGTTTGTTTCAAGGTGAAATATCGTGGGCGTCGCCGCCAGATTCTGCCCCGAGAAGCAGGACAGGGGAACGGCCACGGTCGCATAGGCTCCAGGCGCGAGGCCTCTCAGTGCTCCGGCGATCGGGACGGATGCGCTGCCGACGCCCAGGCTGACATCGCCCGTCGGTGAAGCGTTGACGCGTATGCTGACAGAAAGCAGCATGGCCCCATTGGCCTCACGCGCGATATCCGACGGTGCGTCGGCTCCCATCTCGGCCCATGCCCTGGACCTGCCGTTCCAGGTCAGTCGAATGGCACCGTCGTCCTGGGGTTCTGCCGTCAACCCCGCCGAACCATACAGGGTCGTCCTGGTCCCGACGTAATCCATGTGGGGCGCATTGCTGTCGCCGAGCCAGAACTTGTAGCCGTTCCATGCCTGGCCGCTGGTGAAATAGACGTTCCGCTCGCCATAGCGTGTCGTATCGGCGACCTCTGGCAGGGCGGGCGTTACGGTCGGGGCGGCGTAGGAAAGGCCAAAGCCATAGGCGAACTGCGGGTCGTAATCTGCATCACCGACATTCAACGGGGTTTGGTCCGGACGCCGGGGCCAGGAGAAGCTGAGCCGCCCCTGGAAATCATGCTGTGGGGTGCCATCGGCGCGCGCCAGCAGCACGTCGGCAATCCCGGCACCCTCCGAACCTGGCAACCAGGCCGCCACAAAGGCGTCGGCGGCATTGATCTGGGGGTTCACGTACAGCGGGCGCCCGGACATCATGACTGCGACAACCGGAATCCCCTGCGCCTTGAGCCTGCGGATCAGTTCCAGGCTTTCGACATTGTCGTGATGCAGGGCCACGTCGCTCTGGTCGCCCATGAACTCGGCATAAGGGGCTTCACCGAACACCACGATGGCGACATCCGGCTTCTGGGGTGACGTGCCATCCGGGCTGAAAAGCGCCTGCCCGCCGGATGCCTCTATCTGTGCCTTCAGGCCTTCATAAATGGAGGTTGCCCCCGGAAAATCGTTGGGCCCGTTGTCAGCGCCCTGCCAGCTCAGGGTCCACCCGCCGGCTTGCATGGCGATGTTGTCGGCGCCGCGACCAGCGACCAGTAGCGTCGCGTTCGAACGGATCGGCAGCACGCCGTTGTTCTTAAGCAAGACCAGGGATTTCCGAACCGCTTCCCGGGCAACGGCGCGATGTGCCGGTGTGCCGATCGGCTGGAGACTGGTCGCGCGATTGGCGGGCGACGCCGCGTCAAACACGCCCATCCGGAACTTGACCCGAAGTATCCGGCGGACGGCATCATCCAGTCGGCTCATCGGGATCTCGCCCGAGGTTACCTGGGCCACCAGATTGCCGTGCAGCGCTTTCCAGTCCTGTGGTTGGTTGAAAATGTCCAGCCCGGCGTTGAACGCGATGGGGCAATTTGAGTTCGTGCAGCCGGGTATCTGGCCGTGTGCCAGCCAGTCGCCCATGATGAAGCCGTCAAAGCCCATCCGGCCCTTGAGGACATCGGTCAGCAAGCCCTCGTTGGCGTGCATCCTGACCCCATGCCAGGAGTTGAACGAGGCCATGACAGACTGGGTGCCTGTGTTGATGGCATCGACATAGGGCGCGCCGTGCAGACGGGAGAGGTCAGCTTCGGAAACGGTTGAGTTCCCCTGGTCCCTGCCGCCATCGGTCGACCCGTCGCCAAGGAAGTGCTTGGCCGTGGCGATCACGTGATTGGGTCCGAGGAAGTCATCTCCGGTACCCTGAATGCCCGCCACCATGGCGGCTGCGTACTCGGAGACGATTTGCGGGTCTTCCGAATAGCTCTCGTAGGTTCTCCCCCAGCGATCATCACGGGCGACAGCAATGGTGGGGGCAAAGGTCCAGTCCATGCCGGTTGACCGCATTTCGGCCGCCGTCACTTCCCCGATCCGGCGCAACAGGTCCCGGTCATTTGCAGCGCCAAGTCCGATGTTGTGCGGAAACAGGGTGGCACCATAGACGTTGTTGTGCCCGTGCACGGCGTCGGACGCCCATATCAGGGGTATGGTGACATTCTGGCCGGGTACGACGGACGCCTGGTAATAGGGCTCGATCAGGTCAAGCCAATCCTGGACGGTGGAATGCTTGTTGCCTCCCGGTACCGCGCCGCCGCCGTTCTCGATCGAGCCGATGTGATACTGGGTCACTTCCTCGGGCGTGATTGTCTTCCATTCCGGCTGGATAACCTGACCAACCTTTTGCTCGATGCTCATCTGCGCGAGCATTTCCGTGATCCTGGCTTCTGCCGCCAGGTCGAGGCCGATCGGCGAATTCGCTGCAGGCCAAATCTCCGGATGAACCGTGGCACCGGCCGGGTCAGGCTCGGCTCCGGCATCGGTTGCCGTGAACGAGGCCGCAACCCCCAGCGACAAGGTGAACATCCAGAGGCTCGATCTGGCGAACTTCCTGCCCATGGCCTACTTCTCCAAGCAAAAACGACCTAAAAATGGTAACGTTGCCATTTGAAGATACCTACACGCTTTATTGCTTTGCAAGCTCCCGTTTCGCCGAAAGCGCGGCCAGGCGGCGACGCAATTGACAACGTTTCCATTCTTATGGATAGACCCTCTCGGAAGCGACAAGGTCAGGAAACCGTCGGATGCATCTACGGGTCGAACTTGGGGAAGTTGAAACGCGCCTGGCGCTCGACGCCTGCATTGCGGAACTGAAGGCCCGCGACAAGGTCGGCAGCATCGCCGTTGCCGACAGCCATGGCGAATTGATCGGCCTGCTGCGGATGAACGGTGCCGGGCTGGCGACCGGAACGATCGCCACCAACAAGGTGTTTACGTCCTCGCGCCTGTGTCAGCCCAGTGGTGACCTTGGAAAGGCCGCGGCCGAAGGTGGCTGGGATGTCCACTACCACGGTGATGCACGGTATCTGGGATGGGAGGGCGGGGCGCCGGTGTTCCATGATGGCGTCTGCGTAGGCTCGGTTGCCGTCAGCGGATTGAGTGGGGCCGAAGACTATGAAATCGCCCGGATCGGCGTCGCCGCCATTCTCGCATCCCTCGACTGATCCCCCATGGCATTCCCGATCCCCTACACGGCATCGCCTTTCCGCTACGAAGCCATGCCCTACCGGCGCTGCGGCCGCAGTGGCTTGAAGTTGCCGGCCATTTCGCTGGGGCTGTGGCAGAATTTCGGAGGCGACGATGTCTTCGAAACCGGCCGCTCAATTCTGCGCCATGCGTTCGACAACGGCATCACCCATTTCGATCTCGCCAACAATTATGGCCCTCCCTTCGGCTCGGCGGAGGAAAATTTCGGCCGCGTAATGGCGACAGACTTCAAGAGTCACCGGGACGAACTGGTGATATCGACGAAGGCTGGTTGGGACATGTGGCCGGGCCCCTACGGAGATGTCGGAGGATCGCGCAAATATCTGATCGCCTCGTGCGACCAGAGCCTCAAGCGCATGGGTCTGGACTATGTCGACATCTTCTATTCCCACCGGGTTGATGCGGAAACGCCGCTTGAGGAAACGATGGGCGCGCTGGCGACTTTGCATCACCAGGGCAAGGCGCTCTATGTCGGCATTTCGTCCTATTCACCCGAACTGACAGCCGAGGCAGCCAAGATCCTGCACTCCCATCAGGTTCCATTGCTGATCCATCAGCCGTCCTATTCCCTGCTCAACCGCTGGATCGAGGACAGTTTGCTGGAAACGCTGGGAGATCTGGGCGTGGGCTGCATCGCCTTTTCTCCCCTCGCGCAGGGTTTGCTGTCGAGGAAATATCTTGATGGCGTGCCTTCAGGTGCGCGGGCTTCCAGGGAGGGTTCCTTCAGCCCGGACCTCGTCACACCCGAAAACATTGCCCGCATCCGCGCCTTGAATGCCATTGCCGAGGGCAGGGGGCAGACCCTTGCCCAGATGGCCATTGCCTGGGTGCTCCGTGATCCACGGGTGACTTCGGCCCTTGTCGGGGCGCGAACGGTCGAGCAGCTTGCCGACACCCTGAAGGCCCTGGACAACCTGACCTTTGCTCCAGACGAGTTGACGGAAATCGACACCCACGCCTGCGACGGCGGCCTCAACATCTGGCGCGTATCTTCTGACCTGTAGGGCCGGTCGGGAGCCTGGCGGAAAGGCAGCCCAAGCATGCGCCTAAGTGTTGTCATGGGCCTGGTGCGGGCAAGCCTGACATTGCTGGTGTGTCTATGCTCCGGGACAGCTCTCGCTCATGAACCTTTTGTCCATCCCGGGGCCCTGCACACGGCGCAGAGTCTGGACTTCGTGAAGGCCCGGATATCCGCCGGAAGATCTCCCTGGAGCGCCGCATTTCGCGAGGTCGAGCGGGCTGCGCTCCCGGCACCTGCACCTGTCGAATACATCAATTCGCTGGACATGGATGATGTCCGGGCATCCGAGCGGAGCGCCATAAACGCCTATGCGAACGCGCTGGCATGGCGCTTGACCGGCGAGGAGACGTACGGCCGCCAGGCCATTCAGAATCTCAACGGCTGGGCGGACTTCAAAGGCTTCACCGGCGGTACGGATCAGGACAGGCTGCATGCCGGCTGGGTTGGCTGCCTGTTGGGCGAGGCCGCGGAGATCATGCGCGTTCATCCGGAATGGAGCCCACAGCAGATTGCGGCGCTTCAGACCATGTTCCGGACCGCGTTCTATCCTCAGCTCGAAGTCGCCAGCCGATGGAACGGCAACGTCGATCTCACCCAGATCGAAGCCTTGATGACCATTGCCGTTTTCAATGATGATCGCCCGGCCTTCCGGCTTGCGCTGCAAAGGCTGGACTCGAGAAGCACCGCCTATTTCTATCTCGGCTCGGACAACTCAGCTCGCACGGCAGAAGGCGACGCCTTCTGGTTCCATCCATCCCTTTGGGTGGACGGACTTACCCAGGAAACCTGCCGCGACAACGGCCACCATGCCCAGTTCGGTCTGGCATCAGCCCTGCACGCCGCCGAGATAGCCTGGAACCAGGGTGTCGACGTCTATGCCGGCCAGGCCGAGCGATACACCGCTGCGATGGAATTGATCGCCCACCAGCTTCTCACGGGTGACATGCAGGGTGTCTGCGCCAATCCCGTCGCGACCCGCGTCATCCTCGATACCTTCGAGATTGGCTTCAATCACTACCACAATCGCATGGGCCTGCCGCTCCCCCATACCCGGCGGCTGATTGCCGAGCGGGTGCGGACGCAAGGGGTCTCCATCTGGAACATCTTCCACGAAACGCTGACCCACGCTGAGCTGTCCCGGCCGGGTGGGCGATAACCAGCCCGACAATCGCGGGCCCGTTTCCCGCCTCAGCCGATCGGCCGGGTGGAACTGCGAATGACCAGCCGGTGCGGCAGGATCTCATCCCTGACAGCATTGCCTTCCGGCGTGTCGATTGCACGCAGCAGCCGCAAAGCAGCGCTGACGCCGATTTCACGCGCCGGCTGGAGTACGGTGGACAAGGGGGGATTGGCGATGGCCGCGTACCGGGTATCGTCAAAACCCATGATGGAGAGATCCTCGGGCACCTTGAACCCGCGCCTCGCTGCATAACTCAGGACGCCCAGCGCCATGTCATCATTGGCGCAGAATACGGCCGTCGGCATCTGCGGTCTGGACAGTATCTCCATGGCGGCATTGACCCCGCCGTTGGACGTCAGATCGGAATGGATGATGCTGGCCTCATCAACCGGAAGGCCGGCGAGCCGCATCGCCTCCAGAAAGCCAAGCTCCCGATCGCTGGTGACGTAGGAATTTCTGGGGCCGGAGACGAACAGGATGGCACTGTGTCCCGTTCGGATAAGGTAATCGGTGGCGTCAAACGCGGCCTGGTAGTTGTCAATGTGCACGCTTGGAAACTGGCTGAGATCGTCACTTATCGGCTCAAGCCCGATCACGATCGGAAGCGGCTTGGACTTGTTGATCTCTATCAGTTTCTTGCTGAAGGGGAGGGTTGAACACAGCAAAATCACCCCTTCAACCTGCTTGGCGACCAGCATGTCGATAAAGGAGTTGCCTTCCGCGACACCGGGTCGCGATTCCGTCAGCACGATGGAATAGCGGGTATCAAGAACGGACCGGATGCCTTCAAGTATCTCCGCAAACAGCCAACTGCCGATTTCGTGAACGACGACAAGGACGATGTTTGTTTTGCCGCGACGAAAATTCTGCGCCAGCATGTTCGGGCTGAAGTTTATATCTTCAATTACACGACGAACTCTGGCGAGCGTCTTCTTGCCTACCTTTTCCGGTGCATTCAGGCATCTTGAGACTGTAGTTGTCGAAACCCCGGCAAGCTTGGCAACTTCCACGATTGTAGGGTTCGTCAAAAGCGTATCCTGGATTCAGAATTCTATCGTGTTCGAAACAGAACAGATCGGCTCTTGGTTGAACCCCTGCAACTGTGGCGCTGTCAGTCTAGGATGCCGGCAGCTCAACGGCAACTTGTCTCCGCCAGCGCGGGCAGTGAAAGTCCGCTCGGGCGGGGCGAATCGCCGATTGGGCCGACTCCTGTCGGTCCGCGTTGCGGAGTTCCACTTTAGGGCCGATTACGTGATTGCGAGGTCCCGATCACTCCACTAGTCATGGGCCACTATCTTGGAAGAGGCCAATGGCCGGAGCGACCATCTACGACGTTGCCGCCCGGGCAGGCGTGTCGATCAAGACCGTGTCCCGCGTGGTCAACCGGGAAGCCAACGTCAGCAAGGCCATGCGCGACAAGGTCGAGGAGGCTGTCGTCGCGCTCGGTTACCGGCGCAGTCTCTCCGCGAGGACCCTGGCGGGATCGAACTCGAGCATTATCGCAGCCCTCGTGGATGCCGCCTTGACGATCGAGCACTGGAAGAGTGGTCGCGGCAACGACTATCTGAGCCGCCTCGAACTGGGCGCCCTGATGGAATGCCGGCGCGCCGATTATCATCTTATGGTCGAGCTCGTCGATCATGGCTCGTCGACCCTTGAACGGGATATGCTGGCCCTGTTGGGCTCGATCCGCCCCGCGGGTGTCCTGTTGACGCCGCCAAATTCGGATCACCCGCTTGTCCTCGATATTCTCGATCGAGCAGGCGTCGCCTACGCCCGGATAAGCCCGGAGAAGGATCCGGGTCGCGGCGTTTCGGTCCGGATGAACGAGCGACAGGCCGCATTCGACATGACACGGCATCTGATTGATCTTGGGCACCGCCGGATCGCGCACGTGTCCGGGCCGGCCAACTTCGCCGCCAGCAGCCTGCGGCGGGAGGGCTATGAACAGGCCCTGTCCGAGGCCGGCCTCGCCTGCGAGCCGTCCCTTGTGGTCGAGGGCGACTTCACCTTCGCTTCGGGGATCGCCTGCGTTGGAAAGCTTCTGGAGGGCGAGCGGCCGACGGCCATTTTTGCGGCCAACGACGACATGGCGCTTGGCGTGCTCCAGGGCGCGGCCGCTGCGGGACTTTCGGTGCCGCAGGACCTCTCCGTCGCGGGCTTCGACGACACGCCGAGCGCCCTCTTCAGTACGCCGCCGCTGACGACCATTCGCCAACCCGTGGCTGAAATGGCAGCGGAAGCCACCCGCCGTCTGGTGGTCTCAACCGACCGTCCCGGCGATGAAGACGAGACCGTCATCACTGTTCCCTATGAACTGGTGCTCCGAGGTTCGACCGCCGTCTGCCGCTAACGGGTTGACAGCGCTGTCATTCAAACCAGAATGGGTTGCGAGGAGCGGCGATCAGCCGGCTCGATACGGAATCGATGCGCCGGGCTTGTTTCAGTCTGGGCGGAGATAGGGTTTCGAGCGGACGATTTCCTGGTTCAAAGCCATCTCCCCTTGGAAAACCTTGCCGCGACGGGGAGCCGTCGCGGCTCCTTTTCGACCCGAGGACCCTTCATGCGCAGCGCCGTTTCCGCTCTGGTTCTCCTGATCGCTCTGGGCCATCCGGCAGTGGCCCAGGTCGCGCCTGCCCCATCCGCGGACCTCGCCGGGTCTGCGTCGGCCAACCCTTTGCTGTGGCCGCGCTCAACGTCGCCGGCCGCCCTGACGGACCCGCGTACGGAAGTGTTTGTGGAAGAGCTGCTCGCGCGGATGACCGTCGAGGAGAAGGTCGGCCAGATGATCCAGGCCGATATCGGGTCCATCACTCCCGAAGATCTGCGGAGCTATCCGCTGGGATCCATCCTGGCCGGGGGCAATTCGTCGCCCGGCGGGAACGAACGGGCTACGGCGCAGGCTTGGGTCGAACTCGCCCGGGCCTTCCGTAGCGCCAATGCGGCGCGAGAGGGGACAACCGTTCCCCTGATCTTCGGTATCGACGCCGTTCACGGCCACAACAATGTGGTCGGGGCGACCGTGTTTCCCCACAATATCGGCCTGGGTGCCGCCCGGGATCCGGACCTGGTCCGCCGTATCGGAGAAGCGACCGCCATGGAGGTTGCAGTGACGGGGGCCGACTGGACCTTTGGCCCGACCCTCGCGGTTCCGCGAGATGACCGCTGGGGCCGCGCCTATGAGGGCTACGGCGAGGACCCTGAAATCGCTCAGGCCTACGCTGGACCCATGACATTGGGACTGCAGGGCGAGCTGGCGGCGGACCGTCCCATTGCCGCCGGCCATATCGCGGGCTCGGCCAAGCATTTTCTTGCGGATGGCGGGACCGCCAACGGCAAGGACCAGGGCGACTTCATCGGCACCGAGCGAGAACTGATTGATGTCCACCTGAGCGGCTACCAGCAAGCGATCGAAGCCGGCGTGCTGTCGATCATGGTAAGCTTCTCAAGCTGGAACGGGGTCAAGCACACGGGCAATGCAAGCATCCTCCGCGACGTGCTTTACGGCCCGCTCGGCTTCACCGGCTTCACCGTTTCGGACTGGAACGCCCACGGCCAGATACCAGGCTGTTCAAACGAGAGCTGCCCCGCGGCGATCAATGCCGGGGTGGACATGTTGATGGCGCCGGACAGCTGGCGGCCGCTTTACGCGAATACACTGGCCCAGGTCCGGTCCGGCGAAATCCCCATGGCGCGCGTGGACGAAGCCGTACGCCGCATCCTGCGCGCCAAGGTCAAGGCGGGTTTGTTCCGTCCCGAGCGTCCCGTTGAAGGCCGGCTGGAGGTCCTCGGCTCGCCCGAGCATCGGGCCCTGGCGCGCGAAGCCGTCCGCAAATCCCTTGTCCTGCTGAAGAACGACGGTGTGCTGCCGATCAGGGCCGGCGCGAATGTGCTCGTGGTCGGGGCGGCGGCTGATGACATCGGCCAAGCCTCCGGCGGATGGACCCTGACCTGGCAGGGTACGGGCAACACCAACGCGGACTTTCCCAACGGCCAGTCAATCTGGAGCGGCGTCGAAGCGGCTGTTCGGGCCGAGGGCGGGACCGCGACACTGAGCCCGGACGGCGACTATGAAACCCGTCCGGACGTGGCGATCGTCGTGTTCGGAGAGACGCCCTATGCCGAGTTCCAGGGCGACTTGAGCCACGTTGATTTTCAACCGGAACAGCCATTGGCCATGCTGCAACGATTGCAGGCGAGGGGTATTCCGACGGTCTCCGTCTTTCTTTCCGGCCGACCCCTGTGGGTCAGCCCGGAGATCAATGCATCCAATGCCTTCGTAGCCGCCTGGCTTCCGGGGGCTGAGGGAGGGGGCGTCGCCGACGTTCTTGTCGGCGGTGCGGACGGCCGTCCGAGGCACGATTTCAGCGGGCGTCTCGGCTTCTCCTGGCCCAGGGACGCGACCGGAGCCCCGCTCAACCGCGGCGACGCCGGCTATAATCCCCTGTTCGCCTACGGCTATGGGCTCAGCTACGCCCGCCCCGGTTCTGTCGGTCCTGTCCCGGAAGAGAGCGGGATTACGGCAGGTGTCTCCAGTGTCGCCGACTATCTGGTCGACGGGCGGGTCGTGGAGCCCTGGTCGATCGCCCTGCAGGACGGAGGCGGGCAGACGCGCGTCGGTACAGAGGCCGCCGTCGCCAGCCCTCGTGGTCTGGTCACCATGGCGGTGGTGGACGATCTGGCCCAGGAGAGCGGCCGTCGCTTCCGCTTCGCCGGTGGCGAACAGCAACACGCCATCATCTGGGGACGCGCCGTCGATCTCAGCCGTCAGGCCAATGGCGAGATGGCGCTCAGCTTCCGCTACCGGGTCGACGCCGCGCCGACGGATCGGGTCACACTCGCCGTCGGGGCCGAAGACCCGGCCAGCCAGCATGGCCTCGACCTGACCCCCATCCTGACCGGTGCCGCGAGCGGACAATGGCAAACGGTAAAGGTCAGACTGTCCTGCTTCCGGGACGCCGGTGCCGATCTGACGTCCCTCGAGCGGCCGTTCCAGCTCACGACCAGCGGGCGCATGACCCTTTCGGTATCCGAAATCCGGCTCGCCTCGAATGAAGGCGACGCCATTTGTCCTTCACAGTGAAGCGGGACAGTACTGTTTGAGGAAGGCCTCGTGCGCCGGCATGGCGCCGGCCGTCCGGGCGATCACGTCCCGTATGCCGGCCAGACGGTTACGCAGCATGTCGGCGGGCAGGGCGTCGGCCATGGGGTCCCAGGAGCGCGTCTGAATGTTCTGGCCCAACAGCACCGCCAGCCAGCTGTCTGCGGCGAAAAGCTCGTCGTCCAGACGGAAGACCCGCCCGGTCGCGCGGAACAGGTCCATGCGTGACTGCAGGCTGTCGGGAACGGCCATGGCCCCGACGTAGCGCCAGAAGTCGGTGTCGTCGCGGCGGGTGGCCTTGTAGTGGAGGATGATGAAGTCCCGCACCTGCTCGAACTGCAGCTGCATCATCCGATTGTACTCGGCGGCCAGCAGCGGCTCGAAATCCCGGTCCGGAAACAGAGCCAGAAGCCGCGAAATACCGGCCTGGACCAGGTGGATGCTCGTCGACTCGAGCGGTTCAAGGAAGCCCGACGAAAGGCCGAGCGCCACGACATTGCCGATCCACTGTCGACGTCGGCGGCCCGCGACAAACCGGAGCGCCCGCGGCTCCGCCAGGGCCTCGCCTTCCAGGCCGTTCAGCAGGGTTTGAAGCGCCGCCTCGTCTGAGGTGAAAGCGGATGCGTGGACGTAGCCGTTCCCCGTCCGGTGCTGGAGCGGGATCCGCCAGGTCCAGCCGGCGTCCCGACCGGTGGATCGGGTATAGGGGGTGAGGGGGCCGACATTGCGGGTCGGAACCGCAAGGGCTCGGTCACAAGGCAGCCAATGGCTCCAGTCCTCATAGCCGGCCTGCATCGCGCCCTCGATCAGCAGGCCCCGGAAGCCGGAGCAGTCGATGAACAGGTCGGCCTCCAGGCGTCGGCCGTCATCCGTGACGACGGCCGCGACGTGGCCCGTTCCGGTGTCCAGGACCACGTCCGCGATTCGCCCCTCGTGACGGGTAACGCCCCGGCTTTCCGCGACGTCCCGAAGGAAGCGTGCGTAGAGGCCGGCGTCAAAATGGTAGGCGTATTTCAGACTGGACAGCACAGTCCGCGGGTCTGGCGATGGCAGGCACATTCGATTGCCGAGGGCGGCGACGGTCGAGAGATTGTAGTCACGAAGGGGTGTGGCGAAGCCCTCCGCATTCGCCCGCAGCCAGACCTGGGCGAACGGCACGGACTCAATGTCCATTCCGATGGGCCCGAACGGATGCACATAGCGATCCCCTAGGGCACCCCAGTCGACGAATTCGATGCCCAATTTGAACGACGCCTGTGTGCGCCGCATGAACTCGGCCTCGTCTATGCCTGCCAGGGCATTGAACGCCAGAATCGGCGGGATCGTCGCTTCGCCCACCCCGACCGTTCCGATCTCGTCCGACTCGATAAGGGCGACTTCCGTCGTCCCGTTGCCGGAGATTCGGGCCAGGGCGACCGCAGCCATCCATCCGGCTGTGCCGCCGCCTACGACGAGGATACGGCGGATAGTGCGTCGACCGGGCGAAGAAGGTGAGGATTCGGGGTTCATATCGGTCCAAACATAGCGCGGATCGGAGTGCGTTGATCTTCTACAATCTGCATGATAGCGTCCCGAAATGACAGCGCTGTCAGCTGTCCACAAAAAGATCACTCCGAGGGGGAGGAAATCGTGTCTAAATCCCGAACGGGCGAAGGTGCCCTTGCATGCGGACGTCTGTCTTTGCTTCTTTGCGGCGCGTCCAGCCTGGCGGTTGGCGCTCTGCTGCTGGCGACGCCTGCGCTGGCCCAGGACGCGCAGGATCCTGACGCGGTCGAGATCGACGAGGTCGTCGTTACCGGCATTCGCTCCAGCATCCGCAGCGCCCAGTCCATCAAGGAAAACTCGGACGTCTTCGTCGACGCCATCAGCGCCGAGGACATCGGCGCGCTGCCGGATCGCTCGGTGACCGAGGCGCTCCAACGGGTGCCGGGTGTTTCGATCAGCCGGTTCGCCGGTGCCAATGACCCGGACCACTTCTCGGTTGAAGGTTCGGGCGTTGTCGTCCGGGGCCTGACGTTCGTCCGCTCGGAACTGAACGGTCGGGACACCTTCTCGGCCAACAACGGGCGAGACCTGTCCTTCGCGGATGTTCCTCCGGAACTCCTCGGCAGCGTCGAGGTGTTCAAGAACGTGTCCGCCGACATGATCGAAGGCGGTATTGCCGGCACGGTCAATCTGAATACCCGCCGGCCCTTCGACAGCGCCGGGCGGCAACTGGCCATGTCCGTCGAGGGCAACTATGGCGATCTCGAACAGGCCCTGACCCCGACGGTTTCGGGCCTCGTCAGCAATCGATGGGACACGGAGGCGGGTCAGTTCGGCGTGCTGTTGAGCGGGGTGTACTCCCAGCTCCAGTCCCGGTCCGACGGACTCCAGTCGCTCAACTACCGGCTCGACACCTCGAGCGGCAGCGACCGATGGACCCCGTCCGGCCTTGCGTTCCGTACCCAGTCGTTCGATCGTGAGCGCACGGGCCTGGCGGGTGCCGGTCAGTGGCGCTCCAACGACCGGACGGTGGAGGCGACGCTCCAGTTCCTGCGGTCCGAGTCGACCCAGGCTTGGACAGAGAATGCGATCGAAACGATCGTCGACGACTCCGGCAATCGGGTCCCGCTTCCCGGAACGACGTGGGAGTACGACGACGACGGCATTTTCACGGGCGGCATAATCACGTCGACCGCCGGCTGGCGCTCTGCGGACCCGTCAGTGCCGCTGAACGGGATCCAGCACAGCTTCATCAAGCGTGGGGTCGATCAGCGCTATGTCACCAGCGACTTCGGCTTCAACCTGAAGTGGGCACCGACAGATCGCCTGCGCATGAATTTCGATGCGCAGTATGTGGACTCCACGGTCGAGAACACGGACTTCCAGATCGCCAACTCCTTCTTCGCCATCGATGAAATCGACCTCACTGGCGACACCCCCACGCTGGGCCTCCGGCGGCCCAATCCGACAGGCGCCGGCGACATCGGCACCTTCATGGGCGACCCCGCCAACTACTACTGGCGGAACGCGATGGATCACAAGGAAGACAGCGAAGGCGAAGAATATGCCTTCCGCGCCGATGCGGAATACGACCTCGATACGGGTTGGCTGGACTCTGTGAAGGTTGGCGCGCGTCTCGCGGGCCGTGATCAGACCACACGCAACTCCCTTTACAACTGGGGCGTCCTTTCCGAGGTCTGGAACGGGTCGACCGGGCCGGTCTGGCTTGATCAGGGCAGTGTGGCGACGACCCGTCGGACGGGTGGGCGGTCCAGCGCGGGACTGTTCAACTTCGCGCCAATGGGTGTGCCGATCTCCGCGTTTGGGTACGCCGGCAACCCCGCAAGCGACTACGACACCGCGGTCGCCTTCGCGCGATCCATCAACCAGATCTGGGGCGGTGGCGGTTGGGTGCCCCTCAACATGCGCTCCAACGTCATCCCCGGCACGGACTATACGGCTGGCGAGATCAACGAGACGAACGAGGAAACCCGGGCCGCATACGCCCTGATGAAGTTCAGCAATGACGCAGACCCGGTCTGGGGTGAAAGCGTATCGATCAGCGGCAACGTCGGCATCCGCTACGTCGAAACCACGATCACGGCCGCCGGCGCGCTCAGCTTCCCGACCCAGGCCCAGGTCTTCTCGGGCAACTGCGGCCTGCCGCCCGCGCCGGGTGCCCCTACACCTGCCTTCTGTCTGCTGACGCCGGCAGAGCGGGCCAGGGCCCTGTCGTTCGCAACCGGTACATCGGTTCCGAACAACGCCGAGCACACCTATGACAACTGGTTGCCCAGCGTAAACATCAAGGTCGGCCTTACGCCCGAGTTCCTGCTGCGCTTCGGCTACACAGAGGCGATCCGCCGCTCCGATCTCGGCCTGACCAGAAACCAGCTGCAGATCACGCCCCGCGTGGTCAACAACCAGTTCCTCGGCTTCGAGGCCCAGGCCGGCAATACCTTCCTGGAGCCGATCCGGTCACAGCAGATCGATGTTTCGGCCGAGTGGTATTTCGCCCCGACAGGCTCCCTGACGCTGGCGCTGTTCCAGAAGACGCTCGAAGGCGTGATCACCAACGGCTTCTACGAGCGGCCCCTCACCAATGGGGGCACGAGCTACGACGTTTACGTGCGGGGCCCGACGAACTCGCCGGACGATGGCGAGATCGAGGGCTTTGAGCTGGCCTACCAGCAGTTCTACGACTTCCTGCCCGGCTGGTGGTCTGGTCTCGGCATCCAGGCCAACTACACCTACATCGACAGCTCCGGCGTGCCCCAGGAAAACCTGTCGGCCGATAAGGCCAATCCCGGCGGTTCAGAACCGGTCATCGACACCAGTCTTCTGCCGCTGGAATCGCTGTCCGAGCACAACTTCAACCTCGCCGCGATCTACGAGAACGACACGATTTCGGCCCGTATGGCTTACAGCTGGCGGTCTGAATACCTCCTCACCACGCGAGACGAGATCGTCCCGTTCGCTCCGATTTATTCGGACGACACAGGACAGCTGGACGCTTCGTTCTTCTATACGGTCAACCCGATGTTCAAGGTCGGCGTCCAGGGGGTGAACCTGCTGGATGAGACGACGAAGACCTTCCAGGTTCTGAACGACGACCTGCTTAAGGCACCGCGGTCCTGGTTCAAGAACGACCGCCGGTTCTCGTTCGTGGTCAGGGCCACTTTCTAGAAAGAGGACCAGGGTGGCTCGCTGGCCGTGAGGCCCGCGAGCCACCTTGCGTCAACGTCGCGTCAACGCTCCGATCAGGAATGCTCGGAGCGTTTTTGCCGTTCCGGCATCCAGCGGCCCCAGGATTCCCTGGGCGTGCTCAGGTAGATGCTCAGGCGCGACCGCGTCTGTCCCGAATATGAAATGCTCAAACATCTCCCGCCAAGCCGCACGGGCCGGAGCGGGCAGCGAGCGGATGGCAAGCACGGCGTGGACCAGGGCCTCAAAGCCCGAACCGGCCAAGGGCTCCAGATCCCACCAGTAGTTCACAAGCACGTTCAAACGCCCTGATGACCGGACATGGTGCCACCAGAGCGGGGGTATGTAGATCGCGTCGCCGGGTTCCAGCTCAGCGGTGAAGGCGGCTGCGGTTGCATCCGCGAACCGCGGGAAGGCCGGGTCGTCCACGGCCCCGAGCCGGACCATGCTCACCGGCTGGCCCGCCAGGGTGTGTTCCAGGGGGCCGGGATAGAGATTACCCGTCTGGTCGGGTGGAAACAGGGTGAAGACGCGCCGCCCCGCGACCACGCAGGCCAGGTTCTCGGAGGCGTCGAAATGGGTCTGGACCTCGACGGCGTTGCCCAGCCAAAGCCTTGGCACGGCCGCTTCCGGCACGCCGGGCGGCGGGTTCAGTTGCGAAAACCGGGGCAAGCCGACCGGCAAGGAGGAGGCCCCCATATACAGGGCCGGGGCATCCGTTTCCGGGGCCGTCAGCAGATCCGCGATCATTGCTGAAACCGTCGTCGGTTCGCGCGTGAAGTTGTGCCCCCGCATGTCAGGACCGTAGAAAAAATGCCCGCCGGCGGAGGCTGGCGCGCGCATGCGCGTACCGGCGGCACCTGAATCCAGGTCTGCGAGATAGGCTCCGATCTGCCGGTCGCCGTCGAGGGCGGCCCTGACGGCCGGCCAGTGCGTCACACGCCCGCGCAGCACAACAGGCTGACCGGAAGCCCGCGCGTTTGCCAGTGCGTCATCGCCGCCTGACAGATTTTCCTCGATCATGCGATGTTCCTTGACAGCGCTGTCTTTCAGCGGCGCACTATGCCCGGGACACCCTGATTTATACAGGGCAGGGGAGTGGAAGCGGGGTCATGGCCGGTCCGAATTTGCATGGCGGCCCAATGGCATGGACAGTGCCTGCCGGTATGCCCAGGGATGATGTGCCAAAACCGTCGGCCGGTGCGGTGAGCGGAGGGTTCATCGCCCTCTATACCCTTGCCCAGATCGGTGCCTTCATAGCCTTCATCCCGATGTTCAACCTGCTCCTGCCGTTGAAGGCCGAGGCGGTTGACCTGTCCGGCAAGGCCATCCTTCTCAGTCAGGTCACCGTTCTTGGGGCGGTCGTCGCCGGGCTGGCCAACCTGGGTGCGGGCGTTCTCAGCGACGCCACCCGGGGGCCATGGGGACGGCGGCGTCCGTGGATCGCTGGCGGAGCCGTCGCCGTCGCCGTCGCGCATGGTTTCATCTATCTCGCTGATAGCCTCTGGAGCCTGCTCGCCGCGATCGTGGCGTTCCAGGTTGCGCTCAACCTGATGTTCGGCCCGCTGAACGCTGTCCTGGCTGACCGTGTACCGGACCGGCAGAAGGGCACCGTCTCCGCCCTCCAGGGGCTTGCGCTGCCGACGGCGGGGTTGTTCTCGGCCCTGGTCCTGGCCATGGTGCTCGACGGCCTCGCGGAGCGCTTCCTGCTCACCGCGCTCGCCGTTCCGGCGCTGGTGCTGCCCTTCGCCCTACTCGTGCCGGATCATAGCGAGCCCGGCCCCCGGCAGGAGGGGGCCCGGATCAGCCTGCGGGTCCTCGCCGACCAGGACTTCCGCCTGGCCTTCGTCTCCCGGCTGCTCGTTCAGGTCAGCATCTCCCTCAATGTCCTCTATCTCCTGTTTTATCTGCAGGATGTCGCGGACCTGCCGGACGCCTCGTTCACCGCACCGGAGTCGGCGTTCGGCTGGCTGCTGACCGCCGGAACCATCGGGGGGCTGATCGTCGGTTTCGTCGGCGGCCTTCTGTCCGATCGCACGCGACGTCGCCGGGTGCTGGTCATGAGTGGCGGCCTGCTGATGGCGCTCGGCGCCGGCCTGATGGTGGCGCAGCCTGGCTGGCCGGGGCCTCTGATCGCGCAAATCCTGTTCGGGATCGGCCTGGGCCTCTATTCGACCGTCGACATCGCCCTCGTCGCCGAGGTGCTGCCGGAGCGGACCAGCGCTGGTCGCGATCTCGGCGTCATGAACCTGGCCATCACCGTGCCTCAGGTCGCCGCGCCGCTGATCGGCTTGGGTGTGCTCGTCGCATTCGACGGCGAACTCCGCTGGGTCTTCGCCATTTCAACGGCCTTCGCGCTCATGGGCGCCGTGGTGATCATGGGCATTCGGAGGGTGAAATGACCGATCGGGGCATCCGGCGCGTTGTCATCGTGGGAGGCGGAACGGCCGGGTGGATGACCGCGGCCGCGCTGGCGCGTCTGGTCAAGACACCCCGCATCTCCGTCCAGCTGATCGAGTCGGCGGAAATCGGGACGGTTGGCGTTGGGGAGTCGACGCTGCCTCACATCAGGGCATTCAACGAGCGTCTCGGGATCGACGAAGCCGAGTTCATGAAGGCCACGCGGGCCACATTCAAACTGGGAATCCAGTTCGAGGATTGGGGTCGCATCGGAGACCGATACATCCACCCGTTCGGTGACTATGGCATGCCGGGAGGCGAGGCGCCGTTTCATCACTACTGGCTGAAGGCGAGCGCTGAGGCCGACGTCGGTCCCCTCGACGACTATTCCCTGCCGGTCGTCGCCGCGCGCCAGGGCCGGTTCGCCCCGCCGTCCGACGACGCCCGCTCCCTGATGTCCACCTATGGCTATGCCTATCAGCTCGATGCGTCGCTCTACGCCCGTTTCCTCCGAACGGTCTCCGAGGCGGGCGGCGTCGAGCGCCTTGAGGGACGGATCGTCGGAACACGACGCGACGGAGAGTCGGGCCTGCTCACCGGTGTTGAGATGGAGAGCGGAGCCATCGTCGAGGGGGATCTCTTCATCGACTGCTCGGGCTTCCGCGGACTTCTGATCGAACAGGTGCTGGAGGCCGGTTTCCACGACTGGTCCCACTGGCTGCCGTGCGACCGGGCCGTCGCCATGCAGTGCGCCACCGATCAGGCCACCGTGCCCTACACGCGCGCGAGGGCGCTCGAAGCCGGCTGGCAGTTCCGCATTCCGCTGCAGCATCGTGTCGGGAACGGCTACGTCTACTGCAGCGCCTTCCTCGATCAGGACGCAGCGACCGACCGGCTGCACGGGCTGCTGGAAGGCGCGGCGCTGAACGCCCCCAACCACCAGCGTTTCACCGCCGGACAGCGTCGGCGGGCCTGGTCCGGTAACTGTGTCGCCATCGGTCTCTCAGGCGGGTTTATCGAGCCGCTTGAGTCGACCAGCATCTACCTGATCCAGCAGGGCATCACCCAGCTGATCGCCCTTTGGCCCGACCGCGACTTCGCGCCGAAGGCCGTCGAAGAGTACAATCGTTGGATGGATCTGGAGTTCGAGCGGATCCGCGACTTCATCATCCTGCACTACTGCGCCACCAAACGGGACGACTACGAACTGTGGAACCACGTCCGCACCATGCCCCTGCCTGACAGCCTGTCGGCCAAGCTGGAGCTCTGGCGCGAAGGCGGGGTGGTCCAGGAATACCGTGACGGCCTGTTCCTCCACCCCAGCTGGGTGGCGGTCTATCTCGGACAAGGGGTTCGTCCCGCGCGCTGGCACCCGCTGGCGGATCGGCGTGAGACCACCCAGTTGATCCCGGCCCTGGCCCGCCTGCGCCAGACCGTGGCCGCCGCCGCCGCCCGCCTGCCGACCCAGGACGCCTATATCGCCGGGCATTGCGATTACAGAACAGCGGAGGCCGCATGAGCCCGCCCCCTTCCGGCCACCCGGCCCGTATTCGCAGCGTCTGTATCGTCGGCGGCGGCACCGCGGGCTGGATGACGGCCTCGGCGCTCGCCAAGGTGCTGGGGCCCCACTACGCCCAGATCACCCTCGTGGAGTCCGACGAGATCGGCATTGTCGGCGTCGGCGAGGCCACCATCCCCCAGATCCGGCTTTTCAACCAGATGCTCGGCCTGGACGACAGCGACTTCGTGCGCCGCACCAATGGCAGCTTCAAACTGGGGATCGAGTTCGTCGACTGGGGCAAGCCCGGTGACCGCTACATCCATCCCTTTGGCCGCTACGGCATCGATATGGCGGGCGTGTCCTTCCACGCCTTCTATCTGAAGGGCCGGATGCTGGGCGAGACCCATGATCTGGCGCGCTATTCGCTTGAAGCCTCCGCTGCGCGAGCCAACCGCTTCATGCGATCGATCGACGCCGGCAAGTCGCCCCTGTCCAACATCGCTCACGCCTATCATTTCGATGCGGGCCTCTATGCCCGCTACCTGCGTGAATACGCCGAGGCCCGGGGTGTGCGGCGGGTCGAGGGCCGTATCGTCGATGTCGCGCTCAGGGCCGGGGACGGCTTTGTCGAGAGCGTGGCGCTGCAGGACGGATTACGTATCGAGGCAGACCTCTTCATCGATTGCTCGGGCTTCCGCGGACTGCTGATCGAACAGGCCCTCCAGACCGGCTACGAAGACTGGTCACGCTGGCTGCCTTGCGATCGGGCATTGGCCGTCCCCTGTGAAAGTGCGGGGACCCTGACCCCCTACACCCGCTCTACCGCGCGGGAGGCAGGATGGCAGTGGCGCATCCCCCTGCAGCACAGGATCGGCAACGGTTACGTCTACTGCAGCGGTCATCTGTCGGATGACGCGGCGGCGGAGACCCTGCTTGCCAATCTGGACGGCCGGCCGCTGGCGGACCCGAGACCGATCCGGTTCACAACGGGTCGACGCAAGGCCTTCTGGAACCGCAACGTCGTCGCCCTCGGCCTGGCGTCGGGCTTCATGGAGCCGCTGGAATCGACCAGCATCCACATGGTCCAGAGCGGCATCGCCCACCTTCTGGCGATGTTCCCTGACCGGAATTTCGATCCCGTCGAGACGGCTCGCTACAACCGTGTGATCGGCGAGGAGTACATCCGCATCCGCGACTTCCTGGTGCTGCACTACAACGCCAACCAGCGGCCCGGCACCTTCTGGGCGCAGATGCGCGAGATGGAGGTCCCCGACGGTCTTCGGGAGAAATACGAGCTCTATCGCGCCCGGGGACGGATCTTCCGTGAGAACGATGAACTCTTCAGTGAGACCAGCTGGTTTGCGGTTCTTGCAGGCCAGAACCTCTGGCCGGCGGCCTACGATCCTGTGGCCGATGTGCTGGATGATGCGGAGACGTTGAAGCGACTGGCCGCCGCCCGCTCAGTCTATGAAGCCTGCCTGGCCCAGATGCCGGACCACGCGGATTTCATCGCCCGAAACTGCGCCATGGCGGCTGTCGCCTAGGGGTTCATCTCGCGCAGCATCTGACGCACGAAGACTCCCGACGGGGTCAGCATATCGTCCGTCCAGGGGCCGGTCCCCGGCGCGCCCGGCAACAGGGCGGCGGCGGTTTCGTCCTTGTCCATGATCGACCAGTTCAGATGACTCAGTTTGTGGGTTTCCATGAACTCCCACCACAGGCGGGTCTCCGCCTCGTCGAGTATGCCGTCTCCGGTCGCCTCGCTGGTCCCCCATTCCGTGACAAACAGTGCCGCCCCGAGCTCCATGGCTCTCAGGGCCTTGTCCCGGAGTTCCTGCCGGTGCGTCCCGGCGTAGAAGTGCAGCGTGTAGGCGATGTTGGTGAAAGGCAGCGGGTCCGCGGCGGCGATGTCGACATCCTGTGACCAGGTCGGCGTCCCTGCAACAATCAGGTTGTCGGGGTCGATGGCGCGGATCGCCGGGACGACCACCATGTGGAAAGGCCTGACGACCTCCGCCCAGCCGTGGGTTCTGAGCGGTTCGTTGTAGACCTCGTAGATCAGATTGGGGTGCTCGCCGTATTTGGCGGCAATGCGCTCAAAAAAGGCCGCAGCGGCCGCTGGATGCGGCTCGTGAGCGTGCCAGTCGACGATCACGTATAGGCCTTCCGCGATCGCGGCCTCGATCACCGCCTCAGCCTTGGCCATTTCGACCTCCGGATTGGCGAGGTATCCGTCGAAGTCGACAGCGATCGCAGCCCGCACGACGGTCACGTTCCAGTCGGATTTCAGATGCCGGACCGCGGCGGCGTTGTAGTAGTGCCCGCCCCATTGGCTCCAATACAAGGACATGCCGCGAAGGACCACCGGCGACCCGCTCTGGTCGACCAGCCGGCCGGACTCCACACGTAGCGCGCCATGCCGCTCCACCGGCGTCTCGGACGAGGCGGACCCGGCGAACAGCATCCCTGAAACACCGAAGGCCAGCATGATAACAAGTCTGCGGAAGATCATATCGCACCTCGGGTTGACAGCGCTGTCAGTCGAGTGGACGTTCCCACTACAGCGGTCGAAGTCCAGTCACTTCGAGTTACGAGGACAATAGGGGTCCGCAGGGGCCGGGGGAAAGCACCATGCCAGAATCAACAGCGCGAGAGGCTTCGCCCGGGGCCAGCGCGGACCGCATCAATCTTCGGTTCATAGTCCTGATCGTCGCCGTGGCTACGCTCGGCGGCTTCATGTTCGGCTATGACTCCGGAGTCATCAACGGCACCCAGGACGGGCTGGAAGCCGCGTTCGATCTGTCTGCGCTCGGTACGGGGATGAACGTCGCCGCCATTCTGTTGGGCTGCGCCGTCGGTGCCTTCATTGCGGGGCGGCTGGCCGACCTGGTCGGCCGTCGCAGGGTGATGTTGTTGGCGGCCGTGGCCTTCCTGATCAGCGCACTTTGGGCCGGCGCGGCTGACACCTCCATCCACTTCATCCTGGCCCGCTTCGTCGGCGGGCTGGGCGTCGGTGCCGCCAGCATCCTGGCCCCGGCCTACATTTCCGAGGTCACGCCTGCCTCCATCCGCGGTCGCCTTTCCAGCATCCAGCAGATCATGATCATCTTCGGTCTGACCGGGGCCTTCGTCGCCAACTACGCCCTGGCGGCGACGGCCGGCGGGTCGACAGCCGCGTTCTGGTTGGGCTTCCCCGCCTGGCGCTGGATGTTCTGGATGCAGGTCATCCCGGCCGGCGTCTACCTCATCGCCCTGCTCTTCATCCCGGAAAGCCCGCGCTACCTGATCGCCAAGGGGCGCGATGCCGAGGCGGACGCCGTCCTTTCGAAACTGTTCGGGCCCGGTGCGGGCGGCCGCAAGGCGGCGGAAATTCGCGCCTCCCTGGCGACCGATCATCGCCCGCGCTTCTCGGACCTGCTGGATCCCGCGACGCGCAGGATTCACCCGATCGTCTGGGCCGGTCTGGTGCTGGCCGTGTTCCAGCAACTGGTCGGCATCAACATCGTCTTCTACTACGGCGCAGTGCTCTGGCAGTCGGTCGGCTTCTCCGAAAGCGACGCCCTGCAGATCAACATCGTGTCCGGTGTGCTCTCGATCGTGGCCTGCCTGTGCGCCATTGCGGCGATCGACAGGATTGGGCGCAAACCCCTGCTGCTGGTCGGATCGGCCGGGATGGCGGTCACCCTCGGCGTGATGGTCTGGTGTTTTTCACAGGGCGGGCTGGTGGACGGTGCCCTGCGGCTGGATGACCGCACTGGCCTGATCGCTCTGGTCGCGGCCAACGCCTATGTCGTGCTGTTCAACTTCAGTTGGGGTCCGGTGATGTGGGTGATGCTGGGCGAGATGTTCCCCAACCATATGCGGGGATCGGCCCTCGCCGTGGCCGGCTTCGCCCAATGGATCGCAAACTTCGGCATTTCCGTCAGCTTTCCTACCATGGCGGCTTCGCTCGGTCTGACAATCACCTACGGCTTCTATGCCGTCAGCGCCGCAATCTCGTTCTTCCTCGTCTCCGCACTGGTCAGGGAAACCCGGGGCAGGGAGCTCGAAGAGATGACCGGCTAGGCTTCTGCGGATCTTTGTAGCCATGCGGAAAGATGGATCAGGCGGGGCGGAATGAACCATATAACGAGCACGGTGGAGCTCTTTCTCATCGCCATGCTGATCGTCTTCAGTGTGCCCTATCTGATCTGGCGCGGGCTTCGGACGGAGTATTACGCTCCGCTGGTTGTCGTGCAGATAATATGCGGGATCCTGCTGGGGCCGGGCGTGCTCGGCGCGATTTTTCCAGATGCACACGCGGCTGTTTTCAATCCCCAGGTGATCGGGGCGCTGAACGGTGTCGCCTGGTGGGCGGTGATGATCTTCGTCTTCATCGCCGGACTGGAGCTGGACCTCAGTCAGGCCTGGAAATACCGGATCGAGACAGGGGTGACGGCCGGACTGTCCCTTGTGGTGCCCCTGGCTTTCGGTGCGGTCGCAGCCATCGGTCTGCTCCGGTTCCCGGGCTGGGCCGGCCCGGGCGGGCAGGAATGGCAGGTGGTGCTCGGCATCGGCATGGCCTGTGCCGTTACCGCCCTGCCGATCCTCATGCTGTTCATGGAGAAACTGGAGATCCTGAGACAGCCGCTGGGCCAGCGGATATTGCGCTACGCCAGCCTGGACGACATCGCGATCTGGGGGGTCCTGGCCCTCATCCTGCTGGACTGGGATCGTCTCGGTCGTCAGGCGATTTTCGTCGTTGGCTTCACCGTCGCTGCTATCGCGATCCGGGCGCTGATGAAGCGCATTCCCGAGCCGGACCGCTGGTATGTCAGCCTCATCTGGCTGGCGGCATGCGGCTTCGCGGGTGACTGGTCCGGCCTGCATTTCATGGTCGGTGCCTTTCTGGCGGGCGTGATTCTGGACCAGTCCTGGTTCGACCGCGCGAAAATGGATCAGTTTCGGGATCATATCCTGCTGGCCATCATGCCGGTCTTCTTCCTGAGCACAGGGCTGAGGACCCAGTGGGACCTGGGAGGAGCCGCGGTATTCCTTGCAGCCGGCGTTCTCCTGTTCGCCTCCGTGGCCGGCAAGCTGGCAGGCGTTCACCTGGCCGGCCGCATCCTCAAATGGCGCAAGGGCGAGGCATCGCTGATTGGCTGGCTACTTCAGACCAAGGCCCTGATCATGATCATCTTCGCCAACATCCTTCTGGACAGGCAGATCATCACCAATGACGCCTTCACCGCCCTGCTGCTGATGGCTGTCGGGTCGACGATGCTCACCATTCCGATGGTTACGCAGCTGTTGAAGCCGGGGCAAAAACCGCCAGCCTGACCGGGTCGTCCCGTCCCGGACCGCAGCACCCGCTGCGGTCCGGGTTCGCATTCAGTGCGGTGCCGGAGCGTTGGCGTCGACGCTGTTCGACGCGGTCGTCCGCGCACATACCACCGCAAAGACGGTCAGCAGGGCATAGCCCGCCAGCGGTACATAGAAGACGGGGTTCATGGTCGGCGATCCATCGGCGACCATGCCACCAATCCAGGGCAGTACCGCGCCACCCACGATCGCCGTGCAGAGGAGTCCAGAGGTAGCCGACGGAGCCGCCGAAGACCGCTCCAGCGTCAGGGTGAAGATGGTGGGGAACATGATCGAGTTGAACAGGCCGATGGCGATGGCCGCATAGCCCGCGGTCACGCCGGACGTCTGGGTTACGGCAAAGCAGAGACCACCGGCCATGACGGTGCATATCGCCAGAAGAACACCGGGCTTGACGCGGGTCAGCAGGGCACTGCCGATCAGCCGCCCCACCATGGCCCCGCCCCAGTAAAAGCTGACCATTTTTCCGGCCTGCTCGAGCGGAATGTCGAGAATATTGGGACTGTTGAGGAAATTGGTCAGCAGGGCGCCGATCGTCACTTCAGATCCGACATAGAGGAAGATGGCGGCCGCGCCGAACAGGGCCCATTTCGAGCCGAAGGCCTTGAGCGGCGAGGATATTTCGACCTTGGATCCGGCCGCGGCGGCGTCGATCTTCCTGCGCGCTGTGAAGATGAAAACGGCGATGAGCGCGAAGAAGCCGCCCATGGCGAGGAAGGCGAAGTCGATGCTGCGGAGGGATTCCGCACGGGTGACCTCAGTGACCACGGCACCGGCCGCAAACACGCCGCCGGTGAGCAGCACGGACGACCCGAGGAACGGTCCGAGTGTGGTGCCGAGCGAGTTGAAGAACTGGGAGAAGTTAAGCCGGGCGTGCGACCCCGTGGCAGTCCCCAGGCCCGCGACCAGGGGGTTGGCGGCCACCTGCAGCAGGGTGACGCCAGAGGCGATGACGAACAACGCCAGCAACACGCCCGGATACCAGTCGAGGATGGTGGCCACCGGAACGATCAGGCAACCGGCCACAATGGTCGCCAATGCAGCGATGACCGCGCGGCTGTAGCCCAGCCTTGATAGCACTCCTGCAGCCGGCACCGAGACAACCCCATAGGCAATGAACCAGGCAGAGGCGGCCAGGGTCGTCTCCGTATAGGTCAGCTCGAAGACCCGCTGGGTCGCGGCCATCAGGGGGTCGATAAGGGAAGTCGCAAAGCCCCAGGCGAAAAACAGGGTGGTGACATAGGCGAAGGCCGCGCCTGTTCCCTGGGCGACCCGTGCAGACTGCGGAGCGGTTTCGGTCATTCTCTTCCCTCAAGGAACTGAAGCACCCGCAGGTGGGTCCGTCGGACGCCGACTTATGATGACAGCGCTGTCATTCTTGGCTGACGTCATTTCTAATTGCAACAATCAGTCTGGGTTGCCGCGGATGGCGTCCGTCACCCGACGCCCGATCACTAATCCCGAGCCTATGCTCGCCGGGAAGATGTGTTGCAGGCAAGATCCCGCGATCAGGGAGGGGCTGTCCATCTCCGGGTTCGGCAAAGTCGCGGCAATGTCCGGGTTATCTCCCAGGTCACAGGGAGCCGGCGGTTAGCCAGGAAGTGCGTGGCGGTGCTTGCGGGATTCGAAGCGACGGTGATGTTTCGGGAACAGACCCGCCCACCGGTTGCATCAGCAAGGCTGCGGCTGCGCTGCTGAACCGGGCTGCAGGTATGGCGCAGGTCGGAATTTCCTCGTTTCCCACGTTAACGCGCGCAACTCAGGAAACGCCCTCAACACGCCCTCAGGCGAGACTGGGAAGAGGCTCGGTGGTGTTTCGAAAAGCCGAAATCTACCGAATCGCCGCGAAAATCGGGGCTGTTGCTGTTAGCTTGGTCGAGGGACGGAATGCTTGGCGACCTGATGAGCTCGTCAAGTTGGGGGACAAGACGGCCAAGCACCGAGCGACGCGTGGCGACAGGGTGGCGACACGGATCCGGTGCGATTTCCAAACTGTTAGGTAAGTATTTGGAAAATATGGTGCCGGCTGCAGGAATCGAACCCGCGACATCCAGTTTACAAAACTGGCGCTCTACCAACTGAGCTAAGCCGGCCGCCGTCGCGACGGCGGTCCTTATGCTGGCACCGGGCCTCCGGCGCAAGCCGTGGTCTGGACAGAGCCTTCGGGGGCCAGCAGCGCCAAAAGGGCGAAACTCGCCAGCCAGTGCTCGCCCATGTAGTCGCCCGTGACGTGAGGCAGGGCGGCGTCCAGATGGTCCTCAGCCGCCCTTAAGGCGATGGGGAATCGCGGATCGTCCGTGGCCAGTGACCCTGCGATCTCTCGCCAGCACCAGGCCCGGCTCAGGTTCAAACCATCGAGGTGGGCGATCTTGCCGTCCGAACGGTCGCTGACGCCGACCGGGACGAACAGGGTCTCCGGCTCGCGCCGTTCGAGTCGGGGCAGAAAGGCGTCGAACCATTCCGCGAACGCCACCGGAGCCAACACCCGCCGCATCAGCACGGCCTCCATCAAGGCCGGGGACAGAAACTCATCCTGCGAAGGTTCCCAGGCCTGGCAGCCGCGGTCGGGCGCGTGCCAGCGCATGGCGCGCTCGCGGCACAAGGCCGCCAGGTCCAGGTCACCCGCGCCTTCGGCGTAGTCGAGGGTCAGTCTCAGCGCGAAGGCGGTGTTGAAGTGGGTGCCGACCCGGACCGGGTAATCCGCCAGTGGCAGGAAGTCGGTGAATCTTCTGGCGAAAGCCAGGGTCAGGGGCTGCAGGAGGGTCGCGTGCCTGCCCGGGTGCCGCGCCAGTTCCGCGGCCAGCATCAGCAGCCAGGCCCAACCGTAGGGCCGCTCGAACCCCCGGCTGCCCGGCCGGTCCAGATAGGCAGTCTCGGCGGCGACGTTCTCCGGGGTGAACAGCTCGTCGGCCAATGCCTTGATGCGCGGTGCCTCCGGCATATCAGGATGGAGCCTCAGCAGGGTGAACATCGTCCACCATCCGTGCACGCAGGAATGCCAGTCGAAGCTGCCGAAGAAGATCGGGTGCAGGGCGCGTGGACCCTGGATATCCTCCGGTCCGGACAGGACGTGATCCATCTTGTTGGGATATTCCCGCGTCACATGGCCAAGGGCCGCGGATGCGAAGCGGGAGGCTGTGCCGGCGTCGAGCTTGTGGGTCATCGTCAGTACCGGAAGGCCAGGAAATACATCAGCGCCATATTGACCCCGAGCATGATCAGGGCGGTCGGGAGCTGGGCCCGGATGACGCCGTTCAGGGCCGCGTTCCGATCCGGAAGCTCCAGAAGATTGGCCGGCACCACATTGAAGTTGGCGGCCATCGGGGTCATCAGCGTGCCGCAGAAGCCGGCCAGCATGCCGATGGCGCAGACGATGGCCGGATTGCCCCCGAACTGGCCGACCACGAAGGGCAGGCCGATGGCGGCGGTCATCACCGGGAAGGCCGCGAAGGCATTGCCCATGATCACGGTGAACAGGGCCATGCCCAGGCAGTAGGCCGCCACGGCCAGCAGGGGCGAACTCATCGGCACGGCATCCGTGACCAGGTCGCCGACCACGCCGCCGACATCCGCCGCAAGGAAGACTGCGCCGAGAGAGGCCAGCATCTGAGGCAGCAACGCCGCCCAGCCGATGGAATCCATCAGCCGTCGCCCTTCCTGCACAGGTGCCATGACGGGCGGACGCAGCCATGCCATGGCGGCGACGAGGGCGAGGACGCAGCCGAGGCCGAGGGCGATCAGGGTCGTCTGGGTCGGCGAGATGAGCCAGGCTCCGAAAGGGGTGTGTTTGGCGGCAAGGGTACCGCCGACTGCAACCAGCGGCACGATCAGGGCTGGAATGAACAGGGCATTGCGACGGTGCGCGGCGCTTTCGCGCCGCTCGTCGGGTGTGGTCGTCGCCGGGCGGCCAACGCCGAGTGCCTTGAGCCCGCCGACGGCGACGAGCGCCAGAACCAGCAGGCCGTTACCGAGTCCGCCGAGCCATGAGCCGAACAACATGGATGCGGCGATGAGGCCCCAGAAGACCGCGCTGCGGATGCGGGTCGGGTGGTCGGTGTCGCGCAGGGTCAGGATGGCGAACGCCAGGAACATCAGCCCGACGAGAATATAGGCGTGTTCGAGCGTGATCATTGGCCGGCCTCCGCGTCACGGGCGGCAAGGTCGCGGCGTATCTCACGGTCGAACAACAGCAGCCGCACGCCGTGTACAGCGAAGGCGGCGATGGCGGTCGGGATGGCCCAGACCGACAATTGCAGCGGTTCGACGATTATACCCGCCTGTTCGAGGAAGCCGACCATCAGCACGATCGAACCGATGGCGATAAAAATGTCCTCGCCGAAGAACAGGCCGATGTTGTCGGTAGCGGCGGACATGCCACGGATACGGAAGCGGATCCTGTCGGGCAGGTCGCCGCCGGCCTCGACCTCGGCCGCGCCCTCTGCCATCGGCGCGACCAGCGGCCGGACCATCTGCGGATGGCCGCCGAGAGAGGTCAAACCGAGCGCGGAGGTGGCCTGGCGGACGAAGAGATAACTCAGCAAGAGGCGTCCGGCGGTCGCCGCCCTGACCTGGGCGATCAACATCCGGGCGCGTTCCTGCAGGCCGGCCCGCTCGAGCAGACCGATCACGGGCAGGATCAGCCAGGTGATGTGGAAATACCGGTTGTCATTGAAGGCGTCGCCAAAGGCCGTGAGCGTATCTACCCCCGCCTCCGCCAGGGCCCGCAAATCGACACCCGGTCCCACCGCCGCCGTCACACCGGTGACGATGGCGGCGATCAGTATGACCAGAAGCGGATTGATACGGGCGACAAAGCCCGCGACCACGACCGCTATTCCCAGAAGCACCAGCATGCGACGTCCCCTGCGTTTGGACCGAGAGTTGCGCGGTTCGGCGGAGAGCGAAAGAGCCCCGCACTTCTTTGCTTTCGTCATCCCGGGGCGCTTAGCGACCCCGGGACCCAGCGGCGCCGGACGTCCGCGGAGCGGGCGGGAGGCGATGGTTCAGCCTGGCGCGTGCGTGGCAGGTTCGCGCTCCCGCGCGCCGCTGGGTCCCGGCCTTCGCCGGGATGACGAAAGCTATGGAGGGCCGAAGCCACCACCGCCCGGTGTTTCGATGACGAAGATGTCACCGACGCCCATCGAAACCTCAGCGGTCGCCCCCAGGGATTCGGCCGTTCCATCGACCCGTTCAACCCGGTTGTTCCCGACCGCCCCGTCCTCGCCGCCGGACAGGCCGAACGGTGCCGTGCGTCGGTGGTTGGACAGTATGGCCGCGGTCAGCGTTTCCAGGAACCGAACCCGCCGGACCGCACCATCACCGCCCCGTTTGGCACCGTCGCCGCCTGAACCGCGCCGGATTGAGAATTCCTCGAGCAGCACAGGGAAGCGGGTCTCAAGAACCTCGGGGTCGGTCAGGCGGCTGTTGGTCATGTGGGTCTGCACCGCCGCGGTACCGTCGAAGCCAGGCCCGGCACCCGAGCCCCCGGCGATGGTTTCGTAGTACTGCCGGGTCTCGTCGCCGAAGGTGAAGTTATTCATCGTCCCCTGGCTGGCTGCGAGCACGCCGAGGGCCCCGTAGAGACAGTCGACCACGGCCTGGCTGGTCTCGACGTTTCCGGCCACTACGGCTGCCGGATAGTGGGGATTGAGCATCGAGCCCTCCGGCACGATCAGCCGGATCGGTTTCAGACAGCCTTCGTTCAACGGGATGGCGTCGTCCACAAGGGTGCGGAAGACGTAGAGGGTCGCCGCCCGCGCGATTGATAGCGGGGCGTTGAAGTTATTGGGCAGTTGGGCACTTGTGCCGGTGAAGTCGACTACGGCGCTGCGGGTGGTCGGGTCCACGTCGATCCGCACCCGAATGACGGCACCGTCGTCCATTTCCAGCGCGAACGATCCGGGCTTCAGGGCTGCAATGGCCCGACGCACGGCCTCCTCGGCATTGTTCTGGACGTGGCTCATATAGGCGGTGACCACGGGCCGACCGAATTCGGAGACCATGCGTGTCAATTCGTCAGTGCCACGTGCGCAGGACGCGATCTGGGCCTTCAGGTCCGCCAGGTTCTGATCGACATTGCGCGAGGGATAGCGACCCGAGGCGAACAGGGTTCGGGCCTCCGCATCGCGAAGATGCCCCGCGTCGACCAGCAGAAAATCGTCAATCAGGACACCTTCCTCTTCGACCGTTCGGGAAGCGGGCGGCATCGAGCCCGGGGTGATCCCGCCGACGTCGGCGTGGTGACCGCGTGCGGCGACGAAGAAGGCGGGGACGTCGTCTGCATCAAGGAACACCGGCATGATCACGGTGATGTCCGGCAGATGGGTGCCGCCGTTGTAGGGGGCGTTCAGCATATAGACGTCGCCGCGCCGCATGCCTCGCCCTTCGGTACCGCGCCCGCGCGAGGCGATGACCGTACGGATGCTCTCACCCATCGAACCGAGGTGGACGGGGATATGAGGGGCGTTGGCGATCAGGGCACCGGTTGCGTCGAAGACGGCGCAGGAGAAGTCGAGCCGTTCCTTGATGTTGACCGAATAGGCCGTGGCTCGCAGCGCCTCACCCATCTGTTCGGCGCAAGCCATGAACCGGCTGTTGAACACCTCCAGCATGATCGGATCGACGTCCGTTCCCATGGCCGTGCGGGCGGGCAGGGGAACGGTGCGCTCAAGGATCAGGTTCAGCGCCGCGTCGGCGGAGGCGCGCCAGCCAGGTTCGACCACGGTGGTACCGGTGTCTTCCAGAACAAGAGCCGGCCCGTCGACGGCTGCCCCAGGACCGAAATCGCTGCGGCGATAGACCGGGGCCTCATGGGCGGTACCCGCCATACGCACCGGGACGCGGGTGATGGCCGTCGGGACCAGGGCTGTGGCGCTGCCTGTGAAGGTCGACGGAGCCTGGCCGGAGACGGCGACTGCCTCGGCCTCGAGGGTTTCGACGAGAAGGGCCTTGTCGTCCGCGAAGAAGCCGAACCGTAGCCGGTGCAGGGCCTCGAAGGCGGTCCGCATCGCGTCGGCAGGTCCGAAAGGAACGACCAGCGGGGTGTCGGACCCGGCGAATTTGATCTCTGCCCGGACCAGGGTGGTGAGCGCCGCATCGGTGAAGCCCTGGGCGGTCAGATCGCCGCGGGCCTGACGGTCGAGCGCCGAGACCCGCGCGGCCAGCGCCGCGTCTCCGGCGGCCTCGAGGGGTGCGGCCACCGTCGCCTGCCGGATCGACCGCACTTCGGCCAGCCCCATGCCATAGGCTGACAGCACGCCCGCGAACGGATGGAGCATCACTCGCGTCATGCCCAGGGCATCTGCGACCAGGCAGGCGTGCTGGCCTCCTGCGCCGCCGAAGCAGTTGAGAACGTAGCGGGTGACGTCATAGCCGCGCTGGATCGAGACCGACTTGATCGCCTCGGCCATGTTCTGGACGGCGATGGTGATGAAGCCTTCGGCGAGGGTTTCCGGGGTTGCGGCGCGGCCCGTGGCGAGGCGGACCTCGTTGGCCAGAGCCTCGAAGCCCGTGTTTACGGCTTCCGCGTCAAGCGGCTGATCGCCGTTTGGCCCGAACACTGCCGGAAACCGATCAGGCCGCAACTTGCCCAGCATGACGTTGCAGTCGGTGACTGTCAGCGGCCCGCCCCTGCGATAGGCAGCTGGTCCTGGGACGGCCCCGGCAGACTCCGGCCCGACCCTCAGCCGCGAGCCATCGAAGCGGCAGATGGAACCACCGCCCGCCGCCACCGTGTGGATGCCCAGCATGGGCGCGCGTAGCCGAACTCCCGCCACCACGGCATCGGAGGTTCGCTCATAGTCGCCGGCAAAATGGGAGACGTCCGTCGAGGTGCCGCCCATGTCGAAACCGATGACGCGATCGAAGCCCGCCGCCTGTGCCGTCCCGGCCATGCCTACCACGCCGCCTGCGGGTCCCGAGAGGATGGCGTCCTTGCCCCGGAAGGCCTCAGCCGCGGTCAATCCTCCGCTTGACTGCATGAACAGCAAGGGTGTCGCTGAACCAAGGTCGGAGCCAACCCGATCGACATAGGCTCTCAGGATTGGTGAGAGGTAGGCGTCTGCCACCGTGGTGTCGCCGCGCCCGATCAGCTTGATCAGTGCCCCGATCTCATGGCTGACCGAGATCTGTTCAAAGCCGATCTCGCGGGCGATGGCCGCCAGCCGCCGCTCGTGGTCGGTGAACCGCCATCCGTGCACCAGGACGATGGCGACGGCCCGGAAGCCGGCCGCGCGCGCTGCCAACAAATCAGCCCGCGCCCGGTCTTCGTTCAGAGGCCGATCGAGACCGCCGTCGGCTCGTACGCGCTCGTCGATCTCGACGACCCGGTCAGAGAGTTGATCGTTCAGCACGATCTGGCGGGCGAACAGGTCAGGGCGGCTCTGCCAGCCAATGCGCAGGGCATCGCCGAAACCGCGGGTGATCGCGAGCACGACGGGCTCCCCCTTGCGCTCCAGAAGGGCATTTGTGGCCACGGTCGTGCCCATGCGGATTTCGGCGACGAGGCCGTCGGGCAGGGGGCCGCTCCCGGCACCGAGAATCCGCCGCACCCCCTCCACAGCCGCGTCGTCATACTGTTCCGGATTGTCGGAGAGGAGTTTGCGGGTCTGCAGCGATCCGTCCGGCGCGCGGGCGACGATGTCCGTGAAGGTGCCTCCCCGATCGATCCAGAAGCGCCAGCCCGTTGCCGCTCCGGTCTGCTCTGCGCTCATGAGGGGGCTCCGACTCGATCCAACGATCCAGCTTATCGCAGACTTCGCCGCATCTGTTCGGTTAGAGACCTGTCGCAAGTCCGCGCCGGTTGCTAGATCGACCGGACCAAGACGAGGACGCGCCATGACCGAGACGATCGAACTGAACCACTGGATCAACGGCGAGATGGTCGCGGCCGAGCGCCCGGGGGAGAGCCTCAATCCGTCGGACATCCGCGAGGTCGTTGCCCGCACGCCGGACGGTGGCGAGGCCGAGGTCAATGCGGCAGTGGCGTCGGCCAAGGCGGCTTTTCCCGGCTGGTCGGAGGCCTCGCCGGAACTGCGCGCTGACATTCTCGACCGCGCCGGAACCCTGGTGATGGAACGGCGCGAGGCCCTGGGTCGGTTGTTGTCCCGCGAAGAGGGCAAGACCCTCGCGGAAGGCATTGGCGAGACGGTCCGGGCCGGTCGCGTGCTCAAGTATTTCGCGGGCGAGGCCCTCCGTGTGCATGGTCAGAACCTGGCCTCTGTTCGGCCCGGCGTCGAAATCCAGACCTATCGTCAGGCGGTCGGGGTCTATGGCCTGATCACACCCTGGAATTTTCCGATCGCCATCCCGGCGTGGAAGGCTGCCCCGGCGCTGGCCTTCGGCAATACGGTGGTGATGAAGCCCGCGGGACCCACCCCCGCCACCGCCGAGGCGCTGGTCGCCATCCTGCATGAGGCGGGTCTGCCAAAGGGTGTGCTCAACATGGTCATCGGGCGTGGTCGGGTCGGGCAGGCGATCGTGGACCATCCGGATGTGGCGGGACTCAGCTTCACCGGTTCGCAGGGCGTCGGTGCCGGCGTTGCCGCAGGCGCGGTGAAGCGTCAGGCGCGGGTCCAGCTGGAGATGGGTGGAAAGAATCCCCTGATCGTGCTGGATGACGCTGATCTCGAACGGGCTGTGCAGATCGCCCTCGACGGTTCCTTCTTCGCCACCGGCCAGCGATGCACGGCCTCCAGCCGTCTGATCGTGCAAGAGGGTATTCATGACCGCTTCGTCGCAGCCCTGGCCGAACGGGTGGCGGCCCTGCGCGTGGGCGATGCCCTCGACCCGCAGACCCAGATGGGTCCGGCCGTGTCCGAGGATCAGATGGAGACCTCCTACCGCTATATCGCCGTGGCCCGCGAAGAGGGCGGTCGGGTGGTCACAGGCGGCGAGCGGTTGCAGATGGAAAAGCCCGGCTGGTACGTCCAACCGACTCTGATCGCCGATACCGAGGCCGGGATGCGGATCAACCATGAGGAGGTCTTCGGGCCGGTCGCCTCAGTTATCCGCGTCAAGGATTATGAGCAGGCGCTGGAGATTGCCAACGGCGTGGAGTTCGGCCTCTCTGCCGGCATAGTCACCAGCTCGCTGAAACACGCTCGTGATTTCCAGCGCCGCGCGAAGGCGGGGATGACCATGGTCAATCTGCCGACCGCCGGGGTCGACTATCACGTCCCGTTCGGTGGCTCGAAATCATCCAGTTACGGCGCGCGGGAGCAGGGGTTCGCGGCGGTTGAGTTCTTTACCCAGACCAAGACCAGCTATTCCGCCAGCTGATGCCCGCGAGACCCGATCGGCAACACAGAGCCTGAGATTACAGGGCAAAGAGCTTTCGCGGTTCTGGATGAAGCCGCTATCCTCGCACACCTGAAACCAGACGGACGTCTGAAAACCCGTGGCGGATTACGCCCGCGTGCCTGTTTCGAGGGTTGCGATCGTGTCGAGCAAGGCTTGCATCAGCAGCCCCACCTGAATCGGCTTGGCGACCACGCCCGAGAAGCCCGCGTTCTCGTATTCAGGGAGCTGATGGGTCATGGTGTTCGCTGTGAGGGCGATGATTGGCGTTGAGCGACGCTGGGTCAGCGCCTCCTGTTTCCGAATGAGCCGGGTGGCCTCCACCCCGCTCATGACCGGCATCTGGATGTCCATCAGAATGACGTCCCAAGGCTTGCTGGCCCAGGCATCCACGGCCTCGCGACCGTTCATGACGACGGTGAGCGTCACGCCGAACTGTTCGAGAATTTTTCGCAGCACCAGCTGGTTGACCTCATTGTCCTCAGCCGCGAGCACACGCAGGGTACTCAGCGAGACAGGCTCTGGCGGAGCGTCTTCCCCATGATCGATCTCGGCTTCCCGGTCGTTCACCCGGGCAATTGCAAGTCTGACGGTGAAACGGGAGCCTTCGCCCCGGCGGCTTTCCACCGAGATTGTCCCACCCATCAGAGCGGCAAGATCACGGGCGATTGACAGACCAAGGCCTGTGCCACCGAAGCCCCGGTTTATGGAGGTGTCCGCTTGTCTGAACTCGCCGAAGATTTCGGAAAACTTGTCCGGATCGATACCGATGCCGGTATCGGCGACCGCGATCTCCAGGCCGCCCTCAATGCAATGCGCACTGACCTCAACGCTTCCGGATTCCGTGAATTTGATCGCGTTCGAAAGAAGGTTGGTGACGATTTGCCGAATTCGGGTCGAGTCGCCGATGTAGCGGCCACGGATCGCCTCGATGTCGAGGCGCATGGACAGCCCCTTGTTGCCGGCGAGGCTGACAAAGGCAGAGTGGGCACCGCTCAGCAGCTCGTACATGTCGAAGGGGATCGCCTCGAGGGCCATCTTTCCTGCTTCGATGCGAGACAGGTCCAGCAGGTCGTTCAGGATGGAGAGCAGGCCCTCACCGGACTGCCGCACGATATCCAGTCTGGAAAGTGTCTGCTCGTCCGAGGTCTCACGGATCATGACCTGGGTCATGCCGAGGATACCGTTCAGTGGCGTGCGGATCTCGTGACTCATCACCGACAGGAATGCCGACTTGGCACGGCTCGCAGCCATCGCCGCGTCCCGGGCGGTTCTGAGATTTTCAATCGTTTCCTGCAGCTCGGCATTCAGGGTTTTCTGCAGGCTGATGGCGGTGCTGATGGCCAGGGACTGATCGGCCAAGGAAAAATCATCGACGGTCAAGCCGAGCTCGCTCCAGGTCGCGGCCCGACCCGGTGAATGGCTCAGGCAGAACAGAAAGCCGAAATTCTGTTCGACAACGCAGCCGGACAGGTGGAGCCGCCCATCGATGGACCGGATCTGGATCGAAGTCTGGTCGCGGACCAGGGCGACCGGGTCCGGGGTTGCGACCGGGCGGTCGAAAATGAACCACTTGTCCAGGCGATCTCCCGGAAGCAGGTCGGGCAGGAATTTGGTGATTGACCGGCCGACGCGCTGAATAACGAGCGCCTGGTTCGTGACCAGATAGCAGGGAAAGAAGTTTTCGAACTGCCCGCCGGTCAGACCTACATCCATGGCTATGCAGCCAGCGGCGGGGCAAGCGTAATGGTGAACAGTCGGGCCTCACCGTCAGTGCCGGAAAAAGCGACTGACCCGGGCTGATTGTATCGGTTCAAGAGGCCTTCCAGCAGGCCGAGGACGAAGCTCTCCAGCCCATCACGCTTGGAGTAATAGGCGAGCTTGATGGCTTGCTCATCCTGGGACACGATCACGAACTGCGGGAGCTGGGCGTCCGGCATCGCGATCTGGATGCTGGCATGCATCCGGTCGAGATTTGTCAGGGCGTCCACAAGGGACCCGCCGAGAATCGCCATAACATTGGCGTAGACGCCCGTATTACTGGTCTTGACCCAGTGATGACCGAAAGCCTGCAGCGTCTGTTCGACCGTAAGGCCGGCCGTGGCTGCCGCCGACGTAATGAGCCTGAAGGTTACCTCGTCAGGATATGACTGGGCGCTGACAAAATCTCCATCATCCAGCCTGGCATCGGCGAGGATCTGATCCCAGGCTGCCGGCCCGAACTGCTCAAGCACCATGGCGCGGGCAGATCTGTGAATCATTCCAAACATCAGTTCGGCTCTCGTTTTGACCGCAGACGCTGCATGTCGTCGTGACCCTGTCGTTTTTGTTCGAGCCAACCGGCGATTCCAGAGGTCACATGGATCTGGAAACTGCCGATGGGGATATCAAGATGCGTCCGCGCCGAGACCCGAAGACCGGGGCACATTTGGAAAACCCAGAACCCTTGAGGTGGCTGATGCAGCCTATTGGAGGGTAAACTGGTAAATAAACGAAAAATCGTCTGTACTTACTGGCACCCGCGATGACGGATTGTCATGCAAATTCATCGCCGAATGTCGGGCGTGGGTGACGATCGATCTTGACTGATCCGACGTCCCGAACCTGAGCCGTCTGTCCTTGATCAGTGCGGCGAATGGCGGAGAGGGTGGGATTCGAACCCACGGTGCCCGCAAAGGCACGCCGCATTTCGAGTGCGGTACATTCGACCACTCTGCCACCTCTCCGCGGGGCCGTAGGACGCTTGGTCGAGCGAGCGGCCTCTCTAATGGGCGATGGGCTGCGCCGCAAGCGGGCTGTTGAGAAATCGCTCAGCGCTGCGACGGGAGGGGCAGGCCAAGGGCCTCGCCGGTGCTCAGGTCTCCGTCGATGACGCGGAACAGCTCTGCCGGGCGGCCGCCGGTTGCGGCTGACAGGCGGCCGGTGGGCTTGACCAGACCCGTGCGTTCGACGCCGCGCCGGAAATTCTGCTTGTGCAGCGAAAGGCCGGTGATCGCCTCCGCGGCGGTCTGAAGCTCGGAAAGTGTAAAGTCCGCCGGCATCAGGTCGAACAGGACCGGTCGGTATTTCAGCTTGCTGCGCAGCCGGCCGAGGCCCGTGGCCACGATGCGGCGGTGGTCCGAGACCATGGCGCGGCCCGGGGCAGTGCGGAGCGTCGGCTGGTCCTGATCGCGAGCGGCCTCGGCGACAAGACCGGCCTCGTAAAGCAGCTCGTAGCGGTCCAGCACCCGGCCCTCGCTCCAGCGATGTGCCGGGGTGGTGGCGAAGAGTGTCTCGATCCGGGCCAGACGGCGCGGGTCGCCGGCCGCCCAGGCGGTCAGCTCCGATACGAGCGGCGCGAGGCAGGGAGGATCGGCTTCGCGACGATCTTCCCAGGGGAAGATGTCCAGAACCGGAGTCCAGTGGGCCTCGGCCATTGGGGTGTCGGCGGAGTCGGCGGTCAGGGCGAGATAGCCGACCGACACCTCACGGTGACGTTCGGGGCCCGGGGTGGCGCGGGGGCTGGCCCGGCCCAGATCGCCGAAGGTGTAGAGCTGTTCGACAAAGCCGAGGCGGAAACCGGTCTGGGCGGTGACGAAATTTCGCAGCGCCAGTTCGAAGGTACGGTCGCGGGCCGGGTCGAAGGGGCCGAAGGGCAGGGCGACACCGCCGTCGTCTGCGGCTGTGGTCAGGACACAGGCCTTGCGGTCACGCAGGGTGATGACCACCGCCGAGAGGCCGATCCGCACGCCCTGTTCAGCCGACGCGCTCACCGGCTACTCCATCGACCCGGCGTCGGCCGCTGGAATCAGGCCGACGGCCCCGGCCAGGACGCGGTAGCGTTCGAGGTAGCGCTGCTGGGCCACGGGAGCGGGCAGGGGGTCGATGACAAGCTCGTAGCCGCGGGGCGGGATTCCGAACAGCGACAGGGACTCCGACCTGTTGAAGCCGGCCAGCTGGGTGGCTTCGAAGAAGGCGCAGGCCCGGTCGGCCTTCTTGATGAGGGTCTTGATCTCGACGGGGTTCTTCGGCGGCAGGCCGAAGCGAACGTGGATGGCCCCTTCCAGACGGGCCTCGAAGGCCTTGTAGTTGACGCCCAGCGCCGCCTTGAACGGCGAGATCATGTCCCCGATGACGTATTCGGAGGCGTCGTGGAGCAGGGCTGCGAGACGCCATTTCGGCTCGAGGCCCGGCTTGATGTGGGCGGCGATCTCCTCGACGACGCAGGAGTGCTGGGCGACCGAGAAGGCGTGTTCGCCCACGGTCTGGCCGTTCCAGCGGGCGACGCGGGCCAGGCCGTGGGCGATGTCCTCAATCTCGATGTCGAAGGGCGAGGGATCCAGCAGGTCGAGGCGGCGACCGGACAGCATACGCTGCCAGGCGCGGGGCTCTTTCGCAGAGGGTCGGGGCGTGACGGCCAAGGCAATGTCCTGCGCTATTGGGCAGGGTTGGTGACGCATCAGGACGCGGTGATCAAGCGGCGGCGGCGGTTATTCCCCGGCGTTGAGCGCGACCAGGGCCCGCGCGTCCTCGAAGGCGCGCTCACGATTGCTGTCACGGGAGCGGACGGTGGCGACGACCAGCGGCCCGCCGACCGGGCCGCGGGCCTCATAGCCGACCACGCGCCAGCCCGATTCGGAGGACCGGTTGTCGGTCATGATCCAGCTGGTCCGGGTGGCTTCGCCGCCGGCACGGGCGCGGATTTCGGCGGCGTCATCCCGGGCGTTGATGATCACGTCCTCTCCATTGGGGCCGGACCCGCTGACCCGGGCCGAGCCGTCGCTATCGTCAGCGTCGATGTGGAAGCCGCCGATGCTGACGCTGGCCTTGTCGCCCTGGGTCTCGATACGAACGCCGGGCAGTCGGACCGAGGCGTCCTCGCCGGTCGTCTCGATGGCGACCCCGGGGGCCCGGACCGAGGTCCGGTCGGCCGTGGCTGCCCCCTCGGCTGCAACCTCGCCGGTGTCTTCGGCGGGCCCTGTGGTATCGGCCGGGGGCGCGGCGGCGTCAGCCTCGACGGCCGCCGCGCCGATCGCGGCCATGGCGCGGGGCATGTCGCCCGACAGCCGCTCTTCGAACGCCTTGAGCACATCGGCGGGGGTGTCGGCGTCCAGCTTTACGAGATGAAGGCTGACCTCGGCACCCCTGGGGCCGACGTAGGAGCAGACCGTGCCCCCGGCGGAGGCCGAACCCTTGCGGGTCAGGGCGCCGATCGTCTGGGGGCATTGCAGCGTATCGACGACCTTCAGCACGCCCCTGTCGTCGGTGACCGTGTTGCGGGTCGAGGAAATACGCACACCATCATCGCAGGCGGCGAGCGTGGCCGCGGCGCAGAGGGTCGGGATCAGCAAGGTGCGGAGGAGCATCGATGTTCAGTCCTGACAGGGTTCCATCCTGCGCCCACCGGAGTCATTTGCCAGTGAAATCGCGGTAAGGCGGGTGACGAAACCTGTTCCTTGGTGTGTTCGGGCGGTCAGGATCCGGGTCGCGAACCTTCGCGGCGATGCAGGAAGGCCAGCCGTTCGAACAGGTGGACGTCCTGCTCATTCTTCAGCAGGGCGCCGTGCAGGGGCGGGATCAACCGGTTGGGCGATTTCTCGCGCAGGGTCTCGGGATCCACGTCGTCGACCAGCAGCAGCTTGAGCCAGTCCAGCAGCTCCGAGGTCGAGGGCTTCTTCTTCAGGCCCGGTGTGTCGCGGATCTCATAGAAGGTCTTGAGCGCCTCGGAGACCAGCCGCGGCTTGATGCCGGGGAAATGGACCTCGACGATGGACTTCATCGTCTGGTCGTCGGGGAAGCGGATGTAATGGAAGAAGCAACGGCGCAGGAAGGCGTCCGGCAGCTCTTTTTCATTGTTGGAGGTGATGATGACGATGGGTCGCACCTCGGCGCGGATCGTCTCGTCCGTCTCATGGACATAGAATTCCATGCGGTCGAGTTCCTGCAGCAGGTCGTTGGGGAATTCGATGTCTGCCTTGTCGATCTCGTCGATCAGCAGGACGGGGCGGTTCGGGGCGGTGAAGGCCTCCCAGAGCTTGCCGGGCTTGAGATAGTTGCGAACGTCGTGGACCCGGGCCTCGCCGAGCTGGCTGTCGCGCAGGCGCGAGACCGCGTCGTACTCATACAGGCCGTTGTGGGCCTTGGTCGTCGACTTGATGTGCCAGGTGATCAGCGGCGCGTTCATCGCCTTCGCGATCTCATAGGCGAGCACGGTCTTGCCGGTGCCGGGCTCGCCCTTGATCAGCAGGGGGCGTTCAAGCGCGACCGCTGCATTGACGGCGATCTTCAGATCGTCGGTGGCGATATAGTCGGCAGTGCCTTCGAAGCGGTCGGTCTGGCTGGGCATGGCGGTTCCGGATTGTGGTCAGACCCCGGTTAGCGAAGCCGGCGCGGGTTAACAACGATCATGTGGTGGGAGGGGGGGTGGCTGGTGGCTAGTGGTTAGTGGTTAGTGGCTAGTGGCTGGCTGGCGCCGGGGGCGAGGGGGTCGCCTGCGCCGCCCTTCCGCCGACAGATGAGCGGCAATCGCTGACCACTGGCCACTAGCCACTGGCCACTAGCCACTAGCCACTCGCCACTCGCCACTCGCCACCAGCCACCAGCCACCAGCCACCAGTCACCTTCCATCCATGCGTCTTCGCCCTCCGGCATCGCTGCCGGAAAGGTCGGGGAGGGTGCGGGGCGGCCGGGCCTCGCCCGGTGCTTTGATTGTTTTACCGTTTCGACGAAGCAGACCTGCCCCGCGCAGCCGTTTTCCACGCGCCCTCCGGGTAGTGGCCCTGAGTTCGGACCTGA
>NZ_JAIYCP010000004.1 GCF_027487935.1 Brevundimonas sp.
CCGGCCTTCGCCAGCGTCATCGTGATCGCCGCCGTCAGCGTCGTCTTGCCGTGGTCAACGTGACCAATCGTGCCGATGTTGCAGTGCGGCTTGTTACGTTCGAACTTTTCCTTGGCCATGGCCAAAACTCCTGTGGCCCGGAAGGGGGCGGGTGGATCATCGAAATTCTGGAGCGGGTAGACGGAATCGAACCGACATATTCAGCTTGGAAGGCTGCTGTACTACCATTGTACTATACCCGCGCGGAGACGGCCTCGGGCCCGAAAGCCTTCGACCGCCGACCCGATATGGGGTCCGGACCGTCGTTTCGAAACCGCGTGGTGGGGGAAGCAGGACTCGAACCTGCGAAGCTTACGCAGGGGATTTACAGTCCCCCCCCTTTGCCGCTCGGGACATTCCCCCAGCGCGTTCTCGAACCGTCGGACCGATGCGCCGGCAACCTTTCGGTCGTCGAAACAACAAAAGCTCTCGGTGTCCCGCGTCGCCTGGTTTAGGAGGGGCGCCAGACCCGAAAGCCCTCTGGGCTCCAAATCGGAGGGCGTCTTATAGTGTCGAGAAATCCAGAACGCAACGACCGGAAATCGGGCAAAAAGCCGGTCTTCGGGGACCGGTCCGCGACCCGTCCGGGCGGCTCCGGAGGGGGTGGCAAGGGCCCCTCTGCGGGCGGTCCCGACCGCGGCGGCTGGAACCCCAATCCCAAGCCGAAAGCCTTCTCTGATTCCGCGCCGCGCCCGTCGCGTGCCAAGGCGGACGCCGACAATTTCGTCTGGGGCCGCCATCCGGTCATCGCCGCCCTGGCCAATCCGGCCCGCAAGGGCATGGGCCGTCTGCTGGCGACCGCCGACCGTGCCGCCGAGCTTGAGCGGGACAAACTGGCCAACGGGCACAGGATCGAAATCATCGAGGCCCAGGCCCTGGACCGGATGCTGCCGCCCGGCGCGGTGCATCAGGGTCTGGCCTTCAAGGTCCAGCCGCTGGAAGGTGTGGCGCTGGCGGACATCGCCGGGGACGGCGGCGTCATTGTCATGCTGGACCAGCTGACCGATCCCCAGAACGTCGGGGCCATCTTCCGTTCGGCCCTGGCCTTCGGCGCGAAAGGCATCGTCGTGCAGGACCGCCACTCACCCGCCCTCGCCGGGGCCCTGGCCAAGGCCTCGGCAGGGGCCACAGAACGTCTGCCCTGCGCCCGCGTGACCAATCTCAGCCGGGCGCTTGAAACCCTCGCCGACATGGGCTGGCGGGCCGTCGGCCTCGACGGCTCGGCCGAGCTGACGCTGGAACAGGCCCTCGACGACCGCCCGACCGTCCTGGTCATGGGCTCGGAAGGCGACGGCATTCGCCGGCTGGTGGCGGAGCATTGCGATGTGCTGGCGAAGATTCCGATGCCCGGCGGGTTCGAGAGCCTCAACGTCTCGAATGCCGCCGCTGTGGCCCTTTATGAGGCCAACCGGAAGCAGCGGTCGTGACCGCCTTGCCGATCATCGCTTGATCCTGCCCCACCCCCTGCCCTAGACGCGCGTCATGGAATTCCTCTCGTCTCCCGAATTCGCCAGCCAGGCCGCAGCCCTCGGCCAGGTTCTGATGATCGATCTGGTGCTGGCCGGCGACAATGCCGTGGCCGTCGGCCTGGCGGCCGCCGCCCTCGCCCCCGAGCAGCGCAAGAAGGCCATCCTCATCGGCCTGGCCGCGGCCGTCATCCTGCGCATCGGCTTCGCCCTGATCACCGTGCAGCTGCTGGCCATCATCGGCCTGCTGCTCGCGGGCGGCATCCTGCTGTTGTGGGTCTGCTGGAAGATGTGGCGCGAACTGCAGGAGCAGAGGACGCACGACCAGGCCGAGGCCGAGGCCGAGCTGGAAACCGCCCTGTCCGCCCACCACGGCGGAGGCCCGCCGCCCGAGGCCCTGGGCATCCCGCGAAAGACCTTCGCCGCCGCCCTGATCCAGATCATGATCGCCGACGTCACCATGTCGCTGGACAACGTCCTGGCCGTCGCCGGTGCCGCGCATGAGCATCCCTGGATCATGGTCTTCGGCCTGGTCCTGTCGATCGCCCTGATGGGTGTGGCCGCGACCTTCATCGCCAAGCTGCTGACCAAACACCGCTGGATCGGCTACGTCGGCCTGGTCATCGTCCTCTATGTCGCCGTGCACATGATCTGGGACGGCGCGCGGTCGGTGATCGTGCGGACCGACCGGATGGACGCCTTCAACGCCTCGGCCCCGGCCTTCCTCGACATCAGCGAGAAGGAGAAGGCCAAATTCCTGAAGGGTCTGCCCGCCGAGCCTGCCTCTGAGGCACCGCCACCGGTGACGGTCACTCCGGCGGCAGCGTCCCCCAGCGGCGCATCGCCGACCTGAGCCAGTCCGGCGCAAGGGCCGGGTCGGGCTGGGGCGCGGTGATTGCCGCCGCACGCGCCTGCATATCGGCAAGGGGCGGGACGTCATTGGCCAGACGCTCGGCGTCCGTGGTCGCCGGATCGACGTCCCAGAGCCGCCAGCCGACGCCGTCGGGCACGATATTGGTGCCGTATTTCTGGGGCAGACCGGCATACATCAGCGACCGGTCCAGCGCAGCCGCCGCCAGCCAGCGCGCGCCGGTATGGCCCAGCGCCGCTGCCCGGGCGGCCAGACGGCTGCCAAGGGCGGCCTCCTCCGACAGATCGCCGTGGTTCAGGATCCAGGCGGCGGCATGGAGGGCGTCCGCATCCTCCGGCCAGCCCTCCGCCAGCAGGGCCATGACCGCTTCGCGGCGTGCCCGGTCCCGCGCTCGCAGGGCGACCCAGGCGGGCTCGCCCGCCGACACCGCGCGATCCTCGGCCTGATCCCCGGCCAGCAGCCTGACGAGGGCGGCCGACCGATCCATGGTCAGGCGTCCGCGCCGCCGAAGCGTTCGGACCACTCGGCCACCTGCGTGTCCTCGATCTTGGTGAACAGCACCCCCGCTGCCGCGACCGTCTGACCCCGCGGCAGGGCGTCCAGCAGAGGCTCATCCGCCGTCGGCCAGCTCAGGTCTGTCGCCCCGACGGCGGCCCCGATCTTCACCGCCGAATGCGGCATCACCGGCGCTGCCAGACGGGCGAACAGGGCGACCAGGTTCAGGCCGGTGCGCACGCCGACCGCCGACCGCTCGACATCGGTCTTGAAGGCCGTCCAGGGCGCGGCTTCCTGCAGATATTCATTGCCCAGCACCCAGACGGCGCGCAGGGCCACGGCGGCCTTGCGAAACTCCATCGCCTCGAACTGCGCCGTGGCCTCGGCGATGCCGGCGCGCAGGTCGGCCTCCAGCTTCACCTCCAGCGGCCCCGGCTCGCCCGCATCCGGCACGACACCGTCGAATTTGCTCTCGGCAAATTTGACGATCCGGTTGACGAAATTGCCCAGCACATCGGCCAGGTCCTTGTTGGTCGTCGACTGGAACTGCTCCCAGGTGAAGGCCGCGTCGGAATGCTCGGGCCCGTAGGCCGTCAGGTGCCAGCGCCAGTAGTCGGCGGGCAGCAGTTCCAGCGCCTGGTCCATGAAGACGCCGCGCTTCTGGCTGGTCGAGAATTTGCCGCCGTACCAGTTCAACCAGTTGAAGGCCTTGAGCGTATCCACCGTCTTCCAGGGCTCGCCCGAGCCGAGGATGGTGGCCGGGAAGCTGACGGTGTGGAAGGCGACATTGTCCTTGCCCATGAACTGGACGTAGCGGACGTCGTCCGCCCCCTCGTCCGTCCGCCACCAGTCGCGCCAGGTGGTCCCGGTCGCCTCGGCCCACTCCTCGGTCGCGCCGATGTATTCGATGGGGGCGTCGAACCAGACATAGAAGACCTTGCCCTCCATCCCCGGCCGCGGGCCGCCGTCGGGACCCACCACCGGCACACCCCATTTCAGGTCGCGGGTGATCCCCCGGTCGATCAGCCCCTCGTCGAGATGCTTCAGCGCGATCGAGCGCGCCAACGTCTGCCAGTCATGCTTCGAGCCGATCCACGCCCGGATCCGGTCCGCCAGCTTGGTCTGCAGCAGATACAGGTGCCGCGTGTCCCGGACCTCGAGATTGCGCGAGCCCGACACCGCCGAGTACGGATCGATCAGATCGGTCGGGTCCAGCAGCCGCCCGCAGTTGTCGCATTGGTCGCCCCGCGCACCGACATGGCCGCAATGCGGGCAGGTGCCCTCGACGTAGCGGTCGGGCAGGAAGCGGGCGTCGTCGACGGAATAGATCATCCGGTCGACCCGCTCCTCGATCAGGCCGTTCTTCTCCAGAACCGCGGCGAAATGCTGGGTCAGCCGCTGGTTGGGCGCGTTCGACGACCGGCCGAACCAGTCGTAGCTGAGGCCGAAGGCCTGACCCGCCGCCTTCTGGACCTCATGCTGTTCGTCGCAATAGGTGCGCACGTCCTGACCGGCGGCCGCAGCGGCCAGCTCGGCCGGTGTGCCGTGTTCGTCCGTGGCGCAGATGTAGAGCACCTCATGCCCCTGCGCCCGCTTGAACCGCGCATAGACGTCCGCCGGCAGCATCGACCCGGCGAGGTTCCCCAGATGCTTGATGCCGTTGATGTACGGCAGGGCCGAGGTGATGAGGATGCGGGACATAGAGGCCAGGGATCAGGGATGAGGGATCAGGGATTGGCCATGGTTAGTGGCGAGTGCTTGAGGACATCGCAACCCCGATGCCCCCTAATCCCTAATCCATAATCCCCAATCCCTGCGGTGCCAGCCGCCGCGCCACCCGCACGAACCGCGCCGTCAGCAGCACCGACGACACAAGGCTGGCCACGATCACGGCCCAGACCAGGCCGTTGACGCCCAGCGTATGCGCCAGCCACCAGCCGAGCGGCATCATGATCCCGCCGTAGGCGACGAAATGCATGATAGTGGGCCACCAGACGTCGCCCGCGGCCCGGTTCGCCTGGGCCGCCACCACCTGGATCCCGTCGGCCACGAAGAACAGCGTCGCCAGCACCAGAGCAGGCGCTGCGATGGCCAGCAGAACCGGATCGCGGTTATAGGCACTGACCATCAGACCCGCCGACGGCCAGACGATCACGGCCACGATCAGGGTCAGGGCCGTCACCACACCGATACCGACCAGCCCCGCCCTCAGGACGGCACGACCGTCGCCCGCGCCGTGCGCCCGGCCCACGAGCACAGCCGTCGCCGACGACATCCCCATGGGGACCATGAAGACGATGGCCGAGACATTGAGGACGATCGCCCAGGCCGCTGTTTCGTTGGTGCCGAGCTGGCCGGCGAAGAAGGTCATCGCCGCAAAGGCCGTGACCTCGATGAAATAGGAGGAGCCGCCACCATAGCCGATCTTGCGCTGCTCACGCGCCGCAGCCGGGTCGGGCCGGGGCCGCCTGAACACGCCCAGCGCCCGCGCCTCGGGCAGGCGGGCGATATAGGTCAAGAGGAAGATCGCCAGGGCCGCACGCGCGCAGAACGTCGCCCAGCAGGATGCGATCGCTCCATCCAGCCCTATCCCCAGCAGGTCCGGCACCAGCAGGAGGTTCAGCGCCAGGTTCACCCCGTTGGCGACCCACATCGCGACCATGCCCGGCTTGGGCCTGCCCAGGGCCTCCAGGAAGAACTGGGCCGCCACCGAAACCAGATAGGCGGGCATCGAAAGCGCCAGCACGATCAGTGCCGGCCCTGCCCCTTCCGCCAGTCCCGCCTCCAGATTCATCTGGCCCAGTGCCCATGGGCCGATGAAGATCAGGGCGATACAGGCCGCCACCCCGAGCTGCAGCGAATAGGCCAGCCCGCGCCGCAACACCGCTCCGACCTCTTCGCGCCGGCCCTCGCCCAGCACGCGCGCGGTCATCACCTGCACGCCGAACAGCAGGCCGACGGCCGTGACCACGATGATCGAATGGGGGGCCCAGGCCAGCGAGTGGAAGGCCAGTTCCCGGCTGGCGAAATTGCCGACCACGATCGCGTCGGTCAGACCCATGGTCATGATGCCGATGCGTGCCAGCACCACCGGCCACGCGAGTTGCAGCAGGTCCTTCAGGGTCGCGCGGGTCTGGACGTTGAAGCCGATCATGGGAGGCGGGACAGGCCATGGCACAGGTTCCGCGTCAACCGGATTTGCTTCGCGACGGCATAAGGCGGGCCATGCTCGCACAGCGCAGAGGCGGTGGCGCCGGGCTGGTTCATCACAAAGGCCACGAAGGAGGCACGAAGAACACGAAGGGGCCTGGGCACGGATCGCGCGGAGCGCCATCAAGTCCTCCACATTGGAACGCCTGCGGCGCCACTCGCTCGCTCTCTTGGTGACCTTCGTGCCTCCTTCGTGGCCTTTGTGATGAACCAGCCTCGCCGGACCCGCGTGCGTCGACCGAAGGCGCGCTCCACCTTTCCCGCGCCCGCGAACCCGCTTAAACCAGCCGCATGCCCAAGCTGACCTCCGCTATCGACCCGCACAGCCCCGCCTTCAAGGCGCTCGACGCCCACAATCGGGCCCTCCGCGACGAACTGCACGCGCGGGTGGCGAAGGCCGCGCGGGGCGGATCGGACGCCAGCCGCGACCGCCACGTCTCACGCGGCAAGCTGCTGCCCCGCGACCGGGTCGAACGGCTGCTGGACCCCGGCTCGCCCTTCCTCGAGATCGGCCAGCTGGCCGCCAACGGCATGTATGGCGATGCCAGGGACCCTGACGGCGCCCCCGGCGCGGGCATGATCTGCGGCATCGGCCGGGTCTCGGGCCGCGAGGTCATGATCGTCGCCAATGACCCGACGGTGAAGGGCGGCGCCTATTTCCCGATGACGGTGAAAAAGCACCTGCGGGCCCAGGAGATCGCCGAGCAGAACCGCCTGCCCTGCGTCTATCTGGTCGATTCCGGCGGGGCCAACCTGCCTCACCAGGCCGAGGTCTTCCCGGACCGCGACCATTTCGGTCGCATCTTCTTCAACCAGGCGCGGATGTCGGCTAAGTCGATCCCCCAGATCGCCTGTGTGATGGGCTCCTGCACCGCCGGCGGCGCCTATGTCCCGGCCATGTCGGACGAGAGCGTCATCGTCCGCAACCAGGGCACCATCTTCCTGGCCGGCCCGCCGCTGGTGAAGGCCGCCACGGGCGAGGTCATCTCGGCCGAGGAGCTGGGCGGGTCCGAGACCCATGGCCGCAGGTCCGGCGTCGTCGACTATGTCGCCGAGAATGACGAACACGCGCTCGAGATCGTCCGCACCATCGTCGACAGTCTGAACACGGTGAAGTCGGTCGAGATGGACGTCCGTGAACCCCGCCCCCCCGCCTTCGACGCCGGGGAGCTGTACGGCCTGATCCCCGACGATGTCCGCGCCCCCTATGACGTGCGCGAGGTCATCGCACGGCTGGTCGACGGCTCGGAGTTCGACGAGTTCAAGGCCCTGTACGGCACCACCCTGGTCTGCGGCTTCGCCCGCATCTGGGGTTATCCGGTCGCCATCCTGGCCAACAACGGCGTGCTGTTCTCCGAGAGCGCCCTCAAGGGGGCCCATTTCATCGAACTGGCCTGCAAGCGGAAGATCCCGCTGGTCTTCCTGCAGAACATCTCGGGCTTCATGGTCGGCGGCAAATACGAGGCCGAGGGCATCGCCAAGAACGGGGCCAAGCTGGTCACCGCCGTCTCCTCGGCCGAGGTGCCCAAATTCACCGTCCTGATCGGCGGCAGCTTCGGGGCCGGCAACTACGGCATGTGCGGCCGCGCCTTCGCCCCGCGCTTCCTGTTCACCTGGCCCAACAGCCGGATCAGCGTCATGGGCGGCGAGCAGGCTGCGGCCGTCCTGGCCACCGTCCACCGCGACGCCGACAGCTGGACCCCGGACCAGGCCGAGGCCTTCAAGGCCCCGATCCGTCAGAAATACGAGGATGAAGGCAGTCCCTGGTACGCCACCGCCCGCCTCTGGGACGACGGCGTCATCGACCCGGTTCAGACGCGCGATGTGCTGGGACTGGCCATCTCGGCCAGCCTGAACGCCCCGATCCCGGAGACGACGTTCGGCGTGTTCAGAATGTAATCGTCGGCCGCACCGGCTCGTCCAGCGCCCAGCGGTAGGAGTCCGGGCCGAGCGGCAGGTCGAACAGGCGCGGCGCTTCGCTGTCCGGGGTCGGGTTCCTGTGCAGTTCGAAAGCCGACAGCAGGGCGCGACGGGTGCGTTCCGCGGCCGGACCCTGGACGCCCCTGCTCTGCAGGATGCGCCCGATGACCACATCGCGATGCGCAGCCCCGCCCTGGGCCCTGAGCTGCTCGCGAATCTCGGCGGCCAGTTTCGACTTGGCCGGCGTCAGCCGGGCCGGGTTGCGATGGCGGGGGGCGGATGCCTGCGACATGCGGAGATTTCGTCCCTGGGACGACCCTGATTAACCTTTCAGTCATCAAAACGAACCGCGTTCTCCTGTCAAGATAACTGTGATCTTTGAGGCAGAGCAATGCGATTTGCCGGGTGATGCGTTAGAGACGCACAGCCTCAAGAGGACCTGCCATGAGCCAGCCGACCGACGCCGAATTGAACGCCCTCGACATCACCCCGGGCGAGGCCGCCGAGATCAACGCGATCGCCCATCCGCTGCTGACCGATCCGGCACCGGACGCCAATGACGATCTGGTCCGGATCGACTCCACCGCTGACGGTGTGGTCTTCATCACCATCAACCGTCCGGACCGGCGCAACGCCTTCGATGCGCCGACCATCGCCGCCCTCTATGAGGCCTTCGAGACCCTGCAGGGCGCGGACCATGTGCGCGTGGTCTTCATCCGTGGGGCCGGCGGGACGTTCAGCGCCGGGGCCGACCTGGCCTGGATGGCCGACGCCGTCCGCTGGTCCGAAAGCGACAACCGCGACGACGCCATGGGGCTGGCGAAGATGCTCAAGGCCCTGCACGAGATCCCGGCCCTGACCTGCGCCATCGTCGAGGGCGCGGCCATGGGCGGCGGGGCGGGCATCGTCGCGGCCTGCGACATGGCCGTGGCGGTCAAGGGAACCAAATTCGCCTTCTCCGAGGTCAAACTGGGCCTGATCCCGGCGACCATCGCCCCCTATGTCATCGAGGCCCTGGGGGCCCGCACGGCACGCGCCCTGTTCATGACCGCAGACCTGTTCGACGCAGACGCGGCCATGGGTTTCGGCCTGGTCGGCCAGGTGCTGGACAGCGCCGACCAGATCGACGGCTTCATCGCCGGCTTCACCGACCGCATGAAGGCCTGTGCACCGGGCGCCGTCGGCGACGCAAAGCGGCTGGTGAACCATGTCACCGGCCAGCGTATCGACCACGGCCTGATGGAAGAGACCGCCAAACGCATCGCCCGCGCCCGCGTCTCGCCCGAGGGCCAGGAGGGCGTCAACGCCTTCCTGGAGAAGCGCAAGCCGCGCTGGGCGGAGTAGAAGAAGTGGCTGGTGATTAGTGGCTAGTGGCTAGTGGCCAACGATGGCCGCGACGTTTCGAGCGAAGAAACACACCGTCAGTCGCGGCCGGCCATGTGCCAGCCGCCCACTAGCCACTAGCCACTAGCCACTAGCCACCTCTACAACCGTTCCCATGTTCACCTCCGTCCTGGTCGCCAATCGTGGCGAGATCGCCTGTCGCGTGTTCCGCACCGCCCGCCGCATGGGCATCCGGACTATCGCCGTCTATTCCGAGGCCGATGCGAAGGCCCTGCATGTCCGCGAGGCCGATGAGGCCGTCCTGATCGGCCCGGCCCCGGCGCGCGAGTCCTATCTGGACGCGGCGAAGGTGCTCGCCGCCGCCAGGGCCACGGGCGCCGAGGCTATCCATCCCGGCTACGGCTTCCTGTCCGAGAATGCCGACTTCGCCGAGGCCGTCATGGCCGCCGGCCTGGTCTGGATCGGCCCGCCGCCCGCCGCCATCCGCGCCATGGGGCTGAAGGATGCTGCCAAATCCCTGATGATCGCGGCCGGCGTGCCCGTCACCCCCGGCTATCTCGGTGAGGACCAGTCGCTGGCCCGCCTGCAGACCGAGGCCGACGCCATCGGCTATCCGGTGCTGATCAAGGCTGTCGCCGGCGGCGGCGGCAAGGGGATGAAGAAGGTCGACCGGGCCGAGGATTTCGCCGACGGCCTCGCCTCGGCCCAGCGCGAGGGCCAGTCCTCCTTCGGCGACCCCCGCGTCCTGATCGAGAAATACATCACCCGCCCGCGCCACATCGAGGTGCAGGTGTTCGGGGACACGCACGGCACCGTCGTCCATCTGTATGAGCGCGACTGCTCCCTGCAGCGCCGCCACCAGAAGGTGATCGAGGAGGCCCCCGCCCCCGGCATGGACGCCGCCACCCGCAAGGCCGTCACCGACGCCGCCATCAAGGCCGCGAAGGCCGTGAACTACGAGGGCGCCGGCACCATCGAATTCATCGCCGACGCCTCGGAAGGGCTGAAGGCCGACCGCATCTGGTTCATGGAGATGAACACCCGGCTGCAGGTCGAACATCCGGTCACCGAGGCCGTCACCGGTGTCGATCTGGTCGAATGGCAGTTCCGCGTCGCCGCCGGCGAGCCCATGCCGCTGAAACAGGACGAGATCGGGCTGAACGGCTGGGCCATGGAGGCCCGCCTCTATGCCGAGGACCCCGCCAACGGCTTCCTGCCGAGCATTGGGCGGCTGGAGCATTTCAAACTGCCCAACTACCGCCGCCTCCGGATCGACACCGGCGTCGAGCAAGGCGGCGAGGTCAGTCAGTTCTACGATCCGATGATCGCCAAGCTGATCGTGCATCGCAGCACGCGGACGGAGGCGGCGGACGCACTCGCGTCTGTCTGCGCCGAAGTTGAGGTCTGGCCGGTCAGGACGAATGCAGGGTTTCTGGTGCGATGCCTGAAACACCCGCGGTTCGTTTCCGGCGACGTGGATACGGGGTTCATCGGAGCGGAAGAGCAGAGCCTCGTCGTCACCGAACCATCAGAAACGCTCCTCGCGGAAGTGGCCAACCACGCCCTGGATCGCGACCCGCCCGGCAACGAGAGAAGTTCAGCCTGGTCTTCCCTGGCTGGAGCCAAGGGATTCCGGCTCAACGCCAAACCGCGCACGGCGGTGCAGCTGTGGACCGCTGCGGGTGCTCAGGAGGTTCATCCGGCTGAAGCCGCAAAGTATCTGCGAACCACCATCCTGACGGGTTCTTCAATCGTAGGCTTTGAGCGAGGCGGCGCCTTCGAGTTCTTCGACCGGCCGCCGCTGTCCGGCAGCGGCGGTACCGGCCCCGCCTCCGACGGCGCCCTCCGCGCCCCCATGCCCGGCAAGATCGTCGCCACCCCCGCCAAACCCGGCGACACCGTCACCAAAGGCCAGCCCGTCGTGGTGCTGGAGGCCATGAAGATGGAGCACGCCCTCGTCGCCCCCTTCGACGGCGTGGTCGGCGAGATCGGCGTCTCGGTCGGCGATCAGGTGGCGGCGGATGCGGTGCTGGCGACCGTCGAGGCGAACGCTTCGCCTCAATGACGTCGCTCCACATGATCAAGCTCTGCGTCGGCGTCGCCAGGGTGGAGACGCTGGAGCGCCGTGCCGCCAAGGGCGAGTGGCTGACCGTCCACACCCGCATGACCCCCAAGCGCGCGGCGGAGCTGGAAGACGGCGGTTCACTCTACTGGGTGATGAAGGGTTCGGTGACCTGCCGGATGCCGATCCTCGACATCGTCACCCGGGGCGAGGGCAAGGCCTCGATGTGCCACATCACCCTGTCGCCCGAGGTCATCCGCACCGCCCCCCAGGCCCGCCGCCCCTTCCAGGGCTGGCGCTATCTGGAACCCAAGGACGCCCCGCCCGACCTGTCGACCCTCGATGCGGGCGAGGTGCCGGAGGATCTGGCCAAGCGGTTGCGGGAGATGGGGGCGTGGTAGGGGTCGTAGGGCTTAGGGCTTAGGGCTTATAGGGATTAGGGATTAGGGATTAGGGGCGCTTGCTGCGACGATTGCAGCTCGTAAGTTCGACTTCCCCGCCATCAGCCCCACATCCTGATCCCTAATCCCTAATCCCTAATCCCTACGCCCCCCATGCCCTCCCCCCGCTCCGACCGGCTGGAAGACGCCCTGCATCGTATCTTCGAGGGCGGAAAGACCACGCGTGCCAGCTGGTTCGCCCTGACCGGCGGCGAGACCCTGTTCGCCGAGGGCGACGCCGCCGATACCCTCTATCTGCTGCGCAGCGGCCGTCTGGGCGTGTTCCGCCGCGATCACGGCGAGGCCCGGCCGCCCCAGTTCGTCGGCGTCATCCGGCCCGGTGAGCCCGCCGGCGAAATGGCCATGCTGGCCGGGACCGAACACACCGCCGACGTCGTCGCCCTGCGCGACTGCGAGGTTCTGGCCCTGCCCCGCGACGCCTTCTTCGAGGCCGCGCGGACCGAGCCGGACCTGATGGTCGAGCTGTCCCGGCTGATGATCCAGCGCGCCCGCGACCGACGCTCCGGCGGCGGCGAGCCCAGCGTGTTCGGCTTCATATCGGCCCGCCCTCGCCCGATCCGCGCCTTCGTCGAGCGGATCGCCGCAGCGATAGAGGCGGAAGGCTTCACCTGCCAGGTCATCGACCAGACCGCCCTCGCCTCGGCCGCCGAGTGGTTCAGCCGGGTCGAGGACGCCCACGACTTCGTCCTCTATGTCGCCGAAATGGAGGAGGCCGCCTGGGCCGCCCTCTGCGCACGGCAGGTCGACCGGCTGTTCGTGGTCGGCAACAGCCTGATGGCCCCGCCCAACCGGCCCATGCCGCATGCGGGCGTGCTGGACGCCCAGCGCCGCACCGACCTCATCCTGCTGCGCGAACCCCATATGGCCCGGCCGGCCAATACGGCGGTCTGGCTCGACTCCATCCAGCCCGGCCGCTGGTTCCAGGCGGTCGAGGGGGACAAGGCCGACGCCGATCGCATGGCACGCGTCATCACCGGCTCGGCCGTCGGGGTCGTCATGTCGGGCGGCGGCGCCCGGGCCTATGCCCATCTCGGCGCGCTCAGAGCCCTGCATGAGGCAGGGGTGCCGATCGATTTCGTCGGCGGCTCGTCGATGGGTGCGGTGATCGCTGCCGGTCCGGCGATGGGCTGGTCGCAGGAAGAGCTGGAAGCCCGCATCCACAAATCCTTCGTCGAGAGCGATCCGCTTTCGGACCTGGCCTTCCCGATCCTGGCCATGACCCGGGCCAGGAAGGTCGATCGCCTGCTGTTCGAGGCCTATGGCGAGACCGATCTCGCCGATCTGGTGATCCCGTTCTTTGCGGTCTCGACCAATCTGACCAGCGGCCGGATCGAGGTTCACAGGCGGGGCCTGATGCGCCGCGCCATGCGGGCCTCGATCGCCATTCCCGGCCTGCTGCCACCCATCGTCATCGACGGTCAGGTGCTCGTCGACGGCGCCGTCCTGAAGAACCTGCCGACCGAGGTCATGCGCCAGATGCACAGCGGCCCGATCATCGGCGTCGACATGTCCGAGGCCCGCGGCGTCGATCCTGACCTGATCGAGCACCCGCCGTCGATCTGGCGGCTGATCGTGACCGGCGCCTGGCGACGCGGTCCGCCCATCGTCTCCATCCTGATGCGCTCGGCCACCCTGACCACGGATGCCGATATCGAGAGTTCGCGCGCGGCCACGGATCTGTTGATCCAGCCGACGCCGGACCGGCTGGATATCCGCGACTGGAAGGGTTTCGACGTCGGCGTCGCCGCCGGCTATCTGGCGGCCTCGGAGGCGCTCGCCAGGCTTGATGGGCCCGTGACCGGCCTCCGGCGAAGACATCCGGGCGCCGACATCCCACCATCCCCGGCTGACCCTCAAGCATAAGGCCCGGGGCTTCGGCAGGCCACCCCGGTCCGGGGTGCCTCAGGCTGACGACTGATGGAAGATGGTACCGCCTCTCAGGCTTGAACTGAGGACCTCCGGCTCCACAAACCGGCGCTCTAACCAACTGAGCTAAGGCGGCGCACTCTCGCGAGCGGCGTGTCTAGCGGGGTCTCGGGCGCCGATCAAGACGGATATGGGATTGTGCCCGTCTGTCGTCAGGACGCCCCGTCGCCTGCCCTGCCGTTCCAGCCGCGCCCCCAAAAGAAAACGCCCCGGAGGCGGACCTCCGGGGCGCTGACTTGTTCTGGATCTGTCGGATCACTCCGGCGGAGGCGGACGGAACCGGACGGTCCATTCCACCCGGGCACCGACAGCGGCACCGTCAACCGTACCCGGAGTCACCCGCGAGCGGCGGGCGGCTGCGAGGGCGGCGGCACCGAAGCCCATGCCTTCCGGATCTTCCGAGACCACCCGACAATCCGTCAGGCTGCCACTCGGTTGCAGACCACAGCTGACGCGGACCGAGGAGATACCCTCGACGCCACGGGCGGCTGCCCGCTCCGGATATTCCGGAAGAACCTGGCGACCCCAGCTCGGGTTCGTCACGACCGAAGGACGCGGCGGAGGCGGAGCCGGCGGCGGCGGCGGACCGGGGACGATAACCGGGGGACCACGGTACTCGACACGGTCTTCCTTCTTCGTCGGCTCGATCGGCAGGGTCATCGGCGGCGGCGGCGCGTTCGGCACCGCGACCGGGGGACGCACCTGCAGCTTGGGCGGCGGGGGCGTGTCCGGCGGAGGCGGCGGCGGCGGCGGAGGCGGCGGCGGGATGGGCTCAATCAGCTCCACATCCACCGACTCGTCCGAGTAGTTGATTTCCCGCAGCTTGAACTGGGCGTTGATGAAGTAGAACGCCAGGATCGAGAACAGGATGCTGACGACCAGGATGCTGGCCAGAAGGACGCCCGGGGGAACCCCGAACAAACCCTTGGCCTTCGGCGCATCGTATCTGGAACGGTGATATTGGATGTCTGTCATGATCTCACCGTTTCCTACTGAACGTCCGTATCTTCACCGACCAGGGCAACGCTGTAGAAGCCGTTGTCCTGCAGCGAATTCATGACCTGCATGAAGTCGCCGTAGCGGGTGCCTTTGTCCGCCCGGATAAAGATACGTTCGTCGGCCGGACTACGACGGCCGATCTGGGCCGTAAGCTCCGAACCGATCTGGTCCAGTTCGAGGGCACCGTCGCCAAGATAGGCCTGACCATCGGCGGTGATCGAAATATAGATCGGCGTCGGTGGGTTTGGAGCGAGCGGAGCAACGGCACGCGGCAGCTTCACCTCAACGGACGGTGCGGCAAGAGGGGCCGCCACCATGAAGATGATGAGCAGAACAAGCATGATATCAACGAATGGCGTAACGTTGATTTCGCTGTTCTGCTCAACCTGGTACTTGCCGCCCCCGCCGCCGGAAAGTTTGGCGGCCATCGGGCTTACGCTCCCTTGTCGAGGTTACGCGAGATGGCGTTGGTCAGCTCGGCCGAGAAACCGTCCGAACGGGTGCCGTACGCCGAGATGCGGGTGTTGAAGTAGTTGTAGAAGATAACCGCCGGGATAGCGGCGAAGAGGCCGATACCGGTGGCCAGCAGCGCCTCGGCGATACCGGGGGCGACGACGGCCAGGTTGGTCGTGTTGGTGTTCGCGATGCCGATGAAGGAGTTCATGATCCCGTAAACCGTACCGAACAGACCCACGAACGGGCCGGTCGAACCGGTCGAGGCCAGGAACTGCTGGCCACCCGAGAGGCGCTTGGCAAGGCCGGCCTGAACGGCACCGACAGCGTGCTGGGCGCGCGCCAGGGCCGAGTCAGCGTGATCGCCGGTGACCGAGAGGCCAGCCTGACGCGACAGTTCGATTTCGTCGGTCGCCGCGGCGGCCATGTCGGCCAGCGGGTTACCGTCGAACTCGTCCGACGTTGCCACCTTGCGCATGTCCGCGATGGTGCGGGCCTGGCGGAAGCTTTCGAGGAACTGGTCGGTCTTGCGGTTCAGGGCACCGAACTCGAACATCTTGATGAGGAGCAGAACCCACGAGAACACCGAGGCCAGGACGAGGCCGATCATAACGACCTTAACGACCGGGTCGGCTTCCATGAACATGCTGGCCGGGGTCAGCTTGCCGTGGCCGCCTTCTGCAGCGGGCTCGGCTTCGGCAGCCGGAGCAGCGGCGGGTGCGGCGGCGTCAGCGGCCGGAGCGGCGGCTGCGGCGGCCGGAGCGGCGGCGGGAGCATCCTGCGCGAGAACCGGCGTACCGGCCATAAGAACGCCGGCGGCGGCCATGGCCAGGAGGATGTTGGTCTTCTTGAAATCGAACATAGTTCGCCAGTTCCTGCTGTTTAGTCTGACTTGTGGAACCCAAAAGGAACGGCCGCAGACGACGACCGCCCTCGATGAAAATCTTGTCCGCAGATGACGGGAGAGACCCCCGAATCCTTGGAACGCCTTCTGACGCTTCCGGTTGCCGAATGGCTTCCGGCGCGGCACCGACGGGTTGAGGGAAACCGTTTTCCCCGCCCCCGAAAGCTGCCCGCAAAAGAACGCGGTCAAGCTCCTTTGACGAACGCTTACCGGAGCGTCAAGTGCGCGACAGTGCTTTTCCCCTCGCAAGGGAGCTACTAGCCCCAAAGCTGAAGATTCAGGCCCCAAAGAGGCGTTTTACTGATGGGACCGGGCCGCAATCCCCGACCGGGAAGGGACGATGGTGCCTGGGGGCGGATTCGAACCACCGACACGCGGATTTTCAATCCGCTGCTCTACCAACTGAGCTACCCAGGCAAGCCGTCTGCTCGCGCGAGGGGGGGTCTATAGGCGAGCCGTCCGGGGGTGTCCAGCCGTCTGATCAGTCTTCGGCCGGGTCTTCCGTCGAGACGTCGTCGACGCTTTCCGGGATGACATATCCGCCGGTGAACCAGCGCTGGAGGTCAATGTCGGCGCAGCGCCGGGAACAGAAGGGCTTGTAGTTGCTGTCCGCCGGCCGGCGGCGACAGATCGGGCAAGGGGTCATGATCACTGATCCTCGAGCAGAAAAACGCCCGGTGCCATCGCCGGATCGGCTTTCAGATGGGCGCGCGGACCGAGACGGGCCACCAGCGGTCCGGCCAGCGCCGCATCCACCGGTGCCGCCCGCGCAGTGATGCGCGCGCTCTTCGTATCCGAGAGCAGGCCGAACCGCAGGCTGCGCACAATATCCTGCGCCCGCTGTTCCGGTCGCCGGCCTCTGTCGCGGCCGTTGAGAACCTCCTCCAGTGGCGTACGACGCCATGGCACGGCCAGTTGCAGCACGCCGAACCGGTTCACCGGTCCGAAAACCACGTCAGGGTCACCGCCGAACGCCTGTCTGGCCGCCGTCATGACGGCATCGCCATCAAGGCCGGTCCCGATCAGATCGACCGCCACAAGCCCGCCCCAGCGCCTCAGCCGGATCATGCGGGCCGCCATGTGCAGACCCTGCCGGTTCGCGCGTGTTCTTGCCGGTGCCCCGAATGCCACGCCCGGTGCCGGGGCGAGATCCAGATCGACCGCAACGAGCGCCCGGGTGCGCTGGATCATCAGATCCAGGCCTGTCTCCGGGAACAGTTCGAAGGGCAGGCCCGCTTCTTCCTCCGCGCTCCGGCTCGCCTGAATGCCGGCGAGGCCGGTGGCGGGCTCCACGCCAGGGGCCAGAACGGCCAGCGTCTCCGCCACCGTGGGTCCGGGCAGGAGCAGACGCGGTGCCCCCTCTCCCGCCCCGATCAGGCGCAGGGTCGGCCCCTTGCCCTCACGCGGTTCTGCCGAGACCTCGACCTCGACCTTCTGCCCCTCATTCAGCCGATCCTGTCCGCGAAAGGGCAGGAAACCCGGCAAGTCCGTCCCGAGATCGACGAAGGCGCCCTTCAATCCCGGATGGACCGCGGCAATTCGTCCGATGCAGCGCGCGCCGAGACGATGTTCGGCGACGTCGTCCTCGCGCTGGATCAGCAGATGTTCGAACCGGCCATCCCGTGCGACCACGCCCCGGACCTCGCCGGGCGTGTCGTCAAGGAAGACCTCGACCTCGCTCATGCGCGCCAGCCGGCCCCGTTCAGCAGATTGACCGTCTCGAACAGCGGCAGGCCCATCACCGCCGGATAGCTGCCGACCAGCCGGGTAACGAAGGCCCCGGCCCGGCCCTGGATGGCATAGCCCCCTGCCTTGCCCCGCCATTCGCCCGAGGCGACATAGGCGGTGATCTCGGCGTCGGACAGAACCTTGAAGCTCACCCGGGTGTCGACGACACGATGCGTGGTCCGAACCCCGGCGGTCACGGCCACGCCGGTGAAGACCCGGTGGTTGCGGCCGGAAAGCAGTTTCAGGAACCGGACCGCCTCGGCCTCATCCAAGGGCTTTTCCAGCAGACGCCGTCCGACGGCCACCACCGTGTCAGCGGCCAGGACGACGGCATCCGGTGCCCCGGCCGCTACAGCCTCGGCCTTGGACACAGCCAGCCGCGCGGCAAGGCGCGTCGGCGTCTCATCCTTCAGCGGCGTTTCGTCGATATCGGCAGGTTCGACGCGGTCGGGCGTTATCCCGACAAGCGCCAGCAGTTCAATGCGGCGCGGGCTGGCAGAGGCCAGCACGAGATCCGGACGGCTCATCTGAGCCGGCCCTTACTTGAAGCGATAGGTGATACGGCCCTTGGTCAGGTCATAGGGCGTCATCTCGACCAGGACCTTGTCGCCGGCCAGCACGCGGATGCGGTTCTTGCGCATCTTGCCCGCGGTATGGGCGATGATCTCATGGTCGTTGCCCTCGAGCAGCACGCGGAACGTCGCATTCGGCAGCAGTTCGCTGACGACGCCGGGAAACTCGAGCAGTTCTTCCTTAGCCATGCGGCCTCTCGCGCCCTGAAAACAGGAGTCCGAACACGCGCCGGGCGAAAGCGCGCGTGGTTAAGGAGCGGGCGTATGCCTGAAAACGGCGGGTTAGTCGAGGCAGCTGGGTCGCGGGAATGATTAGTGATGAGTGGTTAGTGGTTGGCCGATGCCGCCGATGGCGTCCACCGATGCGCCGCCTCTGCCTGAGGCCGGCAGCCACTAATCACTAACCACTCATCACTCCTCTTTCACCCCCGCCGGTAAAGCGCCGTCACCAGGGTGAACAGCCGCCGCGCCGTCTCATGGTCGATGGCGATCTTGCCCGCCAGCCGGGCCTGCAGAATCTCGGCCCCTTCGTTGTGCAGGCCACGGCGCCCCATGTCGACGGCCTCTATCTGGGCCGGCGAGGTCCCGCGCAGGGCCTCGTAATAGGTGTCGCAGATGGCGATATAGTCCTTCACCACCTTGTTCAGCGGCGTCAGGGACAGGCCGTGGACGCGGTGGAACGCCGGCCCGGTGATATCGAAGGCCAGCCGTCCGTCCACCATCGCCAGCGTCAGCGCATAGGGGCCTCCCGCTGCGCCCGCCGGCTCGAAACTGTTCTTCTCGATCAGGTCGAAGATGGCGACACGCCGTTCATGCTCGATCTCGGCGGTCGCTGCGTGCAGCGTCGCGGAATCCAGCGCGATTGAAGTCAGCCGGTGCTCGCTCACCCGGGTTCCCCCGCTTCTGACAGATGGCTCGGTGCCAACCGGGCGGGCCAGCGTTCCGACAGATCGGTCAGCACGGCGTCGAGGCATTCTACGTCGATACGCAGATCGCCGCCGCCGGCGAACATCAGAATCACCCGCCCCCCCGGGGCCTCGTCCGGCGCGAACTCCATGGCGAGCAGTTCCAGTGCGCTCTCGGGCAGGCGCGGCAGGCGGCGACTCTTCACCGCAATGACGTCGCCGAACTGCATGGCCGCCATGACCCGCGTGCCGCCGCATTCCCAGCAGAAACGGCTCAGTTTCAGGGTGACCCGCCTCGAGCCGGGCTCCCAGACGATATCAACGGGGCGCAGGATGGCGTCCTGCAGGGCCGCCGAAATGATGTGCAGGTCCTCGGCATCCTCGGCCAGGAGGCGCAGCGGCTCGACCGGCGCGACCGCCGACGTGTTCGCCCCGACCTCGCCGGCCTCAGTGCTCATGGGCAGAGTCCCGCACACGGCGAATCTCCGCCCCGCAGGCGCTGAGCTTTTCTTCCAGACGCTCAAACCCGCGATCGAGATGATACACGCGTCCGACGGTGGTCTCGCCCTGGGCCGCCAAACCGGCGATCACAAGGCTGACCGACGCCCGGAGATCGGTGGCCATGACCTGGGCACCATGCAGGGTGGCGACACCATGCACCACGGCCTCCCCGGCCTGGACATGGATGTCCGCCCCCAGCCGCGCCAGCTCCGGTGCATGCATGAAGCGGTTCTCGAAGATGTTCTCATGGATGACGCTGTCGCCCTCGGCTGTGGTCATCAGAGCCATGAACTGGGCCTGCAGGTCGGTGGCGAAGCCCGGATAGACCTCGGTCGCCACATTGACCGCCTTCAGGCGCACGGCCGGGTCGCGCCTCACGATCACGCCGTCCGGGGTCGGCGTCACCTCGACCCCGGCCTCGATCATCTTGTCGCTCAGGGCTGCCATCAGCTCCGGCCGGGCCCGGGTCAGCCGCACCTCGCCGCCGGTCATGGCCGCCGCCACCGCATAGGAACCCATCTCGATCCGGTCGGGAATCACCGACCAGTTCGCGCCGCCCAGCGAGGACACCCCGGTGATGGTCAGGACATCGGTATCGATCCCCTCGATCCTGGCCCCCATGGCCGTCAGGCAGCGCGCGAGGTCGCCGATCTCCGGCTCCCGCGCGGCCTTGCGAAGGACGGTCACACCATCGGCCAGAACCGCGGCCAGCAGGGCGTGCTCGGTCGCCCCGACCGAGACGAACGGAAATTCTATCTCCGCCCCCTTCAGCCCGTTCGGCGTGCGGGCGATGACATAGCCCTCCTCCAGCTCGATCTCGGCCCCCATGGCCGTCAGGGCCTGCAGATGCAGATCGACCGGCCGCGCGCCGATGGTGCAGCCGCCGGGCAGGGAAACCTTGGCCTCTCCCGTACGCGCCAGCAGCGGCCCCAGCACATTGAACGAGGCCCGCATCTGCCGGACCAGATCATAGGGCGCGAAGGTCGAGGTCAGGGCTGCGGCGTGGAACAGCGTCTCCTGTCCGTCGGCGCCGTCGCGTTCGGTAACCTGGACCCCGAGCTCGCGCAGCAGACGTCCCAGAAACTTGGTGTCGGCCAGGCGCGGCATATTGGTCAGCAGCAGCGGCTGATCGGTCAGGATCGATGCGGCCATCAGCTTGAGGGCGGAGTTCTTGGCGCCGCTGATCGGAATGCTTCCGTTCAGACGGGCGCCGCCGGTGATGGCGATGCTGTCCATATCGTCTCTTGCGGCCCCGAGCAGGGCGCAAGGGGTTCGGTTCTCTAGCGCGGACCGCCACCCTTGCGAAAGGCCGACAACCGTCCGGGCGATGACATTCAGTTGCTCGGCTTTGCAGCCTTGCCCGGGCCGGCCGCCGCCTTGCGACGCCGGAGGTTGTCCCGCAGGGCCGAGGCAAGGCGCTGGGCCCTTTCTGTCGCGGGCGTTTTCGCCGGTGCCAGGGGATCCGGCAGGCTGACCGGCAAATCGGGTTGGGGCAACGCGGCCTTCGACTCATCCATGGGTTTGACCAGACCCCGTGTCAGGCTTTTCCGCAAGCGGACACGCCTCCCGGGACGCGCGAACCACATTTATCCCGCAATCGAAGCAAAAGTGGTTCGGGGGCTTCCCCCTTTGTCCCCGGTTGGCTATAGGGCCGCTTCCTCAGATCAGGCCGCCGTAGCTCAGTGGTAGAGCGCATCCTTGGTAAGGCTGAGGTCGTGGGTTCGATTCCCCCCGGCGGCACCACCCTGAAGACAGAAAGGACGGCGCTTCCTGAAGCGCCGTCCTTTTCCGTTTCGGGCCTTCAATCCGACACCCTCCCCGACAGGCCTCCGAACCTTGTCGTCCCGGACTCCGCCTCCCGGCTGGACCCGCTCTTCCAGTCGCAGAAACCTCTTGTGCGGGCGGCGACGACGACATACTCTTTTAAAGAGAAAACGGAGTCGGCATGTTCAGGAAGATCAATCCAACCCGTCCAGGTTTGACCGGTGTCGCGCTTGTTCTGAGCGGTATTGCTCTGCTGCTCGGCGTCTATCTCCTCTTCGACCGGCAATGGCTCGCGGCTCTTGAAACGGGCCGGCTGGACTTTCTGGAGTTCCTGGGCTGGTACAATTTCTTCGGCTACGCCGCGATCGGGCTGGTTGTGGTCGGCACCATCCTGTTGCTCGTCTCCTTCGCCCGTCGAAGAGGCTGACCTTGTCATCCCGGACGCCGCAAGGCGGCGAGCCGGGACGCATGACCGCAAACCTCCCTCCGCCCGGAAGTTGCGTCAGCGGCTATCCGGGCGACGGGTCAGGACAAACAGCGGCGGTGACCTGCTCTCCCGGATAATCGCAGGGCAATTTCCGGGAGGTTTGGTTGGGGGGCGCATTCCGTCCCGGCCCGGCGCTTCGCTTGGCCGGGATGACAAGGCGAAGCGGCTCAGTCGTCAGCCCGGTCCGGCTGAACCAGCGGAAAGCGCCGCGGCGGGCCGCCCGGGCGCATGACCCGCGCCTCAAACGCCCCGGCCGCGCCCTCAGGCTGATAGCCGGGGAAGGCATAGCCGCTGTCGTCGAAATAAGGATTGTCGTAGCCGCCGCCATACCCCCCGTAGGGATAGCCGTTCTCGACCTGGCGATAGCTGAGATCCAGCCGACCATTCTCGCCGACCGGCAGGGACACCGCCACGCCATAGTCGCGATAACCGTCTGTGCCGATGCCGAAACGGACCTCGCCGTGCGGCTTGCGATCGTCGGCAGGCGCGCGCGCGGCGTCGGCCCAGGGCTTGTCGGCGGTCGAGCGGCCGGCGATCCAGCGGTCGATCTGCTGGTCGGTGGTCAGGCCGTGCGGCACGGCGTCCTGGGTCGCCCCTTCGGTCGAGGCCGCGACCGGCCGGGCGGTGGCTTCCAGATCGACCGGGGTGGCCGGTGCGGTGACGACGACGCCGTCAGGATCGGACGCCAGCAGCGCGGCCGTCAGGATCAGTGCAAAAACGGCCATGCGACGAACTCCACCAGAACCCGCACCCTAACCCCAAATGAGGCCAAGGTCAGGCCGGTCTTTCAGGCCATTCCGTCGCCGCGTCCCAGCGGGTCGGGCAGAGCCCCGCCCTCGGCCACAAAGGTCAAGGCCACGGAGTTGATGCAGTAGCGCAGACCACCCGGCCCGGGCCCGTCCGGAAACACATGGCCCTGATGGCTGTCGCAGCGCGCACAGCGGGTCTCTGTGCGGGTCATGCCGTGGGAGCGGTCGGTGATGGCGAGGACGTGGGCAGGGTCAACCGGCCCGGTGAAACTGGGCCAGCCGGTGCCGCTCTCGAACTTGGTCCCCGTGCGGAACAGCGGCAGGCCGCATTGCCGGCAGCAGAAGACCCCGGCCCGCTTCTCACCCAGCAGGGTCCCGCAGAACGGGGCCTCGGTGCCATGCGCCAGCAGGACACGCTTCTCCTCGGCGGACAGGTCCGCTTCCAGCGCCACCCGCTGGCTGTCGCTGGGAGGCGTCAGGTCATAGCCGGACGCGGAACGGTGGGTGATGGCGGTGTCCTGATCGGTCATGGCCCGAACATAGGAAGGGCCGGGCGAGGGTTCCACCCCGTCCGGCCCGGTCCCGATATCAACCCGTCAGACGCCGGGCCCTGGTGCCTTACTGGAACAGCGTTCCGACCCAGGCCCGCACGGCGTTCTCGTCCACCGGATCACCGGTGTAGATCAGGCCCTGGGCCGGCGCATAGGGCTGGTTGTTGGCGCGCGGACGCGAAGTCCAGGCCTTGTGACCGTAGCTGAGGTCCGAATAGTTCGACGGCAGACGCTCGACCGTCGGCTCGACGAAGATCGAGTCGGTGGCCGTGGTCGAGCCGGCGATACGCACGTTCGGCAGCCGGGACAGAAGGTCCAGGGTATCGAGGCAGCCACCCGAGCAGCCGGCGTCGACCAGGACGATCACAGGCCCCTGCACAGGGTTGGTTGCACCCGTGTCCGAAACCGCCGGGCGTCCAGCCAGTGTAAAGGTCGGCTGACCGGCCGCGATGGCGGCGTCAAAGGCAGCCACGATCTCGCGCGTCTGCTCGATCACGAACATGGACTCCTGCACGAAATACGGATCGGCCTCCATGCGGCCGAGGGCACCGGCGTACCAGTCGCGGTTGCCCTGGGTGGCGCGGTAGGTGATGTCACCCGCGGCGGGCTGGCGGCTGACCGTGAACTCGGGCGTCCAGATGCGGTTGGCCAGGCCGTAGCCACGTGCGGTCGAGGAGTTCTCACCCGAGCCGCGGGCGGCACGGAGGTCCAGCACAAAGCCCTGCGGGCCGCGCAGCGCGGCCGCCTGGGCCTCGACGGCAGCGTTGAACGCCGGCCAGCCGGCGCTGTCCGAGAAGGAATGAACGTGCAGCCACGGGCGACCGTTGACCGTCTCAACCGCCAGCGGCGTCGCCGGCGGCATATAGACCGTGGCGCGATAGGCGGCCTCGAGGTCCCCCGGGACAATCGGGATCGGACGGATCTGGATATCGCGCGGACGGCCGCGGCCCGACTGGAAGCTGCACTGCGAGGGCACGCCGGTGGTGAACGGGTTGTTCCGGTTCCACATCAGATAGGGGGCCGACGTCACCCGACCGGCCTCGGTCTCGAGGTTGCCTTCCCAGCGGTCCAGCTTGGCGCGGGCGAACTCCTCGATCGGGATGAGGTTACAGTCCGTGACCAAGTCGCCGACCCGCGGTGCGTTGCGCGTACCCGGCTTCACATAGGTCACGACATAGCGGCCGTTGCGCCAGCCGGTGGTGAAACCCGGCCAGCTGATGCCGAAATAGGGGCCCGTGCCCTCAAACGTCGGGCTGACCTGAATGTTGGAGTCGCGGAAGCCGCCGGCGAAGAAGCGCAGCAGATAGGCGTGGCTGTCGCCGCTGTTCACGCGCGGGGTCAGGGCCAGCGATTCCTGCAGACCGGTGTCGAGCCAGGCGCGGAAGCCCTGGCTGGCTGCGCCCGGGATCGCCGGGGCCGGATGGTTGGCCGCCAGTTCATCATGCGCCCGCTGCAGGTCCTGTCGTGCCAGGGCCCGGAAGTCCTGGGCGAAGGCGCTGCCGGTGCTGACGGCGACAACCAGGGCTGCAGTGGCGACAACAGAAAGGAAACGGGACATCAGGTCAGGCTCCAGGCCAGTAAGCGGGACAGGGACAGGATCGGATCGGGCGGACAGGCAAGAAAAGGATCGGAAGGCGTTAAACCCCATCGGAACCGCCCTTGCCAAGCCCATACGCGGCTCAGGTGAACGACCCCTCGGTTTACTCCCGTGGGATCGCGGCCTAATCGGGGCGATCATCCCAGGCTGCGATCACATTCGCTTCAGATTCAAAGACACATGTTCTCCAAGATCCTGATCGCCAACCGCGGCGAAATCGCCGTCCGCATCATCAAGACCTGCCGCCGCTTGGGGATTGCGACGGTGCAGGTCTATTCCGAGGCCGACGCCGGTTCGCTGGCGGTCGAGATGGCCGATGAAGCGGTGCTGATCGGCCCCGCTCCGGCGGCCCAGTCCTATCTGCTGGCCGACCGGATTGTGGAGGCGGTGCGTCAAACGGGCGCGGAGGCCGTCCACCCCGGCTTCGGCTTCCTGTCCGAAAACGCCGGCTTCGCCCGCCGCCTGCGCGACGAGGGCATCGCCTTCATCGGCCCCAACCCCGAGGCCATTGAGGCCATGGGCGACAAGATCAGCTCCAAGAAACTGGCCGCCGCCGCCGGGGTCTCCACCGTCCCCGGCCACATGGGCCTGATCGAGACGACGGAAGAAGCCGTGCGTATTGCCAACGGGATCGGCTACCCGGTCATGATCAAGGCCTCGGCCGGCGGTGGCGGCAAGGGCATCCGCGTCGCCCACTCCGACGCCGACATGGCCGAGGGCTTCGCCGCCGTGAAGGCCGAGGCGCTGGGTGCCTTCGGCGACGACCGCGTCTTCCTCGAGAAATTCATCATCGACCCGCGCCACATCGAGATTCAGGTGATGGGCGACAAGCACGGCCATGTCGTCCACCTGTTCGAGCGCGAATGTTCGATCCAGCGGCGGAACCAGAAGGTCATCGAGGAGGCCCCCTCCCCCCTGCTCGATCCGGAGACCCGCGCCGCCATGGGGGCCCAGGCCGTCGCCCTCGCCAAGGCCGTCAACTATGACAGTGCCGGCACCGTCGAATTCGTGGCGGGGCAAGACAAATCGTTCTTTTTCCTCGAGATGAACACGCGCCTTCAGGTCGAACATCCGGTCACCGAACTGATCACCGGGGTCGATCTGGTCGAACAGATGATCCGCTCGGCCTGGGGGGAAAAGCTGGCCTTCGAACAGAAGGACCTGGCCATCAAGGGCTGGGCCATCGAGAGCCGCATCTATGCCGAGGACCCGTATCGCGGCTTCCTGCCCTCGATCGGGCGCCTGGTTCGTTATGAGCAGCCCGAAGAGGGCGACCAGGGCGACTATACGGTCCGCAATGACTCCGGCGTCCGCGAGGGCGACGAGATCTCCATGTTCTACGACCCCATGATCGCCAAGCTCTGCGCCTGGGGCGAGACCCGCGAGGCCGCCATCGACGGCATGGCCCGGGCGCTGGAGGACACCCATATCCAGGGCGTCGGCCACAACATCCCCTTCCTCGCCGCCGTCATGGACCAGCCGCGCTTCCGCTCAGGCCATATCTCGACCAGCTATATCAAGGACGAATTCCCGGACGGCTTCCACGGCCTCGCCCCCGACCGCCGCCAGACCGACATCCTGATCGCCTCGGCCGCCGCCATGAACGAGATCGCCGCCGAGGCCTCGGGCGACCCCTCCGGGCGCACCGACTGGATCGTCCTGATTGACCGGGAGGCCCACGGCGTTTCCCTGTCCTATGACGACGACGAGGTCCTGACCCTCGACCTCGCCGGGGAAGACCGCGCCCTGCAGCTGAGCGACATCGACTGGCGCCCGGGCCTGGCCCAGTTCCGCGCCGTGCTGGACGGCGTCCCCTTCACCGCCGAGGTCGCCCGCGTCGCCGACGGCTTCAGCATCCGCACCCGCGCCGCCCGCGCCCGCGTCCGCGTCCTCAGCCCCGCCGTGGCCGCCCTCTACGCCCGCCTGCCGGAGAAGGTCGCCGCCGACACCTCGAAACTGATCCAGTCCCCCATGCCCGGCCTCGTCGTCTCCATCCCGGTGACGGTGGGCCAGGAGGTCAAGACCGGCGAAACCGTCGCCATCATCGAGGCCATGAAGATGCAGAACATCCTCAAGGCAGAGCGGGACGGCGTCGTTAAGGCCGTCAGCGCCGCGGCCGGCGATCCGGTGGCGGCGGATGACGTGCTGGTGGAGTTCGAATAGCCGACGCCGGTCTGAGCGAAGCCGACAGAGAAGTCCCTGTAGCCCCCTTGAACAGCCAAGCTTCCGAGGGCACAACTCATGGATGAGCGATCTTCCGAAGCGCGGTAAACTTGTTGCCACGCCTGCGATGGTGCGGGCGGTGGACAGGACCTCCTCGGTGTCGGCTGTCGCGCCGAAGCCACCGCTCGAGATTCGACGCTCAACCCGGTTAGGCGAGGTCTACTGGTGCGCATTCAGCCCGCATCACTACCCACCCGAGTTCGACGACAAGCACCTCGTGGTGGTGATCCGTGGAGCCAAACCCGTATTCGGCGCTCACGTCGTGGTTCCGCTGACCAAGAAACCACAGCTAGACAACCCTCACGGTTACAAGCTGATCCGAAACCCGAACCCCAAGTCGGCCGATCAGTCCTGGGCTGTTTGCGACCACATCTACACCGTCGCCTCCGAGCGGCTGCAGCGGTTACGGGATTCCAAAGGCGTGATGAAAGAACCTGAGCGGATCGATGCGGCCGATTTCAGGGAGATCAGCCTGCGGGTGTTGAACGCCTTGAAACCCTTTCTTGCGCAGGCGCACCTGCCCGTGACCGGCCCCCGGGACAGCGGGGACGGGGCTTCTGCCGACACGCCTCCCGCCAGGGCGAAGTCTGCATCGCGCGCCGATCCCACTTGATTTCGGAGCCCGAACCGCTATTTTTCTTCCACGGTTTCGGCCGCCGGACCGCAAGGTCCACGCCCCGAGAGGGGCCAAAGCAAAGGCCAGCCGTCAGGCTGGCCTTTTTCTGTTTCCGGCTTCTGACCGAACGCGCGCCTACCCGATCGCCGCCCTCTTTCGGTAGGCCTTCGACAGCCGTCGGTAAGGGTCCGAGGTCCCGGCCAGCACCAGATAGACACGGGCGATCATCTTGGTCGCGAACACAGATCGTGTCTCCAGAAACGGTCAGAAGGTCAGGGCCGCGACATAGATCCGACAGGACGGACTTCACACCGGCCCCACGCCGGCTAACGTCTGTCCGAACACCCGTCCGAAACTGACCCTCAGCGCCTCATCCGCCTCGTCCATGGTCGCGGGCACGCCCAGATCGACCAGGCTGGTCACCCCGTGCTCAGCAATCCCGCACGGCACGATCCCTGTGAAATGGTCCAGCGCCGGCTCCACGTTCAGGCTGATGCCGTGGAAGCTGACCCATTTGCGGACCTTTACGCCGATGGCGGCGATCTTGTCCTCACGCGACCAGCCCGGCCCCTTGCGCTCCACCCAGACTCCGACCCGGCCCTCTCGCACATCGGCGGGGACGCCGAACTCAGCCAGGGCACCGATAATCCATTGCTCCAGCCCGCGTACGAAGGTCCGCACGTCCTTGCCGCGCTGGTTCAGGTCCAGCATCACATACACCACCCGCTGGCCCGGCCCGTGATAGGTGAACTGCCCGCCCCGGCCGCTGCGATGAACCGGGAACCGGGCCGCATCCAGCAGGTCGCCGTCCTTCGACGAGACCCCTGCCGTATAGAGGGGCGGATGCTCCAGCAGCCAGACCAGTTCGCCGGCCTCGCCGGCCGCGATGGCCGCCGCCCGCGCCTCCATGACCGCCACCGCCGCGTCATAGGCGACATAGCCTTCCGAGACCGCCCATTCGGCCGGGCGGCCATCGGCGCGAATTAGTTTTTCCATCGCGTCGCTTAAGGCTTGGGAAAGCATGACGCCTCCATTGTGGGTGGCGGAAGCACCATGCAAGCCCAGACCGCTGAATCACAGCCAGTATTCGAGTCCCCCTTGAGCCAGATCGATGCCGTCGAAGTTGAGATCTCGGTCATCCTGGGGCGATGCGTGCTGCCTATGAACCAGCTGCTGAAGATGGGCCGCGGAGCCGTGATCCCGCTCAACGCCTCGGAAACCGACGAGGTCTGGATTCTCGCCAACAATCATCCGGTCGCTCGCGGCGAGATCGAAATTCGTGATGACCGCATCGCCATCACGGTCACCCGGGCCGCCGATGTCTATGACTTCATGGCCGGCTCGGCCTGAGGGCGATTGGTGGTTCGTCGTTGGTGATTGCCGGGCCGGATACCGTTGGTTCCGCGCGGCCCCCAGGCGATGAAGCAGCAGTCACCAACTCCTGATCACCAACCACTCAGACAACCCCTTCCCTTCCAGCCCGACCTCCGCTATCAGCCCCCCTCCGATGCGAGCGGTCGTGGCGGAATTGGTAGACGCGCAGCGTTGAGGTCGCTGTTCCCTAACCGGAGTGGAAGTTCGAGTCTTCTCGACCGCACCATCTGATTTGACAGGGCGAAACATCGGCGACAGCTGATCTGAAAACAGGGGAGGCCAAGCGTGAGCAAAACCGCAGACGCCCCCCTGCCCGTCGCCTCCCGGACTGAAATCGACCACATCGCCCTCGACGAGGACTATGTGCTGACGGCGGCCTTCGTCGAGAAGGTCGTCGACGCCTCGGACGCCGGCGATGGGCTGAAGCTGCGGTCCCTGCTGGAAGATCTGCACCCGGCCGACGTAGCCGATCTGATGGGTTTCCTGACCGCCGAACACCGCGCGGTCGTCGTGCTGTGGCTTCCGCCCGACCTGCTGGCGGAAACCCTGCCCGAACTCGACGACAATATCCGCGAGGAGGTCCTGGAGCGCGTCCCGCACCTGACCCTCGCCGAGGCCCTGCAGGAGCTGGACTCCGACGACGCCGCCCTGGTGGTCGAGGACCTGGAAGACGATCAGCGCGAAAAGGTGCTGGCCGCCATGCCCGAGGTCGATCGCGCCGCGATCGAGAGCTCGCTGCGCTACGATGAGGATTCCGCCGGCCGCCTGATGCAGCGCGAGGTCATGGCCGCGCCGTCGTTCTGGAACGTCGGCGATACCATCGATCACATCCGCAAACAGGGCGAGGACCTGCCGGAGCTGTTCTTCGACATCTATGTCGTGGATCCCTCCAACAAGCCGGTCGGCGGCCTGTCGGTCAGCGGCCTGCTCCGCGCGCCACGCACGACGGCCCTCGTCGACCTCATGGAGCCGGTCAATGCGATCGCCGTCGACCAGGACCAGGAAGAAGTCGCCTACATCTTCGAGAAATACCATCTGATCTCGGCCCCGGTCGTCGATGCGGCGGGCCGGCTGGTCGGTCAGATCACCGTCGATGACATCGTCAACATCATCCAGGAAGAGAACCGCGAGGACATCCTGCGCCTCGCGGGTGTGTCCGACGAGGACCGTGGCTCGTCCGTGTCCGAGATCGTGCGCGGCCGCGTGCCCTGGCTGGCGGTCAATCTCGGTACCGCCGTACTCGGTTCGATCGTCATCTCATGGTTCGAGGTCACGATCGCCCAGATCGTCGCCCTGGTGATCCTGCTGCCCATCGTCTCGGCCATCGGCGGTAATGCCGGCACCCAGGCCCTGACCGTGACCGTTCGCGCCCTGGCGACGCGTGAGCTGAACAGCTCCAACGCCGCCCGCACCTTCCGCCGCGAGCTGGCTGTCGGCCTGGCCAATGGTCTGGTGCTGGCCCCGCTGATCGGGACGGCCGCAGGCCTCTGGTTCCAGGACTGGCGCATCGGCGCCGTGATCGGCATGGCCATGGTGCTGAACCTGCTGGTCGCGGCCACCGTCGGGGTCCTGACGCCCCTGACCCTGTCACGGCTGAAGTTCGACCCGGCCGTATCCTCCGCCGTCTTCGTGACGGCGACGACGGATTTCTTCGGCTTCCTGATCTTCCTCGGTCTCGCCACCCTCGTCCTGCTGTAGAACGGCGTGTCCCTTGCTGGTTCCCCGGTCGGGCGAGCGCGCCCGTCTCGATTTGGGTCAATCCGTGTCCGAAACGCCCACAACCCGTCTGAAGGTCTCCCGCGAAGGGATCGTCCTCATCAAGAGCTTTGAGGGCTTTCGTCCGCGCGCCACGCAGCGGGAGGACGGCCGCTGGGTCATCGGCTATGGCCATACCGCCTCGGCCCGCGAGGGTCTGACCGTCGCCGAGGCCGATGCGGAATTGCTGCTCCGGTATGATCTCCTGCCGGTCGTGAAGGCGCTGAACGAAGAGGTTCACAGCCCGCTGAACCAGCATCAATTTGACGCCCTGGCCAGCTTCGCCATCTCGGTCGGTGTGGACCGCTTCCTTGCATCCGATGTCCTTCAGAGGTTGAACGAGGGTCACGCCATACAGGCCGCGGACGCCCTGATCGGGTGGCCGGAAGACATCTCCGTGGACGCACGCCTGCGCCGCCGCTCGGCCGAGCGGGCCCTGTTCGTTGCTGACCCGTCCTCACCGGTCACCCTCGCAGCCTTGCTGGCCGCGCCCCTTCCGTCGGCCGGGCCGGAGGCCGCCGAACCGGATCCGACGCCGCCCCCCGCGACGTCCACCCCTGAACCTCCGGTCCTGCAGCCTGCGGAGGGCGTCGCGCGGGTCAGTCTGGATCGCTATTCCCCCTATGCGGCCCCCATCATCGGCCCCCTGCCGGGCTTTGCGCCCCGGGATCCGGTCGAAGCACCGGTCGTCGCGCCCGTCTTCCCGGCCCAGCCCGAGCCGGCGATAGCCGCGCCGGAACCGGAATCTCAACCCGAGCCAGAGCCGGAGCCTCAGCCTCAGCCCGAGCCTCAGCCCGGGCCCGAGCCCACAGACACCGGTCCCGTCATCCCGCTGGTGTCTACCGCCCTCCTGCCCTCGCCCTTCCCGGCGATGGAGTCCGAACTGGTCCTGACCCCCGCCACCGAGGCCGACTTCATCGAGGCCGAGCGTCCGGTCTGGCCGTCGGACCAGCGCGACCCGGTTCCTTCCGCTGAGGAAACCGGCCTGTTCGAGGACGAACCGACCCTTTCTGTCCTGCGCCACGAGGTTGAACCGGCCGGGCCTCGCCGCTTTGACTGGAGCGAGACCGGTGCCTTTCTGATCATGGGCGGTGTGGGCCTGGCCGCCTGCGGGGCCTCGGCCGCCGCCTTCCGTCTGGCCGTGGAACAGCCCTCACCGATGGGCGAGACGACCGTCATCGCCTGGGCCCTCGCCCTGATCGGGGTGATTTGCGTCGGCGTGTCGTCGTGGAACCTCTATGTGCGGTGGGGCAAGCCGGACTGACTTTCCGGCGAGAGCGGGCGGTGCTACCTCCGCGCCCATGAGCATTCCCAACGCCCCCCAATCCATGGAATTCGGCCTCGGCGAAAACGCCGACATGATCCGTGAGACCACCGCCCGCTGGGCGACCGACCGTCTGGCCCCCCTGGCCGCCGAGATCGACGAGACCAACGCCTTCAAGCGCGAGCTCTGGCCCGAGATGGGCGAGCTGGGCCTGCACGGCATCACCGTCGAGGAAGAATACGGCGGCCTCGGCCTCGGCTACCTCGAACACGTCGTGGCCATGGAGGAGGTGTCCCGCGCCTCTGCCTCGATCGGCCTGGCCTACGGGGCCCACTCCAACCTGTGCGTCAACCAGATCCGCCGCTGGGGCACCGAAGCCCAGAAACAGAAATACCTGCCCGGCCTGATCTCGGGCGAACACGTCGGCTCACTGGCCATGTCGGAAGTCGGTTCCGGCTCGGACGTCATGTCGATGCGGACCCAGGCCGTGAAACAGGGCGACCGCTACGTCCTGAACGGCACCAAATTCTGGATCACCAACGCGCCGCACGCCGAGACCCTGGTGGTCTATGCCCGCACCGGCGAAGGCAACGGCGGCGTCACCGCCTTCCTGATCGAAAAGGGCATGAAGGGATTCAGCGTCTCGAAGAAGCTGGACAAGATGGGCATGCGCGGCTCGGACACCGCCGAACTGGTGTTCGAGGACTGTGAGGTCCCGGAAGAGAACGTCATGGGCCCCGTCGGCGGCGGTGCCGGCGTGCTGATGAGCGGCCTCGACTATGAGCGCGCCGTGCTGGCGGCCGGGCCGCTGGGCATCATGCAGGCGGCGCTCGACGTGGTCCTGCCCTATGTCCGCGAGCGCAAACAGTTCGGCAAGCCGATCGGATCGTTCCAGCTGATGCAGGCCAAGGTCGCCGACATGTACGTGGCCCTGAACAGCGCCCGCGCCTATGTCTATGCCGTGGCCCGCGCCTGCGACCAGGGCAAGACCACCCGCTATGACGCCGCCGGGGCCATCCTGCTGGCCTCCGAGAATGCCGTGAAGGTCAGCCTCGAGGCCGTCCAGGCGCTCGGCGGGGCGGGCTATACGAAGGAATGGCCGGTCGAGCGTCTGGTCCGCGACGCCAAGCTCTACGACATCGGTGCCGGCACCAACGAGATCCGGCGGTTTCTGATCGGACGGGAATTGCTGGGCGGCTAGTTGCCGCATCCCGCTCGCGCCTGACCTTCAGGTACGGATGCGGATGCGCTGCACCGCCAGGATTGACGTTTGTTAAGTGGCGCGCGTCCATCTACCGGCCTAGATCGAGTCATCCCCGCCCCGGACCCCCGTCGCAGATGCCCGACTACGACTATCATAGCGACAGCCGGACCTTCTCCCAGGTGATCGAGGACATCGGGGCCAGGGAGGACCCGAAGCTCTATCTCGGTGAGCTGGTGAACGCCTTCGGCGAGCGCGGCTTCGGGGCCCTGATGCTGTTCTTCGGCCTGCTCAACATCGCCATCGGCATCATCCCCGGAACGACGACGGTCCTTGGGGCTCCCCTGCTTCTGATGGGCCTGCAGCTCGTGATCCGGCAGGAGCAGCTCTGGCTGCCGCGCTGGGCGTTACGGCGCGCGATCGAGCGCGAAACCTATCGCAACGGTGTGAAAAAGGTCCTGATCCGCTTCAAACAGGTCGAACGTCTGTCCAGACCCCGGCTGCCGGCGATGACCAGCCCGGTCTCGGAGGTGCTGATCGGCATCGTCACCGTCCTGCTGTCCTGCATTCTGGTGCTGCCGATCTGGGGCGGAAACCTGGTCCCCGCCCTGATCATTTCGACATTCGGATTCGGACTGATGCAGCGCGACGGCATTGTGGTGCTGATCGGCTGGGCAGGGGTGGCCGGCGTCTGCCTGTTCATCTGGCTCGCCGGGGGGCTGGTCAGCCTGGCGCTGGGGCCGACCATCCAGTGGGTCACTGGCCTGTTCTAGCCCCGCCGCCCGCTGTCGTGTCCGTTGTGATGAAACGGTGCGCGCCGGAGCCGTAGCGCGTCAGGCCGCCTGTTGCGCGCCCGGCCCTGGACCTGCCAGCCCCTGCATGACCATCCGGTTGATTTCGATCAGGGTTTCGAAATCATCCTCGCCCCGCATGATCTCCGAAGAGTGACGGCTGACGAACAGGCTGATGGAGATGATCTGGGCCTTGAGCCCCGGACTCATGACATTGTCCTTGTTGGAGCAGTCGGTCGCGAGCGTCGACCACAGCCGCCGGTTCCAGTCCAGCGCATCGATCCGCGCAGAGATCTCTGTCGGTTCAAGGGTCGAGGCGTGCATCAGCGCCCGGGTCACTTCCCCGAACAGCCGGTACTCCATCTCGCGCGGAGATTCAGCCCTGGCTGCCGCTGTCTTGTACGCCTGTAGCGACATTCGCCAGACCTTCCTCATACTCAACGAGTTTTCGCGCCGCCATCAGCGCCTTGTAGTGCTCGCGCGCCATCACATGGCGCGAAGCTGCGACGCAGGCCGCCAGAATTTCGGGATTGCGGGACGCGCCCATGAACTCGCCGAGCCGTAGAGCGAACTCGTCATAGACCTTGGCCGCTGCGGTCTCGTCCAGATACATCATCATGACCGGGAAATAGACGCGCTTGGCCGGGGTGTTGGCATCCTCGGGCTGGAGAATGTCCTTCTCGCGCAGGACCGACGCCTTGTTCTGCAGGATCAGTACGCCCCGCCGGTCGCCATTCTGGACGACGGCGCCGTTGAGGACGAATTTCTCGCCGGGCTTCAGCGACAGCTTGAGCGGCATTTGCGAGGACGTCTCCTGACAGGACCCGAACGACGATAGGAAGCCGGAACCAAACGCAGCCTAAACAAACGTGGTTAACCAGTTCTTGTCGGCCGATGCGGCTACAAGCGGTGGAGCGAGACGGCCGAAAGCGGACCGTCAGGACGTCGGTGATGGCTGGGAAGCGGAACGCACCACCTGACCCTGCCCGGAGGATCACCGGCGGTTTCCCCGCCCACTCGAGGGCACCGCTCTCTCGTCCATTGACGTTTCTATCAGGGTTTTGTGGTCTATCGTTCCGGAGCAATGGTCCCCGGTAGTGCGAGCCTATGACAAATCCTTGCCTCAGATGTACGGTGGACCAGAACTGCTGTCGGGACCTGCACGGCCTTCTTCTGAATGAAGCCGAGTATCAACGTCATTTCGCAGGACGGTCAGACCATCTGTCGATCGCGCGAGCCGGTCGCGTTTATCGCTTGTCGTCAAACGGACGGGGACCCTGCCCGAATTGGGACATGGGGTGCTCGATCCATGCCGATCGGCCGATGGATTGTGCGCTTTACCCGTATACGATCGGAAACATCTTCGAGGAAAAAGGGAAGGTCTACGCGACCTATCACAGCCGCACCGAGTGTCCTCTGAGCGCAGAGATCATTCAGCCCAGACAGGAAGCTGAAGAGCTGATCCACGACTTCTTGAAGCAGACCTACGGAGAAGAGACGGAAGTGGTTGTGCGCCACGATGAAGGCGCTGCCCGGCTTTACCACCTCGCACGTCGCGCCGCCGCAAAGTCAGGTAAGATTCTCTCGTCGATGACGAGATGAATGTGAGCCGATTCAGTCGGCGCAATCTGCCGGCCAACAAGATCGGCAACTCACGCGCCACCTGACGGGCCTTGCCTTCCTGCCGAGCGCAGACATACCCAAGGGCTCCTCAGGGTCGAAAGCGGCCGGTGACGGCCCGCCGATGAGTGGACCCTGTGTTCCTGGGTGAGGCTGAGCATCGTGTTTCCACATGACCGGTGTTAACCCGGCGCGCCCTATCCCCTGACCCGCCAGGTCGCACCCTGCGGACCGTCCATGACCACCACGTTCAGGGCATTGAGCCGGTCGCGGATGCGGTCGGCCTCGGCCCAGTCCTTGCCCGCGCGGGCGGCGGCCCGTTGCTCCAGCAGGCCCTCGACCTCGGTCCGCAGATCACCGGAGACCTCACCTTCCAGCCAGTCCGCCGGTGTCGCCTGGAGCACGCCGAGGATCGCGCCGGCGGCGATCAGCTCACCCTTGGCCCGGCCGGCGACGCCGGTATCGCCCGCCGTCATGGCGCGTTCGATCTCGCTGGACAGGGCGAACAGGGTCGCCATGGCGCCCGGCGTATTGATGTCGTCCTCAATGGCGGCAAGGAAGTCCGCGGCCGGCTCATCGCCATTGGCCTCGACGGCGGCAGCGCGGTGAAGCGCACCGTAAAGCCGGTCCAGCGCCTTGCGGCTCTGGTCGAGCAGCGCCTGATTCCAGTCCAGCGGCTGGCGGTAGTGGGCACTCAACAGGGCCCAGCGGACGACCTCGCCCGGAATCGTCTGCACCAGATCATGCAGCAGCAGGACATTGCCGATCGATTTGGACATCTTTTCCGCGTCGACGGTCAGAAAGCCGTTGTGCATCCAGTAGCGGCTGTACTCGACATAGGCGTCGGGGGAATGGGCGTGGCCATGGGCGCAGACGCCCTGGGCGATCTCGTTTTCATGGTGCGGAAACACCAGGTCGATCCCCCCGCCGTGGATATCGATCGGCAGGCCCAGCGTCTCCTCGATCATGGCCGAGCATTCGATATGCCAGCCCGGACGCCCCTCGCCCCAGGGCGATGGCCAGGACGGCTCGTCGGCCTTGGACGGCTTCCACAGCACGAAGTCGTGCGGATTTTTCTTGTAGGGCGCGACCTCGACCCGGGCCCCGGCGATCATGTCGTCGAGGTTGCGCCCCGACAGCCGGCCGTAGGTCTCGTAAGACGAGACGTCGAACAGCACATGGCCCTCGGCGGCATAGGCGCAGCCCTGATCCATGATCGCGCCGATCTGTTTGACGATCGCGTCCATATGGTCGGTGACATGCGGCGCGATATCCGGCGGCGACACATTCAGCCGGCTCATGTCCTCCAGATAGGCGGCCTCATAGCGCGCCGTGACCTCGCCGATCGGCGTGCCCTCGCGGGCGGCCTTCTGGTTGATCTTGTCGTCCACGTCGGTGACGTTGCGGGCGTAGATGACCTTGTTTGCGCCATAGGTCCGGCGCAGCAGGCGCACCAGCACGTCGAACACCACCGGCGGCCGTGCATTGCCGATATGGGCGAAGTCATAGACCGTCGGACCGCAGACGTAGAGGGTTACGCGGTCGGGGTCGCGGGGCGTGAAAACCCGCTTTTCTCGATACAGGGTGTCGTGGAGAACCAGCGGCATGGGGAAGCGACGACTTTCAGTTTTCTTGCGGGCCCGGAATCCTTGCTGGATTGACCCGCCGTCCCATATAGCGGTCCACAAGCACAAGCGAACAGCGTCGAGATCCAGAATGAGCCTCATCCCCGTCAAGCCGGTTCTGGTTGGCGACAACGATCCGTCCAAACGCCCCAGCCGTGACGAGGCCCTGAAAGCCGTCCGCACCTTGCTGGCCTGGGCCGGCGACAATCCGGACCGCGAGGGTCTGCGCGACACGCCCAAGCGCGTGGTGGATGCCTACGGCGAATGGTTCGAAGGATATGACGCTGATCCGGCCAAGGAACTGTCGCGGACCTTCGAGGATGTGCAGGGCTATGACGACATGGTCCTGCTGCGCGACATCGAGATCGAGAGCCATTGCGAGCACCACATGGCCCCGTTCATCGGCAAGGCCTATGTCGCCTATATTCCGCGCGAAAAGGTCGTCGGCATCTCCAAGCTGGCACGGGTGGTCGAGATCTTCTCTCGTCGCCTGCAGACGCAGGAGACCCTGACCCAGCTGATCGCCGAGGCGATCGAATCAAACCTGCAGCCGGCCGGCGTGGCCATCATGATCGACGCCGAACACCAGTGCATGACCACCCGCGGCGTGCATCACCGCCACGTCTCCACCATCACCACCCGCTTCACCGGTGACTTCAAGACGGACGCTGCCCTGAAGGATCGCTTCCTGGCACTGGCGAAAGGCTGACTCGCTCGCCTGACAGGGGTATTTTGAGCAATCCCGGGCGTATGGAACCCCAACCGGCCTGAACCCGCTTTACAAGCCGGTTCCGGGACGCCAAGAGACGATCTGAACGTCATATTTTGCGCTCGCCGCGATCGCGCCGGGCCCGATGGAGAGAGTGACACATGGGCTCCAAGCTTTCCGGACCCGCCGGCCAGGGCGGCAAGACGATCGAGCAGAACGCGGACATCAACGTCACGCCGTTCGTCGACATCATGCTCGTGCTGCTGATCATCTTCATGGTCGCGGCCCCGATGGCGACCGTTTCGATCCGCCTCGACCTGCCGCCGGCACAACCGCCGGCAAACCCCGAGGAGGTCAAGGAACCGGTCTACATCACCATCCAGGAGACCGGCTCGATCTTCCTCGCCGATCGCCAGACCACGATCGAGACCCTGGCCGCCGACGTCTGCACGGCCCTGGCCGTCGCCACCGACTGCCGCGAAGAGCGCGTCTTCGTCCGCGCCCAGCCGGACGTGACCTACGATCAGTTCATGGAAGTCATGAACACCCTGCAGGAGAACGGCTTCTTCAAGGTCGGCCTCCTGAACGAAGATATCGAATAGGCGCAACCCAGCGCGCAAAGACCAGAGGCCGCGCCCCCCGGGACGCGGCCTCTTTTTTTGCCTTGTCGCCCGAAAGCGGAAAGGCTGAAGCGCGCTACTCCACCGACTGCCGCGGCGGAGCCGGCGTCGCCTGTGCCGGGCCCGCAGGCGCATAGGGCCTTTCGCCCTGGGGCTCAGCCGGTGCGGGCGCAGGCGTCCGGGCCGCGGGACGGGCTGCCGGACGCCGCGCAGCCGGACGGTTGGCACGAGCCGGGGCGGGTGCCGGAGCGGCCGCTGCCGGAGCGGGAGCCGGTGTCTCGCCGTTCGGCCGGGCCGTTGCCCCCGGGGCCGCCGCCGGCGCGGCCGCCGGGGCAGCAGTCGGCGCAGCCGCCCCCGCTGCAGGCCCGGTCGTCGCAGACGCTGCCGCCGCGCGCGCCGCCAGCTGCTGACGCGCCTCGAACCGCCGGGCCAGCTTTTCGGTCAGGCTACGTGCCTCGGCGGGGTCCATCTGGGCCAGGATCGCGGCCAGCGAACGCGGGCGCATGGCCGCAGCGACGGGCAAACGAACATCATCGTCGAGTGTAGCCATGACACGGGCGGCCTCACGCGGACGCATCGCGGAATAGACCGCCACCATCCGTTCATTCTCGGCCTTTTCCTGCTCGCTGACCTGCCCGAGAAGAACACGGACCTCGGCCTTCACCGCCTCAAGGGCGGCGACCTTGGCGTCCAGCTTCTGCTCGGCTGTCGCCAGAAGGGGCAGCATCGATGCGAGATCGGCGTCGCGTGCATCCAGCTCCGTCCGACGCGCCGACAACGACTGCATGATGCGCAGCTCAGCCGGCGAAATCCCTGCCTGCTGGGCCAGCTGCTCTGGCGTCAGCGCGCAGATCGCCGCAGCGGCTGCCGGGGCCGCGGCCGCGGCCGCTGCTCCGGCGGGCACAGCCTCCTGCGCCCAGGCCTTCGCGCCCTCGAAGACGCCGGGCGCAACGCCGACGGCGCGCACCAGCACCACCCCGCCGATGGCGACGGCGATCAGAGGCAGCAGGCGGGGGATTTTGCTCATGTTCGGCTACTCGAAAGAGCCCTCGGGTCGCAGGGTGCCAGGCACCGGCCCCAGGGCAGGACAGTGGATTCAGGCGGCGAAGAGATCTTCGTCCAGATTGCGGCGGGATTGGTTTAGGCTTTGCTTCGCAGCCTGGTTAGCGGATCGGCCGGCGTTCAGGGCACCGAGAATGGCGGCGACCGGCTCGGCAGCCCGGTTGGAGGGGGCAAACCCCTGGATGCGTTCCGCCAGAGCGGCCATCCGCAGGGCCCGCTCGTCTTCAGCCGTAACAGCAACGGGTGGACGCGCGGCGACCAGCACGGGCTTCGAAACTTCCTGAACGGCGGCTGTCGGGGTGACCGGGGCCCGGGCGATCAGGCTTTCCAGCTGGGCCTTGATCTCCCGCGCCTTGACGATGCGATCGTGCAGAAGGTCTGTTTCCTGGCCCGAAGCGCGCAGGTTGGCGAGCGCGGCCTCGGCCCGTCCGGCGGCTGCGTTGAGTTCGGTGACCGCAGAAGCGAAGGCCTGCTGGCCGGTACGGAGGGCGGACAGCTTTTTCTCCAGCCGCACACCATAGCCAAGTGCCGCTACCAGCAGCAGCATCAGGACGCCGTCGAGGATCATTCCGGTCATCAGCGTTTTCCCTTTGTCAGGCTGGTCGCGGCCTCCATACTGATCGGCCCCTCGATGCGCACGGCGATATGCTGGCCCCTGCGACCCATCTTGCCGGTCGTGACCGGTATCTGGCCGCACCGGACCGAGATGTCGGAATCCGGTGTCGCATTGAGCATCAGGGTGTCACCAACCTTCAGGTCGAGAACCCTCGAAAGCGGGAGCTGCTGCTCGTCCAGGATCGCGCGCACCTCGGTTTCGGTGGTCCAGAGCTCGGTGGCGAGGTGGCCTTCCCAAATGTTGTCGCGGCCGAATTTCTCACCCATGAACTGCTGCAACAGCATCTTCCGGATCGGCTCGAGCGTGGCGTAGGGCAGAAGCAGCTCGATGCGGCCACCCCGGTCCTCCATGTCAATCCGCAGCTTGACCAGGATCGCAGCATTGGCCGGGCGGGCGATGGCGGCGAAGCGGGGATTGGTCTCCAACCGATCGAGGCTGAAATGGACCGGCGTCAGGGGTTCGAATGCGGCCCGGGCGTCGGCCAGCACGACCTCGACCATCCGCTCGACCAGAACCCGTTCGATGGTGGTGTAGGGCCGCCCCTCGATCCGCAGTGCTGCCGTGCCGCGACGCCCGCCGAGCAGGACGTCCACGATGGAATAGATCAGGTTGGAATCAACCGTCAGCAGTCCGTAGTTGTCCAGTTCCTCGGCCCGGAAAACCGCCAGAATGGCCGGCAGCGGGATCGAGTTCAGATAGTCGCCGAAGCGGATCGAGGAGATGTTGTCGAGGCTGACCTCGACGTTGTCCGAGGTAAAATTACGCAACGAGGTCGTCATCAACCGCACGAGGCGGTCAAAGACGATCTCGAGCATGGGCAGCCGCTCGTAGCTGACGAGGGCCGAGTTGATGATGGCGCGGATGCCGGTGCGCTCGGCATCGTCCGCCTCGCCGAGATCGAACCCGAGGAGACTGTCGATCTCATCCTGGTTCAGGACCCGTTCCGACAGGGACGACGGGCGCGCGTCTTCTGCCTCGGCATCGTCCGCAAAGGGGTCGGCGCTTTCGGCGAAAGCCGCGTCGGTCATCCCTACCTCACCAGCATTTCTTCGATCAGCACAGCGTCCACCTTGCCCGGCGAGGCGACCAGATTGACACGGCGCAGGATCTCGGCGCGCAGCTGGAAATTGCCGGCGGAGCCGGCGAGGTCCTCGGGACGCAGTTCGCGAAGGAACCCCTGGAACATATCCTGGAGGCGCGGCATCTCGGCCTGCAGGTGCTCGGCGACAGCCGCGTCCTTGGTCTCGAGCGTCAGCTTCAGCTTCAGGAAGGTCGGGCGACCGTCAGCGGACTGAATATTCACCGTTATATCGGGCAGGGTAAGGAAGGTGACTCCATCGGGCCCCTCGGCGATCACGCCCAGTGAACCATCCTCAGGACCGGCAGCGGCACCATGGTCACCGCCTTTTTTGTCGGCCTTCTTGTCATGACCGCCCTTCTTTTCGGCACCGTGATCATCACCCTTGGCCGCCGCATCCGGCTTGGGCTGCATCATGAAAAAGGCCGCACCCCCACCGCCGCCCAGCACCAGCAAGGCGACCGGAATGACGATGAACAGCAAGGGAAGTTTCTTCTTCTTCGGCGCAGCACCGTCCTCGCCCTCGGCGGCGGATCCATCCGAAACGGCAGGCACGTCGGCGGCCTGATCTTCGCCCTCCTTCGCGCCCTTCTTCTTGCCAAATTTGAACATGGACCACGCCCCAAGAATCTCTCGAACCATAGGAACGTTTTTTGGTTAACGAGCCGCTAAGAACCGGCAATTCCTGCCGGGTCAACCGGACGTCCAAACCGGCCAAAGCCCCGCCAGCACTGGGTTAACCCTCCTGGCACGACCATTGCGTGGAGATCGGGGAAAGGAGCCGCCTTGTGGAAAACGCCGCCTACGTCGGACTGTCACGCCAGATGACACTACGCCGCGAGCTCGACATCGTGGCCAACAACATCGCCAATGCGGACACGACCGGTTTCAAGGTCGAGCAACTGCTGGTCGGTGAAGAGATCGGAGAGCGGGCCCGGAACGCCTTCATCCGGCCCGGTGTCAGCTTCGTGCTGGATAGCGGCATCGGCCGCGATTACGGCCAGGGTGCGCTGGAGCAGACCGGCCGTAATCTGGACTTCGCGATCGAAGGCGAAGGCGCATTCTTCAAGCTCAACGACGGTGTCGGCGAGGCCTATACCCGTGACGGTGCCTTCACCCTGGACCCCGAGGGCCGGCTGACGACCGAAGGCGGCGCGGCCGTTCAGGGCGACGGCGGCGAGATCATTCTGGACCGCTCACTGGGTGAGCCCGCCGTGGCCCCGGACGGTACCATCAGCCAGAACGGCAACCCGGTTGGCCGGATCTCCATCGTTCGCTTCGATGCCCTGGCCGCGCTCGAAAAGGGCGGAGACGGCCTTTACCGGAACGCCTCCAACGCCGTTCCCATCGAGGCGACCGACGCCCGCGTCCGTCAGGGCATGCTGGAAGGCTCCAACGTCAATCCGATCCTCGAGATTACCAATCTGATCGAGATCCAGCGCGCCTATGAGAGCGTCACGCGGATGATCGAAGGCACCAACGACCTGTCACGCCGCGCCGTTGAGCGGCTGGGCCGGGCTTAAAAGGGAACACTGAGACATGCGCGCCCTCAGAACCGCAGCCTCGGGCATGGCAGCCCAGCAACTGAACGTCGAGGTCATCTCGAACAACATCGCCAACATGAACACGGTCGGCTTCAAGCGCCAAAGAGCCGAATTTCAGGACCTGCTGTACCAGAACGTCGAGCGCATGGGGGCCCAGTCGTCCAGCCAGGGCACCGTGGTCCCGACCGGCATCCAGATCGGTGCGGGCGTCAAGGCCGGCAGCGTCTACCGGATCACCGAGCAGGGCTCGCCGACACAGACCGGTGGCCTGTACGACGTCGCGATCGACGGGCGCGGCTATTTCCAGATCCTGCTGCCGTCCGGCGAGACCGCCTTCACCCGCGCAGGCAATTTCGCCCTCAACGGTGAAGGCCAGCTGGTCACGGACGACGGCTATGCCGTGCAGCCCAACATCTCGATCCCGCAGGACGCGGTCGATGTTTCGATCTCCAAGTCGGGTCAGGTCCAGGTCATTACCGCCGGCACCACGGAGCCGTCGATCGTGGGCCAGCTGGAACTGGCCAGCTTCTTCAACGAGGCTGGGCTGGAGGCGATCGGCGACAACCTGCTGATGGAAACCGCCGCCTCGGGCGCGGCCAATGTCGGCACGCCGGGAGATGTCGGCTTCGGCCAGCTGCTGCATCGCTATACCGAGGCATCGAACGTCGACGCCGTGGCCGAGATCAGCGCCCTGATCATTGCCCAGCGCGCCTATGAGATGAACTCCAAGGTCATCACCACAGCGGACCAGATGCTGTCGGTCAGCGCGCAGGTGAAATCGTGAAGTCCCTGATCTTCGGAACCATTGCGGCCCTGATGGTTGCCGGTGCCGCAGTGGCCGGCCCCGTGACCTTGAAAGCCAATCCGGTCGACAGCGATGGCCGTGTCACCCTGGGCGACCTTTTCGACGGGGCCGGTTCGGCTTCGGACGTGCTGGTCGGGACGCGTGTCGGCCCCTCCATCGTCTTCGAGGCCGGACAACTTCAAAGCCTTGCGCGCCAGTCGGGTCTGGCCTGGGCAAATCCGACCGGGCTGCGACGGGTCGTCGTTCGCAACGCCACCGCCGCACCGACAACCGCCCCGCCTGCCCCCGGATCACCCGCAACCGCCGCCAGTGTGGCACCCGCCGTGACCGCAGGTCTCCAGCCCGGCCGAGCCACTTTTGCCGACCGTGTCATCACCCGCAACGACATGGTCGAGGTCGCCTATGTCGTCGGCGGAGTCCGCGTCACCGTCACCGGCCGCGCCGAAGGCAACGCCGCCGCCGGTCAGCCGCTGGTCGTTCGTAACCTGCAATCCGGCCGAAGCATCGACGCCGTGGCGACCGGACCCGGACAAGCCCTCGCCGGCCCGGCTGCCCAGCAAGCCCGCGCAACCCAACAGCTCGCCGCCCGATAGAGGGATAAGGTTTCATGCGTAACGTCCTGACCGTCATCGTCGCCGCCCTGAGCCTCGGAGCCTGCTCCACCGCCGTCGAGGCGGTGCGGGGACCGGAGCTGGCTCCCATCGGCTATCCAGCGGCCCTGATGCCGACCAGTCAGGCCTATCTGCCCTCGCCGGAGCAACAGCGAGCGGACCGTGCCGCCAGCGCCAACAGCCTTTGGCGCGCCGGGGCCCGCACCTTTTTCGGCGATCAGCGTGCACGCCGCATCGGCGACATCCTCACCGTCAATATCGACATCGACGACCGCGCCCAAACCCAGAACTCGACAGCGCGCAGCCGAACCAATGACATCTCGGGTGGCATCACCAATTTCTTCGGTCTGGAGAACAGCCTCGGCCGAGCCTTCCCCGACGGCTTCGACCCGGCCAGTCTGGTCAGCCTGGAAGGGGCGTCAAACGCCAACGGTTCCGGATCCGTGAACCGGTCCGAGAAGGTCAGCCTGACCATTGCCGCCGTCGTCACGGACGTGATGGCCAATGGCAATCTGATCATACAGGGCCGGCAAGAAGTGCGTACCAATCGCGAGGTGCGCGAACTGACCGTCGCAGGCATCGTGCGGCCCGAGGACATCAGCTCGGGCAATACCATCGCCCACACCCAGATCGCGGAAGCCCGCATCAGCTACGGCGGTCGGGGAGACATCAGCCGTGTGCAGGCCACACCGGCTGCCCAGTCACTGGTGGAGCAGTTCAGTCCCTTCTAGGCGGGTCGCGGACAGAAGCTTGCCTCAGCCCGGCCCGGGCCTTGGGTCTGCCGACGCCGTTCGCCAAGTGCGCAATGATTTGATCACGGCCTAGATCTGGCCGGGCATACATCCGGCCTGCCTCAGGAACCGCCAGTGCATGGCCGCGTTTCGGCACGGGTCGTGGCGATCCCTTTCACGCAGTTTGACCCACCAGCCGGATCGGCCTGCCAGTGTCGCCGCACACCGCCAGAACGACTGTGTTTCGCCTATTGCGGTTCCGTCCATGTCTGACCACAACAGTGGCAGAAACTTTCAGCAGGGGCTGAGCCATGATCGGCTTGTTCGTCATCCTGGCCCTGGCCACGCAGAACCCGCCGACGGCGAGCGGCTGGACCTGGGCCCTCTACGCTGACGCGGAGCCGGTGGTTCTGGCACATGAAATCCCCGACAGTGCCAGTCTGCGCACGACCCTGGAGTGCGATCCGGGCACGAGCGTCGCGCGGCTGACCCTTTACGGGGGCACGGCGATCAGCGGTATGGCACGGGTGGTTTCGGGCGAGGCTTCCGCTGTGGCAGAAACATCTCCGGGTCGACCGGGGGCCACCCGGCTGGCTCTCCGAACCGATCATCCGGTTTTCGCCGCCTTCACGGTCGACGGCCGGATGACGATAGTCTTCGGCGATCAGCGTCGCCCGGTCGAGATCCCTCCCCCCCATCTTGCCAAATTGCGCCGGTTCGCGGAACTTTGCGCGGGCTGATTGCCGGAGACCTCTATGCGCGCCGCACGCCTCACCATCCTGACAGGCCTGGCCCTGGCAGCGGCCGCCTGCGCGACGGTTGAAAGCCCGCCGGAGCCGCCCCCTGCCGTCGCTTCATCCGGTCCGCCTGCCCCCATCGCGGATCATGACTGGTTCTATAACCTGGACGGCGGACAGGCCCGGCTGGTCTATGGACGGGCGGAGAGCGATGATCTGCGGCTGGGACTGGATTGCAGCGAAGGTGCAGGGCGGGTGGCGCTGAGCGCCGTTGGTGCGCCGGACGCCAAACCCGAGATCCATATTGAGGCGGGCGGCGAGACAGAACGCTTTCCTGCCAACTCAGAGCCGTCCCAGCTGAACGATGGGGTCTTTCTGACCGCCGAGGCGGACGCGGACGCACCGGTTTTCCAGCGCTTCCGCCAGGTCGGCTGGCTGGCCCTCTGGCTGGACGGCGAGCGTCAAGCCTATGCTCCACATCCCGAATCCGCACCGAATATCGAACGGTTCTTTGCCTTCTGCGGTTGACGCGGCCGCTTTGCTCCGGTGCAGTCCCACCCGATCCGGGAGAGGGACTTCATGAAACTCGTCATCGCCGTCAGCGCCGTCGCCATGCTCGCCGCCGCAGCCCCTGTAGTCGCCAGCCCGACAATGGTCGGGACCGAGGTGGCCCGCAACGCCCAGGACCCGGCCCTGGCCGCAGTCCTCACAGACTATGAGGCCTATCTGCGGGCCGTTGACCCGATCAATGCCGGAATGGAAGGCGACCGCGACGCCTTGTCCCGCCTGCCCGACGGCTCTCGCGCCTTCGAACTGGCCCAGGAGCCCGTGCTCAAGGGATTTGCCGACCGCCTGGCCGGCATCGACACCGCAGGCCTGGGTGAAGACGACCGACTGAACCACGCCTTTCTGACCTATGTCCTGCAGCGCGCTCGGGACCGTATCCCGCTCGATACCAGCCGGATCGACGCCTTCAACTCCGAGGGTGGACCCGGCCAGAACCTCGCCTATGTCGCCAACGTCACCCGCATTGCCACCGCCGCGGACGCCGAAGCCTGGATCGCCCGGCTCGAGGCGATGCCGAAATCCTATGTCGATACGCTGGCCAACGCCCGACGCGGGCTCGAGACCGGCATGGTCCAGTCCCGCTCCATCGTCGAGAACGCCCTGACCCTGATCGAGCCCGAGGCGGCCCTGACGCCGGACGCCGACCCGCTGCTCAAGCCTTTCGCGACCCTGCCCGCCTCCATCCCGGCGGCCCAGCAGGCGGCTCTTCGCGCACGCGCCGCCCGGGCCGTGGCCGACGGGATCATGCCACAGCGACGCGCCTGGGCGCGGTTCCTGCGCGAGGACTATCTGCCCCGCGCGCCCGAGACCCTCGGCCTGGTACACCGTCCGGGCGGGCGCGAGATGTACGCCTATATGGTGCGCGGCTACACCACGACTGATCTGACGCCGGACGAGGTCCACGCCATCGGCCTGCAGGAGGTCGCCCGTATCCGGGGCCGTATGGATACCGAGATGCGCGCCGCCGGCTGGACCGGCGATTTCCCGTCGTTCCTGACCTTCCTGCGCACTGATCCGCAGTTCTATGTCACCAGCCGCGAGGCCCTGCTGGAAAAGGCATCGGAGATGGCCAAACGGGCCGACGACGGCCTGCCGGCCCTGTTCGGCACCCTGCCGCGCCTGCCCTATGGCGTGCGCCCCGTGCCGCGCGAGATCGAGGCCAACTACACCACCGGCCGCTACAACCCCGGCTCGATGGAGAACGGTGTCGCCGGCGGCTATATGGTGAACACCTCCAGCCTGAACCAGCGCGGTCTCTATGAGATGCCGGCGCTGACCTTGCACGAGGGCGTCCCCGGTCACCACCTGCAGATCGCCCTGCAACAGGAGGCCGCAGACGGCCCCTATTTCCGGCGCAGCGTCGACGTCACGGCCTTCGTCGAGGGCTGGGGCCTGTATGCCGAATTCCTCGGGGAGGAGATGGGCTTCTACCGCACCCCCTATGAGCGGTTCGGCCGCCTCAGCTACGAGATGTGGCGCGCCTGCCGGCTGGTAGCGGACACCGGCATCCACTGGCTGGGCTGGGACATCGAACAGGCCCGCGCCTGTTTCCGCGACAACTCTGCCCTCGCCCCACTGAACATCGAGACCGAGCTGCAGCGCTACATCGGCTGGCCGGGCCAAGCCACGGCCTACAAGATCGGCGAGATCCGGCTTCGGGCGATCCGCACGCGGGCCGAGGCCGAACTGGGCGGCCGGTTCGACATCCGTCGCTTCCACGACGCCCTGCTGGTCGACGGTCCCCTGCCCCTCGGCCTGCTGGACGCGCGGATGGACCGATGGATCGCGGAAGAGAAGGCGCGGCCCGCGAACTAGGTCAGACCCAGCGCCGACCGCGCCTTCTTCGTCAGCTTCGCCGCCACGATGCCGTGGGCGATGGCCAGATGCTCGGCCAGTTCATCGTCGGTCCAGTCGTCGATCCGCGCCAGGTTCACCCATTTGTTCCGCGCCATATAGGGCGCCGGGCGGGCCTGGCCGCTTTCGGTCAGCACCTCATAGGCGATGTCGGAGACCTTGAAGGAGATGCTGCCGCCGCCGCCGACCATGCAGAACATCTTGCCGCCGACCTTGTAGGCGTCGTGGTCGTCGCCGAACGGATGATCCAGCGTCGCCGCCGGCAAGGCGAGGCAGACTCTGCCGACCCCCGCGCGGTCCATGATCAGGCCTCCACGCCTACGCCGATAGGGCAGACCACGCCCGTTCCGCCGATACCGCAATAGCCGGCCGGATTCTTCGCCAGATAACCCTGGTGATAGTCCTCGGCGAAATAGTAGGGCCCTGCGGGGGCAATCTCGGTCGTGATGGTCCCGCGCCCGGCCGCCGTCAGGGCCGCCTGATAGGCGTCCCGCGACGCCTCCGCTTCGGCCCTCTGGCCCTCGCTCAGCCAGTAGATCGCCGAGCGGTAGGTGGTGCCGACGTCATTGCCCTGGCGCATGCCCTGGGTCGGGTCGTGGTTCTCCCAGAAAGCCTTGAGCAGCTCGCCGTAGCTAATCTCGTGCGGATTGAAGATCACCTGCACCACCTCGGCATGGCCGGTGCGGCCGGTGCAGGTCTCTTCATAGGTCGGATTGGGCGTAATCCCGCCCGAATAGCCGACCGAGGTCACCCAAACGCCCGGCAACTGCCAGAAGATGCGCTCCACGCCCCAGAAACAGCCCATGCCGAGGATAGCGGTCCCGAACCCCTCGGGATGAGGCCCCTTCAACGGGCGGCCGCTGACATGGTGGACCTCGTCGGTACGCAGGGGCGTCACCCGCCCCGGAAGAGCCTCGGCGGCCGTCGGCATCTCATGGGATTTCTGGAATGACATGGCAGGCTCCCTGTGACCCTCGGGTCGGAAGGCTCTGCCTTCCCGATCCGACGCGGCCGTTCGAATGATCTTTCTTCCATATGGGGCCTCATGCGCCGCTTGCCGAGGGGGTCCGGGTGTTCTATCAGCCTCGCCTCGCGCCGGATCGACCTCCGGCGCGCTACGAAGGCCCTTGGGCGATGTCGTGGAAACGGACAGGTGGCGGAGTGGTCGATCGCGCACGCTTGGAAAGCGTGTGTAGGTGAAAGCCTACCGAGGGTTCGAATCCCTCTCTGTCCGCCACTTCCCAGCTTTGGTCCGGTCGGCATGGAGCGTGCCTTCCGCGAGCCGGGCGGGCAGATACCGGCTGATATCTGAACGCAAGCGCCGCGCAACAGCCTAGTTCAGCGTCGGATTGATAAGGAATTTCTCACCCGTCGCCTTGCGTTCGTAGGCACGCAGAATCTCAGGTTCGAGGGCTTCGCTCAGTCCGATCGACCGGGTGTAGTGGGTGGCAAAGGTGGTGGTCAGCTCATCAAACACGCGCTTGCGCAGGCGCATCACGGTCTCGGCCCCTGCTTTCTGCAGGAACGGCGTCAGCAGCCACCCCGACACGCTCCACTGAAAACCGAAGGCCAGGCGATCCAGGACCATAGGTGAGAGATCCAGAGCACCATAGACGTAGAGCTGCTTGAAGCTCGCCGAGCCGTATCGGCTGTATTCGGTCATGCGATTGACGGCGCCCCGCTCCATGGCACGCATGATGTCGCTGCCGAGCGAGCCCCCGCCGACGGCGTCAAAGGCGACGGTTGCGCCGGTCGAACTGACCGCATCGACGAGCTGCGCCCTGAAGTCCGCGTCACGGCTGTTGAGGACAATGCTCGCGCCGATGTCACGCAGCAGCTGAACCTGTTCGGCAGATCGAACGATATTGACCAGGGGAATGCCGTCGCTGGTGCAGATCTTCTGCAGCATCTGGCCGAGGCTCGACGCTGCAGCGGTGTGCACGATCGCCGTGTGACCTTCGGCGCGGGCGGTTTCCACAAAGCCAAGGGCCGTCAGCGGATTGACCGTCAGTGCCGCCCCCTCGGCCGCGGCGACGCCCTTCGGAAGCGGGAGCGCATCGCGCGTTCTGATCTTGCGGAGGTCGGCATACATCCCGCCCCCGACCATGCCGACGCAACGCCCTATCCAGTCCCGGGCCTGCTCGCCGGCCGCGACGACGGTACCGGCCCCCTCGTTTCCGACGCTCAGCGACTGGCCGAGCCGCGCTGACACACTGGCGCGCCTGGCCTCGGGAATGTCGAAAGCCAGTTCGGGCCGGTCGGAGGACCCCTGCGAGCGCATCGACGCGATGTCGGCCGGGCCCAGCAGCAGCCCGAGATCGCTCGGATTGATCGGGGCCGCCTCAACCCTCACGACGATTTCATCAGGCGCCAGGTCTCCGGTCACGACCTCTTCGAGTGTCAGCCGGAGCAAGCCGTCAGAAACGATCGACCGCAGTTCACGTCCCGTATGCGACATAGGCTTGCATCCCCTTTAGGCCAACATGACCGCTTTGATGGTACTGGTGCCGCCGCCAGTCCGGAAGCGCAAGTCGTAGCCGACCCATGGCCTTGGCAGGGTCGCGGCCCGGCTGTGGGTGGACGGGACGCCCATACGCATCCACCCTGTCGACGAGGGCCCGCGGGATGGCCCACCGATCCTGCTGATGCACGGTAATCCGACCTGGACCTGTTTCTACCGCAAGATAATCCTGGCCCTGGCCGATGCCGATTATCGGGTCATGGCCGTGGATCTGGTCGGATGTGGTCGCTCCGACAAGCCGCCAGAAAAACACGACTATACCCTGGCGCGCCACTATGACTGGATCGCCCGATGGCTGACGGCGCTGGCGTTCATTGAGAGCCCCTCGGTTGTTTCGTCACACCGGATGACATAATATTCTCGCCAGACAAGATTGTGACCGGAGCCCTATCGTGAACGTGATCACCCAGATCCAGGTGCGCAGGAACGACCTGCAAGCCACGCGGATTGTAAACGGGCCGCTGCCGGTCCCGGCCGTCGGCGAAGTGGTGGTCGCCGTCGACAGGTTCGCCCTGACGGCCAACAACATCACCTACGCCGTTACCGGTGACTTCATCGGCTACTGGGGCTTCTTCCCCGTGGACGCGGACTGGGGCGTCGTTCCGGTCTGGGGTTACGGAACCGTGGTCGCCTCCAACTGCCCTGAGGTTCCGGAAGGGGAGCGTCTGTATGGCTTCTTCCCCATGGCTTCCCATGTCGTGCTTCAGCCCGGCAAGGTATCGGCCGGTGCCTTCACGGATTTCGCCGAACATCGCCGGCCTTTGCCGGGCCTCTACAACCGCTATGTCCGGACCGCCGGGGACCCGCCCGAGATCGCTGCCATGGGTGACGAGCGGTGCCTGCTGTTCCCCCTCTTTGCCACCTCCTACATTCTGTCGGACTATCTCGAAGACAACGCCAATTTCGGTGCGACCCGCGTCCTGATCGGCAGCGCCTCGTCCAAGACCGCCTTCGGCCTCGCCCATCTGCTCGCCAAGGCACCGGACCGGACCCTCGAGATCATCGGACTGACGTCGCCGGGCAATGTCGCGTTCACAACCGGCCTTGGCCTGTATGACCGGGTCATCACCTACGACCAGATCGGTGCCCTGGAGACGGGCATACCGACCGCCCTGGTAGACATGTCCGGGTCCGGTGCCGTGATCCAGGCCGTCGATGACCATCTGGGCAAGGACGTGGTCCTAAGCTCCATCGTCGGCGCAACCCACTGGGACGCCAAGCGGCACAAGGGCGAGACGCAAGGCGCACGGCCCACCTTCTTCTTCGCGCCCGCACAGTTCGCCAAGCGCGAGCAGGACTGGGGGCCCGGGGTGGTGATGCAGCGGGCCCTCGAGGCCAGCGCGCGCGTCGCGGCCGACGCCCGGTCACTGCTCGAGGTGCGGCACACCTGCGGGGCAGAAGCCGTGAGGGACGCCTATGTCGAGATGTTGAACGGCCGGACTCCGCCCCATATCGGGGTCATGCTGAGCGTCGCCTGAAACATGGACGATGGCGGCCCCGAAGGGGGCCGCCTTTCCGGACCGGATCGATATCCATTCTGGCAATGTCGGCGGCGAGAGTCTGGGCGTCTGCCCGGGGCTTCTGGCCTATAAGGCGCGCGAAGTCGAAAACCGCCCTTCCCGTCCGGATTGAGGCCACCGGTGCGGCCCAGGCGTTGGCGGCTTCACCCGTCGACGAAGGCCGGTCGCATCAGCGATAGCAGGCGATCAGCTAACTCCGGATTCGGATCAACGCCCTCGGCGGGGTCGCAATCGAGCTTGCCGCTCGTCAGCAGTGAAACAAACCCGTGGACAGTCACCCATGCGAAGGCGACGCCCAGCCCATGGTCGACACCGTCCGGGCGGCGGGTCTCGGCGACCGCCAGGGTCAGAACGTCCTGACAGCGATCTCCGGCCCGGGCCAGGACGCTGTCTGGTGAGGTGATGTAGCCGCGCTGGAACATCATCGTATAGGTCCTCGGCCGCTCCAGTGCGAAGGCGATATAGCCCAGGCCGATGGCTTTCAGCCGGTCCCAGGGATCATCGCCGGCCGCGTCACGCCGCTCCAGCATCCTGGCGGTCAGCGCATCGAAGCCTTCGGCGAGGCCTGCGGCCATCAGGTCGGCGCGTGACGGGAAATAATGGGCCGGGGCAGCGTGGGAGACGCCCGCCCGACGCGCGACTGCCCGCAGACTGACCTGGGACTCAGGCAACTCCTCGATCAGCGCGGCCGCAGCCGCGACCAGCGCCGCGCGCACATCGTCCGGCCGCGATCCTGCACCCTTTTTCACAGCGCCGTCCGCCAGCAAAACGACCTCATCTTGACAGTGTCAAATTATCAACTTATCCGTCTTGACACTGTCAAGCAATGGAGGCTGAACGATGCCTGAAGCGGTCTTTTCGATCACCAGCGCCGGCGCAATGGTCGCCTGGGTCGCGCTGATCGCAGCCCGGTTCATCCCGGCGTTGCGGCGTTGGGTTGATCCGGCAACCGGCTATGTCGTGCCTGCACTGCTCTCGGTCGCCTACGGTGTCCTGCTGTTCAGCTACTGGGGTCAGAGTGATGGCGGTGGCTTCGCCTCCCTCGCCTCCGTGTCAGCCCTGTTCGCCGTGCCGGAGGTACTGCTGGCAGGCTGGATCCACTACCTCGCCTTCGATCTCTTCGTCGGGGGCTGGATCGCGCGAACCGGCTCGGCGGCGGGTATCAGCCCCCTGCTCCTGACCCCGATCCTTCTGGCGACCTTCCTCGCCGGACCCGTCGGTTACCTCGCCTATGTGCTGTTGCGGCCGTTGATGAGCCCGAAGGTGGGGTCATGACGCTCAAGGCGCACAGTGACAGGCATACCCCGTCGTTCAGGGGCTGGGAGCCGGCGATGGCCGTCGTCGGCGCGCTCATTCTGATGGCGATGATCCCCACTGGCTGGCTGGCCCTCATCGACGACCGCACACTCAATGACGTCGGCATCTGGGACAAGCCGCTGAAATTCCTGCTTTCAACCGGGCTGTTCCTGCTGATGGCGTCCTGGGTCGCTACCCGGCTGCCTGTGGGCTGGCGCCACACCCGGGCCGGCCGCTATGTGGTCTGGGCAGCGATTTTGTCGACCCTGTTCGAGGTCGGCTACATCGCCTTTCAGGCCAGCCGGGGACAGGCCTCCCACTTCAACTATTCCAACGGCTTCACCATCGCCATGTATAGCCTGATGGGTGTCGGGGCCGTGATCCTTACCTCGACTGCGCTGGTCCAGGGTATCGGGGTGCTGCGTCATGATGCGGGCGATCCACCGGCCTTCCGTCGTGCGCTGGGCTGGGGTCTTGTCCTGACCTTCGTGCTCGGAACCGCGACGGGTGCCTATATGAGCGCCCAGATTGGCGGTCACTGGGTCGGGGGGCCGGCAAGCGACGCGGGGGGTCTGCCCTTTCTTGGATGGTCGACCACAGCCGGCGATCTGCGCCCGCCGCACTTCCTCGGTATCCATGCCGCCCAGGTGCTGCCGGTCACTGCCCTGATCCTTCTGGCGGTAAATCGCCGCCATGCTGACCTGCTGACCCGGCTGGCCATCGCGGGCTATGTGGCGATCACCGCCGCTGTTTTCTGGCAGGCGGTTTCGGGACGGCCGTTGCTCCCACTTTGATCGCCTCAGCGAGGCCTTCTTAGGCGCACGCCGACCTTGCAAAACCCGGCCAGCGGGGCGGAGCACGGTCCACCCTGAGCCCGGATCCGGTCAGTCGGAAACCACTTGGTGCTGGTTCGACCCACCCGCATTCTCCGCGAGCGAGGGGGAGAGCCTTTGTCTCGAATAGACAACAACCTGCGCTCCAGCGGGACTGGCCCGACGGACAAGGGCACTGGCAGTTCGCTGACGGGTTTCTCCAACCTGGACCTCCGTCTCGACGGTGAAGAAGTTCGAGGTAAACCCCGCACCTGCAGGCACGAGGGTATTGAGCCCTGACAGATCGGCAGGCGTCAGATAGCCCAAACGTTGCCGCCTTGATGCCAGAAGTCGGGCCGTGACCGGACTGTCGAAGAGCACAGCCAGCAGGCGCTCATCCGCCGTATTGATGTTTATCGCTGTCTCGCGGGGAAGAGCTGCAACAAGTTGGGAGAGCGTCTCGATCTCTGCAGGTTGCAATCCGACCACCCGAAGCTCCCCCAGGTTCGCCAAAGGACCCGTTGTGCTGACATAGCTGACAACCGGATCCAGGATTTGATCCGACAGCCCAAGCGCCTCCAGAACCCGAGCGAAACGAGCCCGGGCCAACGGATTTCCGGATCCGACACTGTTAAGGTTGAAGAAGGCCTGATCGTCCCGAACCTGCAGGCTGAAACGGCCTCCCTCGATCACAACGTTCTGATCCTCGACGGCTCTCCAGGCCTCTCGGGCGTGATCACTTGCCGAAGCCTCGACTGCATCGCGCCTGAGCGCGACGATGACCGAGGCTTCGCCCGCGCGCGTATATGCCCTGGCCTGGGCCGCTTCACGGAACCGGACGGTACGATCGATCGCGACCTCCTGAGAGGTCATCATGAGCGTTACCATGATCGCAGCAACGCTCACGACCAGGAGAACGTTCAGCAGGATCATACCCTTACGGCCAGAAGGATTTCGCGTGGTCATGGCAGTTCCGGAAGCTGCACCACTCGGCGCAGGCGCCCCTCCAACCCGTCAGGGGAGTCGCTCAGCACAACCGTCAAGGCGACTGCATCAGCCCTCGGCTCGGCACCCCTTACGGTACCGCCGGGGACAGGCCCCGGCGGCTGGCGGGACCATCCCTGACCCCGAACATGAAAGCTCCATTCGACGGCCGTGACACCGGAAATCAAGCGCTGCTCAGCCCGGTCACCGACCCGCCGATTCAAGCCTCCGTCGATCAGCCGGTATTGCACCGAAGTGGATCCGCCGACCGCGGTGGCGGACGAGCGACGAAAGCCGAGATTCGTACCAGAAAGCTCGAGCGGACCACTGTCCAGCGACTCGAAATCCTGAGAAACCAGATACATGGCGCGTTGGAGTTCTGCCGTCCGGGCCAGCCGTCCATCCAGTCTTTCTCTGGCACCGATGACGCCGTCGAGCAGGGTAAACCCGGCCAGGGCAATCAGGCCAAAAAGGCCAAGCGCGACCATCACCTCTATGAGGGTGAAGCCAGCCCTCAGGACCGGGCCGCCAGCTACCCTGTTCCTCATGAGCCGGCGAGGTGGCTCACCACCCGAAGGCTGCCCCGATTCACGACCTGGATTGCGAGATCACGGGTACACCGACCATCGCCCGAAAAACGCACCGCACCGAGCACACCATCGAACCCTTCGGGCGACGCGAGGCCATCTCGTGACAACCGACCCGAGAGCAGCAAACGGCGTGCAATCTTGGCTCCATCGTAGGCAAGACCAGCCAGCAAGCCGGGCTGGGTCCGGTGCCTCGCTTCAAAGGCCTCGGCGAACCCTCCGAAGACAGCGGGTTCGGGCGCGGCGACCCAGGCTCCGTTCACAGTATCGAGAACGTCGGGCGACTCCTCGCTCCAGCGGGACGGCCCCAGAATTTGCAGCCCAAGACCAGCAATCCGGGCCGCCAGCGGAATGGTCCCGGTCCCCGATTGCGAGAACAACACGGCATCCGGCAAAGCCCCGCCCGAACCCGTCATCAACCAGGCACCGGTGTCACTTGCCGCCATCCCTTCGGCAGCATCGATCTCGAAAAGCTCCATCCCCAAAGAAAGGGCTGATTTGCGGGCCGCGTCGATCGACTGCCGCGACCAGGGATCCGTGTCACGGATGGCGGCGACCCGCCGCACTCCTCGGCCACGGGCATAGCCAAGGACTGCGGATACGCCTTGCGACGCCGTCAAACCCAGAACGAAGGCACCCGAGCCCACAAGATCGCCATCGTTGGAGAAGGTCAGCACAGGCACGCCGCCGGCGACGGCCAGAACCTCCTGAACTTCGCGGGCGAAAAGCGGACCCAAAAGCAGCTCGGCACCGCCCGATACGGCACGGGCGGCCGATACTCGCGCGCCCTCTGCTGTTCCGCCGGTGTCGAGGACGATAAAGCCCGGCTCCCGCTCTTCGGCCGGTCGCGTCAGGTTTATGGCTCGCTCCATGCTCAGGCCCACATCAGCCGACGAGCCAGTTATCGGCAGCAGAGCCGCTATGCGTGGCGTGTTCACGGACCGGGCCCTAGTATCGGGAACGGGAGCGCAAGCGGTGAGGAGCGAAGGAGCAAGCGATGCCAATCCAGCCGAGCCGGAAAAGCGAAGCCACTGTCGACGATCCATTGCCATATCAAACTCCGCTTGCCGCTCTTGTACGACAGGTCGGGGCCCGGCGCCTTGCGATTCTGGGTCTTGCCAGTTTCGCAGTCTCCCTCATTGCCACCGCACCCGCCCGGATCGTGATTTTACCCACCAGTGACGGCGGAACCAATGCCGCAGGGACGATCTGGAATGGCGAGGTCGCGATCGGGGAACAGACCGCTGTATCCTGGCGGCTGGCGCCTATCCGATCGATCCTGAGCCTCGGAGTCGCATCCGACGTGGTGATCCGTGGCGGGCCTACCGACATCACAGCGAAAGCCATCTGGCGGCCCAGGCGACTGGAGTTGAACAACGTCGCGGGGATCGCTGGTCCCGGCCTGGTCAACACCCTGATCGAGGACTTGCCGGTTCGTTGTGACCTCAGCTTTGCGGTCAAACTGGACAAGATCGTGATAGCCGGCCCGGGGTCGCGCATCAGCGGCGAGGTCCGTAGCGGTGCCGGGCAATGCTGGGCCGAGGCCGGCACAGATCCGGAGCGCGTCGCAGTGCCGGCCATGACCGGCAGCGCCGTCACCGGAGCCAATGGGACGTCTGCCTGGCTGGTACCCACCGCACGGCCGCAGGGCGAGCGACTCGTACAGATGACAATCGACCGTTCGGGCAAGTTGACCGCGAAAGTCCTCGAGGCTGGCACGCAAATCCTGCCTGCTGCACTCGGTCAGACCTCAATCGAGATGCAGATGTAACCACACTAGATGCCCGCCAGACTGTTCAGGTTGACGATCGGCATCAGGATGGCCAGCACCAGCAGGAGAACCAACCCGCCCATCAAGAGCAGAATGGCGGGCTCCACCAGGGACACCATTGTGGCCGTCAGGGCCTCGGTATCGCTTTCCAGGTCGGTTGCTGCCCGGGCAAGGGCCTCACCCAGCCGGCCACTGCTTTCGCCGCTTGCCACCACGGCGACCAGCATGGCCGGAAAGCAATCCGCTTCGGTCATCGCCCGCTGCAGACTTGCGCCCTCCTTCAACCTTGCGGCCACCAATCGGGCCCGGCTGCGCACCCAGGCATTAGGGGTCACCGCGGCTGCGGCGTTGACCGCGTCCACAAGCGGTACTCCACTGCGAACGAGGGTCGACAAACTGCCGGCAAACCGCGCTGCATTCATCTGCATGCTGAACCTCGCCGTTGGCGGTTGCTGCGCGATCAGCCGGGCCACAGTCAGGACATTGGCCTCACTTTGCAGCCATTGCCGCGTCGCCAGAACGCTGGCTGCCAGCAGGATCACCAAGATCCAGCCCAGCTTCTGCAGCATGTCGCTGAGGCCGATCAGGCCCCGGGTCAGAAGAGGGAGTTCCGCGCCCCGGGACACGAATACTCTTGTGATATCCGGCACAACATAGACCAGCATCAGAACGACGATCAGCATCGATACAACCGCCAGAAGGGCGGGATAAATCAGCGCCAACTGGACCTTGCGCTGGGATCGCTCACGTCTCTCGACGAACTCGGTCAGGTGCGCGAGCACGGCATCGAGTTGGCCCGACTGCTCACCTGCAGCGACTGACGCCCTGTAATAGTCAGGGAAAACTCGGGGGTGTTCTCCCAGGGCGACCGCGAAGCTGCGCCCCTCGAGAATGGCACCACGGACGTTGAGCAACACGGAGCCTTCCGGCCGCTTGGCATTCTGGTCGCCAATGATGCGCAGAGCCTGTTCAATGCGAATGCCGCTGCCGATCATTGTCGAGAGCTGACGGGTCAGGGCAGCAAGCGCCCTGTTACCGACGCGGGGCCGGAAAAGGCGAGCCAGATCGATGTCGCGCCTTCCCGGGCCGACAGCCGCTTCAGTCGTCAGCTCGACCGATGTCGGGATCAGATTGCGGTCGCGAAGAGCTCTTCGGGCCCCCGAGGCGTTCGGCGCCTCCACGACCCCGCGTATCGGCTTGCCGGTCTGGTCTACTGCCCTGTAGCTGAAGGCGGGCATGGCTCAGGTCTCATCCTGAACAACGCGATACACCTCATCGACTGTGGTCAGCCCGGCCAGCAACTTGGCCCTGGCGTCGTCCAGCAGGCTTGGGCCCGAGAGGCGAGCCGCCTGTCCAAGTTCCAGTTCGGAGGCACCATCGTGAATGAGCGCCTGCAACCGTTCGTCGACCTCAACCACCTCATAGAGCCCAAGACGACCCTTGTAGCCTTCCTGCCGGCAATCCGGGCATCCACGCGCCCGCCAGATCCGGACGCCGATTTCCAGAGCACCTCCCAGGGCCTCCGCGTCCACCGCTGTTGCCTCCGAAGGCTCGCGACAATGAGGGCAAAGACGTCGAACCAGCCGTTGGGCGATCAGCCCGACCAACATCGGCGCCAGAAGATAGCGTTCGACTCCGATATCGATAAGCCGAGTGACGCTGCCGATTGCGCTGTTTGTGTGCAGCGTCGACAGAATCAGATGGCCCGTCAGGCTGGACCGGACAGCGACCTCGGCCGTTTCCTGATCACGGATCTCTCCCACCATGATCACGTCCGGATCCTGGCGCAGGATGGATCGCAGCCCGCGCGCGAAAGTCAGGTCGATGCGGCTGTTGACCTGTATCTGACCGACTCCCTCGAGTTCGTACTCGATGGGATCTTCAACAGTCATGATATTGCGACGCCGGTCGTTCAGCCGGGTCAGGGCCGCATAGAGACTCGTGGTTTTGCCCGCGCCCGTTGGGCCCGTAACCAGTATGATCCCGTGAGGCCGGGCGATCATTCGCTCAAAGACCGCAAGATCCCGCTCCTGCATGCCCAGCCCGGTCAGTCCCAGACGAGTCGCATCACGATCCAGCAGTCGCATGACGACCCGCTCGCCATACTGGGTGGGAACCGTCGACACACGCACGTCCAGGTCCAATCCGCCGACCCGCAGCTTGACCCGACCGTCATGCGGCAACCGCTTCTCCGCGATGTCCAGTTGGGCCATGACCTTGATGCGACTGACCAGGAGAGGAGCCAGAGCGCGATCAGGCTCGATCTTGTCCCGTAGCACGCCATCCACACGGAAGCGGACGATGACCCGCTTTTCCTCGGTCTCGATATGGATATCCGACGCGCCTTCCCGAACTGCCTCCAGAAGCAGTGCGTTGATCAGGCGAATGACCGGAGAGTCGTCTCGCTGGTCCAGCAAATCATCGACCATGACGGCAGACTGGGCCAGGGCGGCCAGATCATCGCCGGACGCAACCGTAAAGTCTGAGGACTGCCCGGCGAGGCTGCGATACTGGCCCTGCAACTCGGCTTCGAAGGTCTCTTCATCGACCGGCACAAACTGCACGTCAGGTCCGAAGACCCGCTGCACTTCGAGCCTTGCTTCCAGCTTGAGCGGGATTCGATGGTTACAGAGCAGGCAACCATTTTCGTCCGTCTTGACGAGGACGCCGGCTCGGCGTGCGAAGGCATATGACAGACCGTAATCCGTCGACGTCGACGTCGCACTGTCGACAGTCGGCTCACTCATCGGCGCACCAGCGACAACCGGGCATTGACGACGCCGGGCGCGGTCTGGCGCTCGATCCTGCCGGCCGCGACGGTTACGCCGGCGTCGCGCTCCAGACGATCAAGCCATTGAACCAGTCGATTGAAATCCACGGCCTCAAGCACCACGCGGGTCAGCTCGCCTTGCTGTTCGATCTGGCGAATCTGGAGCGCAGATTCGCTGGCGGTAATCGTGACGATCATCTGGACAGGTTGGGACCGTATTGGACTGGCAGCCGCAGTCTGCAGCGTCGGGCCTGCGCTTCGGAGTCGCGTCGCGAGCTCGGTATAGAGCCGGATCTCCGACTGTGCTGCCGTCCGCGCTTGCTGAAGCGGGAGCCAAATCCCGACCCATGATCCCCACAGAAGCAAGATCGTGACCAGAACGAGCAGCAGGGACCGTTCTCTGGGTGCACGATCTTCCCACCAGGTTCGACCTTGGCTGATCAGGGAGCCGACGAAGGCAGGCAAGGTGAAGGCCGACCTCATGGTACCTGCTCTTGAGGCGACAGGATAATGGTCTGACGGGCCCGCCCGCCCTCGGCGACAGCTCCGCGACTGACAGGGGCCAGACCGGCACCACGCAAGGCAGCCTCGACGTCCTGAAGGGCTGCCAGATCGGACGCCTCGACTTCCATGGTTAGCCCGGTCGCCCGTTCAAAGGCCAAGGACTGAAACGAGATGGTCTGCGCGACGGGCTGAAGGACTTCGGCGGCTCGAACAAGCACGGGAAGCAGGCCGGTTGCTTGGCTGGCGCGAGGGAGCATGGCTTCCGCTGTCGCGGCGAGATCCCCGCTGACCGGTCCACCGGCCTTGGCGACCAGATCTGCCACCTCTGCCCGTCTGCTATCCGCCGTGATGATCAGGGCCACAGTGTCCACGGTATGGATCGCCACATGCCCCAGCAGCCCGATGCCGGCGACCAGTAGAAGCCGCTTGAGCCAGGGTGCGCGCTTTGACTTCGGGGCATAGCGCCCCTGGCGAAGGTCGAGTGCTATGGAACCCGCCCAGGACACCGGCCCCGAAACGGCAGCGGAACCCGGCTCGGACGTGAGCTCCGGCGGCAATTCGTCCCCGTATGAAATCAACCGGGGACGATCAGCGGCCTGCCAGACAGCAGAAAACACCGATGACGGCACCGCAAACGCCGTGCCGTCATGCCCATGCACCATGACGCGGTTCGCGCTGGCAGCCACCGACCAACTGCCGAAATCTGCCCGCGGGAGTGTCAGGGCGTCGGGAAGGACAGCCGCGGTCTCAAGACCGGCCGCCTCGATCACCTCGCACCATTGGGCCATCAGATCATGGCGGACGATGCCGGCCATATAGCGACCCGGCGAAAGCGCCTCGCCCAAGGCCGCGTGCAGAACCTCGATTGGCTCCGAAACCTCATCTTCCAGCACGAAAGGAAGTGCGGCGGCCCGTCGTGCCCGGTTCGCGATCGGCAGGTCGACGCCGAGAAGCCTCACCTCCTCCGTCGGGACCAGGACAACGGGCAGCCCGGTCCAGCTGGCGTCCCTGAGCACGAGCCCATCGGCACCGAGCGACCACACGCCATACGCCGGGCCTGGTCGCTGACCGCCGGTGACTTCCGGCGCATAATCGATATCTCGTTCAGGCATGGGCGCCCCTTGGCGACCGATGTATAGCTGGCATCATGTTTGTGACGCCAGAGCTTGAGCGACCTGCGGAACCGGGAGCCGCCAGAAAAATTCTGGTGTGCCGGGGTGGGTTCACCTTGATCGAGATGATTGTGGTTTTGGCCATCATCGGTGTGATGGCGCTCATTATCGTGCCGAACGTGATCGGTCGGCCAGATCAAGCGAGGGTGACGGTTGCCAAGACCGATATGCGCACGATCTCGGCAGCATTGAAAATCTATCGTCTCGACAACGGCGACTATCCGACGACCGAACAGGGGCTCGAGGCCCTGGTGAGCCGACCGGCGGCACCGCCGCAGCCCGCCAACTGGTCGCCTGAAGGTTACCTGCCGGCTGTTCCGCTTGATCCGTGGGGCAATCCTTACGCCTACCGGAGTCCCGGAGAGAGCGGAGCTTTCGAGCTATCGAGCCTCGGCAAGGATGGTCAGCCGGGTGGCGAAAGGCTCGATGCAGATCTTTCGGCTGCGGACCGCTAAGCCGTGACCCGGGGGCACCGTGTCGGTATGACCCTCATCGAGGTATTGGTCACGCTCGCCATTGTCGCCGTAATGGCGACGATAGTCGTTCTGGGGATCGGTGGCCCCGATCGCGGATTGACGGTCCAGACCGAGGCCAACAAACTGGCTGAACGTATCGGTCTCGCTGCGGATGAAGCCATGGTAACGCGTCGGCCGATTGCTCTGGTTTGGGATTCACGCGGATATCAGTTCGTTACACCTGCAGCGGACGGAAGCTGGATGCCGGATACCCACGCATTGCTTGGCCAGCGGCACGACCTGCCCCGCAGTCTGACCCTCACCGCTGCCGAACCCGCCCTGATCGATATGACGGACGCGTCCCTGATCGCTTTCGAGCTGTCCCTGACCGACGCTTCACGGTCGGCGACAGTCTTCTTCGATGGTCTGAACGTTTCGACCTCCTCCGGAGCGCCCCGTTCATGACGCGATTGACCGGCCTCGCCAGCCGTGAGGGCTTTACCCTGATGGAAGCCCTGGTTGCGCTGACCATTCTCGCTATCGCGGGCACGGGGCTGGTCCGCGCGACGGAGGCGCATGTCGACCAGGTCGACGGGATTCAACAGCGAACGATCGCCCAGTGGGTTGCAGAAAACCGCCTGATCGAACTGGAACTCGACCCCGCAAACCTGGCTGAGGGAAGCGAACGGGTCGAGATGTTGGGACGAAACTGGGATGTGTCCGTAGACGTCGACGCCACCGAGGATCCAGAACTCGCGAAGGTCACGATTAGTGTCGCAGCGGACGGAACGGACAGCGCCGCAGCTGTACTGACCGGCTTTGTCGATATCGGACGATCGGCGGTATGAACCGGAGCTGGTTGAAATACTGGACCGTCTTCGATCAACGCAGACAAGCGTTGGTCCTGACGATCCTTACGGGGCTGGTGATCGCGTCCCTCGCCTTTGGCCTTGCCGGAATGTTCTGGCGTCTGGCAGGACTGAATGATGGGCGCGATCGCGTTGCCCTGGTCGTCGAGCCCGCGGTAGTCGGGCGTTCAACGGACATCGCTGCTATCCTGGCGCTGGCACCGTTCGGCGGCGTCGTAGCTGATGCCCAGGGATCCGTCTCGGGCATGACCCTTAAAGCGATTTTCATGGCCCATCCGGCAGAGGCCTCCAGTGCCCTGATTTCGGTCGGCGATGCTCCAGCCACCGTGGCCCTCCCGGGACAGACGCTCAGCGGCGGGGCCGTGGTTCAGTCAATTGCCGCGGATCACGTAGTGCTTCAGGTCAATGGACAGGCAGAGCGACTGGAGTTTCCCAAGCCTGTCGATGCGGCCGGTGGTCAGCCGGTTGTTCCGGTCGCTGAACGGACATCGGCCCCGCCCCCTCCGCAAGCCGGAGCAGGCACCGCTGGCCAGCCGGTCGCGGCGGCGGAGCGTGGAATGAACGCCGTGGTGGTCGAGCAGTATCGACAAAGGCTTGCGGGCAACCCGCAGGCTTTGGCGAGCGAAATGAACGTCACTGCGACGTCGGCGGGATATCGGGTGGGCGAGAACCCACCAGCCCCGCTGCGTGCAGCCGGCCTGCAGCCGGGCGATGTCGTAGAGAAAGTCAACAACCAGCCGGTCGGAACCCTCGGGAACGCCAGGTCGGTGCTGGATCAAGCCATTCTGTCGGGCGGTGCCCGCGTCGAGGTGCTGAGGAACGGGCGGCGGATTACGCTCTCGTTTCCTCTTCGCTAGGAGCACATTCTTGAAGCACTACCGCCAATCCCTGTCGCTCGCACTCTGCCTGGGCCTCGCTCTGGCCGGGCCCGGCTGGACGCAGACCGTGCCGCCCGTGGGCGACGTTGTGGTCAATATGCGCGGTGCCGAGATCAAGGACGTCGCCGAGCAGGTCTCACGGATTACCGGCCGGACCCTGATCCTCGATCCCAGTGTCGCCGGAACGGTCAATGTCGTTTCGTCCGAACCACTGGCTCCAGCCGGCGTGTGGGATCTGTTCCTGTCTGTGCTCCGTGTTCATGGATATGCCGCCATTCGCAGCGGCGCATCCTGGCGGATCGTGCCCCAGGCGGCGGTCATCCAGAGCGGTTCGGGCGTTGATCTGCGCCGCGCACGATCCCAGGAGGTCGTGACCCGCCTCATCCGCCTGCAAAACCTGTCACCCGATCAGGCCGTGCGGGTTCTGCGCCCCCTGGTCGCCTCATTCGGCAGTCTTGAAGCGATCAATGCCCCGCCGGCCATCGTCGTCACCGACTATGCGGAGAATGTCCGGCGGATCGAAATCCTTGCGCAGGCCCTGGACAGTGGAAGCGGCCAGGCCTTCGAAAGTCTGACGCTGCGATATGCCAGCGCATCCGAAGTCGGCCAGTCGATCACCTCTCTGCTCGGTGCCGGCAGCGAGGGCGGGGGAATCCGTGTCGCGGTGGACGAGCGCAGCAACATCGTCCTGGTCCGGGGCGACGCCAACGACATTCGCGAGGCGCGTGCGGTAGCGGAAGCGCTTGACGTTCCAGGCGGCACAGCACCGGTCACCAGGGTCGTAAGGCTGAATCACGCAGACGCCGAGACCGTGACAGAAGTTCTCCGTGGCCTCTTGGGCGCTTCCGACTCGGCCTCCAATCCCGTGGCACGCGCGCTTGGAACGAGAGACCAGGACATCAGTGTCGCTGGCCAGATGGCGAGTGGCGGAACAGCCGCCGGCCAGGTCAGTGGGCCGGGCTCCGGGCCTATGACCGTCGGCTCGCCCGGGGGCCGCGCAGCTGCCGGTTTTTCGCTGGCCGATATCAACATCCAGCCGGCCCCGGAGCTTAACGCCGTCGTCATGCGCGGTTCACCGGCCGCAATCGCAGAGATGGCGGCCTTGATCGCAGACCTCGACCAGCGCCGCCCGCAGGTCATGATTGAGGCCGTGATCGTCGAGGTCACGGGCGACCTCGCCGAGCAGCTGGGCGTTCAGCTGGGGCTGGGTGCCGCCGCCGTGCAGACAGGTTCCGCGGGCGGAACATCCTTCTCGAACGCCGGCGTTTCCCTCCGTCAAATCCTTCTGGCGCTTGGTGCACCCGGCGCTGTTGCCCTGGCGCCGGAGGGCGCGTCCGCCATGATCCGCAGCGGCGATGACTTCAGTATTTTGATCCAGGCACTGAACAGTTCGACCCGAGCCAACCTGCTTTCGACGCCGAGCATAACGACCCTGGACAACCAACCGGCCGAGATCATTGTCGGTCAGAACGTTCCCTTCAGAACCGGGAGCTTTACCACTCAAGGCAACTCGACCAATCCGTTCACAACGATCGAACGTGAGGATGTCGGCATTACCCTGAGGGTCATTCCGCGCATCCATGATGGTGACGTGATCAGGCTGGAGGTGGCCCAGGAGGTGTCCTCGCTGGTGAACGCAAATCTGGCCGGTGCTGCGGACCTGATTACCAATCGCCGCAGCATCGAAACGACCGTGCTGGCCGACAACGGACAGACCATCGTACTTGGAGGCTTGATCAGCGACGATCGCCTGTCGTCGAACAGCCAGGTGCCGATGCTGGGCGATATACCTGTCCTGGGGCGTGCCTTCCGCAGCAATCGGGAGAGCATCACCCGAAAGACGCTGTTTATATTTCTGCGTCCGACCATTCTGCGGGATCCGGTGGACGTGGCGGCGAATGCCCGGGCCCAGTACGAAAGGTTGCGGGATCAGGAGTCGCTGCCGACACGAGGTTTCAGCCTGCTGGCCACGCCTCCGGGACCACGTTTGCCGTCAGAGATAGAGGGCATCTACTGACCGGAGCGGCTGTTCGCTGAACGCTGGTCTGATCGACGGTTCAAGATCGCGGCCAACAGGGCAGCACCGTCCATGTCCCGCTTGCGGGCCCAGGGGATGACCAATCGGTCCAGGGAAGGCTTGTCGGTCCCGGGGTCATGGAAGGGTGTGTCGGTCAGCGCGGATCTGGATGCCACCACAAAGGTGACCATGCGGCGGCTTAGCCGCGATAGCTCCGCAAAAGCCGCATGGTCGAGGGGATCTGAAGTCGCCACGGTTAAGGCCCACTCATCCGTCTCAATCAGCGCCATTCTTTGCTCGCTGAGAAAGGCGGCCAAGCCGTTCGGACCCGCCCCGAGGCCGATCGGGGGGCGTTCAGCGGGATACCAGCGCTGGAGTCCGGTCACATGGGAATAGGCATCCGCGAGGGCTTCGTCGCCCACCCCGCCCAGGTCACAGAGGACCTGTTCAACCGGCCAACCCTGCCGGGACGCGACGGCGCAGGCTCCGCCGAGCACGGAAAGATCGACCGGGTGGTCTGCAAGCAGCCGGTCGATGACCGCGTCGCGGTCCCGGGTCAGTTCGCGCTCGCGCTTACCTCGATCGAGCAGGACCTGCAGGAAGCCTGGCTGTCCCCGACGCCAGAGAAGCCAGGTCGAGGCTGTTGCGATGGCGACCAGGCAAGGCAGGAGAAGCAGCCAGTAAGACCGTCCCCCGGGAACAGTTCCGGTCTCCGCAGCGGCTGCAGATGGCTCCGGCCGAGGCATGGGCGGGGAGACTTCAAGACGCATCTCAGGCGGCGGCACGCTGACGATATCAAGTGGCGGTCGGAGGGCGAGCGCACCCTGCATTTCCATAAGGCGATAGCCGTCCCCGGACCGCACCAGGGCAATGCCCTCCTCAGCCAAGGCCACCGAGAACTGCTCAGCAAGTTCGGTGGTCGTGAGTGACTCGGCGACGCGAAAGCTGATCTCGGCCTCAAGGTCCGGGTCAATCACAACCCTCGTCCGCAGTGACTGCACCAGTACGGCCTCCGCCGCATCTTCAAGCGAGGCCTTTTCGAGACTGATCAGATAGTAGTTCGAGCCGGCAAGACCTGAATCCGGGACGCGGGCCCTTGCCTCAGTCGCCAGGAAAGCGCCCCACGCCAGGGCGATAAAGGCAGCGGCGAAGGCAGGTAAGGATTTCATGCGCGGGGCAACTGCGACCGGGACCCTGTTCCATCCCTTAGCGATCTCTAGCCAAACCTGCCGCCCTGCGCATCCGGCAAACGGCAGCGCCGATTTTCGTCGAACGGCGCTCGGAAACATTTTCTCCACCCAACACGATTTTTCTCGCCCAAAGCGCTGATTCGAGAGATGGTTTCCCGCTGTCTGCTTCGGGGGAAGTTCATGCAAATTGGTCTGGTTGCAAGGCGGGTGCGATCCATCGCGGTCTCTCTTGCACTTGTTGCGGGTCTGGCGGCCTGCGGCGGCGGCGGCGGACAGGACGGCGGCACCGGTCCCGAACCACCGCCGGTAACCGCGCCGCTGAGTGATGCGGAAGCCGCGCGCTTTCTGACCCAAGCGACCTTTGGTCCGACCGAAGCCGACATCAATGCGCTCAAGCCCCTTGGCTATCGGGCCTGGCTGGACCAGCAGATGGCCCTCCCGTCCTCTTCCCACCGGGTCTACATGGATAACCGGCTGGTCCAGTTGCGGCTCACGCAACCGACGGCCACGCTGAACGCCAATCATTTCTATGAGAGTTTCTGGTCGTACTCCACGAACGGCCAGGCCCAGCTGCGCGAGCGGATGAAGCTCGCATTGTCCGAGATCTTCGTGATCTCGATGGTCGACCCGGCTGTCGATGCGCGCGGTGCCAGTTCCTACTACGACATGCTGGGAGACAACGCTTTCGGCAACTACCGGACGCTCCTTCAGCAGGTGAGCCTGCATCCCATGATGGGCGTCTACCTGACCCATCTGGCCAACCAGAAGGAAGACACTGCGACGGGCCGGGAGCCCGACGAGAACTACGCCCGTGAGGTCATGCAGTTGATGTCCATCGGCGTGCACCGCTTGAATATTGACGGGTCTGTAGTCACGGACGGTTCCGGAGCCCCGGTGCCGGCCTATTCGCAGGCCGACATCGCGGGGCTCGCCCGGGTGTTCACGGGCATGAGCTGGTATTCGCCAACCCCGACCAACAACACCTTCCTCGGCCGAAACCGCGACCCGGACGCCAGCATCCGGCCGATGATCTTCTATCCGGCTTTCCATTCGACCTCGGCGAAGACGTTCCTCGGAACCACAATCGCGGGCGGTTCAACCGACGGCGCCGCCGAGCTGAACACGGCCCTCGATGTGATCTTCAACCACCCGAACGTCGGTCCGTTCATCGGTCGCCAGCTGATCCAGAGGCTGGTCACCAGCAACCCCAGTCCAGCCTATGTGCAGAGGGTCGCCACGGTCTTCAACAACAACGGTTCCGGTGTGCGCGGCGATCTGGCTGCAGTGGTTCGAGCCATCCTTCTGGATGCGGAAGCGCGCGACATGACAGCCATCAGCAGCACGACCTTCGGCAAGGTACGTGAACCGATGATCCGCCTTGCCAACTGGATGCGTGCCTTCTCCGCAACATCGGTCTCGGGGAACTATCTGATCACCTCAACCAGCGCCAACACTTCGCTCGGACAGTCCCCGCTCGCGTCGCCGTCGGTGTTCAACTTCTACCGGCCCGGATACATCCCCCCAAATACCCGGCTTGGTGCGGCAGGCCTGAGGGCACCCGAGTTCCAGATTGTCGATGAAGTGACAGTCGCCGGCTATGCCAACACCATGCAGAATGTGATCGGGACCGGAATCGGTACCGGCACCGACGTGCGGTCAGCCTACACTGCGGAGATAGCCGTGGCCGGAGATGCCACGCTCCTCGTCGACCGGGTCAACCGTCTGCTGCTGTATGGCCAGATGTCGCCGACACTCCGGGTACGGATCACTGACAGCGTGAACAGTGTTGCCATTCCCGGTGCCGGCGCGACCCAGGCCCAGATCGACGCTGCCCGGCTGAACCGTGCCAAGCTGGCAATCTATATGACGATGATCTCGCCAGAGTATCTGGTTCAGCGGTGAGGAAGAGAGCATGACAAACGCACCGCTTGACCGCCGACACCTGCTCCGGATCGGCGGCGGGATGTCTATCCTGGGGGCTGCAGCCCCGTTTGCCGTCCAGCTTGCGGCGGCCGGGTCCGCAGCCAGCCAGACCGCACCGGACTACAAGGCTCTGGTTTGCGTCTTCCTGTTTGGCGGCAACGACTCCAACAACACGGTGTTGGCAACCGACAGCGACTCGTTCGGGCGTTATTGGGCGGCTCGCAATACCGGCGATGATCCTATCGCCCTGATGCCACCCGGCACGCCGCCGGCGGCTATCGGTTCCGTATCACCCGTGACCGGCCGCACCGTAACGGCGCGTTCACCGGAGGCTTGGGGCGGTGTGTTGCCGATCGTCCCCCGTACGCCCAATCCGATCCCAGCTGGAACCAACGCCACGGTGCGGACATTCGGGCTGCATCCGATGCTGGCCCCGCTCAAGACGCTGTTCGATGCTGACCGTCTGGCTGTGGTCGCCAATGTCGGCACTCTGATCCGGCCGATAACCAAGGCCCAGTATCAGGCACGCACGGTCGCCTTTCCCGCAAATCTGTTCTCACACAATGACCAGCAGTCGACCTGGCAAGCCGGAAACACCGAAGGTGCGAGAGTTGGCTGGGGCGGCCGATTCGGCGACGTGCTGTCGGGTCTGAATGGCTCCAACAGCCTGTTCACCGCGATCTCGACAGCCGGCAACGCCGTCTTCCTCTCAGGCCAGAGCGTGGTCCAGTATCAGATGTCGACAGCTGCCCAGCCGGCCGTGGTCATCAACGGTGGCTCGACCGGGACACTCTTCGGCTCGACCGTCGCGCCATCGCGCGTCCGCGACATCATTCAGGACGAAAGTGCGGCCAGTCTGTTCGCGGCCGACTATGCGACCGTCACCGGGCGATCGGTGGGGGCTGCGACGACACTGAATTCTGCCTTCACCCAATCGACCGTGACCGCCATCCCGGCTCCGCCGACCTTTGTGAATCCGATTACGGGCCTGACCGAGACCAATACGCTTGCCGTTCAGTTGCAGACCGTGGCCAGGATGATCGCGGCGAACAGCACACTGGGTCTTCGCAGACAGGTCTTCTTTGTCAGCCTCGGCGGATGGGACAATCACGATGTCCAGAACACCGCCCAGCCGAACAACCTCGCCAAGGTCGCTCAAGCCCTGTCCTATTTCGACGGCGTCCTGGGCTCGGTCGGCGGCATGAATATGCGGAATTCTGTCACAACCTTCACCGCCTCGGACTTTTCCCGCACATTCACCACCAATGGCGACGGAACCGACCACGCCTGGGGTGGCCACCATTTCGTTATGGGCGGGGCCGTGCGCGGGGGCGACATTTACGGTCAATATCCTACGCTGGGTGTCGATCTCGGCGCGTTCCGCAATCCGGATATGACGGGGGCTTCGCTCGTTCCTACAACCTCGGTCGATCAGTACGCGGCTACGATGGGGCGCTGGCTCGGAACTTCAGATGCGAACCTCGACAACATCTTCCCAAATTTGAGGAATTTCACGCGTCGAGACCTCGGTTTCATGTCAACCTGACCGCCGTGGCCAGAGGTCGGTCACGGCAGGCGGAATGCCCGCCCTAAGACGGGATCCGGGTGAGACGATGCAGGACGTCGGGCAGGCACAGTACATTCTCGCGGGCGATGCGGCCGGTTCTATCCTCGCGACACACGAGCCCCTGAGCTTCTGGGGCGGTGTCGATCCGGCGACCGGGCGGATCATCGACGTTCATCACCCGCTGCATGGCCAGTCCGTAACGGGCAGGATGCTGGTGATGCCCTCGAGCCGCGGGTCCTGCACCGGAAGCGGCGTCTTGCTGGACCTGGTGCTGGGCGGACGGGGGCCCTCGGCCCTGATCTTCCGGGACCCCGAGGATGTGCTGACCCTTGGAGCCCTGGTGGCCGCCAGGATGTTTGACCGTGTCCTGCCGGTGCTGCGGGTATCGTCCCGGATATTTGACGCGCTGACAGGGGTCGCAGAGGCCCGCATCATCGACAACAGGCTCGAGGCGGAGGGGCTCCGGCTGGCCATTGAGGCACCGCTGACGGCCACTCTGGACCTGTCACCGGCGGACAGGACGATGCTGGCCGGTGATGCCGGCATGGCGGCTCAGCAGTCGATGCAGATCATCTGCGCGATGGCCGCCAGTCAGGGGGCAGAGCGTCTGATCGATGTGTCCCAGGGCCATATCGACGGCTGCATCTATGCCAGCCCGGCCAATCTGACCTTTGCCCTGAAGATGGCCGAACTGGGCGGTCGCGTCCGCATAACCACCACGATGAATGCCATTTCCGTCGATCGCCAGAACTGGCGCGCACAGGGCGTAGCTACGGATTTCGGCATCCCTGCTCAGCAACTGGCCGATGCCTATGTCAGTATGGGTTGCCGGCCCAGCTTTACCTGTGCGCCCTATCTGCTGGACAGCGCGCCCGCGGCCGACGAGGTGATCGCCTGGTCGGAATCCAATGCCGTGATCTATGCCAACACCGTGCTGGGGGCCCGCACAGCGAAACATCCGGACTTCCTGGATTTGTGTATCGCCCTGACCGGGCGGGCACCCCATTCCGGGGTCTATCTGGACTCCGCCCGCAAGGCACAGCGGGTCATTGACGTTCATCTGCCCGAAGGGATCGACGACGGATTCTGGCCCCTGGTCGGCTATCTGGCGGGACAGCGGGCACCCGACCGGATTCCGCTGCTGCGGGGTCTCGCCCCTGGCAAACCGTCGCGCGATGACCTGAAGGCCCTTTGCGCGGCATTCGGAACGACTTCCGCCTCGCCCATGCTGCATATCGAGGGTGTGACCCCCGAAGCGGCCACAGCGGCGGCACCTGACGCCGACCATCTGACGATCACCCGCGATGATCTGCGCGCCGCATGGGGGCACCTGAATGGCGGCCCTGCGGCGGTGGAACTGGTGGCGATCGGAAGTCCGCATGCCTCGCTTCAGGAATGCCGGGCCCTGGCCGACGGGCTTTCGGACCGACGTCAACATCCCGGGACCCGGGTGATTGTCACGGCCGGGCGCGAGGTGATCCAGCAGGCCGACGCGGAAGGACTGCTGACACGGCTCAGGGCCAGTGGGGTACAGGTCATACCGGACATCTGCTGGTGTTCGATCCGGGAGCCTGTCTTTCCGCCGGAAACGCAGACAGTGCTGACCAATTCAGGGAAATATGCCCACTACGGGCCCGGGCTGAGCGGCCGGTCCGTGCGGCTGGGCAGCCTGTCAGACTGCATCACGGCCGCCCTGACCGGGCAGGCGGCCCCGCGCCTGCCGGACTGGCTGGACTGACGGAGGGTTACCCGCTCCTCAGAAGGTCTTGCGGACCCGCGCAAAGAAGAAGGGCTCGAAGGTGGCGCTGCGACGCTCGATGGCATTGATCCCCGCCACGTCGCGTGGCCCTGAATAGAGCTCCCGGATCCGCGTCCGTTCCCTTGAGGAAAAATTCTCGACCTGGAAACGAAACGCCAGATCGGTCCGCGGCGAGTATTCCCAGAACAGCTTCCACCAGCCCCCCTGCTCCGTCGTCTGAACCTGACGCAGGCGATAGGAGCGCGAGGTATAGGCAAGGTCACCCTCAAGCACGAGGGTGGACCTGAGCGACGGGAGGTCCCGGGAGAACTGGAAATCTCCCTCAAACGGGCGCTCACCCGAGATGCGGCGATCCTGACCGGTGACCGGATCAGTCACGGACGACCACCGACGGGTCCCGTTGAACCGGACGATTCCTCCGCTGACGCCCAGACGGTCAAGCGGGAGCGTCAGGCTCAGCCTTACCTCATCCCGCGTGCCGTCGCCGATGTTGCCCGGGGCGTCGAAGCGACCCGCGACCGGTATCAGGTCAACGACCTGCTGTACCCGGTCATGGCGGTAGGAAAGGAGCACCGCCCCCCTGCCCCAGAACCGCTGCTCGGCCGTAAGCTCGAATACATCGGCCACCTCTGGTTCGAGGTCTGGATTGCCTGCACTGACAACACCCTCGCCAAAGTCCGTGGATGCCGCAAAATCCTCAAAGTCCAGCTGGCCGACTTCCCGCTCGAGCCGCAGCCGCAACTGGGTGCCGGGCCTCACCGCCCAGCCTGCAAGGAACCGCGGCTTGAAATAGGAGAGCGTCTTCTCCTGCCGGGCATCGCCACTCAGGGAGATTGTCGAGCGCTCGTATCGGCCCGACAGTTCCAGGTCGATACCGTGCATCGGTGACCAGCTGGCCGCGACGAAGCCATCCGCGCGTCCCTCCTCGATCAGCACATTGGCGACCGGCAGGATAACGGGCACGCCGCCAGACGACCGTGAAGACTCCACATCGAGGCTGTTGAAGGCCCCCTCAGCGCCGAATTCCAGCTTGAGGGTTTCGGACGCCTGAAAGGTCGCTGCTCCGCGAAGGATGCTCTCCATTGCCGTCGCGATCTCATTGGCCCGTTCCGGTGCCCCCCGTCCGGTGCTCCCCGAGCGCTGGTCATCGCGGTCATAGGTCTGGATCAGCACGAGGCGGGACAGCCATCGATCACTGAGGCGATACTCAAGGTCGGCACCCAACTCCCCGCCGGTACTTTCAAGGGCTGACTCAGTCGTTTCGCGGACCGGACCTGTCATGACATTCACGAGCTCATAGAGCTCGTTCCGGTCATTGTTGTTCGATCGCAGGGTCGAGTTGAGCCGGAGGTTGCCGGCACCGAGATCGACCTCCGCCGCCAGCCCTCCCTCCAGGGCACGGGTCCGAAAGTCCGTACCGAAATCGCCCGACTGGATCAGGGTGCCGTCTGCCGAGCGCAGCGAGACCGGTCCGTCCCCCGAATCCATCTGCATCAACTCATCCCGGAACGACAGCGTCCCCTCGATCGAAAAGGCATCGGAACGCCGTGCGGCCTCGATGCGGGCGTGCCCGCCTGGGTCACCCTCCGGGTAGACCTTTACGAAGACGGTGGAGGACATGGTTGAGTAGGATCCGCCGCGACGGATGATGTTCAGGACGACGGGCTGACCCTGCATGTCGATGCCGGGCGCGCCGCCGCGGATCAGGTCGATACGCTCTACGGTTCCGGCGGGGATGCGCTGCAGGAAGCTTCTCAGACTGACCGATTTGAGTGACGGAACCTGGCCATCCACCAGGATGTTTCCCGTCGCCCCGGCCAGACCGCGCACATCCTGTTCAATGTCGATCATGACAAAGCCGGGCACACGTCCGACCATTTCGCTGGCGGTCGTAGGCCGGGCTTCTGCGAAGAATTCCGGCGGGAAACTCAGAACGCCGGACTCAGCGGCTGGCTCCACAGCCGGTTCCGTCGGGGGCGGTGTCTGGGCGAGGGCCGGCAGCGGCCCGCAAACGCTGGCCAGCAGACAGGTGATCGAAAGGAAACCGCGCCGCCGGGACATCATCGCTCCTCCGCAGCCCTGCCTGCTGCTCCCGAGGTATCCGGGAATCGCTTCATCCGAAAGCTGACCTCGGATGATGACTTCATACTAAAGACTGGCTTTATGGTCCATTGCAGGGATAGAGCAGATATCCCGCGCGTGAACGGGCTCAGGAAGCTGGCTCACCAAGGCGTGATCCCCTGAAACGGGGCAAGCTGAAAGCGGGGCCAGAACCCGGATCCAGTCCTCGGCAAGACGGTCGCCGCAGCAACCGCCGCAGCGGTTGTGACCAACTTGCTGGCGGGGCACAGAATGAAATCGGCAAGGCGTGAATGTGAGCCCTCGCCAAGCCAAAAACCCGGTTTCGATGTTCGCGACGAGTTGTCGTGGACTGACATCAACTACGCTACCTATACTCCTATCAGCACGCCGAAAGCTGGCCGGAGACTCCCTTGCCCGAACCCATTCGCTCTATCCTGATCGTCGGCGGTGGGACCGCGGGCTGGATGGCCGCCGCTGCGCTGCAACGCACGCTGGGGCCTCATGCAAAGGTCACCCTGGTCGAGTCCGACGACATCGGAATCGTGGGCGTCGGCGAGGCGACGGTTCCGCCCATTCGCGATTTCAACGCCATGATCGGTCTCGACGAGGCCGAGTTCATGCGGGAGACAAAGGCGACCTTGAAGGTCGCCATCGTGTTCAAGGACTGGGGGCATATCGGCAACCGCTACGTCCACCCGTTCGGCACCTTTGGCCGGGGACCGACCCTGGCGGAATTCCAGCAAACCTGGTTCGCGCTCAGGGCGCGAGGTCTTGCCGGTGAGCTGGCCGACTATTCGATCTGCTCCCGTGCCGCCGATGCCGGCAAGGTGGGAGATCGTGATCCCGATCCGCGCTCACCCACGAACAGCCTGTTCAGCGCCTATCATTTCGACGCCGGCCTCTTCGCCCGGTATCTGCGCAAGGTCTGTGAAGGGCGCGGGGTCCAGCGGGTTGAGGGCAAGATCGTCCAGGTCAACCAGCGGCCCGAGGACGGTTTTGTCACCGGCGTAACCCTTGAAGACGGACAGGTGCTGGAAGCGGACCTGTTCATCGACTGCACCGGATTCCGGGCCCTGCTGATCGAGGGGGCGCTGAAGGCCGGTTACGAAGACTGGTCGCACTGGCTCCCGGTCAATCGGGCGATGGCGGTACCCTGCGCGAGCGTCAGTCCGCTCACGCCCTATACGCTGTCGACAGCCCGCGAGGCCGGCTGGCAATGGCGGATCGCCCTGCAGCACCGGACCGGCAATGGCTATGTCTACTGCTCGGACCATCTGTCGGACGACGCGGCACGCGAAACCCTGCTGGCCAATCTGGACGGCGAGCCCCTGGCAGAGCCTCGCCCGCTGCGGTTCGTGACCGGCCGGCGCAGGAAATACTGGGACAAGAATGTCGTCAGTCTCGGCCTGTCCAGCGGTTTCATCGAGCCCCTGGAGTCAACCAGCATCCATCTGGTCCAGGCCGGGATCTACCGCCTGCTGCAGCATTTCCCGGACAGGGATTTCAGCCAGGTCAACATCGACGGCTACAACCGGCGTCTGGGTCGTGAGGTCGAGCTGATCCGCGATTTCGTGATCCTGCACTATCATGCGAGTCAGAGGGACGACACGCCCTTCTGGCGGCAGGTCGCGGCCATGCCGATCCCCGACAGCCTGGCCGAAAGGGTCGAGGCGTTCCGTGATCGCGCCCTGCTCTACCAGGTCGGCGCTGACGAGTATTTCAGCCAGGGCTCCTGGCTGGCGGTGATGCACGGCCAGGGCATCGTGCCGACCGGCCCGAACCCGCTCTATACCTACCAGGATGCCGCGCGGAATGCGGCGGGCCTGAACCATGTGTCGGACGTACTGGCACGCACGGTGGCGGCCCTGCCGGAGCATGAAGCCTATCTGAAGGCGCGGGACATGTGGTCCGGGCCGGACTGAGTCCCAGCCCGCCGCGCCCCTGCCCTTGCCGAACACAGCATCGGCAGAAGATATGGAGCGCGGCGGAGGGCTTCAGTGGCCCCCGGGGGTACCGCCCGCAGCCGGGGCATTCCGGATGCTCGCCCGCGATGCGGCGAAGGCAAAGCCCACGAGCAGCAGATAGCCGATCAGCGGCACATAGAAGACCGGGTTCAGCGTGGCCGAGTTGTCGGCGATCTGCCCGGCGACCGGCGGCAGGAGGGCGCCGCCGATGATGCCGAACACCAGCAGGCCCGAGGTGGCCGGGACCGGTGCGGTGGAACGCTCCAGCGTCAGGGTGAAGATGGTCGGGAACATGATCGAGTTGAAGAAGCCGATCGCGATGGCGGCATAGGCGGCGGTCGTCCCGCTGGTCTGGGTGACCACCAGGCACAGGGTGGCCGCCACGGCCGTATTGAAGATCAGGATGGTCGTGGCCGGGATCTTCGTCAGCATCAGCAGGCCACCGACCAGTCGACCGACCATGGCCCCGCCCCAGTACCAGGCCACCATACTGCCGGCGGTCGCCAGCGGCAGGTTGAGAATGTCGGGGCTGTGCAGGAAATTGGTGAGGAGGTCCCCGATGGTCACCTCAGACCCGACGTAGAAGAAGATGGCCAGGGCTCCGAAGACGGCCCAGGGCGACTTCAGGGCGACCAGGGGCGACATCCGGTCTTCGGCCGTCGGCACGGGGGCCGCCGCATTGATCGTCTTGCGGGCGGTGAAGATGAAGCCGGCCACCACCGCGAAGAACAGGCCCACGGCGAGGAAGGCCAGATCGATACTGCGCAGCGATTCCGCCCGGGTCGCCGGATCGGTGATGATGGCGTCTGCGGCGAACACCCCGCCGGTCAGCAGGATCGGCGCGGCGATCAGCGGCCCGAGGGTGGTGCCGAGGGAGTTGAAGAACTGCGAGAAATTCAGTCGGGCGTGCGAACTCTTCGGATTGCCCAGGGCCGCCACCAGGGGGTTGGCACCGACCTGCAGGAGGGTGACTCCGGACGCGATCACGAACAGGGCGATCAGCACCCCGGGATAGAAGTCTGCCAGGGTGGCGATCGGCACGATCAGACACCCCGCGACCATGGTGACCAGGGCCACGATGATGGCCTGGCTATAGCCCAGCCGCCCGAGGAGGGCCGCGGCCGGAATGGACGCCACGCCATAGGCGATGAACCAGGCAAAGGTCGTAAGGGTCGCCTCGGTATAGCTGAGCTCAAAGACCCGCCGGACCGCCGCGATCAGCGGACCGATCAGTGAGGTCACAAAACCCCAGGCGAAGAACAGCGTCGTCACATAGGCGAAGGCGAGGCCCGTGCCCTTCGGTTTGGCTGTTTGATTTTCGGTCATGGCAATCTCCTGGCCTTGTGAGGTCCGCACATCAACCATGCGGCCCCGCAGCTTTCATTCAGACGTGACGTCCAGCTCCTGACGCCAGCGCTCATCAACCCCATGAAGCAAAAGGGCCGCCCCGGTCTCCCGAAGCGGCCCTTCCCCGACCGGTTGGGTCGATTAGTAGCGGTAGTTCAGACCGACCAGGAAGGTCCGGCCGTAGACCTGATGGTCGATGATCCGCCGCTCGTCACCGTTCTCGTAGGTGTAGAAAGGCTCATCGGTCAGGTTGTTGACCTGGAACTGGGCCGAGAGGCCTTCCAGCGGTCCGGATTCGAACTGGTAACCGATCTGGGCGTCGACGATGGATTCCGCGCCGACCTGGCGGAGGGTCCGGCCGTTGCCGAAGCCGGCGACTTCGCCAAGGAACTCCGAGCGGTAGCGGTTGCTGATCCGGGCCTGAACACCGTCCCGCTCATAGTAGAGCGTGAGGTTGGCGACGGTTTCCGACAGCCCGGGGATCGGCGTCGAGGGGCTGCTCGGGTTCGGCTGAATCTCGCTCTCGGTGGAGGAGACCGAGAACTGTCCACCGAAGCCTTCCAGCGCAGGCGAGATGAAGTCGAACGGTGTGGAGACCGAGAACTCGACGCCGTAGATCGCCCCACCCTCGCCGTTGGCGGGCGCGGAAACCAGACCCTCGTTGATCACGGGCGCACCAGCACCGGTCGGGAAGCCGGTGAAGTCAAAGACCAGGTTCTGGTTGTAGATGTAGGTATCCAGGTCCTTGTAGAAGCCCGCGAGTGACACATAGGCCGAGCGACCGAAATACTGCTCGATCGAGATGTCGAACACATTGGCGATCCAAGGCTTAAGCTCCGGATTGCCGCCGCCGCCGCTCCAGGGCGAGCTGTTCACGGTCGCGCCCGGAACGTTCAACGCATTGTTGAAGCCGAAGGTCCGGGACGCCCGCATCTCGTCCATCCGCGGACGGGCCTGGGTCCGCGCCGCAGCCAGACGCAGGAAGCGCTGGTCGCCGATTTCGAAGATCAGGTTGGCGCTGGGCAGGAACTCGGAATAGGTGTCGCCGCCCGTAACCGCCACGGAACGGGTACCCGCGCCGCCGCCCGTCGCGGCGAAGCCGCTCGAGCTCTGGTCCACCATGGCGACCTGGAAGCCGACGTTTCCGGTCAGAGGCATGCCGGCAAAGGTCGTCTCCAGATTGGCCCGGATGAACGGCGTGACGATCGTTTCCTCAACAGACCAGTTCTTGGCCAGGACGTCCGAGTTGGGGTTGCGGACGCGATTGAAGAAGCCGCTGTTGAGCAGGCCGAGGGTGTCGTAGCTGACCATCCCCGGGATGCCGATGAAGGCAAGTGAAGTCGGGGCGAGTCGGAACTGGGTCGGTACGACATTGAACCCGCCGCCCGCCACGCCGAGGAAGAATTCATCGGCGATGAGCTCCTTCTCCCGCGTGTTGTAGTTGACGCCGAAGTCCACGGAAGTGACCGGGCCATCCGTCAGATGCGCCGTGGCCTGCAGACGGGTCGCGAACAGTTCGTCGGTGACCGTCGGGCTGTTCAGATAGCCGTCCTGCCCGCCGGGGATCACATCCCCGCCCCAGCCCTGGGGGCTGCTCGGGCGGATGAGGTTGAAGTCGGCGTAGTTCAGCGTGTTGTCGAACTGGGGAATACCGTTGCCGTCAATCCGGAAGGTCAGCGAATCAGCAGCGCCCGATCCGTTGTCGCCCGTGCCGGCGTAGCTTTCGATGATCTGGTCGGTGCGGTCGACGCTGGAGAAGCTGACGTCCGCAACGAGGGTCCAGCGATCGTTCGGTGTGTACTCCGTGTTGAAGCCCAGCGCCTTGACCTCGCTTTCGCGGGTGTTCACGTCATTGCGCACGACACCGCGCACGTTGTTGAACGTGCCTTGGGTGACCAGGCCGTCGGTGACGGTTCGTCCCGGCTGAAGCGAAGCCGATGACCACTGCAGCGGAAACTCGATGCCGCGCAGAATCTGGGTGTTGTCAAACTTCGAATAGAAGGCGTCGATCGTCGTGTGCCATTGGTCATTGGGCCGGAACTCGACGACCCCCATAAAGCCGTCACGCTCGAGCTCGGACGACATCACATAAGGCTTCGTGCCGCCGATGACCCGGACACCGGGCGCGATATCCGGATAGCCCCAGGCGTTGAAACGCTCGGACTGGTAGGGCGAGCCCATGTGGGCATAGCCCAGGGCGATCCCGATGGTGTCGTCGGCGAACTGGTCGATGTAGGACACGCTGTAACGGGTGCCGTTATCCGTCGTCCCGGCGTTCAGGGCACCGATGTCGTTCAGCTCATAGCGGACATTGGCGGCAAAGGCGCGACGGCCATAGGCCAGGGGCCGGATCGTCTGCAGATCTGCCGTACCGGCAAGACCCTGACCGACCAGCGCCGAGTCCGGCGTCTTGTAGACGGTCACACCGGACAGCAGTTCCGAAGGATATTGATCGAACTCCACACCGCGGTTGTCGCCGGTCGAGACCTGCTCGCGGCCATTCAGAAGGGCGGTGGTGAAGTCGGGGCCCAGGCCCCGGATCGAGATCACCTGGCTGCGGCCGTCGAGACGCTGAGCCGTCAGACCCGGCAGGCGCGCGAGCGATTCGGCGATGGAGACGTCCGGCAGCTTGCCGATATCTTCAGCAGTCACGACCTCGACGATGGAGGTGTTGTTGCGCTTGGCAGCGATCGAGCTCTGGATCGAGGCCCGGATGCCGGTCACGATGACTTCATCGATCTCCTGCGCCTCGGTGCCGTCCTGCGGCGACTCCTGGGCGACGGCAGCGCCCGCGACCGTCAGGATGCCGATTGCGCCGAAGGCGGCGCCGGCGAGGAGGCGCGCGCGCCGGGTGATCTGGTAGTTCATCATCATTCTCCCTTGGGCCGCCGCTTTTCTCGCGAAGCGTCCGGTTTCACCGCAAAGTAATGCAAAGTTTCGGAAACCTTGCAAGCGGCTATCCGCCGCCTCTTGCGGCTACGTGGCCAAAATGTGACGGCGGCGACCGGCCCTGTTGCAGTGCACAAGGCCATCCTTCCTTGCGCTGCCGCATTTTCGACCCGGACATCATTCGGATTGACAGCCAGCAACTCCGCTGCAAAATCTTGCAAACTTGGCTGCGGGTCAAAAGGGCTCCCGGCGCTCGAGGAACGCCAAACGATGAGCAAATCCCTCCGCGACCGGAAAGGAACACGTGCCGGCGTGCTTGCCACCCTCGTCGCGCTGGCATGGGCGGGACTCGTCGGTACCTCATCCGCCCAAAGCGGCCCCGACACCCTGCGCGCGCTGCGCGAGCGGCCCGCCGAGGATGAGGTCATCTATTTTCTGCTGCCTGACCGATTCGCCAACGGGAACCCTTCAAACGACCGGGGCGGGTTGTCGGGCGACCGTCTGGTCACCGGCTACGATCCGACCGATCCCGGTTTTTTCCACGGCGGCGATCTCGCAGGCCTGACCGATCGGCTCGACTATATCCGCGGCCTGGGGGCGACCGCCCTCTGGCTTGCGCCCATCTTTCAGAACAAGCCTGTGCAGGGACCGCCCGGCCAGGAAAGCGCAGCCTATCACGGTTACTGGATCACCGACTTCACCCGCGTGGACCGGCATTTCGGCACGGAATCAGAGTTCCGCGCCCTCGTCGACGCCGCACACGCCCGCGGCATGAAAGTCTATCTGGACATCGTGATCAATCACACCGCCGACGTTATCCGGTATCGGGAATGCCCGGCCAATGACTGCGCATATCGCTGGGCCCGTGACTATCCCGTCCAGCGCAGGGGTGGCGTTTCGGGCGAGGCCATCAACGCCGGTTTTGTCGGGGACGGATCGGTTGAGGATTTCGCGCGGCTGACGCGGCCCGACTATGCCTACAGCCCCTATGTCCCGGCGGGTGAGACGGACATCAAGGCACCGGCCTGGCTCAATGAGGTCGGCCTGTACCACAACCGCGGCAACAGTGCCTGGTACGGCGAAAGTGCGCTGGACGGCGATTTCGCCGGACTTGACGATGTGATGACCGAGCATCCCCGCGTCATCGCGGGCTTCATCGAACTTTACGCGTCCTGGATCGAGACCTACGGGATCGACGGGTTCCGGATCGACACGGCCAAACACGTCAATCCCGAGTTCTGGCAAGCGTTTGTCCCGGCCATCCTGGAACGCGCGCGGGCAGCCGGGATCCCGAACTTCCACATTTTCGGAGAGGTCTACGGTTTCGAGCCCGGCGAACTGGCCCGCCACACCCAGGTCGATACCCTGCCGAGCGTTCTGGATTTCGCCTGGCAGCGCGCGGTCCAGGAGACAGTTGCGGGAACCGCAGGTCCCGACCGCATTGCCCGGGTCCTCAACGCCGATCCGGTCTATGCGGGTGGTGCCGCGGCCGCCCTGCGGCTGCCGACCTTCGCCGGCAACCATGACATGGGCCGTATCGGACACCTGATCCTCAGGGAGAGGCCGGCCATTGCCGATGCCGAGTTGCTGGATCGAGCCGCGCTCGCCCATGCCCTGATTGTGCTCGGACGGGGCGTGCCCGTGATCTATTACGGTGATGAGCAGGGCTTTACCGGCGACGGGGATGATCGGCGGTCACGGCAGGACATGTTCGAGACGCAGACCCCATCCTACGCCGACGACCGCCGCATAGGCACGGCTTCAGGGCCCTTCGATCCCGGGGCTGACCTGTACCGGCGCATCGCCGTCATGACCGCGGCGCGCGCGGCGGACGCGCGACTCCGGCGAGGTCGTGTGGTGGTCCGTTCGGCCGACCAGACCCCGGGCGTTCTGGCACTCTCCCGCCTCGATTCCCGGGGAGAGACGTTGGTGGTGTTCAACACGGCGACCGAAGCCCGCGAGGTCAATGTCTCGGTCGAGGCCGATTCTGCGGCGTGGCAATCGCTGATCGGTGCCTGCCCGTCCCGCAGCACCGCTCCGGGCGTCGTCTCCCTCTCCCTGCCCGCTCTGGGCTATCTCGTTTGCGTCTCCGAAAGCCCAGCGTGACCGCCCATATTCTCGAACGACAACCGTCCCTTGCCAGCGCTGCCGACTGGTGGCGCGGGGCTGTGATCTATCAGGTCTATCCTCGCAGTTTCGCCGATACCAACGGCGACGGCATCGGGGATCTGCCCGGCATCACCCGGCACCTCGATCATATCGCCTCGCTCGGCGTCGACGCCATCTGGCTCAGCCCCTTCTTCACCTCGCCCATGAAGGATTTCGGCTATGACGTGGCAGACTATTGCGACGTCGATCCCGTATTCGGAACCCTGGCCGATTTCGATCGCCTGATCGCGCGCGCCCATGCCCTCGGCCTCAAGATCATCACCGATCTGGTTTTTGCGCACACATCGGACCAGCATCCGTGGTTCCACGACAGCCGCAAGGCCCGCAGCGGGCCCAGATCGGACTGGTATGTCTGGTCTGACCCGCGTCCCGACGGATCGCCGCCCAACAACTGGCAGTCCGTCTTCTCCGGTCCGGCCTGGACCTGGGACGCCCGACGCGGCCAGTATTACATGCACAACTTCCTGCCGGAGCAGCCGCAACTCAACCTGCACAATCCGGCAGTCCAGGACGCCCTGCTTGAGGTCGCCCGCTTCTGGCTGGACCGTGGCGTTGACGGCTTCCGCTTTGACGCCATCAATTTCGCCATGCACGACCCGCAGTTGCGGGACAATCCGCCGGCACCGCCCGGTGGCCAGCGCACCCGACCATTCGATTTCCAGGACAAGCTCTACAACCAGTCCCATCCGGGGATCGTCGACTTCCTGGTAAGAATCCGGGCCCTGACCGACAGCCGGGGGGGTCGGTTCAGCGTGGCCGAAGTCGGCGGCGACCATGCCGACCAGGAGATGCAGACCTTTACCGAGGGCGAGCGTCACCTGAACAGCGCCTACGGGTTCCTCTACCTCTACGCCCCCCGGCTTGCCCCCGCGCTGGTGCGCGAAGGCGCCGAGACCTGGCAGGGCCGCGCCGGCCAGGGGTGGCCTTCCTGGACCTTCTCGAACCACGACGCACCGCGCGCCATCTCCCGTTGGGCTGAGGGCCGCGACCTCAAGGCCTTCGCCGAGATGGCGATGCTCCTGCTGATGACCATGCGGGGGAATGTCTTCATCTATCAGGGCGAGGAACTCGCCCTGCCCCAGGCCAATGTCCCCTTCGAGCGGCTGGTCGATCCAGAGGCCATCGCCAACTGGCCCCGGACCCTCGGCCGGGATGGTGCCCGGACGCCCCTGCCCTGGAAGGCAGAGCAACCCCAGGCCGGCTTTTCGACCGTCGAGCCCTGGTTGCCGATCGATCCGGTCCATATCCCACTGTCCGTGGACCGGCAGGAGGGCAATCTGTCCTCCATGCTTCACACGACGCGACGCCTGGTTGCCTTTCGCAAGGCACACAGCTCCCTCCTGCTGGGCGAGATGAACCTTCTGGAGGCCGACCGGGACCTGCTGTGCTTCGAACGACTGTTTCGTGGCGAGCGTCTGCTTTGCGTGTTCAACCTTGGCCACGGCCCGGTATCGTGGACGATACCGCCCGGGCTTCGGATCATCGAGGCGGTCAATCTCGAGGCTGCGCAGCCCGGAGTCCTGCCACCGATGGCGGGGCTGGTGCTCGCGGGCACGCCCGGATGAACTCAGCCGCCGCAGCTCTCACGCACGATCAGGTCGGTGGGAATGCGTTCCGAGCGACCGACCGCGTCCCCGGAATTGTCGAGCAGTTTGGACACCAGAAGCCGGCCCGCCTTCATCGTATCCTGGGCGATCGTGGACAGAGCCGGGCGGCTGTACCGGCTGAACGGCACATTATCGAACCCGATGACCGAGACATCCTCGGGCACGCGCAGGTTGGCGTGCAACAGGGCACGAACTGCGCCGAGCGCGATCTGGTCCGAGGCGCAGACAATGCCGTCGAACTTCAGACCCCGCCGAATGAGGCCATCGACAGAGGCCTCGGCCGACTCGACCTCGAAATGGGCTTCCATGATGAGGTCCGGATCGACATCGATCCCGGACTTTGCCAGCGCTTCGAGGTAGCCGCGATGTCGCTGCATGGCCTCCGGCGGGTCGAGATCGCCAAGAAACACGATGCGTTTGCGCCCCAGCCGGGCCAGATGCAGCGTCGCGCGACGCCCCCCGGCCAGATTGTCAGACCCGACCGAGCAATAGGCCTGGTCCTGCATCTGGGCACCCCACACCACGAACCGGCCCTCTGTCTCGGCCAGCCGGTTCAGGCTCTGATGCAGGGTGCTCTGTCCGAGGAAGATCACGCCGTCGGCCCGGCTGGTATTCAAGGCCGCCGACAGGTCGTCGTAACTTGTTGGCGAGAAATGGCTCATGATCACGTCGCAGCCGCGCTCACGCGCCGCTTCGCCGACGCCGGCCAGGAGTTCAAGAAAGAATGGGTCGCTCAACCGACCCTCGCGGCCCTGGGGCCGGGGCGTTACCAGCGCGATTACGCCGTCGGCACCGATCGGTCCGGCCGGCATGTACCGACGAAACGGATAGTCATGCTCCCGCGCCAGTTTCCAGATCAGCTGCTTCGTGCGGGCGTTGACCGCCGGGCTGTCGTTCAACGCCCGCGATGCGGTCGATATCGACACGCCCGCCAGCCGGGCCAGATCTTCAAGACGGGTGTTGCGTCGGCTCAAGCGTGGGCTCCGGTCGGTACTCTGTCTGCAAATTTTGCTGCAAATCTTGCTTGTTCTGCGCCCCTCCGGTCGCGCTTGGCAAGTGCAATGCCCGGGAGCGCTCCTCGATGTTAAGTCGCCGCAGGCTCATCTCAGCCTCAGCCATGCTTGCCGGCATGCCCGCCGTAGCAAAGGCGCAGCCCGCCGGAGAAGTGTTCACCGCGGCCTCACCCGGAAACATTCTTTCGGTATCGGTGACGGTCAACGGCGAGGGGCGCCCGGAATACAGCGTCAGCCGTCTGGGGCGGCCCGTGATCGCCCCGTCCCGGCTCGGCTTCCTGCTGACCGACGCGGCCAAGCTGGAGCGCAATTTCGTCATCACCGCCGACGCCCCCACCTTGCATGACGATAACTGGGAGCAGCCCTGGGGCGAGCGCCGCTTCATCCGAAACCACTACACCCAGCTCCGGGTCCACTTCACGGAACGGAATGGCCTCCAGCGGCGGATGGCGGTCGTATTCCGTCTCTACGACGACGGCCTCGGCTTCCGATACGAAATCCCGGACCAGCCCAATCTCAAGACCGTCAGCATCGGCGATGAACTGACCGAGTTCGCCATCATCGATTCCGGCACCGCCTGGTGGATCCCGGCCTTCGAATGGAACCGCGAGGAATATCTCTACAACCGCACCCGGATCGACTCGGTCGGTGTGGCCCAGACCCCTCTGACGGTGCGTACCGATGACGGTCTGCATGTCTCGATCCACGAGGCGGCGCTGACCGACTATTCCGGCATGAACCTGCGGCGGGTCGAGGGCGGGCGGTTCAAGGCCTTCCTGACCCCCGGCCTGACCAATGCGGCCGTCGAGCTGACCGCCCCGTTCACCACGCCGTGGCGTACGCTGCAGATCGCCGACCGCGCCGGGGACCTGGTCGAGTCCAGCCTGATCCTGAACCTGAACGAGGCCAATACGCTCGGCGACGTCAGCTGGTTCAAGCCGATGAAATATGTCGGCATCTGGTGGGAGATGCACCTGGACCTGAAGTCCTGGAGCTCGGGGCCGAAGCACGGCGCGACGACCGAAAACGCCATCAAACACATCGATTTCGCGGCTGAGCATGGCTTCGGCGGCGTGCTGATCGAGGGCTGGAACGTGGGCTGGGACGGCGACTGGTTCGGCACCGGCTGGGACTACAGCTTCACCCGACCCTATCCCGATTTCGATCTCGAACGCGTCGCGGCCTACGCTCGCCAGAAGGGCGTAGAAATCATCGGCCACCATGAAACCGGCGGCAACGCCTTCCACTACGAGCAACAGCTGGATGCCGCCTTTGCCCAGATGCAGCGGTTCGGCTGGCACTCGGTCAAGACCGGCTATGTCGCGGACGCGGCCGGAGCGCGGGTGCGCGGCCCGGACGGACAACCACGCCTGGCCTGGCACGAGAGCCAGCCGATGGCCCAGCACCAGCTCCGCGTGGTCGAGACGGCTGCCCGATATCAGGTCGCCGTCAATGCCCACGAACCCTTCAAGGATACGGGCCTGCGCAGAACCTGGCCGAACATGATCTCGCGCGAGGGCGCGCGCGGCATGGAGTTCAGCGCCTGGGGCCAGCCGGGCAACCCGCCCGAGCATGAGGCCAATCTCGTCTTCACCCGCCTGCTGGCCGGGCCGATGGACTATACGCCCGGTATATTCGGCATGAAGACGCGCAGCCCGGACGGCATCGCCACCACCTGGGCCAAACAGCTGGCCCTGTATGTGACCATATACAGCCCGATCCAGATGGCGGCGGATCTGCTGGAGAACTACGAGGCCAATCCGGGCCCGTTCCAGTTCATCAAGGACGTCGCCGTCGACTGGGCAGAGACCCGGATTCTCAACGGCGAGATCGGCGACTACGTCACCACCGTTCGCAAGGACCGGAACTCCGACGAATGGTTCCTCGGTGCCGTCACCGACGAGCATCCACGGGTGCTGGACGCCGCCCTGTCGTTCCTCGACCCGGGCCACCGCTACCGAGCTGAAATCTATCGTGACGCGCCGGACGCCCATTGGCAGACCAATCGCGAGGCGATCGTCATCGAAAACCGCGAGGTCACAGCCAGTGACACCCTGAGCCTTCAGTTGGCCCCCGGTGGCGGTCAGGCCATCCGCTTCGTACCGATCGGCAGAGGACGCCGCACATGACCACCAACGCACCGGACGCCACCCTCGTCGGCCGCACCCGCCCGCGCCTGAGTCAGCTTGCCATCTGGAACATGTGCGTCGGCTTCTTCGGCATCCAGATCGGCTTCGGCCTTCAGAACGCCAACACCAGCCGCATCTTCCAGACCCTGGGCGCCGAGGTCGACAGCCTGGCCATCCTGTGGATCGCCGCGCCCCTGACCGGCCTGATCGTCCAGCCGATCATCGGCTATTTCAGCGACAAGACCTGGGGGCCGCTGGGCCGGCGGCGGCCCTACTTCCTGTTCGGCGCGATCGCAACGACCATCGCCCTGATCTTCATGCCCAACGCCCCCGTTCTCTGGATGGCGGCGGCGGCCCTCTGGATCATGGACGCGGCGATCAACGTCACCATGGAGCCTTTTCGCGCCTTCGTCGGCGACAATCTGCCCGAGGAACAGCGCGCCACCGGTTATGCGATGCAGAGCTTCTTCATCGGCACCGGCGCGGTGTTCGCCTCCTGCCTTCCGTGGCTGTTGTCCAACGTCCTGAATGTCGCCTCGACCGCGCCGGAGGGCATCGTGCCCGACACCGTGCGGATCAGCTTTTATGTCGGCGCGGCGGCCATGCTGGTCGCCGTGCTCTGGACGGTGTTCTCCACCAAGGAATACAGCCCCGAGCAGATCGATGCCTTCGAAGGGGCTCGCCCCTCGCCGGTCACGACCGAGGCCCTGCGTCCGGCCGCCCGCTATCTCACCGGCGGGCTGGTGTGGCTCACTTTGGGGACACTGGCCTGTCTGGCCGTCTGGCTTGTGCGCGAGCAAGCCATCGCCTTGCCGGCCGATCTCGAGGACTGGCGCAAGGCGGTCGGAAAGGAACTGTACATCCTGGCCGGCTTCGTTGCAGCCTTCGGTGCTCTCCAGCTGCTGGTCGCGGGTCTGCGTCGTGCCGCCCGCTCTAATGGCCTGACCGAGATTCTCGACGACATGTTCGGCATGCCCGAGACCATGCGCAGGCTGGCGGTGGTGCAGTTCTTCAGCTGGTTCGCCCTGTTTGCCATGTGGATCTACACCACCGCTGCGGTGACAGCCGTCCACTACAACTCCAGCGACCCGACCTCGGCGGCCTACAATGAGGGGGCGGACTGGGTCGGTGTCCTCTTCGGGATCTACAACGGCGTCGCGGCCTTGGTTGCCTTCGCCTTGCCGGTGCTGGCGCGCCGGATTGGCAGGCGCGGGGCCCATGCCGTGGCGCTTTCGATGGGCGGTCTGGGATTGCTCGGCATTTTCCTGATCCGCGATCCGCAGATGCTATGGCTGCCGATGGTGGGGGTCGGCATCGCCTGGGCCTCGATCGTTTCGATGCCCTACGCGATCCTGTCCAGCGCCGTACCGGGGCGCAAGATGGGCGTCTATATGGGCGTCTTCAACATCTTCATCGTGGTGCCCCAGTTGGTCGCCGCAACCGTGTTGGGGCTCATGCTCAACGCCCTGTTCCAGTCGCAAGCCATCTGGGCGTTGGTGGTGGGCGGGGTCAGCTTCTTCATCGCGGCCGCCTGCAGCCTGCGGGTGACGGAACCGAAGGTGATGCCGTGAACATCGACCGGCGTCATGCCCTGAAGGCTCTGGCCGCCCTGCCGATCCTCGGCGGCCCCCTGTCGGCGAGGGCCGAGGTTCCGGCCGCCGGCCGACTTGTCGAACACCCGCAGATGACCTCGGCCCATGTGGGTCCGCGCGACGTCACCGTCTGGCTTCCGCCCGGTTATGAGGCCAATGGAGAGGGATGGCCGGTCCTCTACATGCACGACGGCCAGAACCTGTTCGACAATGCGCGGGCCGGCTTTGGGGTCGAATGGGGTGTGGATGAACATGTCAGCCGGCTGGGCGCCGGGGGCCAGATCCGGATGCCGATCGTCGTCGGCGTTCACAACACCCCGCTGCGCCTGCGCGAATACGTGCCCGCCGACATGATCCGCGCCCTGCCGGGGGACATCCGGTCGGATCTTTTGAACCTCTACGGCGGGGAACCCCTGTCAGACGGCTATCTCCGGTTTCTCGTGGAGGAGTTGAAGCCCTTCGTGGACCGCACCTACCGCACCCGCCCGGGACGCGACGATACCGTCATCATGGGTTCCAGCATGGGTGGACTGATCTCCCTGTATGCCCTGATGAAACATCCGGAGGTCTTCGGCAGCGCCGGCTGCCTGTCGACCCACTGGCCGCTTCGGATCGAACGCCTCGATGACAACCGGCTGGAGCGTTGGCGCGAAACCATCGTCCAGACATGGAGCGATGTCATCGCCCGGGGCCTGCCCGATCCCGCGACGCACCGGCTCTATTTTGATCGCGGGGACGAAACGCTGGACCAGTTCTATGCCTTTTTTCAGAGCCGTATCGACACGGTCGTCTCGGGCGAGGGATGGGAACCGGACCGTTTTCGAAGCCTGGTCTTCCCCGGCGCCGAGCATAATGAGGCCTCCTGGAATCAACGCCTCGATACCCCGCTGACCTTTCTCCTGCCTCCCGAATGACGAGCCCCACCATGCGCACAGTCTCCCGCCTCGCCCTCGGTGCCGCCCTGTTGCTGAGTGCGGGATGTTCGACCCTGCAAGGCCTGATTCCCGGCCGCGAGGCGGCTACGCCCGTAATCGTCCCCGCCCCGCAGGTCGCTGCGATCGCGCCGGGCGCACCCGGGGACCAGCCCGTCTGGTCCAGCGCGGCCAAGTCCGGCGCAGGTGCGTCCTACGAAGCCTATGTCGACGGGCAGTACCGTGACGGTGGCCGCACCGGCGACGTCTCCCGGGTCTGGTTCTCGCTCGCGGACGGTGTCCTGACCGAGACCATGTACGGCCTGATCCATGAGGCCCAGATCAAACAGATGCGGTTCGCCGTTGTGGTCGACGGTCAGGTCTTCATCGAAGGCCGCGACACGACCAGCCGCATTGAATATCTGAACACGGACGCGCGCGGCCGGCCACTTTCGCCGGCCTATCGGGTGGTGACCACGGACCGCGGCGGCCGCTTCGAGATCGAAAAGCGCATCTACACCGACCCCGATCGTCAGTCCCTGGTCGTGCGCACGGCGATCCGCGGCCTTCGGGGCGACATCCAACCCTATCTGCTGCTTGAGCCGCATATGGCCAATACGGGGGTCGGTGACTCCGGAGATGCCGTTGCCTCGGGGCGCCCGATCATTGACGGTGTGGAGCAGCAGGAACCGGGTGCACTCTATGCTTACGAGGGGGACACCCACCTTGTGCTTCAGGCCGATCGTCCCTTCGTCACCGCCAGTGTCGGCTATGTGGGAACCTCGGACGGCCTGACTGACCTCGCAGACGGTCGGCTGGACCACGTCTACCGCTCCACCGGCGACACGAACGGCAACATCATGCTGACCGCCGGCCTCGAGCGGCTGCGGGCGGGTGAGACCCGACAACAGGACTTTGTCATCGGCTTCGGCCGGTCCCGTCAGGAGGCCCGTCGCTCGGCCACGGAGAGCTTCACGACCGGGCTCGACGAAGTCCTTTCCCGTTTCAATGGTGAGGGTGACCACGTCGGTTGGGAAGACTATCTGGCCTCGCTTACGGACCTGCCCCGGATCGCCGAACAGTCCACCGACGGTGGCAAGCTGGCCTGGGCCTCCGCCCTGATGCTGAAAGTTCAGGAAGACCGGACCTTTGCCGGTGCCCTGATCGCCTCCCTGTCCAATCCATGGGGCGAGACCGTCGACGCCACAGCCTCATCGACCGGCTACAAGGCCGTCTGGCCGCGCGACTTCTATCAGGTCGCCATGGCCTTGATGGCCCTCGGTGACGTCGAGACGCCGGTCGCCGCCTTCCGCTACCTGCCCCAGGTCCAGGTCCGCGCCGACACACCGGGCAACACCGGCGCGACCGGCTGGTTCCTGCAGAAAACCCATGTCGACGGGCAGATTGAGTGGGTCGGGGTCCAGCTGGACCAGACCGCCATGCCCATCATGCTGGGATGGAAGCTCTGGAAGGCCGGCCGCATCAGCGACGCCGAGCTGACCGCCATGTATTTCCGCATGATCAAACCCGCCGCTGACTTTCTCGTCGATGGCGGCAAGGCCGGCATCCTCTGGAACGACCGCCAGATCACCCCGCCCTGGACCCAGCAGGAACGCTGGGAGGAGCAGGAAGGTCATTCGCCCTCTACCACCGCGGCCGTCATCACCGGCCTGACCGTCGCCGCCGATATCGCGCGGTCCTCCGGCGACCCCGCCTCCGCCGCCCGCTACCAGGCCGCCGCCGACGACTATGCGTCAAAGCTGGAATCCCGGATGTTCACGACCGCAGGAAGCCTCGGCGACGGCCGCTACTTCCTGCGCCTCAGCCGCAACGAAGACCCCAACGATCAAGGCCTGCTGGGCGAGAACAACGGCCAGCCCGGCCTGCCGGAGGACCGCATCATCGACGGCGGTTTCCTTGAGCTGGTCCGCTACGGTGTCAGGGCTGCCGATGCCCCTTCGATCACAGCCAGCCTGCCCGAGTATGATGACCAGACCCGGGAAGCCCGCCTGCGCGTGCGCTATGATCTGAACGGTGCGCCGGGCTGGCGTCGCTACGGCAACGATGGTTACGGCGAGAATATCGACACGGGCGGCAACTATGGCGTCGGCGGCATGACGCCCGGTCAACGCGGACGGGTCTGGCCGATCTTCACCGGCGAACGAGGCCATTATGAAATCGCACGCGCCGTTTCCGAGGGCGCGAACGACGCGGCATTTGAGGCCATTCGCACGACCTATGTCGGTGGAATGGAGTCCTTCGCCAACGAAGGCCTCCTTTTGCCTGAGCAGGTCTGGGACGGTGTCGGCAATCCGACGCGTAACCAGTACCGCCCGGGCGAGGGCACGGACTCAGCGACGCCGCTGGCCTGGACCCATGCAGAGTATATCAAACTCCTGCGCTCTCTGGCGGATCGGGCCGTCTGGGACCGCTATGCTCCGGTCGAGCGTCGCTATGGTCAGTCCGGCCGCTGACGCCGGCCTTCTCGCCGGACGACAGGAACGCGCGTCATTGATTGAACCAGACCGGGCAATCCGTCGGAGGGTGCCATGAACCACGCCATGAACACGATCGAACTGTATCTGGCGGCCATGCTGATCATATTCAGCGTGCCCTACCTTGTCTGGCGCGGCCTGCGAACGGAGGCCTACGCACCCCTGGCGGTGGTGCAGATCATCGGCGGCATAGTGCTGGGCCCCGGCATTCTGGGAGCCGTGCTCCCGGACGCGCACGCGGCCGTCTTCAACCCGCAGGTCATCATGGCCTTGAATGGTGTCGCATGGTGGGGAGTCATGATTTTCGTCTTCGTCGCCGGCCTCGAACTGGATACCAGCGAGCTCTGGACCAATCGGGTCGAGACCGGCGTGACGGCCGGCCTGGCCCTGGCGACGCCGCTCGTGTTCGGTACCGTGGCGGCTATCGGTCTGGTGCAGTTTCCTGGTTGGGCCGGGTCAGGCGCCGAGAATTGGCAGGTCGTCCTCGGCATCGGCATGGCCTGTGCGGTGACAGCCCTTCCGATCCTGATGTTGTTCATGGAAAAGCTGGAGATTCTCCGTCAGCCCTTGGGTCAGCGCATTCTTCGCTACGCCAGCCTCGACGACATCGCCATCTGGGGCGTCCTGGCGCTCATCCTGCTGGATTGGGAGCGCATCGGCCGCCAGGCGGCATTTGTCGTCGGCTTTGTCGTTGCGACCATGGCGATCCGGGCCTTGATGAAGCGTCTGCCGGAGCCCGACCGTTGGTATGTCAGCCTGATCTGGCTGGCAGCCTGCGGCCTTGCCGGCGACTGGTCAGGCCTGCATTTCATGGTCGGTGCCTTCCTGGCCGGAGCCGTGCTGGACAAGTCCTGGTTCGACCGGACGAAGATGGACCTGTTTCGCAACCACATCCTCCTGGCGCTCATGCCAGTGTTTTTCCTGAGCACAGGCCTGAAAACGCAATGGGACGTCGGCGGGGTGGCGGTCTTCCTCGCCGCCGGCCTGCTGCTTTTCGCATCCATCGCCGGCAAGCTGACCGGGGTTCATCTGGCCGGCCGCATCCTGAAATGGCCGAAAGGTGAGGCCCGGGTAATCGGCTGGCTGCTCCAGACCAAGGCGCTGATCATGATCATCTTCGCCAACATCCTTCTGGACCGGCAGATCATCAGCAATGACGCCTTCACCGCCCTGCTGCTGATGGCCGTCGGATCGACCATGCTCACCATGCCGATCGTCACGCCACTGCTTAAGCCCCGGCAGGGATAAAGGCGGGCGGCGCAGGACAGACCCGCGCATGACCCCATCAGGGTGTGATCAGCAGACAGGGGCCCTGCCGGACCCGCTCGTTCGGCATCGGGTCCGGAAGCTCACAAGGTCGGGCTCGAGCCCTCGGTCTGGCCGGGGTGGGCCGGCTGCCGCAGGACAGCATGCCCACCGCCGCGCGCCCTAGCCGATGGGCCTCAGGGACGAAATACGATCATTCATTCCGGAGTCCCGAAGGTCACGGATATTGTTCCGGAATACCATGCACCGTCCGCGGAAATACGCGTCGGTACAGGCCTGCCACTGGCCGCGGAACTGCATCGAGCTGATCTCGTCATTGAAACCGGTATGGTCCAGGTTCACGACTTCACCATCGAAGCGGATCGAACGACCGCGATAGTTATGGTCTCGATAGGCGATGACAAACGCACCGCGGTTGCCACCGCCATAGCCCGGATTGTAGCCGCCGCCGCCATTGTTGCCGGGGTTGTAACCACCGCCACTGTTGTTGCCGGGGTTATAGCCGCCGCTGCCGCCGCTGCCGCCGCTGCCCGGATTGTAGCCGCCGCCACCGGAGTTCTGCCCGCTTCCGCCGCCGCCCGGATTGTAGCCGCCACCACCGGAGTTCTGGCCGCCTCCGCCGCCACCCGGGTTGTAGCCGCTGCCACCGCCGGGGTTGGCACCACCGCTCGCACCGCTGTTGATCGGCGGACGGGACTGCTGCTCCGCCGGAGCCTCAGCCGCCGACGACAGGGTCGCAAAACTGATCGAGAGCGCAAAGGTCGAGACTGCCGCAGCAGCCGAAAGGCCATAATAGAAATTTTTGATAGACACTATAAGTCACTCCTGTTGTGCTCATTGGCGGCTTGGGATCAAAATGCTTGATGTGGAGACTTTATGAGTTTTCATGAGCAGTCAAATTTGTCAGCTATCACCCTTAGTATTGAGGTCGACTTATAGTTGAATGGTTGAGAGCGCCTCATTGATGCAATGACCGGACATCAGTTCTGGGATCCGGCATTGTTTTGATCCTCTGACTGCAGTGGTTTGATTTGAAAGAGATTGTCGATGTGTAATGCCTGCGATGAACGCTTCATGCATGTCATGCGGAGCCTTCACGGCCGTCGTGACGTTCTGCGCGGCATTGGCGGAGGCTTTTTCGCCGCCGCAGTGGCTGCGCCGGGAGCGGCGCTGGCGCAGGCCGCAGATCACGGTCACGCCGACACGATCTTCCTCGCCCGGCGCATCCACACCATGGACGCGCGCAATACCGTTGTGCAGGCGATCGCCGTCCGGGATGGCCGGATTGTCGCGAGAGGCCGCCGCGACGACATCATGGACCTGAAGGGACCGCGCACCCGGACGATCGATTTCGGCGACTACACGGTCCTGCCGGGCTTCGTTGACCCCCACATGCATTCGAATTTTGCCGGCCTGCGCCCCTGGCTGGACATCGGCCCCTTCACGACGGCCACCATGGACGAAGCCCGCCAGAAGATCCGCGACGCGGCCGCCCGGGCCGGCCCCGGAGCCTGGATCCAGGGCAAGATGCTTGACCCCTCGATCATGCCGGGACGCGAGCTGACCCGGGCCGATCTCGATCAGCTGTCTCCGGAAACGCCGGTCTTCATTCTCGAGTCCAACGGACACAATGCCTATGCCAACAGCCGGGCCATCGACCTGGCCGGGCTGACGAAGGATACGCCGGACCCGCCCCAGGGCCGGTTTGTCCGCGGCGCGGATGGCGAACTGACCGGCCGGCTGGAAGAACCTCCGGCCTTCCAGCCCTTCATTCGCGTGATGTCATCGCCGGGCGAGGCCGAGCTGGTCGGGTTTCTGCGGGCCGATCTGGATGATGCTGCAGCCAAGGGCTGTACGGCCCTGCATGACTGCGGCATCGGCGGCCTGTTCGCCGAGGCTGACATCGGCCTCATCGAGGCGGCGCTGCAGGGCGACGCCCCCGTCCGTTATGCCGGGCTGCTGGTCTCGACCCACTATGAAAAATGGAAGGAGATGGGGCTGCGGCCGGGCCTTCACTCACCCAATTTTTCATTCAGCGGGATCAAGGCCTGGTCGGACGGTTCCAACCAGGGTCTGACCGGTTATCAGCGAGCGCCCTATCTGAACTCGACCAACCGCGGCACGCTCAACTATTCGCCCGAAGAGATCGAGAGTCTGGTCCGCACGCTGCACAACGACGGCTGGCCCATCGGAATCCACGCCAATGGCGATGCCGCCATCGATGTGGTGCTCGACGCCTATGAGCGGGGCACCAACGGCGAGGGTGGCCACGCGCTCCGGCACCGGATTGAGCACTGCAGCATTCTTCACGACGACCAGATCGCCCGGATGAAGGCGCTCGGTATCTCGCCGTCGTTCCTGATCGGTCATGTCCACTACTGGGGCCGGGCCTTCCGCGATCGACTGCTCGGGCCGGAACGTGCTGACAGGCTGGACCCCTGCCGCTCCGCCCTTACCGGCGGCCTGCGGATCTCGCTGCACTCCGACTACAATGTGACCCCGATCGACCCGCTGCGCTGCGTCGAGAATGCCGTTCTGCGTGACATGAACGAGGGCGGCGGCATCCTGAACCCGGATGAGTGCATCTCGCCGATCCAGGCCCTCCGGGCGGTCACGATCGATGCCGCCTGGCAGTGCCATCTCGACGACACCTGCGGCAGCCTTGAGGTCGGCAAGGCCGCCGACCTGGTGGTGCTGGAGCGCGACCCGACGACCGCCCCGCCGGACACCCTCCGGTCGATCCGGGTACATTCCACCTGGCTCGCCGGCGAAGCCCGTTTCCAATGAGACGGGGCGCGGGGTCGGCAAGCCTGCTGGTACAGGTTTTCTCGCCCCGGTCTGACCGGCCTTCGACTATTCGCCTCGCGCGCGCCCGGTGTCCGGCGGCCCCGGTTGATCGTCGTCGTCGATCAGGATGCGCTCTGCCGCTCCCTGAATGTCGTCATACTGGCTGGCGCGCAGGGTCCAGACAAAGGCACCGACAGCCATCAGGCCCAGGAACACCGAGAAGGGTCCGAGAAGAAGCAGTATGTTCATCGCCCGCCCCTCACCCGCAGGGCATTGATCGTCACGACCAGGGAAGAGCCTGACATCGCGAGCGCGGCCACGAACGGGTTCACCAGACCGATCATAGCGGCAGGGGCCGCCACGAGGTTGTAGAGGGCCGCAAAGCCGAAGTTTTCCAGCGCCCGGCGACGGGCCGAACGCGCCACGTCTATCGCCTCGACAACGGCCATCAGGGCGTCGCCGGTCAAGACAAGGTCTGCCGCATTCTGACTGGCCGCCAGCGCCGTTCCGGGCGCGACGGCGGCATGGGCACGCGCCAGTGCGGCGGCATCGTTCAAACCGTCCCCGACCATCAGAACCTTGCGACCCCCTGTGGTGAGGCGGTCAATCGCGTCCGACTTCTCCTCCGGCAGCAGGCCTGCGCGCCAGTCGGCGACACCCACCGCATGGGCCACCCCCTTTACTGCGCCGTTCCGGTCACCCGACAGGATCTCTACCGTCAGGCCACGCGCCCTGAGCGCCTTGATCGTGTCGGCTGCGTCCGGTCGCAGACCGTCCGTGAAGTGAAGCCGAACCTTTGTCTCGCCCTCAAAGCCGAACCAGATTTCCGTCTCACCGGAACGGCGGGTCGGGGCACCCACGAATGCTGCCCGACCCAGGCGTGCACGGCGACCGTCGATCAGACCTTCAACCCCAAGGCCCGGATGCTCGGTGACCCCGGTGGCCAGCGGGCCCTCTCCGGCCGCCCGGGCCACAGCGCGTGCCATCGGGTGACCGGACGCCCGGGCCAACGGAGCGGCCATGGCGATGATGGCCGATGAAGCACCGACCAGGGCCGGGCACCCCTCGGTCAGAACGCCGGTCTTGTCGAACACCACATGATCGATCTCCGCCAGCCGTTCCAGTGCGGCCCCTGACTTGACCAGAACCCCGCCTCGGAACAGCCGCGCCGAAGCCACCACCTGGACCGCCGGAACGGCCAAACCGAGGGCACAGGGACAGGTGACGATCAGGACCGCGACGGCACGGATGAGGGCTTCCCGCGGTTCGAGACCAAGGGCCCAGCCCCCGGCGAAGGTGGCAAGGGCAGCCGCATGGACCACCGGCACATAGAGCGCCGCCGCGCGGTCGGCGAGCCGGACGTAGCGCGAGCGCGACTGGGCACCGGCGTCAACGAGGCGCGCAATGGCCGCCAGGGTCGAATCCTCCGAGCGTGCCCGGGCGCGCAGGGTCAGCAGGCCTGAGGTATTCACGGCTCCCGCCCGGCAGAGCTGTCCCGGCCGGACCCGCTCCGGTGCGCTTTCTCCGGTCAGGAGGCTGTTATCCAGCAGGGCCTCGCCGTCCTCGAGTGTGGCGTCGACCGGAATCCGGTCGCCCGGGCGAACGCGCAGCAAATCTCCGGGCTGGACATCGCCGAGGGGGATAGACCGTTCGCGGCCGGCTGCATCAACGATACGGGCCACGGGTGCCTGAAGCGCCAGCAGGTCCCCTGCGGCGCTGCGCGCCTTCGCCCTCAGCACATGATCCAGCCAGCGCCCGATCAGCAGCAGGAACAGCAGTGAAACCGCCGCGTCGAAATAGGCGTCACGCCCGTTGAGGATCGTCTCCGAAAAGCTGATCGCCAGGGTCAGGATCACCCCGACCGAGATAGGCACATCCATATTGGCCCGGCCCGCCCGCAACGACCGCCAGGCGGACTTGAAGAAGGTCATCCCTGCAAAGATGGCACAGGGCGCGCCCACGGCGGCCGACATCCACATCATCATCGAGCGGGTGGCGGGGCCGAGTTCCTGGCCGAACAGTCCGGCCCAGATCGGAACCGAAAACATCATGGCATTCATCGCGCCGAAGCCCGCGACCGCCAGGGCAAGGATCAGCTGCCGCCCCTCACGGTCCCGCTGCACAAGCGCAGCGCCGGGGTCATAAGGGGTCGCCGGATAGCCGAGCCGCTCGAGAGCGGAGATTATCCGTCCCGGATCTGCGGCAGCGCCCTCAAGAGCCAGGGCCAGGCGCCCGGTAGACAGGTTCAGACGTGCCGAGGCCACGCCCGGAAGGCGCGCCATCTCGCGCTCGATCTTGGCGATGCAGCCGGCGCAGCGCGCCCCGGTCACCAGCAGATCAAGTCGGGTCTGACCATCCTTGGTCCGCCGCAGGAAGGCGGACATGTCAGGCCCGGTCGCATCAAAGGTCACGGCCATGTCAGCCTCCGCTCGGCCACAAATGGTTGACCGCCGCCCGTGGCATCGACACGGGCGTCCCAGACGCCGGACAGGCCGGCGCGGGCACCGCTGTACTGGCCCGGCGCTGTCTCGGTGAGGGTCAACACGCTGCGGCCCTGTTCAGTGGCCGGCCGCAACAGGGTGGCGGTGACCTTCAGCCCACGCAGGGGTTGGCCGTCCCGGTCGCGGAGCAGGACGATCACGGCGTCCGGCCGGGCCTCGAGGGCGGCGCGCCAGCCGATGGCTTCCTGGACCCGAAGCCGCTCCAGTTCGGCATTGTAGATCAGGCCCGCCTCATAAGGCCTCGGCGCGACCTGACCCGGGTGGGTGCGATAGGCCAGGGTCAGAAAAGCACCGTCGACCCCAATGACAACGGCGAAAAAGGCCACGACCCCGGCGGCGACATGCCAACCCTTTACGGTGAACGGGGCTCGCGGCGGTGTGGAGGGGGCGGTCATCAGCGGGAGTCTCCAAAGTCGAAAGCGGTCCGGACCGTCTGGACCTCATCCCCCGACCGGATTGCGAAGGTTGCAGGCCGGCTGCCTTCGGTAACCTCGGCGGCGGGCGTGGTGACGAAGACCCGAACGGAGGTGACCCGGTTGGGGTCGACCTGAAGGCGCAGCGGGTTGGAAACCGGCCGACCGGGACTTCTGAGGGTCGCGCCCGGAACGCCGGCATAGCGGACTTCCACGGTCGCCGGTTCAAAGCCGTGGTTGGCGATCTTCAGCGTATAGCCGTTGCGGACAGCCCCATCATGAAGCCGGATCGCAGCCGGATTCCGGTCGCGCAGGGCGTGAACCTCGAGGGTCTTGCGGGTGCTGAAGCCCCAGATCATGAGGCCGCTGACGATCGCCAGCGCAACGCCGTAATAGAGGGTCCGGGGGCGGATCAGACGGTGCTCCGGCTTGTGACCGCAGCTACGGGCCGCAACTGCCGCATCCGTGTCATAGGCAATGAGCCCCCGCGGCCGGCCGACCTTCTCCATGACCTCATTGCAGGCGTCGATGCAGAGGCCGCAGTTGATGCATTCCAGCTGGGCCCCGTCGCGAATATCGATGCCCATGGGACAGACCACAACGCACTGGTTGCAGTCGATACAGTCGCCACGCCCTTCCCAGGTCTCCGCCTTCTTGTGCGGCCCGCGTGGTTCTCCGCGGTCGTAGCGGTAGGTCACCTGGAAGGACTGGTCGTCCAGCATCGCCCCCTGGATGCGCGGCCAGGGGCACATATAGGTGCATACCTGCTCGCGCATATGTCCGGCGAAGACATAGGTGGTGAAGGTCAGGACGGCGCAGGAGACATAGGCCGTCATGGGCGCGGTTCCGACCCAGAAGGTACGGATCAGGTCCGGCGCATCGTGAAAATAGAAGATCCAGGCACCGCCGGTGCCGAAGGCGGTACCGATCCAGACCGCGTGCTTACCCGCCTTGCGCCAGAATTTGGTGAAAGACATCGGGGCCGCGTCGAGCCGCATCCGCGCGTTCCGGTCACCCTCGAACAGGCGCTCGATATAGATGTAGAGATCGGTCCACACGGTCTGGGGACAGGCGTATCCACACCACAGCCGACCGAACAGGGCCGTCACAAGGAACAGTGACAAGGCCGCGAGCACCAGCAGGCCGGTGATGAAATACACCTCCTGCGGCCACAGCTGGATCATGAAGAAATAGAACCGGCCACCATCGAAATCGACGAGCACGGCCTGGTCGGGAAGGGCTCCCGGCCGATCCCAGCGGATCCATGGCGTTATGTAGTAGATCGCCAGCGTGACGATCAGCAGCGCCCATTTGATCCAGCGCCACTGGCCGTTGACCAGTTTGGGATAGATCGGCACGCGGGCCTTGTAGAGGCCCGTGGGGCGGGTTTTCTCGCGCTGTTTTTCGGCGACAGACACCGGACCCGTCCTCGTCGAACGCTCACGGGTCCGGTCAATGATGATGGTCATGGCGCGGCTGCAGCGGCTCCTGACGCCTCGCCGCCCCCGGCGTTGACGTGGACATAGACAGCCAGGGCCTTGATCACCCCGGGCGAGAACCGGCCCTCCCACGTCGGCATGACGCCGTTGCGGCCATTCTGGATCTGACCCCGGATGGACTCGCGGTCGGACCCGTACAGCCATTCGCTGTCGGTCAGGTTGGGGGCACCGACCAGGCGATTCCCCACGCCCGTCGGCGTATGGCAAGCCGCGCAGTTGTCGGCATAGAGCTGCTGCGCCCTTCCCACTGCCGCCGCGTCCGCGGGACGGCCCGAAAGTCGAACGACATATTCCGTCATGTCGGAAACCTGTGCGGGGCTGAGCATGCCATCTCTACCGAAGGCCGGCATCTGCGAGGTCCGGGTCTGGGGATGGGCCGACCGGACGCCGACCCGAAGGGTGTGCTCGATCTCCTCAAGCGTTCCACCCCACAGCCAGACGTCATCGCGCAGATTGGGATAGCCGCGTGTCCCGCCGCCCCCGGCACCGTGACAGGTCGCACAGTTGTCCCCGAAGACGGATTGCCCGACCGACAACGCATGCGCCTGCAGGGCCGGGTCGGCCTCGATCTGCTGCAGGGATGCCGTCGCCAGCATCGCCTCGTCGCGGCCACGCTGAACCCGAAGCGCGTCCAGCTGTTCGGCGACATCGGCCCGGTCGGACTGTTTGAGAACCCCCGGGGTGTAGCCGTTCAAGCCCGGCCAGGCCGGCATCAGCACCCAATAGACAACGGCGAAGATGATGCAGCCGTAGAAGATCCAAAGCCACCAGCGTGGCAGCGGATTGTCCAGCTCGCGGATACCGTCCCATTCGTGTCCGGTCGTCTCGATGCCGGAGTGTTCGTCGCGCTCGGGTTCAGACATGCTCGTCCTCGTCGTTTTCGAGCGGGAGATGGGAAAGGCGCTTGAACGCCTCGCGGTTTTTCGGCCACAGCGCGTAGACGACACCGGCGATGAAGACAGCGCCGAAATAGAGGGTGCCGCCCTGCTGGGCGAACTTCGCCACGGTTTCGTAGTCGAGGCCACTCATCGCAGGTTCTCCGGGTCTTCAGCCTGGTAGGTGCGGAAGTCGACCTGGGTGCCGAGCTGCTGCAGATAGGCGATCAGGGCATCCATCCGTGTCAGCCGCGCAGGATTGCCGTCGAAGTCGCCCTGGGCGACCCGCGGGCCGTATCGGCTGCGAAGATCCGAGGTCGCGCTGGCGAAGGGATCGACCTGGGCATTCAGGTCGGCCGCGGCATTCTCGATCTGGTCCGCGGTATAAGGAACGCCGACGGTCAGCATGGTTCTCAGCTGGGCCTGGATCGCGTGTTGATCGAGGTCCTGATCCGCCAGAAAGCGGTAGGGAGGCATGTTGGACTCAGGCACCACCGAGCGCGGATCGGTCAGGTGCTCGCGGTGCCAGTCGTTGGAATACTTGCCGCCGACGCGCGCCAGGTCTGGCCCCGTCCGCTTCGATCCCCACTGGAACGGGTGGTCGTACATGCTCTCGGCGGCAAGGCTGTAGTGGCCATAGCGTTCGACCTCATCCCGGAGTGGGCGGATCATCTGCGAGTGGCAGCCGTAGCAGCCCTCCGCGATGTAGACGTCACGCCCGGCCAGCTCGAGCGGGGTGTAGGGGCGGACGCCCTCGACCTCCTCGATCGTGCTCTCGACCCAGAACAGCGGGGCGATTTCGACGATGCCGCCGATGGACACCACGACCGTGATGCCCAGGACCAGCCAGAGCGAGTGGCGCTCGAACCTGTGATGCTGTTTCCACATGATCTGATCCTCACTCGGCCGGCAGGAGTTGCGGCTGGATCGTCGTCGCGGGCACGGCCGAGCTGTTCGGCACGGACGGCATGCGGATCGTTCGCCACAGGTTGTAGGACATGATGAGCGTGCCGCTCAGGAACATCAGGCCACCGACGGTGCGGATGATGTTCTGGATGTGCTTGGCGGACACCGTCTCGATGAAGCTGTTCGCGAGGAAGCCGTCGGGCGTGTACTCGCGCCACATCAGGCCTTCCATGATACCGGAGACCCACATCGCGGTGATGTAGAGAACGATACCGGTCGTCGCGATCCAGAAATGCCACTCGACGAGGTTGTTCGAGTACAGCCGCTCCTTCTTCCAGAGCCAGGGCACCAGGCAGTAGATGGCGCCGAAGCTGATGAAGCCGACCCAGCCCAGGGCCCCCGAATGGACGTGGCCGATGGTCCAGTCGGTGTAGTGCGACAGGGCGTTTACCGTCCGGATGGACATCAGCGGACCTTCGAAGGTCGACATGCCGTAGAAGGCGATGGCCACGACCATCATGCGCACAACCGGGTCGGTGCGCAGCTTGTCCCAGGCCCCTGACAGGGTCATCAGGCCGTTGATCATCCCGCCCCAGGACGGCATCCACAGCATGATCGAGAAGGTCATGCCCAGCGTCTGCGCCCACTGCGGCAGGGCCGTGTAGTGGAGGTGGTGTGGGCCCGCCCAGATGTAGATGAAGATCAGCGACCAGAAGTGGACGATCGACAGACGGTAGGAATAGACCGGTCGCTCAACCCGCTTCGGCACGAAGTAATACATCATGGCGAGGAAGCCGGCAGTCAGGAAGAAGCCGACCGCATTGTGCCCGTACCACCACTGGACCAGAGCCCCCTGGACGCCGCCGAACACAGAGTAGCTGCGGGCCTCCAGCAGGCCGACCGGCACGGAGGCGTTGTTGACCAGGTGCAACAGGGCGACGGTGACGATGAAGGCCAGATAGAACCAGTTGGCCACGTAGATGTGGGGTTCCTTGCGCTTCCAGATCGTGCCGAGGAAGACCAGCAGATAGGCGACCCAGACGATGGTCAGCCACAGGTCGACGTACCATTCAGGCTCGGCGTATTCCCGCGCCTGGGAAATGCCCGCGACATATCCGCTGGCCGCAAGCACGATGAACAGCTGGTAGCCCCAGAAGACGAACCAGGGCCAGATCCCGCCGGCCAGCCGCGCCTTGCAGGTCCGCTGTACCACCCAGAAGGACGTACAGATCAGGGCGTTACCCCCGAAAGCGAAGATGACGCCGGAGGTATGCAGGGGCCGTAGTCGGCCAAAGTTCAGCCAGCCGTGCTCCGGGAAGTAGAATATCTCGGGCCACGACAGCTGCGCCGCGATCAGCACACCGACCGTCATGCCGATCACACCCCAGAACATGGTGGCGATGACCCCGGCGCGTATGACCCCGTCCTGGTAGCGAGTCGGGTCACTGCGGAAATTGCCCTGGGCGACGCCGATGGTCAGGGCGCTCAGGGCGATGACCGAGGCCGCCATCAGGATATAGCCATGGAACCGGAAAGCCGTGTCATCCGTAAGGGCCGTCGCGAACAGGGCCAGGACCGCGGAGATGCCGAGGAACAGGAACAGGGCGACGACGTCTGACGGGGCATCGGCGTCGGGCGTGGCTATGGACGGCATTCGGATGGATCCCTTGAGGACAGAATGCCTCCGTGCCCGGGCTTCGCAGGCCGCGCCTTGCGCTGGCGCAAAGCGGGCCGGGCATTTTTCGGGTCCTGTCGGCCCAGGAGAAAACGAGATGCGTATTCAGGATATCCAGGACGAGCAGGTACTCGGCGCGGCGCTGATCCTGCTTGGCCTTTCACTGGGTGGTGCGGCCGCGGCGACAGGCCTGCTGGCCGCGGCCCACATGGCACAGACCGGCCCGATGTGCGGGTCGACCCTCGGTCATTGCTTCCGCTGTGTGGCCGCTGTGGCCCTGCTCTTAGCCGCACTGGCGAGCACCGGCGCGGCTGCCTGGCTGCTGAAGCCGCGACCGGCGCTCCCCGCAGCAGTCTGACCGGGTCTCTCAGCCCTGCCGGGCCAGCGCATTGTGGACTGTCGTCAACAGCGCATCGGTGAGAAGCGGCTTCTCGACAATCGGAACACCGGCCGCGGCCGCCCGGTTTCTCAGGACAGTGCGGGGATTGGTCGTGATCAGGATTGCAGGCAGGCCCACGCCCACCGCCCGAAGACACTCAAGCAGGGCGAGGCCATCCATGCCCGGCAGGTTTTGATCCAGAACCAGACAGCCTGTGTCCGGCAGGTCACCCGCTGCCAGCAGGCTTTCGCCATCGCGAAAGCTGCGCACATCAAGGCCTTCGAGGTCGAACGAGAAATGCACGGCATGGGTCACCGCAGGGTCGTCGTCCACAAGGATGACGGCGGGCCGGGTCGCAAGACTGACGGTCGTCGCCGTCACGCGCACAGACCCTCGAGCCGATGACGCTGGAGCAGGCGAACGTGGCGCGATGACCGCGCCTCGACCAGGCCCTGGGCCTGGAGCTGGGACAAGGTGCGCGAGACGGTATGGATGGTCAGACCGACATGGTCGGCGATGTCCTGCCGGGTCATGGGCAGGTCAATGATTTCCGGCCGACCCATGCGTTCGGCGAAATCCAGCAGGAAGGCGGCGACGCGCTCGGTCGCCCCCTGTCGCGCAAGGATCAGGGCGTGGTCCTCACTCCGCCGGAAGGCCCGGACGGTGACCTGCCACAGCGCCCGCGCCAGACCCACATCAGTCACGGCACGCCCGGCAAGCTCGGTCCGCTCCATCGCCAGGGCATCGACGCGGCTCAGGGCCTCGGCTGTGGTCGTATGCTCCAAGCCGGCCTCGAGGCCGAGAAAATCCCCCGGCAGATAAAACCCTGTGACCTGCCGGCGGCCGTCACTCAGGAGGCGGTAGCTGATGACGGCACCGCTGAGCACCCGATAAACGAGCCGGACCGGGTCACCTTGCCTGAACAGAACCGCACCGGGGGCGAAGGGTGATCGGGGTGCTGCTGTCGCGTTCGCAAACGCACCGCAAAGCGCGCAATCGGACCCCACATCCGACGACGGCACAACCGCTTCCCGGGATTCATGATGGCGTAGGGCGGTCATCCGGTCCTCCTTGCACAGCCGATGACCGAGGTTAGGACCCTGCCCCGCTCGCCGGTATTCGGGTCTGCCCCCTAAGGGGTTTCCCTGATGCCGGAAGGTGGACCCGCTACACCGCCCGGGCGTGCCGGGACTCAACAGCGGACAGCCCCGCGTCGAAACAGGCCGCGACGACACGCATCAGCCGGAAGGCCTCTGCCGGGATGGTCACCGAGCGCCCCTCGACACGGCACAACCCGTCGGCCTCAAGCCTCGATGCCGCGGCCAGGGCCGCGTCCAGCGCCGTCGTTTCAAATCCACGCATCCGGCACTCTGAACCGACGTCGACAGTCAGGTCGCACATCAGGCGTTCAATGACGCACGCGCGCAGTTCATCCTCCCCCGAGACCGGAAGGCTTCGCCCGACGGGCAGTTGCCCGGCCTCGACAGCACGGCCCCAGACATCGGTCGCTGCAGCGTTCTGGATGAAACCGGCGGCCAGCCGGCCGATCGAGGAAGGGCCGACTGGAATCAGCACGGGGGCCGGATCGTCCGTGTAGCCCTGAAAATTCCTGCGCAAGGTTCCGGATGCGGCCGCCCGGGCGAGCGGGTCGCCCGGAAGGGCGTAATGATCGAGGCCGATCCGCAGATAACCCCCGTCCCGCAGCACCGAGTCCGCCGCTTCAGCCTGGGCCCAGCGTCCATCGCTGTCAGCGAGCTCGGCCGCCTCGATCATGACCTGGTGCTTCTTCATCCAGGGAACATGGGCATAGCCGAACACGGCCACCCGGTCCGGCCGCAGCTGGATTGCGGCCTCGGCCGTGGCGGCGACGTTCTCCGGCGTCTGGCCCGGAAGGCCGTACATCAGATCGAAATTGACGGCCCTGACGCCCGCCGCCCGCAACCGCGTGGTAGCGGCGGCCACCTGATCGAGGGGCTGAACCCGGTTCACACGGGCCTGCACCGCCGGATCAAACGTCTGGACTCCGAGGCTGGCGCGGGTGACCCCGGCCTCGCCCGCCGCGTCAATGAAGGCGTCCGAGAGCAGGCCTGGATCGAGTTCAACGGCCACCTCGGCCCCGGGACGAAGGGCGAACCGCTCGCTCATGTGCCGGACAAGGGTACGGAAATGGTCCGGCGACAGGGCGTTGGGACTGCCCCCGCCGAAATGCAGGTGCGCGGCCCCGGCATGCGGTCCGACGGCGTCCGCCCACAGGTCCACTTCGCGCATCAGGGTCCCGAAAAAAGCCCCCACCCGCTCATAGTCGTGGACGACACTGGTATGGCACCCGCAGTACCAGCACAGGCGACGACAGAAGGGGATGTGAACATAGGCCGAAACCGTCTGGTCTCTGCGCAGTGTGGCAAGCCAGGTCCGAACCTCCTCATCTCCGGCCACGGGTTGAAAGGCGATCGCTGTCGGATAGCTGGTGTAGCGCGGCAAACTCCGCGCGGCATGAGGCCGCCAGGCCGCAGGCAACTGCCCCGACGACATCGGATGGATCAGGGGTTCCGGAGCGTTATGCGGCATTCGCCGACCTAACCGCCGCAGTCGTCTGGTGGAATTCGGGAGTTTCACCTACGGGTTGTTGCGGAGGCTGGAATGACCGTTAACCACCCGGACGCGAGCAAGGCCCGGGCCCTCTGGGCCTGGATGCTGGTGGCCCGCCATACCCGGCTGGGCCTGGTGACCGCTTTCGTCCTCACCGCCGCCGCTTTCCTGCTGCGCCTCACCCTTTCGCCGGTACTTGAAGACCGGCTCTTGTTCATGATTTTCATCCCCGCCGTGATCGGCGCGGCGGCGCTTGGCGGCGCGGTACCCGGCGCAACAGCGACCCTGCTCGGCCTTGGCTGCGGCCTGATGATCTCGAGCGCCCCGGATGGTCTGACCGACGGGGACCTGATCAGCGCAGTCGTCTTCCTGCTGATCGGTGCAGCGGTGACCGCGGGTGGGGAGGTCTTCCAGTCCATGCGGTCGCGCTCCGTGGCCGTGAACCGCGACCTGCTCGCCCGGGAAGCCCACCTCCAGTCCATCCTTGCGACCGTGCCGGACGCGATGGTGGTCATCACCGAAGACGGGAACATGCAGTCCTTCAGTCTCGCCGCCGAACGCCTGTTCGGCTGGAAGGCCGACGAGGTGATCGGTAGCAATGTGAACATGCTGATGCCCGAACCCTACCGCGCGCATCATGACGGCTATCTGGATCGCTATCTGACCACCGGCGAGCGACGTATCATCGGGGTCGGTCGGGTCGTCCTGGGAGAGCGCCGCGACGGCTCTACCTTCCCCATGGAATTGTCCGTCGGAGAGATGATTTCGGGCGACCGAAGGTTCTTCACAGGCTTCGTCCGCGACCTCAGCGAACGACAGGACATTGAGCAGCGGCTTCAGGAACTGCAATCCGAACTGGTCCATATCTCCCGGCTGAGCGCCATGGGGGAGATGGCGTCCGCGCTGGCGCACGAGTTGAACCAGCCGCTTTCGGCGATCGCCAACTATCTCAAGGGATCATCGCGCCTGCTGGCTGCAGAACCGGTGCCGCGCGAACGCCTGCTCGAGGCCGTCCACAAGGCGGGTGAACAGGCGCTTCGCGCCGGGGAGATTATCCGCCGGTTACGGGACTTCGTGGCCCGAGGAGAGGCAGAACGGCGGGTCGAAAGTCTGCCCAAACTGGTCGAGGAGGCCAGCGCCCTCGCCCTGGTTGGCGCGAAGGAAACCGGCGTCCGCGTCCAGTTCAGATTTGCGCCCGGGATCGAGTTTGTTCTCGCCGACCGGGTTCAGGTCCAGCAGGTTGCGCTCAACCTGATCCGCAACGCCATGGAGGCGATGGAAGACAGTCCCAGCAAGGTACTGGAGATCCGGATCGACGCGGCGGCAGATGGTCATGCCCAGGTTACAGTCGCCGATACCGGTTCAGGAATCAGCGCAGAGGTCGCCGAACAGTTGTTCCAGCCCTTTGTTACGACCAAACGGACCGGTATGGGCGTCGGCCTGTCGATCTCCCGAACGATCATCGAGGCGCATGGCGGACGCATCTGGACGGAGCCGAACCCCGGCGGTGGGACCCGACTCTGCTTTACACTGCGGGCTGTTGGCGAGGAGGAACTCAAAGATGCTGAATGAGCCGGTCGTCCATATTGTCGACGACGACGCCGCGATCCGCGATTCACTGGCGTTTCTTCTGGACACGGCAAACCTGCGGTCGCGGACCTATGACTCCGCCGCGGCCCTGCTGGCGTCCGCAGGACATCTGGCCCCGGGCTGCATTGTCACGGATGTCCGCATGCCGGACATGAACGGCCTGGAGATGGTCCGTCGACTGTCCGAGATCGGGGTGAGCCACCCGGTGATCGTCATGACCGGCCATGCGGACGTTCCGCTGGCCATCGAGGCCGTCCGGGCCGGCGTGAAGGACTTCATAGAGAAACCCTTTGACGATGACGCCCTGCTCGCCTCGGTTCGCGCGGCCATCGCGCACCAGACCCTTGCGGCAGAGCACGCCGGACGGGATGCCGAATTGCGTGACCGGCTTGCCAGCCTTTCAGCACGGGAGCGCCAGGTGCTGGACGGCCTGGTCGCCGGACAGGCCAACAAGGTCATCGCCTACGACCTCGAGATCAGTCCCCGGACGGTCGAGGTCTACCGGGCCAATGTCATGACCAAGATGCAGGCCCGCAGCCTGTCCGAACTCGTCCGCATGACGATTCTCGTCCAGCGCCCCTGACTCCCCGGCCTTCAGGTGTTTCCCGGAGGTGACCCGGGCGGGCGCAGATGGGAATGATCCGGATCATCGCGAGGTCCATCCTGATGTTCGACTACCAGGCCGCATTCCAGACCGCTGTGGAGCAGGTCAAGGGCGAGGGGCGCTATCGCGTCTTTGCCGACCTGAAGCGCGTGCGCGGCCAGTTCCCTAGGGCGAAGCGCCGTCGCGAGGACGGGTCGGAGCAGGACGTGGTGGTCTGGTGCTCGAACGACTATCTGGGCATGGGTCAGCACCCGGCGGTGCTGGAGGCCATGCAGACCGAGATCGA
>NZ_JAIYCP010000017.1 GCF_027487935.1 Brevundimonas sp.
AACAAGTCGAGCATCCGCTTGGCACGGGCTTTCGCTTTCTCCAGCTCCCTCAACGCTCGGTACTCAGCATCGACGAGGCTTGCCGTCCCGACCGAGTTTTCGAAGAACCGGTCAGACAGGGCTGATCGCAGGAAGGCGTCCAGTATGCCGCTCTCGATCGGCTCATACCGATAGTGGGTGGAGTGATCGCAGATGCCGCCGCGAACACGCAGCGCACAGCTTAGGTAACTGGCCTGTCGCTGAGGCGTAGGGACGCCTCGGCGCATTCGGGTCCCTTCGTGGGACTTCAGCTGAAATGCCATCGGTCCGCCGCAGGACCCGCATCGACATAGGCCGCTGAGTAGGTTTCTGACCTGCCCCCGTTGCCCGTCATTGCCTCGGCTCGGCTTGCGCTTGCCTTGAACAGTCGCCCAAAGTTTTTCCGAGACCACCGGGGGGAAGTAGCCCGAGATCGGCTCGCCGAGAGGAACTCGACGGGTCGATCCGCGGGGCTTGGTGTGCGGTTGAAACTCGCCGATGACGGCGGGGTTGGACAGGATCTTCTGGACATAGCTGGAATGCCAGGCAGTCGCTTGGCTCTTGCCTCTGCCCCATGGTTCGACACCACGCCGGTTCAAGTCGCCGGTGATCAATCGCTTTCCTTCTCCGTCGGCGGATCGCTGGAAAATCTCATGCACGATCGCTGCTCGATCGGGGATCAGTTCGAAACCAGTCTTGTCCGGATCAAGCCGCAACCATGCCGGACAGACGCCGGTGATCGGGCGGCTATCACCCTGTCCGAGACGATCCCTTTTGATCTTCCAGCTGGCGGCGAGACGCTCGCTCTTATGCCGGCTTTCCTCGTGAGCCCGGAAGGAGTTGAACACCAATCCCATGAAGCCCATCAGGTTGGTGCTGATGCTTTCCGCCGTGATGACGTACCCGTCGTTTGCCGTGGCAATCGAGACGCCCAGGTCGGTCACTCGCTGAATCCAAGCGATCACCTTGGCTGGTGGAAGCCGGCTGATGCGATCCAACTGCTCGACGACGATGGTGATGTCCCGGGGAAGCCTTCCGGCCTCCACCCGCCGGATCACGTCACCTAAGTTTCCGGTCTGGACGTTGGTGCCTGCATAAGCGCTGGAGCCCTCGTCAGTGACCCGTTCGAGGATTTCCAGCCGGTGCTGCGAGCAGTATCGTTCGACCACTTGGAGCTGCCGCTCCAGTGTCGATCCCTTTCCCTGTTCCAGTGAGCTCCAGCGAGCGTAAGCAATGGCCAACATGCCAATCGCCTAGCCGAAAAATTTGGGATGTTAAACAAATAACCTGCTCTTTGTCGGGCCGCCGGGGTCCGGCAAGTCGATGATGGCGGCGCGGTTGCCGGGCCTGCTGCCGCCGCTGACGCCGAAGGAGTTGCTGGAGACCTCCATGGTCTGGTCGGTGGCGGGACTGATCGAGCGCGGAGCCCTGACCCGCGACCGACCGTTTCGAAGCCCGCACCATTCCGCCTCCATGGCCGCCCTGACCGGCGGTGGCCTGCGCGCCAAACCGGGTGAGGCGTCGCTGGCGCACAATGGGGTGCTGTTTCTGGATGAGTTGCCCGAGTACAGCGCCCAGGCCCTGGATTCCCTGCGCCAGCCGCTGGAAACCGGCGAGATCGTCGTGGCGCGGGCCAATGCCCATGTCCGTTATCCGGCCCGGTTCCAGCTGATCGCCGCCATGAACCCCTGCCGGTGCGGGCTCGGTGGGGGCGGCAAGGGGGCGTGCGGCAAGGCCCCACGCTGCCAGCGCGACTATCAGAACCGCATCTCGGGTCCGATGTTCGACCGCATCGATCTGACGGTCGAGACCCCGCCTGTGACCGCCGCCGACATGGCCCTGCCGCCACCCGCCGAGGGTACGGCCGAGGCCGCAGCCCGGGTACTGGCCGCCCGTGCCATGCAGGGGGACCGGCTGCGCGCCGCCGGCATCGATGCGGACATGGCCTACGATCAGGCCGTCAATGCCCGCGTCTCGGGCGAGACCCTGGACCGGTTCGCGACACCCGACGAAGCCGGCCGGGCCCTGCTGATGCGGGCCGGGCAGGCCGGCGGCCTGACGGCGCGGGGCTGGACCCGGACCCTGCGGCTGGCCCGCACGATCGCCGATCTGGACGGTTGCGACGGCGTCCTGCGCCGCCACATCGCCGAGGCCCTGGTCTATCGCCGCGCGACCGTAGGGGCCCAGGGCGATTTCGAACGACAAACGGGCCCGGATGTCCGGACAGCGGCCTTCTAGGTTCGCGGTTGCCCGGCTCCGCGGCACCGGGGCGGTGGAGCGGACGGTGCTCGCCTACATCCCGCCAACCGAACTGCACCGGAAATTCACACCGTGTCGGGACGGTCTTTCATCGAATGGCGAAAACAACTTCACACAAGCGAATCTGAACCGTTACGATTCGGCGGCGGCGTTGTCACATCCGGCTTCTATCGAGGCACCGGGCAGGTGGGGCTTATGCGTCGTCGCAGCCGGGGTAAACCTACCCGGGCACCATCTGCCGTGAATTCCATCTGGATAGACACGGTGAAAACGATGACCGGCATTCGACTGACCACCTTGCTCGCGCTCTCCGCCAGCGCCCTTACCCTGGCCGCCTGCGGCGCAGCCGAAGTCGCGTCGCCGGGCGAAGGCGATTTCGGCGGCACCGGCGGCGGTACGACCACGCCGCCCACGCTCCCCCCGGGCACGCCGGCGGCTGACTGCCCCACCGGTTTCGCCAACGTCGGCACGGTGGCCGGTGGCACGCTCCGAGCCTGCCAGCTGCCGCAACAGATCAACGGTAATCTGACCGTGCCGCTGCGCGCCGGCACCATCTATTCGATCAACGGCCGCACCTCGGTCGGCACCGACATGGGCGTCGATCCGGCAGCTCCGATCTCCGGCAGCGTCCAGGGCATCCTGACCATCGAACCCGGCGTCCGCCTGTTCGCCTCGGGCGGTTCGGACTATCTGCTGGTCAACCGCGGCTCGCAGCTGTTTGCGGAAGGCACGGCGTCCAGCCCGATCGTCTTCACCAGCCGCCAGAACGTCGAAGGCACCACCACCGTGGACTCCATGGGTCAATGGGGTGGCATCGTCCTGGCCGGCCGCGCGCCGCAGGCCAACTGCCAGCTGACCGCACCGGTGACCTGCACCGGCACGGTTGAAGGCACCAGCGCCTTCTACGGCGGCAACACGGCTTCGGATAACTCGGGTCGCCTGCGCTATGTCCAGATCAAGTTCTCCGGCTTCGAAATTTCGACCGGGAACGAACTCCAGGGCCTGACCATGGCCGGCGTCGGCAGCGGCACCGTGGTGGAGTTCATCCAAGTCTATAACAGCTCGGACGACGGCATCGAAATCTTCGGTGGTAACGTCAACCTGCGCCGCATCGTGATCAACGGTGCCGACGACGACGGTCTGGACACCGACACCGGCTGGCGCGGTGGTGCCCAGTTCGGCATCGTGACCCAGCGCGCGCCGGGCTCGACCAGCCGCAGCGCCGGCTTCGAATTCTCCGCCGCTCCGGCCTCCGTGCCGCTGGCGACCCGCTATGTGTCCCAGCCGAAGATCGCCAACTGGACCCTCGTCGGCCGCAATGCGCCGACCGACGCCCACACGGTCGCCCACTTCGACACCGGCACCGACGCCACCGTCATCAACTCGGTGTTCACCAGCGTGACCGGCTCGCTGGCCGGCTGTATGGCCATCAACGATGCCGACACGGCCACCAGCGGCGTGGTCTTCAACTCGGTCTTCATGTCCTGCCCGATCTCGTATCGTGCCGCCAACGTCGCGCTTTCGACGGCGGCCTTCACGGCGGGCACGAACAACACCGCAGCCGGCACCAGCACCCTGACGGCTCCGGCGTCAGGCACGACCCTGACCAACCAGGTCCTGACCTTCATCAATGGTGCCAATGAGAACGCTGTGACCCCGGTCGCTGCGGCCTCGGTCTACGCGTTCTTCCAGAACACGAGCTACATCGGTGCCGTCCAGAACGCCTCCGATACCTGGTGGCAGGGCTGGACCTGCGGCCTCACGGCCGGCGCGAGCTGCTGACGAAGGATGGGGAGGCGGCCCGCCAGGGCCGCCTCCTGCTTTCGCCCAGTCCGTTGAACTTCTTCGAGGCGCAGATCATGAAGACCGTTACCTTGACCCTGAGCGGGGTCCTCCTGGCCACCAGCGCGCTGATCGCGCCCGGGCTCGCCTTCGCTCAAACCCCGCCGGCCGAGGCCGCTTCCCAGGTGCCCGCCGATCAGGATCCGGCCGCCCAGGACGAGCCTGAAGCGACCGGCGAACTGGACGAGATCGTTGTTCTCGGCCGCTATATCCCGGAACCGAACCGTGAAAGCGCCGAGGTTGCGGCCTTCCTCACGTCCGAGGACCTTGAGCGGACCGGCGACAGCAGCGCCGCCGGCGCCCTGGCCCGCGTGACGGGTCTGACGGTCGTCGAGGGCCGTTTCATCTACGTCCGCGGCCTTGGAGAACGCTATTCCTCCGCCCTGCTGAACGGTTCGCCGCTCCCGAGCCCGGAGCCCCTTCAACGCGTCGTGCCTCTGGACCTGTTTCCGTCCAGCATCCTCGAAAGCGTCACCGTCCAGAAATCCTATTCGGTCAATTTCCCGGGCGAGTTCGGCGGCGGGGTGATCGACCTGCGCACCGTTGACGCGCCCAACGATCCCTTCTTCTCGATGTCGACCTCGTTCGGTGGAAACACCGAGACCACGGGCGACGAGGGCCTGGTCTATTTCGGGTCGCGCACCGACTTCACCGGCTTTGATGACGGCACCCGCGACATTCCTGTTCCGCTTGCCATCGCCTTCGGCCGGGGCGTGCCCGTCAACAGCGCCAACGTCGGCGCCCAGGAGCTGGAGCGGATCGGCCATTCGCTGGTCAATTCGCCGCTGCGCCTGCTGCAGCGGGACACGACGCCGATCAATTTCGGCTTTGATTTCGCCGGCGGTCTTAAGTCGGACAGCAGCCTCGGCACCTTCGGCCTGATCGCTGTGGCCGGCTACAGCAACAGCTGGGGCACCCGGAACGGGGTGCAGGAAGAGGCCCAGTTCTCCGGTGCGGTCCTCGTGCCCGTTACCAGCAAGGCGTTTGAATCCAACCAGAACGACATCCAGCTGAATTTCCTCGGCGGCCTGTCGCTCATCACGGACAACAGCGACTATCGCTGGACCAATTTCTTCGTCCGTAACGTCACCAAGGAGGCCCGCATCAGCGTCGGTCCCGATTTCGATGCGGGCGGGGCGGTGCAGCGGACCGACTATACCGAATGGTTTGAGCGCCAGCTGTTCTCCAGCCAGCTGTCCGGTGAACACGAGTTCATGGACGGTGCCCTGGAGATTTCATGGCGCGGGGCCTATGCCCTGACCCAACGCGACGCACCCTACGAGAGCCGCTTCTCTTACGGGGTCGCTGCGGACGGAAGCTTCCTGCACGAGATCGGCGGTAACCGGATTTCGTTCAGCGAACTGGATGACGACATTGTCTCGGGCGGTGCTGATCTGAGCTACACCCTGCCCCTGTCGGACTACCGCGACGCGGTGTTCAGCCTCGGGGTGGCCTATTCCGACAACAACCGCGACGCCGAACGCCGTGACCTGAGGTTCGTTCCGGCCGGTACCCTGACGCTGGAGCAGCGGCGGTCGCGGGTCGACTACCTCTATTCCGACGCCAACATCGGGCCGACCGGCCTGATCCTGTCGGAAGTCACCGGCAGCGCCGGCAGCGGCGCGGCGGCCTATTCGGCTCAGCTCAAGGTCGCTGGGGCCTATGCCCAGGTCGATGCCGAGTTCATTCCCCTGGTCCGCACGACCTTTGGTGTGCGCTATGAGGACGGCCAGCAGTCGGTCACGACCCGCGATCTGTTCGGCGGGGCCGCGCCCTTCGCGCCGACCGAGATCGATGAGCAGTATCTCCTGCCGTCGTTCACGGCGACGTGGAATTTCGCTGAAGACCAGCAACTCCGAATCGGGGCCTCCCAGACCATCGGTCGCCCCCAGTTCCGCGAACTGGCCCCGCAGTCCTACACCGATCCGGAAACCGACCGCGAGTTCACCGGGAACCCCTTCCTGGTCGATACCGAGATCCTCAACATCGACGCCCGTTACGAGTGGTTCTTCGCCCGCCAGCAGTATCTGACGGCCGGCGTTTTCTACAAGGACCTGGACAAGCCGGTCGAGGCGACAATCGTCACCTCGGGCAATGCGCGCCAGCAGTCCTATCTGAACTCGCCGCAGGCGACGATTTTCGGGGCCGAGCTCGAGGCCAAGAAATTCTTCGAGTTCCCGGATAACGGTTCGGCCTTCATCGCCAACAAGCGCTGGCTGGTTCAGGCCAACTACACCTGGTCCGACTCGGAAGTTCAGGTCGAGGCGGGGGACTTTGTCCGGACCCCCGGCGGCGGCGGTGCCAATGAGGATGCGACCTTCTTCATCTCCGACGGCAGCCGCCTCCAGGGCCAGTCCGAGCATGTCGCCAACCTGCAACTGGGCTGGGAAGACGACACGGCCCGGTCCCAGGCGACGATCATCGTCAACTATGTCAGCGAGCGCGTCAGTGCCCGCGGTGCTGGCGGCGCGGGCAACCGCGAACCGGACTACATCCAGGACCCCGGCATCTTCATGGACTTCGTCTACCGCAAGGATTTCGAAGTCGGTGGCCGCGACATGGGCTTCGCGGTCGAACTCCGGAACCTGCTGAACACGGGTTACGATGAGTTCCAGGAGCTGGGTAACCGGATCCTGATCAACAATTACGAGCTGGGATCCAGCGCTTCGGTCAGCCTGACCGCGCGTTTCTAGGGCATGGCGGGAGGCGGTTGACCGACCGCCTCCCGATCCTTTTTCAAGACAGATTTGCGAAAACTCGTCCGAAGGCGTCGCGACTGTCACGACAGGTTCGCCGGGTCGTCATGAACCCATGAAGCCGGACACGGACGATCCGTCTAGAAGAGCGGCCGGGCCGCCCGGGTCCGCTTGAGGCACGCCACAGTGATCGGCGCAGTTCGTAATTTCAGCACACGGGTCCGTGGCGTCTGGGCGGCGCGGCCGGACCGTATGCGTTCGGCCGTTGAAGTGGCGCTGGCGCTGCTGCTGGCGGTTCAGCTGGGTCGCCTGGTCTGGATTGTGGCGGAGCCGCGGGATGCCGCGGCATCGATGGCCTCGTCCCCCACTGCCGTGAGCCCCGCCGATCCCGCAGTTTTCCAGCGGTTCGACGCCTTCTTTCGCACGGGCGGCCAGAGCAGTCTGGCCGAGGCGAGTGCGGCAGGCAGCGGGCAGATGCGGCTGTACGGTCTGCGCTCGGACGGCTCGGGCGGCGGCTCGGCGATCATCGGGCTGGCGGACGGCCGGCAGGTTTCGGTGGGCGTGGGCGAAGAGGTTGAGCCGGGGCTGATCCTGCGCGGGGTGGGTCCGGATTATGTGACGCTGGCGCGCGGGGCGTCGCTCAGTCGGCTGATCTTCTCGGACGTGCCGGTCGGCGTGGCACCGGTTCCGCCGCCGCCGCCCGGCCCGCAGACCGTGACGCCCCCGCCACCACCGCCGACCCCGCCGGCTGTGACGCCGACGGCAGCGTCGGTGGATCCCGCGCGGCTGATCACCCAGGCAGGGTTGCGGCCCCGGATGCGCGGCTTGCGGCTGGACGGATTCACCGTGTCAGCCTCCGGTGATGCGGCGCTGCTGCGGGCGGCGGGCCTTCAGGCCGGGGATGTGATCCTCGCCATCAACGGCCAGCCGCTGGACAGCCTTGAACGGATTGCGGCCCTGCGTGGCCAGCTTGCGAACAGTTCGGGTGCCGAGCTCCGCTATGAGCGGGACGGAACGGTGCAGACCTCCATGATAGGAACCGGCCGATGAAGCGATCAAACCTGATCGGAGCGGCGCTGGCCGCAATTCTTGCAGTCCAGGGCCCGCTGGCCGCAGGTGCTGTCCAGGCCCAGGCGGGCCAGACCCTGAATGTGCAGGGGGCGGACATCCGCGCCTTCATCCAGGACGTGGCCCGTTCGACCGGGCGGACCTTCATTGTCGACCCGGGGGTGACGGGGACGGTGACTGTCACCAGCGACCGGCCGCTGAGCCGGGCCCGGCTGTTTGAGGTCTTTCTGTCGACCCTGCGGGCCAACGGGCTTGTGGTGACGCCCACGGCCTCGGGGGCCTACCGGATCAGCCCGGCGCAAGGGGCCGCCCAGGGCCCGGCGACGGTGGGCTCGGAACGGTTCTCGACCGAGGTGTTCCAGTTGCGGAATATCGACGCCGCCTCGGCGGCGGAGACGATCCGGCCGCTGGTGGGCGCGCAGGGGCAGGTCCTCGCCAATCCCGGGGCCAACAGCGTGGTGGTGGCCGATTTCGCCGACAATCTGGCTCGTATCCGGGCCCTCATCGGCCGGATCGACGTGGACCGGTCGGGGTTCGAGGTCGTGACGCTGGAGAACTCCTCGGCGCGCGAGATCGCCGGCGTGCTCCAGACCGTGCTGGCCCCGCCCGGCGGCCAGCCGGGGCAGGGGATGGTGTCTGTGACGCCGGTGGAAAGCTCCAATTCGATCGTGCTGCGCGGGGACCCGGCGGCGATGGCGCGAATCCGCCCGTTGATCGAGGATCTGGATCGTCGGGCCGAGAGCGCCGACGACGTCAAGGTTGTCTTCCTTCAGCACGCCGACGCCGAGGCCCTGTTGCCGGTGCTACAGCAGGTCGTAGGCCAGCCGGTGACGGCGGCCAGCGCCAATGCAGCGGTTTCCGCCCCGGGCCGCGCGGGCAGCGAGGCGGCGGCCGCCGCCCCGGCCGCTGCCGTCCCGGCGGCACCTATTGCCGGCCAGCGCGCCGTGATTGCCCGTTTCCCGGGGGCCAATGCCCTGGTGATATCGGCCTCGGCCGATACGCAGAGGATGCTGGCCGAGGTGATCCGCCAGCTGGACCAGCGGCGCCAGCAGGTGCTGATCGAGGCCATTGTGGTCGAGCTGTCCGACAATGCCGTGCGCGAGCTGGGGGTGCAGTGGCTGCTGGCAGGTGAGGACGGTAGTCCGGTCGGCCTGACCAACTACTCCGATCGCGCTGCGCCCCTGGTCCCGCTGGCGGGTGGCGCGGCTGCCGGGCAGCTTGAGACGGATGATCCCCTGCGTGAGCAACTGCAGGCCCTGGCACTGAACACGCTCTTGGGAGCCAACGGCTTTGTCGGCGGCGGTGGCGGCAGCATCGGCGACGGCCTGTTCGGCTTTATCATCAATGCCGCCAAGACAGATGCGGGCTCCAACCTGCTGCAAACCCCGTCCTTGATGACGCTGGACAATGAGGAGGCGACGATCCTGGTGGGTCAGGAGGTGCCGATCACGACCGGCGAGACCCTGCTGGACGGAAACACCAATCCATTCCGCACGACCCAGCGGCAGGATATCGGGGTCAAGCTGGTGGTGCGGCCACAGATCAACGCCGGCGGCTCGATCACCCTGTTCCTCCGTCAGGAGGTGTCGAGCATCAACGGCCTTCTGTCCGCCAGTGCCCGGGACCTCGTGCTGAACAAGCGCGAGCTGGAGACCACACTGGTGGTCGATGACGGTGACATCGCTGTGGCCGGCGGACTGCTGGACCAGAACGACCGGTTGTCGGTGGACGGCGTACCGGGGCTGGGCAACCTGCCGGTGGTCGGCAACCTGTTTCGCTCGACCAGCCGTCAGCGCGGACGGACCAATCTGATGGTGTTCATCCGCCCGACCATCCTGCGCAGCCCCGCCGATTCCCAGGCCCTGACCGCGGATCGCTGGGGCTATATGCGCGAGCAGCAGCTCCTCAACGCCCCCGGCGTCGAGCCGAGCCTCGACGAGATGCTGCGCGACTATATGCGCACCCAGCCACCGGCCGCGCCGGACCCTGTGGTCATCGCCCCGGTCGGCGAGGTCGCTACTGCGCCCTTGCCACCGGTCACCGCCTCGGGCGGGTGAGGCGTCGATGATCACCCTGATCAATCCGACACTGCCCTATGGCTTCGCCAAACGGCACGGGGTGATCCTGCTGGATGCGGGTGAGATCGCCGTGGTGGGTCTGCGCGAGGGTGCTGATCCGTCAGCTCTTATCGAGACGCGACGCGCGCTGGGCCGGCCACTCAGGGTCGAGGCGCTCGATCAGGCGACCTTCGACCGGCGGCTGTCGCAGGTCTATGCCGGCGATCATCTCAGCGCGACGGACGGTGACGACCTGGCGATGCCCTCGGGGCTGGAGAGCCTGATCGACGACATTCCGGCCGCCGCCGACCTGCTGGATACGGCCGACGACGCGCCGGTGATCCGGCTGATCAACGGCGTCATCGCCGAGGCCGTGCGGGCGGGGGCCTCGGACATCCATCTGGAGCCGTTCGAGACAGCGCTGACGGTGCGGATGCGGATTGACGGGGTGTTGCGCGAGACGCTCTCGCTGAATCCGCGGATCACGCCCCTTCTGGTTTCGCGCATCAAGGTGATGGCGCGGCTGGACATCGCCGAGAAACGCATTCCCCAGGACGGGCGCATCCCGCTGGCGCTGGGGGGCAAGACGCTGGACGTGCGCGTCTCGACCCTGCCGTCGCGGATGGGTGAGCGGGTCGTGCTGCGTATTCTGGACCGGGACCAGGCCGGACTGACCCTGGACCGGCTGGGCATGGCCCCGGATGCGCTGGAGGCCTTCCGCGCGGCCCTGGGGGAACCCAACGGCATCATCCTGGTCACCGGCCCGACCGGCTCGGGCAAGACCACCTCGCTCTATGCCGGCCTGTCGCTGCTGAACAACGCCACCCGCAATATCCTCACGGTCGAGGACCCGGTGGAATACGCCATCGACGGGGTCGGCCAGACCCAGGTCAATCCCAAGGTCGGCATGACCTTTGCGGCCGGCCTGCGCGCCATCCTGCGTCAGGATCCGGACGTGGTCATGGTCGGCGAGATCCGCGATGTGGAGACGGCCCGGATTGCGGTCCAGGCGGCGCTGACCGGCCATCTGGTGCTGTCGACGGTGCACACAAATGATGCGGCGGGGGCGGTGACGCGACTGAGGGACATGGGTGTCGAGCCCTTCCTGCTGGCCTCGACCCTGCGGCTGATCGTGGCCCAGAGGCTGGTTCGCCGGCTTTGCGGCGAATGCCGGCGGCCTGAGACGGCGGACAAGGCCACAGCCAGGCTTGCCGGGGTCAAGGTCGGTCAGACCGTGTGGCGGGCGCAAGGCTGCGCCCATTGCGGCCAGACCGGCTATGTGGGCCGTGTGGGGCTGTATGAGGTGATCCGGGTCGATGACAAGGTGCGCCGCCTGATCGCCGCCGAGGCCGGGGAGGAGGCCATCAACGCCGCAGCCTTTGCCGGTGCCGGTTCCGGAACCCTGACCCGACGCGCCCGGGCCCTGGTGCTGGAGGGTGTCACCTCGGTCGAGGAGGCGGTGCGCGTGACGCGTCAGGAGACGGCCGAGGCCGCCGAAGAGCCGGGGGCTGGGTCTGCTGCCGTGAGCCCCGGGCGCGAGGACGCGGCCTGATGGCGGCGTTCGACTACGTGGCGGTGGACGAGGGCGGGCGCACCGTCCGCGGGACGCTGTCCGCCGCTGACGACGGCAGCGTACGGACCCTGCTGGCACGACGCAGGCTGATGCCCCTTGAGGTCACGGCGTCACGCGGTGCAGTTCGGAACAGCGACACACCGGCTCGCAAAGGTGGGGTGTTGGGCCGGTTCGGCCCCGCACGCGGGGGTCTGGACTCGCGAACCCTGGCGCTGGTGACGCGCCAACTGGCCACCCTCGTGACGGTGTCGCCGGTCGAGGAGGCGCTCAGGGCCATCGCCTTGCAGGCAGATCGCCCGGCCGTGCGGGCCGTGCTCGAGGGGGTCCATGGCGGGGTGATGGAGGGCCGGCGGCTTTCGGACGCCATGGCGCTGCAGGGTCAGGCTTTCCCGCCGCTGTATCGGGCCATGGTGTCGGCGGGCGAGACCTCCGGGGCGCTGGCACCGATCCTGGAGCGACTGGCCGACGGGCTTGAGCGCGACGAGGTGGTGCGCGGCAAGGTCATCACAGCCCTGGTCTATCCGGCGGTGTTGGCGGTCGTGGCCATCGGGGTGGTGATCGCCCTGATGACCTTCGTCGTGCCGCGCGTGGTGGATCAGTTCGACAGCATGAACCAGACCCTGCCGTTGCTGACGCGGCTGGTCATCGGCCTGTCGAACGGGATACGCGACTGGGGCTGGCTGGCGGCGCTGCTGCTGGCGGCCGCGGCGACGGGCGGTGTCTTCGCACTTCGCAATCCGGCGATCCGGCTGGCTGTCGATACGGCCATCCTTCGCCTGCCCCTGATCGGGCGGCTGACGCGCGACCTTCACGGGGCGAAGATGGCCCGCACCCTGTCGACGATGATCACCGCCGGCCTGCCGGTGCTGGAGGGTCTCACGATTACGGCCCGCACCGTGCCCAACCGACGCCTGCGGCTCGCCACCGAGCGGATGGCCGAGGCTGTGCGCGAGGGCGGTGGACTTTCGGCCGCCATGCGCCGGGCCGACGTCTTTCCGCCGATCCTGGTGACCATGACCGCCTCGGGCGAGGCCGGCGGCCGGCTGGAGCCGATGCTGGAGCGCGCGGCGGAGTATCTGGAGCGGGAATTCTCGACCTTCACGGCCGTGATGCTCAGCCTGATCGAACCGGCCATCATCGTGGTCATGGGCGGCGTGGTCGCCCTGATCGTCCTGTCCATCCTGCTGCCTATCCTGCAGATCAACACCCTGGCCATGGGGTGAGGAGGAAGTATGTCTGTGTCTGATATCCGCCGTCTGGCGACCCGGTTCCTCGCCCGGGCCGCACTCCCCGCATCCCGCCCCCTCGACCCGGAGTCCGGGCCACGCGAGGACGCGCGTGGGAGACAGGGCTTTACCCTGGTCGAAATGATGGTGGTGGTCGTCATCATCGGCCTGTTGGCCACCGTCGTCGCCATCAATGTCCTGCCCAGCCAGGACCGGGCGATGGTGACCAAGGCCAAGGCTGATATCGCCACCCTCGAACAGGCGATCGAGACCTATCGCCTCGACAACCTCGACTTCCCCGCCGACCTGCAGGCGCTGGTCGCGGCCCCACCGGGACTCGCCAGCCCCGACCGCTACCGCCCCGGCGGCTATGTCCGCCGCCTGCCGCAGGATCCCTGGGGCCAGCCGTACCAGTACCGCCGCCAGAGCACGCGTGGCGGCCAGTTCGACGTCTTCTCCTATGGTGCCGACCGGAAAGAGGGTGGCGAGGGCAATGACGCCGACCTCGGCAACTGGGAAGACTAGGCATGGCGCCGGGCGCCAGGGTTCGCGCCGCCAACAGGGCCGGCTTCACCCTCGTAGAGCTGCTGATGGTGGTCGCCATCATCGGGCTCGCCGCGGGGGCGGTGGTCCTGTCTGTGCCCGACCCGCGGCCGTCGGTGTCCGGGGATGCCGAGCGGTTCGCCGCCCGGCTGGGCCGCGCCCGCGAGGAAGCCATACTGTCGAACCGGCCGGTCGCGGTCGATGCGACTGCTGCCGGCTATGGTTTCATGGTGTTTGACGGCGCCGCCTGGTCGGCACTGGATGAGGGCCCGTTCCGCCCGGAAACCTGGACGGCGGGCACGACGGTCGCATCGTCCGGCGTCCCCGTTCGAATTGTCTTCGACCCCACCGGCGTTGCAGACCCCGGTGCCCTGACCCTGACCCGCGAACGCCACAGTCGCACCGTCGTCGTCGACGGCGCGGGGGAGGTGACCCTTGCCGACTGACCGGACAAGCGGCGTGGGTACGCGCGCCGGGGAAGGCTTTACGCTGATAGAGCTGCTGGTCGCCCTGGCGGTCTTCAGCCTCGCCGCCCTGGCCCTGCTCAACCTGTCCGGCGAGAACACCCGCTCGGCCGCCCGGGTCGAGGCCCGGACCCTCGGGGGTATCGTGGCCGAGAACCGCGCTGTCGAGGCTGTGATTGCGCCGGCCATCGCCGAGGGAATCACCAGCGGACAGGCCCCGCTGGCCGACCGCCTTTGGACCTGGACCCAGACGGTGACCGGGACCCCGACGCCCGACCTCCTGCGTATCCATATCGTCGTCCGGGACTCCGAGGGCCAGGCCGCCGACCGCACCGTCTTCCGGTCACGGACGCGACCATGAGGCCGCGCACAGGCTTTACCCTCGTCGAGGTCATGATCTCGCTGATGATCTTCGCCCTGCTGGCGGCCGCAGGCGCGGCTGTCCTCAGCGGGGCCATCAACAACCGGTTTGCCGTCAAGGCCGCCAGCGACCGGGTCGGCGACCTGCAGCGGATGCGCGGCCTGTTGCGCGCCGATCTGGGCCAGGCCACGGCCCGTCGCTCGCGGGGGCCCACGGGGCGTCCGATGCCCCAACCCATCGTCGGTGCCGCTGCGCCGGGTGATCCGTTGCTGGTCCTGAACCGTGCCGGCTGGAGCAATCCCGGCGAACAGGCGCGGCCTTCGCTGCAACGGGTCGAGTACCGGCTGGTCGAGGAACGGCTGGAGCGACGCGTGTTCACCCATCTGGATGGTGCCCGCCCGGGACCGCCTCAGGTGCTCTATCGGGGCGTCCGCGATGTCACCGTCGAGTTTGTGCGCGACGGACAGGCGACCCCGGCCTTTATCTCCACGCTGGACCGGCCCCTGCCCGATGCCGTTCGGATCGGCATGACGGTCAAGGGTTATGGGCGGGTCGATCAGGTCTTCATCGTCGGGAGCGGCCAATGAGGCGTCGCGGGACCGATCGGGAAGGCATGGCCCTGCTGACCGTGCTGCTGCTGGTTGCGGTCATGTCCGTGGTCGCTGTGGCGATCCTCGATGATGTCCGCTTCTCGGTTCGGCGGACAGCCAATGTCGAGTTCCAGAGTCAGGCCCAGTGGTATGCCGCCGGGGCTGAGAGTCTGGCGATGGGCCAGATCGCAGGCCTGCTGGCAAGGGGACCCGCCCGCACGCCGCTGCAGCCGGCATGGAACGGGCGGCCGGTGAGCTTTCCGATCGACGGAGGAGCCCTGACCGCCACGGTCACGGACGGACAGGCCTGTTTCAATCTCAACAGTGTCGCTCTCGGATTCGGGGAGGATCTGATCGGGCGACCGCTGGGGGCGGCGCAGTTCCGTGCGCTGGGTCGGGCGGTCGGGGTGCCCGACAGCCGGATGCGGATGGTGGCCGATTCCCTTACCGACTGGCTGGACGCCGACACGACGCCGTCTCCGCTCGGGGCCGAGGACGGGGCTTATGCCGGTCTGGCCACCGCCTACCGGACAGGCGGGGCCATGCTGGCGGAGGTCAGCGAACTGCGGGCCGTCAGGGGCGTGGACGCCGAGACCTACCGCCGGCTGCGACCCTTTCTCTGCGCCCTGCCGACCTCGCGGCTCTCGCCCCTGAATGTGAATACCCTGACGCTCGAGCAGGCACCCCTGCTGACCATGTTGACGAATGGCGCGGTCGGGGCGCAGCAGGCGCGGGCTATCATCGCCTCCCGGCCGCGCGAAGGCTGGGCGGATGCCGCCGCCTTCTGGGCCCAGCCGTCTCTGGCCACGGTCCAGGTCGATCCGGAAGCCCGCGACCAGGTCACCGTCCTGACCCGCTTCTTCGACCTGAGGGTCGATGTCGAACTGGGCGGCTCCCGCGCCGTCCGAACCGCCCTGCTGGAAGCCCGGTCCGACGGGCGTGTGCGCACTGTGATCCAACGCTGGACTCCCGAAGAATGAAACCGATCCGCCTGATCCTGATCCCCGCTCTTGGAAGCGAACCGGCACCCTGTCTGGTGATTGCCGGCGGCGGGGTGCGCGAGCGCGGCCTGTTGGACCTGCATCCTGTCGAGCGGCCGGAGCCCATGCACACCGTGGCCATTGTCCCGGGTCCCGAGGTGACGATCCGATGGCTTGATCTTCCGGCCGGCGGGCAGGCCCAACAGCGCGCGGCCGCCCTCTGGATGCTCAAGGAAGAGCTGGCGGTCCCGGCCGACCGTCTGGCCGTGGCCCTGGGGCCGGTCCCGGCCGCGGGCCAGCCCCGCCTGGTCGCCGTCGTCGGCCAGCCGTTGATCGAGGCCTGGGGCGACTATCTGGAGGCCCTGGGAGTCAGGGCGGAGGCCATGGTGCCGGATGTTCTCACCCTCCCCGAACCCGACCGGGACGAGGTCCTGAATGCCGTCGTGTTTGGAACCGCGACGGCCCTGCGGGGACGGGGGTTCGCGGCCAGCGTCCAGCCTGATCTGGTCGGGTTGCTGGCCGGGTCGCGGCGGGTTGACGCCAGTCTCGATGCGACGGACGTCGAGCGCGCCCTCATCGGAGCGGCCCTGTCTCCACCGGTCAATCTGTTGACCTCGCAGGATCGAAGCCGCGGCACCGCCCGTCGGGGCTGGGCGCTGGCAATGGCCATGGCCGGATTGCTGGTCGTTTCGCCCCTCGTGCTGGTCGCGGCTGCCGCCGCGAGAGACGAGGCGTCGGCCCGGGCCGATACGAACCGAGCCCTGGCCGAAATTGCCCGGGTTGCGCCGGACCTTGCGGCTCGCCCGGATCCGTTGGAAGCGCTTCGCCAGCGGGTCATGGCGGCACCCCCGTCGGGTGGGGTGGTCGGGGCGACGGCCGCCCTGTTCGCCGCGCTGGAAGGGGTGGAGGGGGCGGAGCTGGATCTGCTGATCGTCGATCCGGCTTCGGGGATGAAGGCCAGTGTGTCCCATCCGGACTATCGGGACACCCAGGCGATCGCGCGCGCGATGCGGGCCAACGGTCTGGATGTGACGGAAACGGCCGCTATCGACGACGGGGGCCGTATCGTCAGCGATATCACGATCAGGAGCGCACGATGAACCGGTGGTTGGGGCAGGCCGGGGCCTGGTGGAGCGGTCGCACCCTGCGCGAGCGGCGGATGTTGATGGTGATGACCGCGCTGCTGGCAGCGACGGCTGTATGGCTGGGTGTGGTGCGGCCCGTCCTGGCCTGGAGAGACGCCGCAGCGACGCGCGCCACCACGGCGGCGCTCACCCTTGCGGAGGTCCGCGCCGCGGTCGCCTCGCTCGGGCCGGCACAATCGTCTGCACCCCCGCCCGCCGAGGGTCTCGAGCCCCTGATCCAGCGGACGGCCGCCATTGCGGGGCTGGAGGTCGTCACGGTGATGAGCGAATCGGGCCAGCTGGGCGTCCAGCTCTCCAGCGTCAGCTCCGGGCCCCTGTTCGCCTGGCTGACAGGGCTTGAAACCGATCACCGTCTGTCGGTCTGCAGCCTGGGTGTGACCGAGAATTCCGACGCCACACTGAACGTCGAGGTCGGGTTTGCATCCGGTGCCTGCGCACCCGTAGCGGCGGAATAACCGTCCGATTGCGGGGCAATTGTAAAAAATCGGAAGTCTTGCTGTCGCATAACCTTTACAATCACCCGAAAACGCGCATTATTCCTCCGGGTCCTGACTGTTTCAGGCGTTCGGGAGAAGTTGGATGCGCGCTTTCACACCCCTCATCGGCCTTGCAGCTCTTGCCTCTGCGGCCATTCTGCCGGCCGGACTGGCCAGCGCCGCTGACAACGCCCAGGCGTCGGTGCGGTCGAATCCCCGTCCGGTGATGATCTGCGGTACGGATGCCGCGACGCGCCGCGCCTTCGCCCGTGAGCATGGCGCTGCACCGATCTTCGTCACCGCCCGTGAGGCCCTGTCGGTCCGCGCCTCGGACCCCGCCTGGAGCGCGCCGCGCTGCATGACGGTGCGGGAGCATGCGCGCTATCGGGATGCGGCCACGACCTTCGCCGCGGTCCGCTGAGGCCGGAAGGCCCTGGTCGTCCGGCTGATTTCCTGAGCCTTCCGCTCCTTCCGGGACTTAACCGGCCCGATTGAGCCGGTCTTAAGGGATCGGGCGGCAGTATGTCGGTCACGGAGATCGGCATGGCACGGCGGACGAAGGCGGGAACGAAGGCGCGGGTTCCGGAACAGCAGTTCCTGCGCCTGATGAGCCACGAGATGCGCACGCCCCTCAATGGCGTGATCGGCATGCTGGGCCTGCTGTCGCGGACCCGGCTTGACGGGGCCCAACGGGCCTATGCGGAGGCGGCGCGATCCTCGGCGGAGCATCTGCTCGGCCTTGTGAACGATCTGCTCGACTATGCCCGACTGGAAGCCGGCAAGCTGGAGTTCGACCACGTTCCCGTTGATCTGGAGGCGCTGGTGCGGGGTGTCGCCGAGCTGCTGAGCCCGCGCGCCCATGAGAAGGGGCTGGAGATCGCCTGGTCTGTCGCCCCGGACGCGGTCGACATCCTCGGCGACGAAGGCCGGTTGCGGCAGGTTCTGTTCAACCTGGCGGGCAATGCCGTAAAATTCACCGAGACCGGCGGCGTGCGGATCGCCGTCGAGCGGACCGGCGGACCGGACAGATCGCCCCGGCTCGCCTTCATCATCGACGATACCGGACCCGGCGTTCCGGCCGAGGCTCGGGCGCGGATCTTTGAGGAGTTCGGCCATGTCGACGCCTCGGACGCCAGCCGCTTCGGCGGGGCCGGCCTGGGGCTGGCGGTGGTGTCCCGACTGGCAGCCGCCATGCAGGGGTCCGTGACGGTGTCGGATCGGCCGGACGGGACCGGTGCCCGGTTTCTGTTCGAAGCCGGGTTCGAGGCGGCGCCCGATGCGGTCCGCGGCACCCCCCTGTCCGGACACGCCGTCGCCGTGGTCAGCCCCGATCCCTTTGTCCGCGCCGCGGCCATGGACCAGATTGAAGCCTCGGGCGGAACGGTTCAGGCGGCTGCCGACATCGTCCTGGTCGACCATGCCGCCCGCGAGACCGCGCAAGGTCTGGCCGTGCGACCGTCGACCGGCAAGGCCATCGTCCTGCTCAAGCCGGCCGAGCGCGACCTGATCGCCCGCTACCGCGGGGCCGGCTTCCATGGCTATCTGATCAAGCCCCTGCGTCGCGCCTCCCTGGCCGAGCGGGTGCTGGCGGCTTCGGGCGAGGGTCCCGCCCACCAGCCCGGCGCGCCGCTCTCGCAGCCTGCCGAGGACGACCGTGTCACCCCGGCCCGGTTCTCGGGCACGCGGGTGCTGCTGGTTGAGGACAATCCGGTCGGTGCCCTGCTGGCCGCGACCCTGCTGCGCCGTGAGGGCTGCGCCGTCGAGACCGCCGCCAGCGGCCATGAGGCGGTCGATGCGATGAAGCGCGCCCGCTACGACCTCGTCTTCATGGACATGCGGATGCCGGGCATGGACGGCCCCAGCGCGGCCCGCCTCATCCGCGCCTCCGGCGACCGGACGCCGATCGTGGCCCTGACCGCCAACGCCTTTGCCGAGGACCGCAAGGCCTGCCTCGGTGCAGGGATGAACGATCATCTGGTCAAGCCGCTGGAGCTCGATTCCCTGCGCGCCGCACTCGCCCGCTGGACGAACCGCACGGACCAAGCCAAGGTCTCTGCCGGATAGGGACGCGGGGGCGTCGCCTGCAAGGGACGCCACAGATGACGGACGCCAACACGGAGGCCGCGCCGCGCAGGGCGAGCACGAAGGACGTAATCAAGGCGCTGGGTCGGGGTCGCGTCCTGATCACCCTGCTGCTGGGCTTCGGCTCGGGCCTGCCCTTCCTGCTGACAGGCGCGACACTCAGCCTGTGGCTGGCCGAGGGCGATGTCACCCTGTCGGCTATCGGCTTCATCTCGTGGGTCGGGCTGGCCTATTCCTTCAAATTCGTCTGGGCTCCGGTCGTGGACCGGTTCGACGTGCCGATCCTCGGCCGGTTCGGTCGGCGGCGCGGCTGGATGCTGTTGTCCCAGTTTCTCGTCGGTGCGGCGCTGATTGCCATGGCGATCATCGGCCCGGAGGGCGGATTGACGGCCCTGGGGGCCGCCGCGCTCGTCACGGCCTTCGCCTCGGCGACACAGGACATCGTCGTGGACGCCTGGCGTATCGAGACCGCCGAGAACGACGAGGACCTCGGACTTCTGACCTCGGCCTATCAGCTGGGCCACCGGTTCGCGATGCTGGCTGGCAACGCCCTGATCCTGTTCTTCGCCACCTGGTTCGGCTGGAACGGTGCCTATCTGATCTGGGGCGCGGCCATGTCGATCGCGATCATCGCGACCCTGTTTGCAAAGGAGCCGCTCGATCGCTCGGCCATCGCGAAGGCCACCGGCGGCGCGGCACCCTGGACCCTGCGCGGTATGTACGACGCCGTCGTCGGCCCGTTCATCCAATTCCTGAAGACGCACAAGACCGCGGCCCTGCTGATGCTGGCGGCGATCAGCCTCTACCGCCTGCCGGACTTCGTCATGGGGCCGATGGTCGGGCCCTTCTACCTCGACCTGGGCCTAACCAAGGAGGCCATCGGGGCCATGCGCCTGAGCTTTGGTCTGGCGGGCTCGATCATCGGCATTGCGGCCGGCGGGGTCTGTGCACTTCGTTTCGGCTTCGGCCGGACCCTGCTGCTGGGCGCCCTGATCGGTCCGATGTCGAATCTGGGCTATACCCTGATGGCCATGGTCGGCCTCTCGACGCCGATGTTTGCCGGGGTCCTGTTCGTCGAGAATTTCAGCGAGGGTTTGGCCGGGGCCGCGCTCGTCGCTTACATGTCCAGCCTCACCGGCATTGGCTATACGGCCACCCAGTACGCCCTGCTCAGCTCCTTCTATGCCATGCTCGGCAAATTCCTGAAGGGCTTCTCCGGAGTCGTCGTTGACGGTCTGCAGCAGGGGCACGAGCTGATGGTCGCCTATGCCATGTTCTTCGCTGGAACGGCGGCGGTCGGTATTCCCGCGGTGCTCCTTTGCTGGCTGCTGGATCGCCGGAACCGCAGACTGAAGGCGGCGATCGGGGCGGGCTGATCGCTCAGCCCTCCGCCGCCGCCCCTTCGTCATAGGCGGCAAACGTCGCGGCCGTGATGATCTCGCTGACCGAGGCGCCGAGGCTGACGATCTGGACGGATTTCTCCAGCCCGACCAGCAGGGGTCCGATCACCCGGGCGCCGCCCAGTGACTGGACCAGACGCGTCGAGATCGAGGCCGAATGGATGGCCGGCATGACCAGCACATTGGCGTGGCCGGTCAGGCGCATGAAGGGATAGGCGCCGCGGGCGTCGGGATCGAGCGCCAGTTCGGGCGGCATCTCGCCCTCATATTCGAAATCGACGCCGCGCTGGTCGAGGATGCGGATGGCCTCGCGCACCTTCTCGCCCCGGTCGCCGGGAGGATTGCCGAAGGTCGAATAGCTGAGGAAGGCGACGCGCGGGGTCTTGCCCAGTTTGCGCACCGTCGCGGCGGCCTGGATGGCGATCTCGGCCAGTTCCTCCGCATTCGGAAGCTCGTGGATCGAGGTGTCGGCGACGAACAGGGTGCGCCCCTTGGCCAGCAGGATCGACATGCCGATCATGCGGTCCTTGACGTCGAGGACGCGCCGGACCTCCTTCAGCACCATGTTGAAATTGCGGGTCACACCCGTGACCATGGCGTCGGCCTGGCCGCGGGCGACCATGGCGGCGCCGAAATAGTTGCGGTCCTGGTTGATCATCCGCTGGACGTCGCGACGCAGATAGCCGCGGCGCTGCAGACGGGCGTAGAGAAAGTCGGTGTAGTCGACATTGTGTTCCGAGACCCGGGCGTTGACGATCTCGATGCCCATGGCGTCGAAATCGAGCCCGGCCTCGGCGGCGTTCTTGCGGATCAGCTCCTCGCGGCCCAGCAGGATGGGGGTGCCCAGTTCCGCCTGTTTGAAGCCCCAGGCGGCGCGGATGACGGCCGTCTCCTCGCCCTCGGCGAACACCACCCGCTTGTTCGGGGCGGCGCGCACGGCACCGGAGATGTTCTGCATCAGGGCGGCGGACGGATCGAGCCGCGAGCGCAGTTCGGTCCGGTAGGCCTCCATGTCCTCGATCGGCTTGCGCGCCACGCCGGTGTCCATCGCCGCCTGGGCGACGAAGGGCGGGATGTACCAGATCAGGCGCGGGTCGAAGGGCGAGGGGATGATGTAGTCAGGGCCGAATTTCAGCTTGCGGCCGCGATAGGCCATGGCGACCTCGTCCGGCACATCCTCGCGGGCGAGGGCGGCCAGGGCCTGGGCGCAGGCCACCTTCATCTCGTGATTGACCCGCCGGGCCCGCACATCCAGCGCACCGCGGAAGATGTAGGGGAAGCCGAGGACGTTGTTGACCTGGTTCACATAGTCCGACCGGCCCGTGGCCATGATGGCGTCGGACCGTACCGAGGCCACATCCTCGGGCGTGATCTCCGGGTCCGGATTGGCCATGGCGAAGATGATCGGATTGGGGGCCATGGAGGCCACCATCTCCTTTGTGATCGCGCCCTTCGCCGACAGGCCCAGAACCACGTCGGCGCCGACCATGGCCTCGGCCAGGGTCCGGTGGGGGGTGTCGGTGGCGTGGGCGGCCTTCCACTGGTCGACGCCGTCGCGACCCTTGTAGATGACCCCGTCGCGGTCGACGATCACGGTATTCTCGGCCCGGACCCCGACGGCCTTCATCAGGCCGATGGATGACAGGCCGGCCGCGCCGGCACCGGCCAGGACGACCTTGATGTCCTCCAGCTTCTTGCCGGTGATGTGGCAGGCGTTGATCAGGCCGGCGGTCGAGATGATGGCCGTGCCGTGCTGGTCGTCGTGGAAGACCGGAATGTCGAGCAGGTCCTGGAGCTCGGACTCGATGACGAAACACTCCGGGGAGCGGATGTCCTCCAGATTGATCCCGCCCCAGGTGTCGCCGATGTTCTTGACGACGGTGATGAACTCGTCCGGGTCGGTGGTCCTGACCTCGACATCGAAGCTGTCGACGTCGGCGAAGCGTTTGAACAGGACCGCCTTGCCCTCCATCACCGGCTTGGACGCCATATGGCCGAGGTTGCCGAGGCCGAGGATGGCGGTGCCGTTGGAGATGACGGCGACCAGATTGCCCTTGGACGTATAGTCATAGGCCTTGTCCGCATCGGCGGCGATCGCCAGCACCGGGATGGCGACGCCCGGCGAATAGGCCAGGGACAGGTCGCGCTGGGTCGCCATGGGCTTGGTCGGCGCCATGGAAATCTTGCCCGGGGTCGGACTGCGGTGAAACTCCAGCGCGTCTTCGTCGGAGAAGGTCTGTTTGTCTGTGAGATCGGCCATGCCTGTTCCTAAGCCGGGGAAGGGGCGGGGACAACCGCTGAGGCGGTGCGGGGGTGGCTGTTGGCTGGTGGCTGGTGGCGAGTGGTGAGTGGCTGGCCGGCGCCGGGGGTGAGGGGGCCGCCTGCGCCGCCCTTCCGCCGACAGATGAGCGGCAATCGTTGACCACCAGACACCTTCCATCCATGCGTCTTCGCCCTCCGGCATCGCTGCCGGAAAGGTCGGGGAGGGTGCGGGGCGGCCGGGCCTCGCCCGGTGCTGTTGTAAGGTTACCGTTTCGACGAAGCAGACCTGCCCCGCGCAGCCGTTTTCCACGCGCCTTCCGGGTAGTGGCCCTGAGTTCGGACCTGACCGGATCGCCCCGCAGCCATTGCTGACTGCGACGCGCGGCGGACATGGCGACAGGCGCCAGCGGTCCGCGCGGGAAGCGCGCGGCGAGC
>NZ_JAIYCP010000011.1 GCF_027487935.1 Brevundimonas sp.
CAGGCCCAGCTCAGCGCCATCGCCCGCCAGCTCAACGAACGGCCCAGAAAGACCTTGCTCTATCGAACGCCAGCAGAGACCTTCGCCGCGTGTGTTGCGGCGATCAGTTGAGGCCGCCGGCAGATCCGGGCGTTCATCGACGGCGGAACCGTCGACCAAGCGAACGGCGTGATGCTCGCCGATACCGACCGCGCCGAAATAGTAGGCCTGCGAGGCGGTGAAGGACTCTGGAGCGAGAATGCCGCCCAACGCGCCGTTTACACGGGCGCAGAGGTCATCGCGGGCATCTGGATCTGCCGAAGACGCCAGAGGGCATAGGACGCGCCACCGCGGAGCGGCAGGCGTGTGCGAAGGCGTCGTGTAGACCAGCGCAGCGAGGCCGGCCGCAGCCAAGCGGCTGCAGGCCTCATCGAGTGAGACAGTGCCGGCATCATAATCGCCTTCGATCCCGTCGACCGACAACAGATTGGCGTTGTGACGCAGCGTGCCCTTTGTTGTTGGCATGTCGCCGAACGTGGCGAGCTTAAGCCAAGGGAGGGCGGCTTTGCTGTCCGCACGCGTCCCTTCGATCAGGTTCGCAAGATTGCGGAGCGTGACCGTCCTCCGACTCTGCGCTTTGGCAGAGGCGTCGGCGAACTCGGTCACCACAATAGGCCTATCAAGCGGCGACTCGGAAGGATCGAATGTCGCTGGGATAGCGCGCGGGCGGCTGCTACACTGCCACTGAAGTTGACGGACTTCCTTATCTACTGCGACGCCGTTCCGGGGACCAGCCGGGGCGGCGTTTCGCGTTTCCGGTGGATCTGGGAAGTCCAGAATGTCTGGCCAAAAGGTATCGATTTCAGTTGGCGTTTTCGCTGTAACGTATTGATCCAGCACGAGGCGTTTTTCCTTTGGTTGGGAGAAAAGCGCATAAAAATCAACGTCCGACCTAGGACTTTTAATCAGAGGGTCCTCGGTTCGAGCCCGAGAGGGCGTACCACCAAGCCAGGGAAAATATTAGAAAACTCGGCCCATGGCCGGCCCATCGCAGGCCGCGGTTTTCGCCCTAGCTATCCTTCAAGGTAACATGATCTTGACGGGCTCTTGGTCAGCCCAGATCGGTCCCAGCGGCCTCAATACGCCGGGCCTCGGTCACACCTTGCTGATCGAGCCCGGCACGCTCTCACAGCCCGCGCTTTACAGCTTGCGGCCGCCGGCAAGCCGGGCGACCTTGGCCAAAGGCCATGTCTGAAACAGGGAAACGTCATGATCCGCGTCGCCATCCTCGCCTGCGCCCTCGTGGCCCTTCCATCAGCGGCTCTGGCCCAGGTGCGGAGCTCCACCCCCGGCGAGACCCGGGTGCTAAGGGCGCAGCTGACCCCGGGCGAGGGGCCGCCCGCCGACTACATCGGCGACATCGCACCCGAGGTTAACGGCTGGATCTATCAGGAAGTCGGCGGTAGGGCCGGGCCGACGACCCTGTATCAGGGGCATGGCTATCCGGCGACCATCACGGTGTGCCCAAGATTGGCACCAGTCCGCCTGTTCCTGCAGGGGCAGGGCGAGGTTGAGGCGTTCAACAACCGCTGCACCACCGTAACCACCGACCACCTGCGCATCAGCGGCGTCGGCGACGGCACCGATCGCAACAGCGGCATCGGCGACGGCACCAATCTCCGCTTGATCCAGATCCGCTACCAGATCCTGTTCGTTCACCGCGCCGCCGAGTGAGGGCTTCCCAGCGCCACCGCCCGCACGCCGGTGATCCCGCACAAGAACTTGCCGCTGCGGTCGGGCGCCGAGAATGTATGCTGGCGGTCATGACACCGGCCAAAGTAGCCGAGGGCCAGCGTCTTGCTGCGGAGTGGCGGCCTAGCTAACGGCATTCGGGCGTGGGGGCGTCTCGTGCGTCCCGCCGAAAAATCTATCCAGCGGGTCGTCCTCGACCTGGGCCAGCGCCGCGACCTTTGAGCTATCCACCGGGGTCGCGCCCAGTTTCGACAGGACGGCACTCGGTGTTGCGACCACGTTCAGGGCCACGCCGGGGTCATCCGGCCGGGCCGTGAGAATAGCGGCCATCCTGATCAGCGTCCGGGGCGAAGCATCCAGCCACGTCCACACGCACTCAGGGCGTTGGCTTTCGTTTGCGACAGCATTTGCAGACCGGGATACCCGGTTTGCTGTGGCTGTGTCGGTACTGATGCTTGCAGCGCAGCCGGGTGATCAAGGCGTCAAACAGTTGGATCACCGATACCCGGCCAGGCTTGAAGCGGGTCGTCGACAGGCCGGGCAGCATTGAGCGGCCCCTCTTGTGCGGGGTGGCGCTTTGAGCCGGGCGTTTTGCATGATTGAAAGGCGAATGCGCCGCTCTGTCCTTCCCGTCGTCCTTTCCCTCGTACTGCCGCTGGCCGCCTGCAACGCGGGGCGTTCGGCAATGGACGGAGCCCGGCAGTTCGGGGCCGGGGTCGGGGCGGCGGCCACCGCGCCCCTGGACGACCTCAACCTGCGCCGGGCCTATATCCCGACCGTTCTGCTGCAGGCCGAGGCCAATCCCTATGACCTGCGCAATCTGAACCACTGTGCCACCATCGGGGCCGAGATCGCCCGGCTGAACGAGGCGCTCGGGCCGGACACGGACGAGCCGCCATCGCCGGATGGCTCCTTTCTCAGCGAACGGGCGGCCGATGCGGCCTCAGCCGCGGCGCTGGACGCGATCCGTGAGGCGACGACGGACTTTATTCCCGGTCGCAGCTGGATCCGGCAGCTGTCCGGGGCCGAACAGCACAGCCGCCATGTTCAGTCTGCCATCCAGGCCGGACGGATGCGCCGTGCCTTCCTCAAGGGGACGGGCATGCAGCGCAACTGCGCCCCGCCGGCGGCTCCGGGCTGGTTCAGGCCCCGGAGATAGGGGGTTGGGGTATGGGGTGTGGGGTGTGGGGCAAGTCCGGGACCAAAGCGCCGAACGGTTAGTGCCCGGCCTGTCCTCGAAATCCTCGCGACCGTCCTGACCCCACACCCCAAACCCCACACCCCACACCCCAAACCCCACACCCCACACCCCAAACCCCACACCCCAAACCCTAACCGTTCGACGTGTGCCGCGCGTGGAAGTCTCGCCGGAAGGCCTCGAACCGGCCGTGGGCGATGGCGTCGCGCATGGCCGCCGTCAGGGCCTGGAAGAAGGCGATGTTGTGCCAGCTCAGCAGCACCTTGCCGAGAATCTCGTCGGCGCGGATCAGATGATGCAGATAGGCCCTGGAATAGGCCTGTGAGGCCGGGCAGGGGATGTCGGGCTCCAGCGGGTCCTGATCCTCGGCGAAGCGGGCATTCTTCAGATTGATCGGCCCGGCCCAGTTCCAGGCCTGGCCGTGACGCCCGGCGCGGGTGGGCAGGACGCAGTCGAACATGTCGACCCCGCGCCACACCGCCTCGACGAGGTCGACCGGCTTGCCGACCCCCATCAGATAACGCGGGCGATCGACGGGCAGCATGTCCGGTGCATAGTCCAGCACCTCGCACATGGCCTGATGGCCTTCGCCGACCGCGAGGCCGCCGATGGCATAGCCGTCAAAGCCGATCTCCTGCAGCCGGTCCGAGGACTCGCGGCGCAGGTTTTCGAAGGTCGAACCCTGCTGGATGCCGAACAGGGCCTGGGTCTCGCGGGTCCCGAAGGCCGCTTTGGACCGGGCGCCCCAGCGCACCGACAGCTCCATGGCGGCACGGGCGCCGGGTTCCTCGGCGGGCCAGCTGACACACTGGTCCAGCTGCATGGAGATGTCGGCCCCGATGCGGTCGGCCTGGATCTCGATCGACCGCTCGGGACTGAGCACGTGTTTCGAGCCGTCGATATGGCTGGCGAAGGTGACGGCCTCCTCCTTCACCTTCGAGATGCCGGCGAGGGACATGACCTGGAAGCCGCCGCTGTCGGTCAGGATGGGTTTGGTCCAGCCCATGAATTTGTGCAGCCCGCCCAGCCGCTCCATCCGCTCCGGCCCGGGGCGCAGCATCAGGTGATAGGTGTTGCCCAGGAGGATGTCGGCGCCGGTCTGGGCCACCTGATCCACCGTCATCGCCTTGACCGTGGCGGCGGTACCGACGGGCATGAAGGCCGGCGTGCGGATATCGCCGCGCGGCGTCTTCAGCACCCCGGTGCGGGCGCGACCCTCGGTGGCAGTGATGTCGAAGGGAAAGGGCATGGGTGGGGCTGTCTATCCGATCCCCTCTCCCGATGGGAGAGGGCTTGAGCGCACGACGGCGAAGCCGTCGTCCTTGCGCGAAAGGGTGTGGGTCGACCGCCTCGAGGCGGCTCCGCCGCATCAACCCGCCGACCCACATCCGGCGCTGCGCGCCACCTTCTCCCATTGGGAGAAGGAAGCTTATGCGCGGAACAACAACGACCCGTCCCCATAGGAATAGAACCGGTATCCGTCTGCCACCGCATGGGCATAGGCCGCCTTCATCGTCTCAAGCCCGGCAAAGGCGCTGACCAGCATGAACAGGGTCGATTTCGGCAGATGGAAATTGGTCATCAGCACATCGACAGCGCGGAAGCGGTAGCCGGGGGTGATGAAGATGGCGGTATCGCCCTGGAAAGGCTGTACCTCGCCCTCCGGCGTGGTGGCGCTTTCGAGCAGCCGCAGACTGGTTGTGCCGACGCAGACGATGCGGCCACGGGCGGCGCGGACGGCATTCAGGGCCGCGGCGGTATCGGCGGAGACCACACCCCATTCGGAGTGCATCCTGTGGTCGGCCGTGTCGTCGGCCTTGACCGGCAGGAAGGTCCCGGCACCGACATGCAGGGTCAGGGCATGGGTCGATACGCCGCGCGCCTTCAGGGCCTCCATCAGGGCCGGGGTGAAATGCAGGCCGGCCGTGGGTGCCGCGACCGACCCGTCCAGCTGCGCGAACATGGTCTGGTAGTCCGAGAGGTCACGGTCGTCCTCGGGTCGCTTGGCCGCGATATAGGGGGGCAGGGGCATGACGCCGACGGCCCGGATGGCGTCATCGAGCGCGGGGCCTGCGAGGTCGAAGCGCAGTGTGACGAGGCCGTCGTCGGACTTGGCCGTGACGGTGGCGGTCAGGCTCTGGAAGGTGACACGGTCGCCGGCCTTCAAACGCTTGCCCGGCTTCATGAAGGCCGACCAGACATCGGGTGCATCGCGATGATGCAGGGTCGCCTCGACGGCGACGGTCAGGGTCTCGCCCTCCGGCCCGACACGCTCACGGATGCCGGACAGTCGCGCCGGGATCACCCGCGTGTCGTTGAACACCAGGGCGTCGCCGGGACGCAGGAAGTCCGGCAGATCGCGGACGATCCGGTCCTCCAGCGTGCCGTCCTTCACGACCAGCAGGCGCGCGGAATCCCTCGGCTCGGCGGGGCGGAGCGCGATATGGCTGTCGGGCAGGTCGAAGTCGAAATCGGCGGTCTTCATCAGGCGGGGCAATGGCCATGCGGGAGGGGGCGGGTCAAGCCAAGAGGCTCCCGTCGCACCGACGGTGACAGCAGGCGAGGGCCTTACCGGCCTAGAAGGCGATACTGGGTGATCACACCGTTGGCCGCGTTGAACAGGCTCGAGAGGGTGTCGCTGCCGGAGGCAACGGCCTCTATTGAAGCTGCAACTGTGAGCACGCCCTCGGTTGTCAGAACATAGAAGCGCACCTCGGCAGCCACGGGGCGCGGGAATCCGTCCGCTGTCGAAAGCGATCCGGAGACGGCTCGCGTGGCTTCGACAAAGGCCTTCGCGGCCTCAGCGATCTCAGGTTGGCCGACCCCGCCGATCATTCCGCCGCCGTTGCTGAAGTAGATGCTGGCGTCGCCGGTGGCGTAGGCAACGACGGTGACCGTCTCGCGGTCGACGTCGAACTCCATCACGGCACCATAGGGCGTCGTGCCGGGCGGCAGGCCCAGATCCGCTGAGGAAACGGAAAAGATCTGGTCCCGCAGGGTTTTGTACATTTCGCGACCCTCATCGGGCTCAGTCTGCTGGTTGTGCAACGGGTCTGCGAACGAGGTCGACGGAAGGGAGCCGCATATCACCGCTGCTGCCAGAACAAGGGCGATCACCCTTCCGATCGAATTCATGAGTATCCCCGAACCAGCTCGGCTTCCACCAACCGTAGTCGCCGACAAACCCGACGGGCGTCAATGCATCCGTGGCGTTGACCCACCGCCCCATCCGCGCCAAACCGCGCCCATGCTGCAGCAACTCGAAACCCTCGCGCGCGACGCCAAATCCTGGCCGTTCGAACAGGCCCGCAATCTTCTCGTCCATGTGCTGAAGAAGCGGCTCTCCGACGGCGAGCGCAATGCGGCGAAGCTGCTGTTTGACGCGGGCAAGGGGGACGAGGCGCTTGCGACCTTTGAGGCGCTGCGGAAGCCGGTGATCTTCGAGACCGGCTATGGCCCGTCGGGCCTGCCGCATATGGGCACCTTCGGCGAGGTGGCGCGCACGACCATGGTGCGCAACGCCTTCCGCGCCCTGACCGGTGACCACTGGCCGACGCGGCTGATCGCCTTCTCGGACGACATGGACGGGCTGCGCAAGGTTCCGGAGGGCGTGCCCAATCCGGAGATGCTGACCGAGGACCTGCACAAGCCCCTGACTGTGGTGCGCGACCCGTTCGGGACGCACGACAGCTTTGGGGCCCACAACAACGCCCGCCTGCGCGCCTTCCTCGACGGCTTCGGGTTCGACTATGAGTTCCTGTCCTCGACCGAACAGTACCGGTCGGGCCGGTTCGATGCGACGCTGCTGACCCTGCTGGACCGGTTCGATGCCGTGCAGGCCATCATGCTTCCGACGCTGGGCGAGGAGCGGCGCGCCACCTATTCCCCCTTCCTGCCGGTCAGCCCGGTCACCGGCCATGTCCTGCAGGTGCCCACGCTGGAGCGCAATGTGGAGAAGGGGACCATCGTCTTCGACGACCCGGCCGGCGGGCGCACCGAAGTTCCGGTCACCGGCGGCCATGTGAAGCTGCAGTGGAAGCCGGACTGGGCCATGCGCTGGACCGCCCTGGACATCGACTACGAGATGTCGGGCAAGGACCTGATCGAGAGCGTGCGCGAGAGCTCGAGGGTCTGCCGGGCGCTCGGCGGCACGCCGCCCGAGGGGTTCAACTACGAGCTCTTCCTGGACGTCGAGGGCAAGAAGATCTCCAAGTCCAAGGGCAATGGCCTGACCATGGACGAGTGGCTGCGTTACGGCACGCCGGAGTCCCTGAGCTGGTACATGTTCCAGTCGCCGAAATCGGCCAAGAGCCTGCATTTCAACGTCATCCCGCGGGCCATCGACGATTACCTGGCCTTCATCGAGGCATACAAGACGCAGGAGCCGGCCAAACAGATCGACAACGCCGTCTGGTCGATCCACGCCGGGTCACCGCCGACCCATACCTCGCCGGTGTCCTTCGCCCTGCTGCTGAACCTCGTCGCCGTGGCCAACGCCTCGAACAAGGCCCAGCTCTGGGCCTATTTCGCGCGATACCTGCCGTCGGCCACACCCGCCAGCGAGCCGCTGCTCGACCGGCTGATGGGACATGCGCTGAACTATTACGAGGACTTCGTGAAGCCGACGAAGTCCTATCGCCCGCCGGACGACCGGGAGAAGGCGGCCCTGCTGGACCTCGCGACGCGGCTCAAGGCCCTGCCGGCCGATACGACCGATGGCGAACTGATCCAGACCGAAGTCTATGCGGTCGGCAAGGACCACGCCTTCGAGCCCCTGCGCGGCTGGTTCGGGGCGCTGTACGAGGTTCTGCTGGGCGCGTCGCAGGGGCCGCGCTTCGGCTCTTTCGCGGCCATCTACGGCCTGCCGCAGACGATCGAGCTGATCGAGGCAGGCGCGGACGGCCGCCTGGCCGGGACCTGACCCCGGGGGGCGACGGGCATGGCCTTGTCTACTGGCTGACCCAGAGGATCCGGCCCATCCAGACGATCTCGTTCCGGGCCAGGGTGCGGGCGTCATAGGCCGGATTGACGGAGGTCAGGGTCACGACCTGCGCCGTCAAGGCCCCGATCTCCTTGGCCAGGGTCTCGCCGCCTGTGGTGCGCACCACCACCCGGTCGCCCTTGCGCACCTCGGTCGCCTCCCGATCGACGATGATCCGGTCGCCCTCCCGGTACAGGGGATCCATGGAGTCGCCGACGATCCGCAGGCTCAGAAGACTGTCCTTCGGCCGGGGCAGGTCGGTCTGTTCCCAGCCGTCTCCGACCGGCAGGCCCGCATCGTCGAAATAGCCGTCCTGTCCGGCCTGTGCCATGCCGAGCAGGGGTACGGCAGCCGGTCGTTCCACCGCATCCTGGGCCAGGGCGGCGAACTCTCCGAGCGACAGCCCGGTCGCCGCGAGAATGCGGGTCAGGCTTTCGGTCGAGGGCCAGCGCGGGCGCGGCGGCTCGCCGGGTCCGAACCGTTTGGAAGGGTTGAAACTGGTCGCGTCCAGCCCCGCGCGCCGTGCCAGGGCGGAGACGCTGAGCCCCTCATGCCGGGCGAGGCTGTCGATCGCCTTCCAGAGCTGGCTATGGGAAAGGGGCATGGGGTCCGCCGCGGCTCACAGGGTGCCGAATTGGATCCAGTGTAGGAATAGATGCCTAGGTTTTCAATCTCGAAACCGCTATTCCAGACCGGCGGCGCGGCGCTCCTGCCATGCCCAGAAGGTCCCGACGGCGATGGTGAATAGAATGCCGGTGCTCGCCAGATTGATCACCGCATAGAAGGCTGAAACCGGGGGGCGGATGTCGACCAGGGTCAGGACGTGGCTCATGACCGTCAACGACTGCAGAGCGGCGGTCCACACTGGCCACGCGCGATCGCTCTTCCAAGCAAGGGCGATAAAGACAGCGAGCATGATGGCGTCGAGCGCCATCAAGCCCCACTGCGTGCCAGTTACGGAACCGTCACCCTGAATCAAAAGGGAGGCGAACCAGGACAGGACATATCCGCCGGCTGCAATACGCTCTGGATCATCACCCTTCAGGAAAGCAAAGGCGACAACCAGCAGAGTAAGGCCAGCCCCGATCTGGGTCGACAGAGTGTCGAACATAAAACCGCCCCCATGCCTCTTGGCATGGGGGCGATAATGCAGCGAGTCTGAGCAGACCGGAATGACCGGCTGGCAATGTTACAGCGAATTAAACCGCGCGAAGGCGGCTGACGCGGGCCTGATCGTCGCTGTTGTTCAGGGCGGCTTCTGCCGGCTTGTTCATGTGTCCGATCGCGTACACACCGAAGCCATGGCGGCGATGATCCTTGGCCAGTTCTTCGTGGCAGGCCACGAGCGCGTCGCGCGCGGCGGACAGGGCGGCGATCGCCTCCATGGCACGGGCCTGCGAAGCGGCACCCGAGACGGCCGTAAGGTTGAGCGCGGTACGGGCACCGATCATGGTCTGGATCAGCGTGGTGGTCCGGGCGATGGCGGCGTCCAACGACTGCTCGGCTGTGTTCAGGTCGCCGGCGATGCTGGTGATAACTTCAGAGTTGGTCATGTAAGCCTCCCGCATGAAAACTGACCAAGGAGTTAACATGTTTCTGTCGTGATCGGTAGGATTTTGTTTACTGTGTCCGGACGGAGCGCGGGGCCATCGCCGCCTCCGCCGCCGATGGGCTCGCCGTCCCCGGGTTTGTCGAGGGGGCCGACCGCGAGGTCGTCCAGGCCCAGCCTGCGCGCAAGGGCTGCGAGGGTATGGTGGGTCTGGACGATATGGGCACGCGCATTCGCCAGGGCGCTGATCGTAGAGGCCGCCTCGGTAAAGGCGCGCTGACCCGCCGTGGCGGACAGCCATGCGTCGATCCGCGCGGCTGGGAGAGCCGCCGCGAGAGATGCCGCTGAAGCCAGGGCCTGATCGATCGCGGCTTCAGTGGCAAAGAGGCGAGCGGCAAGCGCTTCACCGACATCAAGTCTGGTCATGCTGGTACCTCCCTGTGACCGGGTGTCACAGGGAATATCCACCACAGGTATATCTGAAATGCAACTATTGGTCGTCTTCGGCCATCAGGAAATGGGCGGTGAGGGCGGCGATTGGCTGGGATTCGTCTTCCTGCCAGGCCTCGGCCAGCACGTGCGCCACCCTGCGCCCGGCCTTGCTGATGCGCGCGCGCGCATGGACATCAACGGGTCGGCCTGACCGCAGATAGGCCACCGTCACATTGATTGGCCTCGGAAGCCGCAACCGGGGGTACAGGGCGGCGACCTGGGCGACCGCGGTCAATTCGAGCATGGCTGCGGTCGAGCCGCCATGAAGGGCGGGCAGGACCGGGTTTCCGACCAGTTTGACGTCGAACGGCATCGTCACGGTCAGTGTCTGTCCCTCGCTCGCGGTCGTCAGACCCAGAAACCGGGCATAGGGGAGGCGGTCCAGAAGGTCGCTCATTGACCACCCATCGTGTCGGTCCTGAGATTGGAGCCGAGGCTGCGGTTGCGCATCGAGGACAGGATATAGGCGCTTTGGGCCGCTGCGACGGGATCGTCCGGACTGTCCTCGAAAGCCCAGGCCCGAACGAAGGCGACGGACCGGGTCAGGTGGTAGCAACGGGCCTCGGCGACCAGATCACGGCGGGCTGTGGCCGCCCGCATATAGTCGACGCGAAGGTCGAGGGTTGCGATCGATTCAAATTTTCCGAGTGCGATCCACACCGCCAGCCCTCCGACGTGGTCCAGCAATGTGGTGACAAGACCTCCCGACAGGACGCCGGTCTCCGGGTCGCCGACCAGATCTTCCCGCCAGGGCGCGCGGATCCGTACGCGATCGCCGTCCAGACTGTCGTAAACGAACCCGAGTGCATGGGTGTGCGCCGCTCCAGCGGCGAGCTGGGGGAGGATGTCCAGGATCGGAGACTGCATGACCCGCTTCTCGGTCCGTCCGGACACGAGTGCAAGGGTGCTTGTGCAGGAACCGGCGGGTCAGGCGGCCGAGCGGTCCCTGCCTTGCTGTTCCGGAGCGGCCCCGGCAGTGGCCTGTCCAAGTGCCAGATTCATGGCGAGGCGCAGGCAGTCTGGCTTGATCGGCTTTTCGACGACGGCCGCCATGCCGATGGTCAGATATCTCCTGGCGTCGTCGGCGTCGGCGTTGGCGGTGAGGGCCACGATCGGGATGTCGCGCGCGGGCCCCGTCAATGCGCGGATGGCCCGGGTTGCCTGGACCCCGTCCATCCGCGGCATCTTGATGTCCATCAGGATCAGGTCGAAACGCCTCTGCTGAACGGCCTCAAGGGCTTCAACGCCATCTTCGGCGGTCTCCGAGGTGCAGCCGAACATCTCGCACAGGGCCTGGGCCACCACGCGGTTGGTACCGTTGTCGTCGACGATCAGAATGTGCGGGGATCCAGCGCGGTCGCCCTCCCGATCGAGGTGCTCGATACCGGTCGCTGTGGTCGCCTCGATTTCGGTGCGTTCGACGTCAAGATCGAAGGCGAAGGTCGTTCCGCGGCCGGGATTGTTCTCAGCCCAGATACGTCCTCCCATGCAGTCGACGATCTGACGGCAGATTGCGAGCCCCAGACCCGTGCCGCCCTGTCCCGACCCAAGCATGAAGGGCTCGAAAACGGTATGGATGCGATCGGGCTCAACGCCGGCCCCGTCGTCCCGGATACGGCCTTCCAGCCGAATGCGGTTGCCTTCGGCGACGGCCTTCAGGCCGGCCTCGACGACGCCGTCCCGCGCGAAACTCAGCGCGTTGCCGATCAGGGTGTTGAACAGCTGGGTCAACCGGGTGCCGTCCACGAGAGCGGCCATTTCGGTGTCGCCCTCATAGCTGACCAGAAGGGTAACGTTGTCACGGGAGGCGCGAGGTGCCCAGACCGCCTGCACGTCATCCATCAAGGCGCGCAGGGGGGTGGCTGTCGGGCTCAGCTCGAGCTCGCCGGCCTCGGCGCGTGCGAGGTCAAGGGCATCCTCCAGAACGCGCAGCACCGTTCCGGATGACTCCACGATGGTCGCAACATGGGCATGGGACTGGGGGCTGAGCGGCTGGCGGCGCAGCAGATCAGCGACGGCCAGGACGCCGTTCATCGGCATCCGCAACTCATCCGCCATCAGGCCGAGAAACTGGTTCTTGGCCCGGGCGGAGGCAACGGTCTGGGTCTTTGCGTCCGAGAGGTCGCGGACCTGTTCCACCAGCTGGAGGTTCTCCCGGCGTTGGATCGCATTGACCGCCTGGAGAAGGGAGGCAGCCGTTCCGACACCATGATACCGACCATCACGGGTAACGATGAACCCGCGCATGAGGGCCGCCGGGCCTTCTTTTTTCAGGACATCGCAGAAGGCGTCGATACTGACGCCGCCCTCGACCACGGCCGGCTCGGGATCCATGGCATGAGTGATCGGTCGGTGACCGAACTGGGCGTGGCCCAGGGGGCTGGCGAGTTTCAGCAGGAAGGCACTGCGTTCGACCAGACCGACAGGGAGTCCATTCTCGACGACCGGGATCACCAGGGTGTCAGGTTCGCGTTCGAAACGTGCGAACACGTCCATGCCGGTTGTCTCGGGCGACACCGCCTCGGCGCGCACCGACAGGACTTCTATGGTCGGCATGACAGGCCGCAACTCCACAAGAACAGCCGAACCATAGATCACAAGCGTTTTCAGAAGGGTTAAGGCTGACTTTCTCATCTTCGGGCGGCTTTTGCTCTGCTCGCGGGTCTGATGTAGAAGGAGAGCCCGCCGTCCTGCGGCCTGTTTCCCTTGTCCATGCGCGCGGCCAACCGGCCGACCGCAGGTTTGTCATGAGCGATTCCCTGCCCACGCCCGCACAATCGGCTCTCGTGCTCTTCTCGGGCGGCCAGGACAGTGCGACCTGTCTGGCCTGGGCGCTGGAGCGATATCCGAGGGTAGAGACGGTCGGCTTCGACTATGGCCAGCGTCATCTCGTCGAAATGCAGGCCCGGCTGCAGGTCCGTGCCGGCATGGCGACCGCGCTGCCGCAATGGGCTGACCGGCTTGGGCCGGACCATGTGGTCGACCTGACCGGCTATGGCCGGATCGCCGAAAGCGCCCTGACGACCGACCGCGCAATCGCGCTGGATGCCCGTGGTCTGCCGACAACATTCGTGCCCGGCCGTAATCTGGTTTTCCTGACCTGCGCCGCCGCCTTGGCTGACCGGCGGGATCTCGAGGTGCTGGTCGGGGGGATGTGCGAGACGGACTTTTCCGGCTACCCCGACTGCCGCCGCGACACGATTGACGCCATGGCCTCAGCGCTCAGCCTGGGTCTCGACAAGCCGATCGTCATCGCGACCCCCCTCATGACCCTGACCAAGGCCGACACCTGGGCCGTGGCTGAAAAGATCGGCGGCGCACCGCTGATCGATCTTATCCTGGAGCACTCCCACACCTGCTATCGGGGCGACCGGCAGCATCGTCATGCCTGGGGCTATGGCTGTGCAGACTGCCCGGCCTGCGAACTGCGCGCCGCCGGCCATGCCCAATGGATGGCCGCATGACCTATTCGGCCAAGGAGGTCTTCCTCACCGTGCAGGGCGAAGGCGGCCAGGCCGGTCGGCCGGCCGTTTTTCTCCGTTTCGCCGGCTGCAATCTCTGGAGCGGGCTTGAGCGCGATCGCGCGACCGCAGTCTGCACATTCTGCGACACTGACTTCGTCGGAGTGGATGGCGACGGTGGCGGCAAATTCCCGACTGCCGATGCCTTGGCAGACCAGGTCGCTGAGCTGTGGCGGGGACGGGCAGGGGACCCGAAACTGGTCGTCTGCACCGGTGGGGAGCCCCTTTTGCAACTGGACGGACCGCTGATTGCTGCCCTCCATGCCCGGAGCTTCGAAATCGCCGTGGAAACCAACGGAACCCTGACCGCGCCCGCTGGGCTTGACTGGATCTGCGTCAGCCCCAAGGCCGATGCCCCCCTGCTCCAGGTGAGCGGTCAGGAACTCAAACTGGTCTTTCCCCAGCCCTCTGCCATGCCGGATCGTTTCGAACACCTTTCGTTCGATCGGTTCTGGCTTCAGCCCATGGACGGACCTGACCGGGTGGCCAACACCGCAGCGGCCATCGAATACTGCCTGACCCACCCGAAATGGCGGCTCAGCGTCCAGACTCACAAATACATCGGCGTAAGATGAGCGTTTTCGAGATTACCAAGGCCGCAACCTTCGACGCGGCTCACCACTTTCCGAGCGAGCCGGAGGGGAGTCCTTACCGGCGCATCCATGGCCATTCCTTCCGGGTCGAAGCGACCGTCTGCAGCGAAACGCTGGATGCGGCGCATGGCTGGGTCGCTGATCTGGGGGCCCTGGACCGGGCCCTGAGAGAGGCTGCGGAGGCTCTGGATCACGGCATGCTCAATGAGCATGCCGGATTGGAACTCCCGTCGCTGGAAAACCTGTGTCTCTGGTTCGCCGCCCGGCTGAGGCCGGAATGGCCCGGATTGAGCCGGATCATGGTGTCCAGGCCGACGATCCACGAACGCTGCGTCCTGACGCTCTAGCCTAGCAGTCGCGACCCCGGCGCTGGCGCTGTTCGCAACGGCGCTGCTCACGTTCGCGTTTGGCCCGGGTCTCCTCATCCGAGGTCGTCACGGCATCGACGCCGGCACCCACCACGGCTCCGGTGGCCTGGGCTGCTCCGCCGACGATGGCACCGGCTGTACCGACAACCGCCCCTACGAGACAGCCCTGGAGCATCAGGCTCGCGCTGATTACAGCGGCAAGGATCCCGCTGGTTCTGATCGTCCTGATCATACTGCCTTCCTGTGAATCCGCTGGGCCATCTGGTGAGGTTGACGATCGAGGCGCGACGGCCTGGCCCGGGTCGGGCCGGGCCTGCAGGGCTGGTGGGCGGCGAGGGGTTCGAACCCCCGACCCCCTCGGTGTAAACGAGGTGCTCTGACCAGCTGAGCTAGCCGCCCATCTTCACGAAACGCGCAGGCTTTCCGTTCCTTAGAACCGGAAGCTGGCACGCAGGAACAACATGTAGCGAATGTAGTCCTCAATCATCTCGGCATCGGCGTTTATGGACAGCATGCCCAGTTCGTTACCGATGTTCAGGCGCAGGCCGACGATCGGGCCACCGCCCTCGATCGACCCGCCGTCGAGCGTGAAGTCCGGACCGCCGGAGCGGAAGCGGGCAATGGTCTCACCCGGATCGACCGAGATGTTCTGGCGCCAGCCGACGCGCATTTCGGGGCGCAGCCAGCTGTTCTCGCCCATCGACATCCCGACATTGATGGCCGCAGTCGCCGAGAACAGATGGCCATTGCGGTCGTCGATCGACAGATCGAAGCCATCACCACCGCCCGTTTCGACGTGGCCTTCCTCATTGAGGGAGAAGAACTCGGCATAGGCTTCGGGTCGGATGCTGAAACGCCCGAACTCACGCTGGTAGGAGACGCCGCCGGCTGCCGCGAGGGTGAAGCCGTTCCAGTCCGATTCATTGGACAGGTTCTGCCCCGCACCGACGAAGCGGCGCTCGGACTGGAAGGATGCATAGCCGGCCGCTGCCCGCGCCCAGGTCGTCCAGTACTGGCCTTGCGCGCGCCAGTAGAGGCCCAACTCCAGAAGATTGGCCGAGAGCACTTCCTCTGCTGCCGATTCCGGATCCTCAAGATCGGATGAGGTGAAGGCCAGGGAAATGCCGACTGCGCCAAGGTCGGAGCCACGCTCGACGCCACCGGCGACGCCGAACCCTTCCGAGCGGAAACCGTAGGTGTCGGTCTTGTCCTTGTCGGCGTAGAAATTGATTTCCTGAACCCAGGCGCTGGTTTCGCCGGGAGCAGCGGAAGCGTTGCGGCCGGTCAGGGCGCGCGTCACGGCATCGACGCCCGATGACAGGGAGAGCAGGGGGCCACCGGCATGGTCCGGAAGCAGTTGCTCATAGAGGTCGATGAACTGCGCCCGCCCGGTCTGGGCCAGGAAGGTTCCGCGCATATCTGCCGCGCCGGCGCCGCCGATGGCCGAATAGAAGGAGTCGAACATCGCGGCCTCGACGGGGATCAGCCCCGCCTCTGCAGCGCTGCGTCGGCGTACATCGACGAACACCTGTCCCGCCGGCACATTGGATCCGGCGGAGACCATGTAGAGATAGGGCGAGTTTGCCTCGATGGAACTCAGATCAAGCGAACCGAAATTCAGGGTTGCGGCGTTGATCAGGGTGAACCGCTGGGACTCTGCCAGAAGTGAAGTGAACCGGACGCCGAGTCCGGCCCCGTTGGCAAAGGTCGCGGCCCCGGACACATTGAATCCGCCCGCCCTTCTGTTGGCGGGATCGACCGTGATGATAAGGTCGCCGTCCCGGGCCACGTTCAGGCTGGTCACATTCAACGCAGCCGCCTGGCGGGCATCAAGCGTGCCGTTGGTGACGTTGATGGAAAGGTCGCCACCGATATCCGACAGGGCCGAACGGACAATGGCCCCACCGGAGATCGACAGGGTGTCGGCCCCGCGGCCGAAATAGATGTCACCGAAAACAATACCGTTGCGGATATCGACCGTGTCTGCGCCGGCTCCGAGCCGTATGTCCCCGACCAGGATCGGCTCAGCACTGTCAGGAACGCCATCGCCGTCCGTGTCCGGGTCCTGCGCGCTGGGCGTGGCCGTGATGCCGGCCTGGATGATGGTGACGCCGGTCGTATTGGCGGCGACATTGATGGCGGTCGTGGAGCCTGTCACCGCATCGCCGGCGACATTCGCGTTGAGGGTGGCCTGGAGCGAACGGTTGTTGGTGATCGAGACCAGGGTGCCGCTGAGATCGTTGATGGCGGTCACATTCGCTGTGCCGCCGCCGGCCGAAGCCAGGATGGAGCCATTGTTGACAAAGCTGGGCAGCGAGGCTCCGGCGTCGATCTGGATAGCCGTGGCATTGGCGGCGACATCGCTGGCGACGCCGCCCGTAATGTTGCCGTCGTTGACGAACCGCGGGGTCGTGGCTCCGGTGCCGAAGCGGTAGGCGGTGGCGCTCGCCCCGTTGGCGAGAGCGGCCACGGTGCCCTGGTTGCGAACACCGCCAGTGATGCTCACCGTCCGGCCGGCATTGCCGCCGAAGACCACGCCATTTGCGGCTATGCCCTTATAGACGCCCTGGCCCGTGATCGTGCCGCGGTTGATGAAGCCATAGGCATTATCTCCCGTGCCCACGACACCGAGCGTGATGGACTGGGTCGCCGAGGCCACGATGATGCCGGGGGCAGCGCCATAGCTGTTGATGTTACCGGTGCCTTCAGTGCTGTCGGCAATCCCGTCGGAGTCCTCGTCGGTATTCGTGGGGCTCGTGTCGGTCGGGGGGCGGTCGACGACCACGCCGCCGGCCACGCTGCCGGCAATGAGGACCGCCGGGCCGCCCTGAAGCAGGTCGTCGGCGTCAAGTCGTGAAACAAAGGTGTCATTGCCAAGGGTCGTATAGCGGTAACCGGTGGCGTTGATTTCGCCTTGCAGGGTGAGACGGCCACCGACGTTGCCGCCGATCGACACGGCGGAGGTGTTCAAGCCGCGCGCGGTGACGGAGCCCAGCAGGGAGACATTGCCGGAGACGGTGCCCAGTGTCCGGACGGCGACGGAGTTATCGCCATAAACGCGGATGGCACCTTGCGACTGGATATTGCCGATCAGACCGGACTCGATCGAAATGGCGTAGGAGTTGTTGCCGTCGACACCGATGGTGCCGAGCGAACTCACCGTCAGGTTACCGGTAACCGGAGCGCCGGCCGCGTAGCGGATACCGTACCGGTCCGAGCCGGTCGCCCAGGGGCCATCGATATCGCCGTCGCTGTCCGAGTCCGTGTAATTCTCGATCGTGTCTGCGACAAGGATCGTCGCGCCGATGGTGACATCGGACGTCACGCCGGCGTTCACCAGCACGGCCGTCGCGCCGTTGGCGGCCGGCGACATCGTGATCGAGCTTGTGCCCTCCATCGTGAAGTCGTGGTTCGAGTTCACGATCACGGCCGTTCCGGTCACGACCGTGATGCCGCCGCTGCCGGAAATCCGGATATCGTCGGCAACGCCCGTGCCGCCTGCGTTCGAGGTCGTAATGGGCGTGGTCCGAACAGTCGTGATCACGACCTCGGCCATGGCACCGGTAGCCGCCATCAGGGGGGCGATCGCAACCGCGGTCGCGAGTAGAATACGCATTCGGTACAAACCCCTGTGGACGACACACGCAGAGACGCCGACGGCCTTCTATCAGGGACCGTGCTGGACTGCCTCAAGTTTCTCGAATTTGAGGCGAATGCAAGGCCGAACGCGCAGGCGGGGCGCATTCAGCAAGCTTCGATATTGCGTTTTGCGCAATCGATATGATATCACTTCCATATCGACTTTCGGAGCGAACGATGTCCCACGAACACTCAAGATCCACGGAAAGCCCGGCCAACTCCGCCAACGGCCTTCTGATGCTGCTGATCGGGTTGCTGCTTCTCGCCGCCGGGCCGATCATCATTGCCCAGAACCCCGACTCTGCCGTGCTTCTGTTCCCGGGTCTTTCCGCAGCGGCTGTCGGCCTGTTGCTGGTTTGTGGCCTTTACTCGCTCCAGCCCAACGAGGGCATGGCGATCATGCTGTTCGGGTCCTATCGCGGCACGGACCGCAAGACCGGTCTGCGCTGGGTCCTGCCCTGGTACACCCGCAAGAAAATCTCCCTCCGGGTTCGCAATCTGACCAGCGACAAGCTCAAGGTGAATGACCGGCGCGGCAGTCCGATCGAGATTGCCGCCAACGTCGTCTGGCGGGTGCAGGATTCCGCCCAGGCCCTGTTCGATGTCGATGACTATCAGGCGTTTGTGAACATCCAGGTGGATACCGCCCTGCGCGATATCGCGTCCCACTATGCCTATGACCACGGCGATGAGACGGACGTGCCCGAACTGACCTTGCGGGCCGACGCCGAGGACGTGGCCGGCCGGCTCCGCGAGGAACTGGTGGGTCGGGTCAGCGTTGCGGGCGTGGCCATCGACGAGGCGCGGCTGGCGCACCTCGCCTATGCCCCGGAGATCGCCGGGGCCATGCTTAAGCGCCAGCAGGCCGAGGCGGTGCTCTCTGCCCGTCGCCTCATCGTCAAGGGAGCCGTCGGTATGGTCGAGAGCGCCCTTGCCGACCTCAATCAGCGCGGCGTCGTTGATCTGGACGAGGACCGCAAGGCGGCCATGGTCTCCAATCTGCTTGTGGTTCTGTGCGCCGACCGCGAGGCCCAACCGGTCGTGAATACGGGCACCCTGTACGGCTGATATGGCCCGACCCAGGAAGCCTTTTCTGATGCGCGCCTCTTCCGGCGTGATGGCGGCGGTCGAGCGATTGGCCGCCGCCGAGCTCCGTTCGGTCAACGCCCAGGTCGAATGTCTGCTGCGTGAAGCCCTCGCCAGACGGGGCATTTCGCCCTCGGAAGACGCTCCGCCGACGGACAGCGCTTGAGCTTCGTCGTCGTGGGGGTTACGGGCCGCTGATGTTGAAGTCGCACATGTCAAAGGTCCGCAAGGCTCGCCGCATCCAGAGACGGGTCCGGCGCGTCGGATCCGCCAGCGTCAGCGCGGCGGAGCGGGAGTTGATGACGCTCGCCGGACTCGAGGTACAGGAAGGCGAGCTGCGCCTGTTTCCGGGCTGGGACGAGGAGGTTTCGGAAACCCTTGCGGCGACCAAGGCGGCCGGCGAGGACAGTCGGCCCCGACTCGTCGACACCACCATGCTCTACGCCCCGCGATCGGGCGGCGTGAAACGTTATCTCCTGTCCAAGAAGTCCTGGCTGGAGGCGAACCGCCCGGGCGTGGCCCATTCACTGGTGGTGCCCGGCGCACATCACAAGGCGGGCGACGACGGTATTGTCCAGCTTCATGCCACCAAACTGCCCTTCGGCGACGGCTACCGCTGGCCCACCTCGGTCAGCCGCTGGGCGGCCTGGGTCGCCTCGCTCAACCCGTCAATCATCGAGGCCGGCGACCCCTATACGCCGGGGCAGGGCGCCTTGGCGGCCGGTCAGCGGGCCGGTTGCCCGGTTGTGGGCTTCTGCCACTCCGACCCGGCGGGCCTCGCCGCCCTGCATTTTGGCGAATGGGCCAAGAAGCCGGTCGAGAAGCGTTGGGCCAGGCTTTTCGGCCAGTTCGACCGCGTGGTCTCGCCCAGTCGGTATATCGCCCGGCGTCTGGAAGAGGCCGGGGTCGGCAACATCGTCATCCGGCCTTTGGGCGTGGAGATAGACACGTTCCGGCCGGATCGTGGTGACCGGGACTGGCTGCTGAAAAAGCTGAACCTGCCGGCGTCCGCCCGCCTGCTCTGTTTCGCCGGTCGCCCGGCCCGCGAGAAGAACATCGATGTCCTGATCCAGGCCGTTCAGGCCCTCGGGGACCCCTATCATCTGATCCTGGTCGGTGCCGGTGCCGGCATGCCGGCTGAGGAGCGGGTCATCTCGCTCCCCTACGAGGCCAATCCAAAGGCCGTGGCCAGGATCATCGCCAGCTGCGATGCCTTCGTGCATGCCAATGACAAGGAGCCGTTCGGACTGATCGTGCTCGAGGCCATGGCCTGCGGTCGTCCGGTCGTCGGGGTCAATGCCGGCGGGGTGAAAGAGACGGTCGACGACACGGTGGGGCAGTTGGCGAAGAGCGCCGATCCACGTCACTATGCGGCCGCCATTGAGGCGCTGTTCGCCCGCGATATCGAGGCCCTGGGGGCCGCCGCGCGCGCCCGCACCGTCGAACGCTTCGCCTGGAACCGGGTCTTTGAGGACCTCGGCTCTGTCTATGCCGAGGTCAGTGGCGAGCCGGCCTTTGCCCTGTCCGGAAACCCGAGGGCTCACTGACGGCTCGACAGCTGCTGCGCCGCCCGCCAGTCTGGGTCGAAACGGGGAACGGGATCATGAAACGCCTTCTGCCAGCCGCTGTGGCCTTCCTGATCGCGGGTCCGGCCCTGGCCCAGACCGTCATCCTGGTTCGCCACGCCGAGAAGGTGGATGCCAGTGCCGATCCGGTCCTTTCAGAGGCGGGCCAGCGTCGCGCGCTCGATCTGGCGGTCGCGCTGGGCGACGCCGACCTGACCCATGTCCTGACCTCGCCGCTCCAGCGCACCGTGCTGACGGCTCGTCCGGCTGCGGAGGCCCATGCCATCAATCCCGAGGTGATCTCGTTCGAGGGCGGGACCGAGGCCCACGTTCGCAGGGTGGCAGACCGTGTTCGAGCCTTGCCTGATGACGCCGTCGTTCTGGTCGTCGGGCACAGCAATACCATTCCGCTCATCGCCGGCGCCTTGGGCGAGACCGGTCCGTCGGAGATGGCCGACTGCGAATATGACCGGATGACCGTGATCTCGGTCGAGGATGACGGCGACTCGCCCGCGGTGATCACCCGGTACGGGGTGCCGGCGAACTGCTGAGGGCCGCTTAGCCCGGCTTTTGCGGCAGGCCGTCGGCAATCTCGTAATAGTCGCCCTTCTCGGCGACGAAGATGTGCACGCCAAGGGTCGTCTGCGTCGGGGTGTCGAAAGCCCCCATGGCGACTCCGATCCAGTCCCGGAAGACCGGATCCCAGAACAGGGTCGAGCCGCAGGTCGCGCAGAAGCCGCGGCGCACCTTCTCGGAGGATCGGTACCAGGCCACCCGGCCTTCGCCTTCGACCCGGAGCAAGGATTTCGGAACGTCCGTCGAGGCGAAGAAATGCCCAGACTGCTTGCGGCAGTTGGAACAGTGGCAGGCATCGGGAGGGGGGAGTTCGCCCAAGACCTCGAATGTGACGGCTCCGCAGAGGCAGGATCCCCGGTGCATCTTCGAACTCCCTCTTCGGCGGGTGTCAAACGTCCAGATCGGCCACCGCGAACTGGGCGTTGTCCTGGATAAACTGGAAGCGGGCCTCGGCTCTCTTGCCCATAAGCCGCTCGACCAGGTCCTCGATCTCGTCCTCGGAGGCGGGCACCGTGACCCGCGCCAGGGTGCGCTTCTTCGGGTCCATGGTGGTCTCCTTGAGCTGGGAGGCCATCATCTCGCCAAGGCCCTTGAACCGCCCGATCTCGGTCTTCTTGCCCTTGAACACCGTCGCCAGCAGTTCGTCGCGGTGGGCGTCGTCGCGCGCATACTCGCTCAAGGGACCGGCGCTGATCCGGTAGAGCGGGGGCAGGGCCATGAACAGCCGCCCCTGACGGATGGTCTCGGGCATGGAGCGATAGAAGAAGGTGATCAGCAGCGCCGCAATATGGGCACCGTCCACGTCGGCGTCGGTCATGATGACGATCCGCTCGTAGCGCAGGTCCTCGATATTGAACCGGCTGCCCGGCTGCACACCGAGCGCCAGCGCCAGATCCGACAGTTCGATATTGGCCCGCAGCTTGTCGGCCGTGGCCGAGGCGACGTTCAGGATCTTGCCGCGCAGGGGCAGGATCGCCTGGGTGATCCGGTCACGCGCCTGTTTGGCCGAACCGCCGGCCGAGTCGCCCTCGACGATGAACAGTTCGGTTCCCTCGGCGGTCTGGCGCGAACAGTCGGACAGCTTGCCGGGCAGGCGAAGTTTGCGCGTCGCCTGGGCCCTCTGGACCTCCTTGTCCTTGCGCCGCTTGAGGCGGTCCTCGGCCCGCTCGATGACGAAGCCGAGCAGGGTGTTGGCCTGTTTCGGGCTTTCGGTCAGCCAGTGGTCCAGCGGATCGCGCATCAGCTGTTCGACCAGCCGCTGGGCGTCGGGTGAGGAGAGGCGGTCCTTGGTCTGGCCCTGAAACTCCGGATTCCGCACGAACACAGAGATAAGCGCGCCGGCGTTGGCGATCACGTCCTCGGCGGTGATCAGTCCGGCGCGCTTTTCATTGGTCAATTCGCCATAGGCCTTGAGCCCCTTGACCAGCGCCGCCCGGAACCCGGCTTCATGGGTTCCCCCGTCCGGGGTCGAGACGGTGTTGCAATAGGAAGAGACGAAGCCGTCCGCTTCGCCGAAGCCGATCGGGCTCCAGGTCACGGCCCATTCGACCGCACCGGCCTCGCCCTTGCGTTCGACCCGGCCGGCGAAGGCGGGCGTTACCGTTTCCAGCTCGCCGATCCGTTCGGCCAGGGCGTCGGCCAGGCCGTTGGGGAAGTGGAAGACCGCCTCGGCCGCCGTCTGGTCGGTGATCCGCTCGGCGGCGCAGGTCCAACGGATTTCGACACCGCGGAACAGATAGGCCTTGGAGCGGGCCATGCGGAAAAGGCGCGCCGGCTTGAACGCTGCACCGACGCCGAAGATCTGCTCATCCGGCTTGAAGCGGATCAGCGTGCCCTTCTTCTTCGACGGCCCGACCTGGACAATCGAGCCCAGCGGCAGGCCGCGGCTGAAGGACTGGCTCCATTCATGGCCGTCACGCCACACGGTGACATCCAGCCGCTCGCTCAGGGCGTTGACGACCGAGACACCGACGCCATGCAAACCGCCGGAAGTTTCATAGGCCTTGCCGGAAAACTTGCCACCCGAGTGGAGGACGGTCATGACCACCTCCAGTGCGGACTTGCCCGGATGTTTAGGGTGGGGATCGACGGGGATACCGCGGCCGTCGTCCTTGACCGACAGCCAGCCCTCGGCGTCGAGATCGACCGTAATCAGTTTCGCATGGCGGGCCACGGCCTCGTCCATGGCGTTGTCCAGCACCTCGGCGAAGAGGTGGTGCAGGGCCCGCTCATCGGTGCCGCCGATATACATGCCGGGACGTTTGCGGACCGGCTCCAGACCCTCCAGCACCTCGATCGAGGAGGCCGAATAGTCGCCGGACATCGGTGGAGCCGCGGAAGCAGGGGCACGTGGGGGGGCAGGCTCCGGCCGCGGTGCCACGGCCTGTGGTGTCAGGGCGGGGTCTGCCGGAGGGGTCGCAGGTGTCGGCACCGGGCCTTGCGGCTCGGGCAGATCATCGAACAGGGAAGGCGCGGCGTTGGGACCCATATCCATACTGTGAGACGATTCGGGAGCCGGTCTGGTAGGCCCGACGGCGCTTCTCCACAAGCGGCCCGGGGACGGCCGACGGTGACGGCAGGGTGGCGCGCGTCAACACGGCGATAAACAGAACCCAGTGCAGCCCCTGGTGCGCCATCAGTATGCTTTCCGAGAAGCTCAGCGCCGTGAAGGCGGCCAGGTAGCTCAACGCCCACCAGCCCTCTCGCACGCCCGAACCTGAAGATCTCAGGACGGCGGTCACCGCCGTCCCGGTCAGCAGGCCCCCGACCAGCAAGGTGCCCGGCCAGCCGAGCTGAACCAGCAGATCGATCCAGCCGTTGTGTGCCGACGGCACGATCCAGCCCGTCTCCTTGCGCACCCAGTCTGCGGGTGCTGATTCCCCGATCCGGCCCCAGAAGGCTCCGTAGCCGTAGCCGGTCCATGGACGGTCGGCGACCTTGCGCATCAGGCTGTCCCAGATTTCGGTCCGGCCGGTCAGCGACGGGTCCTTGCCGAGGGCCTCGAGCACGGCCACGGAATGGGTGTCCCAGATCCAGAGGATCAGCCCGCCAAGCACCACGGCGGTCCAGACCAGCACAACCGAGAAGGCCGCGCCGCCGCGCCGCATGCTCCAGAAACCGCCGATCACGGCCAGACCGACCAGGAGGCAAAGCAGCGAGGTCTTGGACTGGGTCGCCAGGACAAGTCCGCTGGACAGGACCAGCGCAGCCGTCGGCATCAGCCGGCGTGGGTCAGGGGAGGCGAGGCAGGCCGCGGCAGCCGTCGCGCCGACGACCATGACGGCCCCCATCTGGTTCTTCTCGTACCAGAGACCGCGCCAGAGGCCGGCATTGTCGGCCTGGTGCACGCCGATAGCGGGGAAGGCGAAGATCATCACCAGACTGCCGATCGCCATGAACAGCGTCGTCTGCATCAGCAGGCGCGGAAGATGCGGCCCGCGGAAGACCGCGCCGAGATAGAGGGCGAACCCACAACTGATGGCCAGGGCGATCACCCGGCGCATGGTGGTGGCGAAATCAAGCGACCAGTAGCGCGAGGCGAAGGCCAGCCCGACCAGGGCGACGATGGCGATCATTGCGGGCCAGGCCCGCCACAGCCGGTCGATGCGATAGATCAGCATGCCGATGATGGCCGCATAGGCGGGCAGCCACACCAGGCGCAGAATCGGCGTCTCCAGCTGCGTCGGCGCGAACACTGGCCCGATCAGGGCCCCGGTCAGCATGGCGATGATCACGCCGCATATGAGCCGTTCCCAGATGCTGGGGGCCGGCTCGGTCAGGACCGCGTCTGGAGGGGATTCGCGCACGCGCCCAAGGTCGGGCAACGGGCTTAACGAAGGGTTGGGGACGCCTTCATCATGCCTTCTCCACAAACGTATCGATCACCTTCTTCTCGCCCGCCTTTTCGAAATCGATCAGCAGCTTGTTGCCCTCGATAGCCGTGACCGCGCCGTAGCCGAATTTCTGGTGGAAGACGCGCTGGCCCTTCGACCAGTCCCCGCCGGCCTTCGGATCGGCCGTGGCCAGCAGGCGGCCGTCGCCCTCGATCAGCGTATGTCGGGCAGGCCTGGCGGCCGGAGCCCGGCCGGCCGTGAACGACTGTGCCCGTTTCCAGCCCGGTGAGGCATAGCCGGCCCCGAAGGTCGGCATCTCGTCCCAGCGGGATTTGGCGTCCTTCATGCCGGGCGTGACGCCATAGTAGCCGGTGTCGCTCTCGGCCTCGACGTGGGCCATGGGCAGTTCGTCGACGAACCGGCTGGGCAGTTGCGAGGTCCATCGGCCGTAGACCAGCCGGTTGGCCGCGAATGAAATTCGCGCGTCGGACTTGGCCCGGGTCACGCCGACATAGGCCAGGCGGCGCTCCTCCTCGAGACCCTTTTCACCCTTCTCGTCGATGCTGCGCTGGCTGGGGAAGACGCCTTCCTCCCAGCCCGGCAGGAAGACCAGCGGAAACTCCAGCCCCTTGGCCCCGTGCAGGGTCATGATCTGCACCGCATCGTCTGACCCGCCGCGGTCGAGATCCATCACCAGCGAGACATGCTCCAGATAGGCGGGCAGGGTCTCGAACGATTGCATCGACTGGGTCAGTTCCTTGAGGTTATCGAGCCGCGTCTGCCCGGTTGCCCGGTCCGCCTTCTGCATGTCGGTGTAGCCGCTCTCCTCCAGCACGGTTTCTGTCAGCTCCCAGTGGGTCGTGGTCTGGGCGAAGGTCCGCCAGCGGTCGATGTCGCGTACGAAGTTGGACAGGGCGGTTCGTGTCCGCGCCTGCAGTTCGTCCGAGACGATCAGGTCGCGTACCGCGCTCATCGCGGAGACCCCCGACAGCCGCGCGATCTGCAGCACCTTCTGGATCGAGGTGTCTCCGATGCCGCGCTTGGGCACATTGACGATCCGCTCGAAGGCAAGGTCGTCGTCCTCGGAGAGGATCAGCCGCAGATAGGCATGGGCGTCGCGGATCTCGGCGCGTTCGAAGAAGCGCGGACCGCCGACCACCTTGTAGGGTACGGCCAGCAGCACGAACCGCTCCTCGAAGGCCCGCATCTGGAAGGAGGCCCGCACCAGCACCGCCATATCCTGATAGGGGGTGCCGGCACGGCGTGCCGTCTCGATCTCATCAGCGACCAGCCGGGCCTCGGCTTCGCCGTCCCAGACCCCGCGTACGCGCACCTTGTCGCCGCTGGCATCCTCGGTCCAGAGCGTCTTGCCCAGACGGTCCCGATTGGCCGCAATCAGGCCCGACGCTGCGCCCAGAATGTGCTGCGTTGATCGGTAGTTGCGCTCCAGTCTTATGACCTTCGCTCCGACAAAATCCCGCTCGAAACGAAGGATGTTGTCGACCTCGGCCCCGCGCCAGCCATAGATCGACTGGTCGTCGTCCCCGACGCAGCAAACGTTCCCGGTCGAGGACGTCAGCAGCCGCAGCCAGAGGTATTGGGCGACATTTGTGTCCTGGTATTCATCGACCAGGATGTAGCGAAATCGACGACGATAATCTTCTGCAATATCGGCATGTTTTGCGAGGATGGTCAGGTTGTGAAGCAGCAAATCGCCAAAGTCGCAGGCGTTCAGACTGACTAGGCGCGCCTGGTAGGCGGCATACAGGGCGTGGCCCTTGCCGTTGGCGAAATCTTCTGACGGCGGCAGCTTGTCCGGCGTCCAGCCGCGGTTCTTCCAGTGGTCGATCAGGCCGCTCAGCGATTTGGGCGTCCAGCGTTTGGTGTCCAGCCCCTCGGCCTCCAGCACCTGTTTGCAGACCCGCTCCTGGTCGTCGGTGTCCAGGATGGTGAAGGTCGACTTCAGCCCGACCAGTTCGGCATGCCTGCGCAGGATCTGTGCCGCCACCGAGTGGAAGGTACCCAGCCAGCGCAGCCCTTCCGCCGAGGGCCCGATCAGATGCGTGATCCGCTCGCGCATCTCGCGTGCGGCCTTGTTTGTGAAGGTGACGACCAGCAGCTCCCAGGGCCGCGCCCGTCCGGTCGCCAGAATGAGCGCAAGCCGCGTGGTCAGCACCCGTGTCTTGCCCGTGCCTGCGCCGGCGAGGACCAGCACCGGGCCGTCGACCGTCTCGACCGCCTCGCGCTGCTCGGTATTCAGCCCGGCCAGATAGTCAGCGTCGGGCGCGGGGACGCCACCGGGTCCCCGCGAACGGGCCAGATCGGAGATGCGGGGAGGGGGCGGGCCGAGGTCGGGGGGAAGACTCATCGGGAGAACATAAGGGGCACGGCGTCCGATGTCAGCGGGGCATGCGTCACCCGGCCGGAACCGCCCTGCATCGCTACCGTTTTCTCCGGCACCAGGCCTCGGGAAAGATGACCATGTCCGACAGTAACAACGCACCCCGCCGCGGCAACGCCGGCCTGGCCTTCATCTTCGGCGGGATCCTTGCCGGGCTGGCGATCATCGTCTTTGTGGTCTTTTCCAACGGCGGGTTCGGGACCCCGGACGGCCCGCAAGTCTCCGTAGACATCGACCTGCCGCGCATGGAACGGCCCGGGCCGCCGAAGATGCCGACGCGGCCGCAGGTCGTCCCATTGGAGCCCGGACTGCCGGAACCCGCGCCCCCCGTGTCAGGTGTCAATCGATCGCATCCGGTTCGATGAAGGATCGATCGCCGGTAGACCAGGAAAGGGCCAGAAGCCGGCATGCCGAGGCCAGCGGCGTGCGCCCGCGTCGTTCGTCGATCCGTTTCATCAGCCCCGCCTGTGACAGGCCGCCGGTGGCCGCTATCCCATCCAGGACCGCCCAGAACTCGGCCTCCAGGGCCACGGAGGTGGCGTGGCCGGACAATGAGACAGAGCGCTTCTTCAACATCGTGGAACCATAGTCCGGGCGGCGGCCTGTCGGCCATGGGGTGTGACATGAACACCGTTCACTCAGGGCACTTTCAGCGATATAGAGTCGCTCACCGCACAGGGCATCTCCCATGACCGCCACCGTTGATTTCGACAAGCTCGACCGTCTGCGCCCGCAGCGTCTTGAGCCGCTCAGGGCTTTGCGCGCCTTCCGCAAACTGATCCGCAACAAGGAAGACACCACCCAGGTGTTCGAAATAATGCGGGCCCTGTCCGGGCGCTCGATCAGCCGCGGCTACAACCGCATGCTCAAAACGCTCGAGGGTGGCCGCCAGGCCTTCCTTCGCGAGGAACTGGCCCACAAGCTGGACGACCCCGTCTGGCTGTCACGGTTCGAGCCCGGGTCCGTGGGAGCGGCCTACCGGGCATTCCGCGAAGCCCGGGGGTTCACGGCGGAAGGTCTGGCCGATGAGGCCCGCAAGGTTGCCCCGCTGGTCGACGCCCAGCATCCGGTGATCTGGTACTCGCGCCGCATCCGGGACGTCCACGACGTCTGGCATGTCCTGACCGGCTATGGGACCGACGCCCTTGGCGAGGCCTGCGTGGTGTCCTTTTCCTATGCCCAGACCCGCAATCTCGGCTTCGCCTTCATCGGCTGGGGCGCGGCCCGCGAGGTGCAGCGCGAGGCGCCGTCCGTGCCGGCCCGCCGTGCGGTTTGGCAGGCCTACCGCAATGGCCGGGCCGCGCGATGGCTGCCCGGGCTCGACTATGAGGCCCTGTTCGAACAGCCGCTTGAGGCCGTCCGTGAGCGCCTGAACATTCGCCCGGCGACCGTCTATGAGAGCGTCCCGGTCGAGCTGCGCGCCCGGCTCAAGCTTCGCGGCTGAGGACCCGACCCGTGCGGCCCGCGTTCGTCGCGGACCGCACGGAAGGCTGAAACTTTGCTTGCTCCGCCTGACGGCATCCGTCACTGGGCGTGAATGAGTTCCCCCGCCTCCGATCATCCTGCTCCGCGCCAGCCGATGTCGCGGACTACCCTGCTCGGGATCGGCGGGGTGCTGGTCTGCGCCATGATCTGGGGCACGACCTGGTACGCCATCACCCTGCAGCTCGGGGCGGTGGCGACCATCGCCTCGATCGTCTGGCGCTTCGGCCTCGCCTCCGCCGTGTTGTTCCTCGGTTGCCTGGTCTTCCGGCAGAACCTCAAGCTCACGCGGGGCCAACATCTCGCCGCCCTGGCCCAGGGGGCCTTCGCCTTCTCGATCAGCTACAGCTTCACCTACGCCTCGGAAGGCCATGTCGCGTCCGCGATTGTCGCCGTGACCTTCGCCTCCCTGACCTTCATCAATCTGGTCCTGTTCCGGGTCGCCGCGGGTCAGCGGGCCGCAGCCGTTTCCTGGGGTGGAGCCATCCTCGGCCTTGTCGGCGTGGCGGTGCTTTCGGGTAGTGAGGTGCTGGGAACCGGTTTCGATCGTCGGGCCGCCCTCGGCGTAGGGCTCGCCCTGGTCGCCGTGGTCGCTTCGGCCTTCGGCAATTTCTTCGCATGGAAGGGTCAGGTCCAGGGATCGGCGGCCATTCCCTCGACCGCCTGGGCCATGGCCTATGGCACGGGCCTGTTGGTGATTTACGGCCTGGTTACGGGCGTGGAGTTCACGATCGACCCGACCTTCACCTACATCGGCTCGCTGCTTTACCTGGCCCTCTTCGGCTCGGTGATCGCCTTCGGCCTCTACTTCACCATCGCCCGCGTGATCGGCTACGCCATGGCCAGCTACGTCTCGGCCCTGACCCCGCCCGTCGCCATGCTGGTCTCGGTGCTGTTCGAGGGCGCGCATTTCGGCTGGTCGGCCCTTTTGGGGCTGTTGCTGGTACTGTCAGGGCAGGTGTTGATGATCCGCGCGCCCCGGATCGCCGCCTAACCGAACCAGCCGCGCTTCTTTTTCGGTGCCGTGTCTGAGGCGGTCCCGGCCTTCCTTGCGGCTTCCTCCGCGCGACGCTTGCGCTCGGCTGTGACCCGCATGGCCACGAGGACGGGTATCAGGCCATGTCTGATGCGGGGGTCCTGACGCGGGTCGTCCATGGTCAGTCCTCCAGTTTCGACCCGTCCAGCAGACGGTCCGCGCGTGCCCGCTCGGCTTCAGCCTGCGCCCGCTCGGCCTTGGAGCGGCCGTGCAGGACGCGGTTGGCGACCGCCGACGCCCGCGTCGCGGCCTTTGCCCGGTCCTTTCGCACCCGGTTCAGATTGACGATCTCGCCCATACGGATCTCCGATCCGCCGACCGTGGCAGACACCGGCCACGATACCGGCATCCGGGGCCGGAGTCAGGTCCGCGAACATTTCGATGCCGGTCCACCCGATCTGCGGTCGCAACCGGGACCCGCTGCCTTACCGCGAATTCACGGGGCGGCGGCTGTCGCACCCGCTGTGTTCGCCCTATTCAGGACCCTGCGCCGGTTTCTGGCGCGACCGGAATGACGCCCTTGATCCGCCTGATCCTCAACATTCTCTGGTTCATCTTCGGAGGCTGGCTGTCCGGCCTGCTCTGGCTGCTGGGCGGTGCCATCCTGGCCCTGACCATCGTCGGCCTGCCATGGACCTTCGCCGCCTGGCGGATCGCCAGCTATTCCTTCTGGCCCTTCGGCCGCGAGGTCATCTGGCGCGACGAACTGGGCGAGCAGGACGCCGGCACGGGCCCGCTGGGCCTGGTCCTCAACATCATCTGGTTCATCTTCGCCGGCTGGTACATCGCCCTGTCGCACCTGCTGATCGCCGTGGCGGAGTTCATCACCATCATCGGCATCCCCTTCGCCCTGAAGGATCTGGAGCTGGCCAAGCTGGCCCTCGCCCCGATCGGCCGGACGATCCGCGACAAGCCCTGAATCAAAAACGCCGGCCTCCGCAGGAAGGCCGGCGTTGATTCCCGGAGTCGGGTAGCTCACCCCGGCGAGATCATCTTCTCGGGCCGCACGGCCTCGTCGAACTCCGCGTCGGTCAGATAGCCGCCGCCGACGGCCTCCTCGCGCAGGGTGGTGCCGTTCTTGTGCGCGGTCTTGGCGATCTTGGCACAGGCGTCATAGCCCAGCTTGCCGTTCAGCGCCGTCACCAGCATCAGGGAGTTGTCCAGTCCGCGCTTGATGTTGTCCTCGCGCGGCTCGATCCCGACGACGCAGTTGTCCGTGAACGACACCGCAGCGTCGGCCATCAGCCGCACCGACTGCAGGAAGTTGTAGGCCATCACCGGATTGAAGACGTTCAGCTCGAAATGACCCTGCGAGCCGGCGAAGGTGATGGCGGCGTGGTTGCCGAACACCTGCACGCACACCTGGGTCAGCGCTTCCGACTGGGTCGGATTGACCTTGCCCGGCATGATCGACGAGCCCGGCTCGTTCTCCGGCAGGGCCAGTTCACCGAGGCCCGAGCGCGGGCCCGAGCCGAGGAAGCGGATGTCGTTGGCGATCTTGAACAGGCTGGCCGCGACCGTGTTGATGGCCCCGTGGCTGAACACCATGGCGTCATGGGCGGCGAGGGCCTCGAACTTGTTCGGTGCCGTGGTGAAGGCCAGGCCGGTGATGGCGGCGATGCGGTCGGCGACCTGTTCGGCGAAACCGATCGGCGCGTTCAGTCCGGTGCCGACGGCCGTGCCGCCCTGGGCCAGCTCCATCAGCTTCGGCAGGGTCTGCTCGATCCGCTCGATGCCGTTGGCGACCTGCTGGGCATAGCCGCCGAACTCCTGGCCGAGGGTCAGGGGCGTGGCGTCCTGGGTATGGGTCCGGCCGATCTTGATGATGTGGGCCCAGGACTTCGCCTTGGCGTCCAGCGCCGCGTGCAGATGCTTCAGCGCGGGGATCAGGTCGTTGACCACCTGTTCGGCGCAGGCCACGTGCATGGCCGTCGGGAAGGTGTCGTTCGACGACTGGCTCATATTGACGTGGTCGTTCGGGTGCACCGGCTTCTTGGAGCCCATCTCTCCGCCCAGCATTTCGATGGCGCGGTTCGAGATCACCTCATTGGCGTTCATGTTGGACTGGGTGCCCGAACCGGTCTGCCAGACCACCAGCGGGAAATGGTCGTTCAGCCGGCCCTCGATCACCTCATTGGCCGCCGCGACAATGGTGTTGCCGATTGTGGTGTCCAGCTTGCCCAGCGCCATATTGGTCTCGGCCGCCGCGCGCTTGACGATCCCCAGGGCCCGCACGATCGGCAGGGGCTGTTTCTCCCAGCCGATCTTGAAATTCCCCAGCGACCGCTGCGCCTGGGCACCCCAGTAACGGTCCGAGGCGACCTCAATGGGGCCGAAGGTGTCGGTTTCGGTGCGGGTCTTGGTCATCGTGGGCGGGCTCATCGGACGTGGCGGAGGAATGCGCGGCGGTGTAGCACGGGCGTGCGGACGGGCAAGGCGCTCAGGCGAGGACGGCGGGATGACGGCAGGCGGGGTCGAGCCTCAATGGGTGGGGCGGGGCAAGGTCCGTGCCCGCGAGGTTGGCGACACGGTCGAACTGACCATCGACGGCCTGACCACCCAGGCCAAATACTACAAGCCGCTGGTCTATGAGTTCATGCGCAAGGAGTGGAGCTCGCGCCCCTCCTACGGTGACTACACGGTCGAGATCCTGATGGAACATGTCGGCGATCCGCCCTGGATGGACCTCGACAATCTCGCGAAGGCCCTGCTGGATGCGATCAAGGGCTATCTTTTCCATGACGACGCCCAGGTCGCGCGCCTCCTCGTCGAACGCCGCCAGGGCGAGCGCGAGCGGATTACAATCCGGGTCTTTCCGCGTTCCTGATCCAGGCCCCTCAGGGACTGCTGCGCTGAAAACGCAGCGTCGGCAGTCGCATCTGCATCTCGGCCCCGACAAACATCTGCGGGTCCGACGGCGGCGTGGCTCCCAGGGCGGCCTCCTTGCGTGCCACACAGGCCCTTGTCCGCGCGGCCAGGTCCAGGAAGTCGATCGCGGTCGGCAGGGACTCGATGATGCAGCCGTCAAACCAGGGATAGGTCTCGTCGGCCCCACAGCCGAACGAGGTCCGCTCGCGACTGGCGGCGGTCAGAACCATCCGGTTGGGGGCTGCCAGGGCGTTGACGAAGATGCCGGAATAGCAGGCCGAGACGATGACCACCGTCGGCCGGGTCCCGCAGGCCGATCGGACGATATTGGCCATCATGTCCGGTGTCATCCGCGGGGCCACGCCGAACACCATGGCGTTGGGCGCGCCGTGCGAGGTGAAATAAAGCAGACAGCCGGCAGTTCCCCGCGACGCCGCGGCCGTGATCCCGTCGACTACAGCCGAGGCCGAGGTGGGCTGGGGGACGTCGGGCCTGAGGCTGTAGTCCACCATATTGGCGCGTGAGAAGCCGGCGGCGAGGAAGCCCTTCACCAGATCCCTGCGGGCATTGTCAAAGGCCTGGATCGGCCGGTCGGCTCCGTCGCGCCAGTCTGCTGCGACGATGGCCGAAGTCCAGTTGCCAAAGCGGCTGGGTGGTGCCCCGGTCTGGGCCAGGGCGGACCCCGCGAACCCAAACATGGCCATCAGGACAATGATCAGACCTCGACCCATGCGCTTCCCCCAGCCTCAAGTCGAAACCGAGACTAGCGGAAGGTGCCGGGAGGAAAAGACCCTACTTTTTCCGGAACTGATCCAGCGACACGACCTTCGGGCCGTTGTCATCACCCTCGGGAGCCGGCGCGCGGCCGGGCTCTGATGCAGGGATCTCCACGACGCTGTCTTCAACCGTGGCCGGCGGCTCAAACTGCAGCAGGAACTGCACCGACGGGTCATAGAAGCGGGTCACGGCGGTATAGGGCATGGCCAGCACCTTGGGCATGCCGCCGAATTTCAGCATCACCGAAAATCTCGTCGGCTCGACCTTCAGGTCCCAGTACTGGTGCTGCAGAACGACCGTCATTTCTTCGGGGTATTTGGCCAGGATGTCCGGGGGCACGCTGACGCCCGGCGCGCGGGTCATGAACGTCACATAGAAATGGTGCGCGCCCGGAATTCCTTCGGGCATGGCGGCCCGTTCCAGCGCCGAGCGGATGACGCCGCGCTTGGCGTCCTGCGCCAGCTGCTCATAGTTCATCTCGTCGACGGGGGGCGTCTCTTCGGCCATGGGTCGCCTCAGCTGTTCGCGCGAACTGATAGCGGTGAGAGGGCGCGGGCGAAAGGCGCCAAGATGGTGAAATCGACGATGCTGAAAGTGCCGGGGATTCTGTTGGCAGGCTCCCCGACAGGCCCCGCCTGGGGAACTGATCCCCCAGGACTTAAGTGTTCGAAATCACCCGAACCGCTTATGCGGCGAGAGCGACTTCTCCAGCGAAGTTATCGTTCGCAGTTAGAAAATGGCCCGATACGGTGGGCCAGGACGGGCGAAAGCAGTCTTCTTTACACGTCCGTCGATGCTAGTCGGCCCCATATGCCTCCGCCGATAACGCGGGGAGAAGATGGTGGAGCCGCCGGGAATCGCACCCGGGTCCGGTCCGCTTATTACAAGCGCGTTTATCGCCATATCCGGAGCAAGCCCCGGCAACCCCAATATAGGGCTTCCGGACCCGGCTTCCAAGGTCCGAAGTGCGGCCCCGCCGGGGTCAGTCCTCGTCCGCCTTCCGCAGCGCCAGGCGCGCTGCCGCAAGAGCCTCATGATAGGCTTCGCCGTCGCCGAAATCGCCGAAACCGGCATAGCGGCCATGGGCCCCCATCAGCCGCCGCGTATGTTTGATGGGACACCAGTATTGTTCGGTCCGGGCCGACACCTCTCGGACATAGGCGATGACGCCGTTCACATAGGAACAATAGGCACAGTTCAGTTTCTCGATGGCGTTCAGATAGGGCAGGCCTGTCCGGTCGAAAATCATGTAGCGGCCCCTCGGGACCTGCGGGATGCCGTAAACGCGGAAACAGATCGCCTGGTAAAGCGACACCCACAGATCGACCAGGGCGAACGGCAGCATCAGCGAATAGATCACCGGGGCGCTCAGAACGTACAGGACCGGTGCCCGGAAAATGTATTTCAGCAGGTGAGTGCGGCGTTCCTCGAGCCGGCGCCGCGCCTCTTCCTCGAACCGGGCCCGACCATGCTCCAGCCCGAACCGGAAGCCCGACCGCTGGCGTGAGATTTCGGCCGCCAGATCATGCTCCAGCGCATGAATCTGGCTCATGAGGGCGTCGACCCGGTTCGGCATGCGCGCTCCTGTCGTTCCACGCCCGCAACGGGTATCGGCCCCGGCGACGTCACTCTGGCAGATGCGAGTCCCGCACCGGCACCTGCATAGCATCCGTTCCGGTCGGCGTCCCTGCGCACGGACGCGAGCAACGGGTCAGACCCGCGCCCATCCGGGCGTCTGGTTCCTGAACCATGTCAGCTGGCGTTTGGCATAGTTGCGGGTCGCCTGGCGTGTGGCCTCAACCGCTGCCGCCAGGGTGCACGCGCCCGCGAGATGAGCCGCGAACTCGCGCACGCCCACCGCCTTCATGGCGGGCAGGGCAGGGTCCAGCCCACGCGCCACCAGGGCCCGGACCTCGTCCAGTGCCCCGGCCTCGACCATCTGCGCCACCCGCAGGTCACAGCGGGCGTACAGGGCCTCCCGGTCCGGCTCGATCACCTGACCCGTCCATGAACCCGGGGGCAACAAAGGTCTGGTATCGGCGGTCCAGTCGCTGAGGGCCCGCCCGGTATGCCTGGCCACAGCCCAGGCCCGGGTCAACCGCTGGCGATCTCCGGCCTCGATCCTTGCCTCGGCTTCGGGGTCAAGCACGGCCAGCCGGGCGCGGAACGCCGCCTCGCCGTCGGCGTCGAAGACCGCGCCCGCCGCGTCCCGTTCTGCGAGTGGCACATCCGGAATGTCCGCCAGCCCTGTGGTCAGGGCGGTGAAATACAGCCCCGTCCCGCCCACCAGCAGCGCGGGCCGGCGCTCGGCCGCCAGTTCGGCCAATTGTGGCATGACGGCCCGGCTCCAGCGCCCGACCGACCAGGGGTCCATGGCAGCGGCGACTCCGTAAAGCCTGTGCTCGGCCAAGGCCTCTTCCGCGACCGAGGGCCGGGCGCTCAGCACCCGAAGGTCAGCATACAGTTGCTGGCTGTCGGCATTGATGATCACCGCCCCGGTCCGGGCCGCTATCTCCAGAGCGCGCCTTGACTTGCCCGAGGCGGTCGGGCCGGCCAGCAGGGTGATCAGGGGCTCGGACAAGACGCGGACTCGGATTTTCGACCGGACAGGCAGGGTCGTTCGGCGATAGAACGCGCAACCCGACCCGGCAACCCGTCAGGATCATGCCCTTGCCCGACCGCGCTTCCGTTCTCGCCGCCCTTGATACCGTGATCGACCCCAGGAGCGGGCAGGGCCTCGCGGCCGCCGGTCTGGTCCAGGGCCTGGTCGTCGGGCCTGCGCCGGAGGGGCTCCGGGCCGGGTTTGTGCTGGAGGTCGCCGCCGGTGACACCGCCCTCTATGCGCCGGTGCGTGATGCTGCCGAGGCCGCTCTTTCGGCCATGCCGGGCATGGGGCGGGTCTCCGTGGTTCTGACCGCCGAAACGGCACCCGCCGCCAGACCGGTGCGTCGGGCTTCCCTGTCGCCCCAGGCCGTCGACCAGGGCCGGCCGAAAGCCCCGGTCGCGACCGACCGGCCGGCCCACGTCCGCCGCGTTCTGGCCGTGGCCAGCGGCAAGGGCGGGGTCGGCAAATCGACCGTCGCGGTCAATCTCGCCGCTGCCTTCGCCGCGAAGGGCCTCTCGGTCGGCCTGCTGGACGCGGATGTCTATGGCCCGTCCCTGCCCACCATGCTCGGCATGACAGGCAAGCCGGAATACCGCGACGGCATGATGGAGCCGCACTTCATCCACGGCCTCAGGGCCATGTCTGTGGGCCTGCTGACCAAGGCCGAGGACGCCATGATCTGGCGCGGTCCCATGGCCTCCCAGGCCCTGACCCAGATGCTCACCCAGACCCGCTGGGGGATGGAGGACGCGCCGCTCGACCTGCTCGTCGTCGACCTGCCGCCCGGCACAGGCGACGTCCAGCTGACCCTGGTTCAGAAGACCCCGCTGGACGGGGTCGTCATTGTCTCGACCCCGCAGGAGGTGGCCCTCGCCGACGCCCGGCGCGCCCACACCCTGTTCCGGAAGGTCGACATCCCCACGCTCGGCCTGATCGAGAACATGACCGGCCCCGTCTTCGGCCGCGGCGGCGCGGAGGCCGAGGCATTGCAGCTTGGCATCACCTTCCTCGGGGACCTGCCGCTCGACGCGGCCCTCCGCGAGGGCGCCGACGCCGGTGTCCCGGTCGTGGTCAGCGATCCGGACGGCGACATCGCCGGACGTTTTGCGGGCTTTGCCGCAGAGGTCGCAAAAAAACTCGGTCTTCAGGGTTTTCAAACGCAACCCTGACCGCCACCTTGGGGGCTCCAGCCATGCGAGAGCCGCCCATGTCCGTCGACACCCTGTTCCGTCCGTTCCAGGTCAAGTCCCTGAAGATGCCCAACCGCATCGTCATGGCCCCGATGACCCGGTCCTTCTCGCCGGGTGGCATCCCGACCGAGGATGTGGTGGGCTACTATCGCCGCCGGGCCGAGGGGCAGGTGGGTCTGATCATCACCGAGGGAACCGTCGTCGAGCGGCCGGCCGCCCGGAACGACCCCAAGGTGCCGGTGTTTCATGGCCAGGCCCTGCCGGAATGGAAGAAGGTGGTCGAGGAAGTCCACGCCGCCGGCGGCCTGATCGCGCCCCAGCTCTGGCATGTCGGGGCCGCCCGCGGTCAGGGCGCCGACTGGGAACCCCTGGGCAAGGTCGACAGCCCCTCGGGCCTGACCGGCCCGGGCAAGCAGAAGTATGAGCCGATGACCGAAGAGGACATCGCCGACACCATCGCCGCCTTCGGTGCCTCCGCCCGGGCTTCGCGTGAGCTGGGCTTCGATGCCGCCGAGATCCATTCGGCCCACGGCTATCTGATCGACCAGTTCTACTGGAGCGGCCTCAATGCCCGCGGTGACCGCTGGGGCGGCCCTTCGATCGCCGAGCGGGCCCGGTTCGGGGTCGAGGTGGTCAAGGCCGTGCGCGAGGGCCTCGGGCCGGACATTCCGCTGATCATCCGGCTTTCCCAGTGGAAGCAGCAGGATTTCGACGCGAAAATTGCCCTCAATCCCGACGAAATGGCCGAATGGCTGCTGCCGCTGTCTGATGCTGGCGTCGATGTCTTCCACTGTTCCCAGCGCCGCTTCTGGGAGCCGGAATTCGAAGGCTCGGACCTGAATTTCGCGGGCTGGGCCAAGGTCATCACCGGCAAGCCGACCATCAGTGTCGGCTCGGTCGGGCTGGATGGCGAATTCATCGCCGCCTTTGGCGGAGCCGGGTCCCGTCCGGCCTCACTGGACGGCCTGATCCAGCGCATGGAGCGCGAGGAGTTCGACCTGATCGCCGTCGGCCGCGCCCTTCTGGCCGATCCCAACTGGGTGGTGAAGGTCCGCGACGGCCGTCAGGACGAGCTGAAGGATTTCGAACGCTCGGCGATGATGACGCTGAGCTAGGTCATAGGTCTTAGGGCTTAGGGCTTAGGGCTTAGGGATCAGAGCTTCCTTCAAGCCCTAAGCCCTAAGACCTAAGACCCCTCAACCACCACCGCTGTCCCATAGGCCAGCACTTCGGTGACGCCTTCCATGATCTCATTGGCCTCATAGCGCATGCCGATCACGGCATTAGCACCCATGGCCTGGGCGTGTTCGACCATTTCCTGAAGGGCCTCAGCGCGCGAGGTCTCGGCCAGTCTGACATAGGTCTCGACCCGGCCGCCCAGCATCGACTGCAGCCCGCCGACCATGTCGCTGATGGCGTTTCGCGACCGCACGGTGATGCCCCGCACCAGTCCCAGCGTCCTCACCACCCGATAGCCGGGCGCGTCATTGGTGGTCACGATCAGCATGGTCATTTCCTTTCGAGAACCCGGAAGACGAATCCGTGGTCGTCCTTCTCGCCGGCCGGATGAGCCTCGGAGGATACCTCCGTCCACGCCCCCTCGTCGAACGCCGGAAACATCACATCCCCGTCAGGGGCCGCCTCGACCTCGGTTAGATAGAGCCGCTTCGCCCGCGGCAGGGCCTTTTCGAACAGGGCCACGCCGCCGATGACGCAGATCTCCCCGACCCCGTCCTCCTCGGCGGTCTCGCGCGCGATCTCGACGGCTTCGTCCAGCGTCGTGCAGACCACGGCCCCGCGCGCGGTGAAGGATTCATCGCGCGACAGCACCAGGTTCAGCCGGCCCGGCAGGGGCTTGAGCGGCAGGCTCTCCCACGTCTTGCGGCCCATGATGCAGGGCTTGCCCAGGGTGATGGCCTTGAACCGCTGCAGGTCGCTGCGCAGCCGCCATGGCAGGTCGCCGTCACACCCGATGACACCATTGCGGGCGCGGGCGACGACCAGAACGAGTTGGGGCAGGGGCAAGCGGACCTCGGAAAAACAGGCGGCGGCCCGGTCGACCGCCGACCGTTCTTACAGCCTCAGGCGTCGGGTTCCAGCATCTTGATCCGGAACAGCAGCGGCCCGAGCACCGAGCTCGAGGCGGCAGCTGCGAAGGACAATCAGACCTGGCTCAGGGTCTTGCCGCCGTGCAATCCGGACGGGCCGAAGCTGCCGTCCGGATTGCCCGACACTCAGGTCAGATGGATCCTGCCGATGCGGATCAATGCAAGGATCGGATAGATTCCCATGCTCGTAAAGGCTCCTTGACCCGTGGCCCTGTCACTCCCTGTATGGCGATGACGACGATAGCCGTACCTACCCCCTCAATGACGAGGGCCGCCTAAAGCTCTTTCAGCACGCTCCCATGCACGGCGAAGCTCTTCCTCTGCACGGCGAGCGGCTGCCGAAGCTGTAGCAGCATCTTCCTCTGCACGGCGAAGCTCTTCCTCTGCACGGCGAGCGGCTGCCGAAGCTGTAGCAGCATCTTCCTCTGAACGGCGAGCGGCTGCCGTTGCTGTTGCCGTACGCTCTGCATCTCGCCTAGCCACTGCATCTCGCATCTGCTGCTGCTCATCTGCAGGTAGAGCCTGAATCGCCTGTCGGATTTGGTCACGAGTCATGCGACCGGCCTGCTCCTCTGTCCGCCAGCGATCAAACAAGGCTACCAACTGCGCAGCGGTTCGTTGCGAGGAAACGCTTGCAGGACTGGCTTGTCCAGTTGCGGGTGATGGTATCAGGACAGCGGCCTGCGCCGGCTGGCCGAAGGATGCCGGGCCCAGCACCGCCGCACCGCAAACTGCCAGAACCATTGTGCCGATAAGCCCGACCGAAAACCTGTTCAGCATGGCACCCTCCCGTTTGCTAAGGCCACCCCTAGCCCATTCGAGAATGGGTCTAAGGCGATGCTGAATCAAGTTTGGGGAACGGCGGTCTCCGTCTTCAGCCAGTGCAGCCATTTCCGCTGCATGGCCTGTTCAAGATCGATCCCCGCCCGGTCGCAATAGATCAGTAGCATGCCCAGCACGTCCGCCGCCTCATCGCCCAGCTTGCCGGCGTCGGCCGCACCCCGCGCCCGGCCGCTCATGCGCAGATGTTCCGCGGTCAGCTCGCCCAGCTCCTCCTGCAGCTTGAGGATGGCCCAGTCGCCGGAGCGGTCGATGCCATGCTCGCGCGCATAGATGTCGGAGATGCGCAGGACGTCGGCCTGCAGGGCCTTGAGGTCGAGGGTCATCAAACCGCGACCGGCGCCTTGATATGCGGCCAAGGCTCATACCCTTCAAGCACGAAGTCCTCGAGCGTATAGGCGAACAGGTCGTCCTTCGGCGTGATCGTCATGGTCGGGGCGGGCAGGGGCGCGCGGGCCAGCTGGGTCTCGGCCTGTTCGATGTGGTTCAGATACAGGTGGGCGTCGCCGAAGGTGTGGACGAACTCGCCCGGCTTCAGCCCGCAGACCTGGGCCACCATCATCGTCAGCAGGGCATAGGAGGCGATGTTGAACGGCACGCCCAGAAACACATCCGCCGACCGCTGGTACAGCTGGCAGCTCAGTTTCCCGTCGGCGACGAAGAACTGGAACAGGCAGTGGCAGGGCGGCAGGGCCATGTCATCGACATCGGCGGGGTTCCAGGCGCTCACGATATGGCGGCGGCTGTTGGGATTGGTCTTCAGCCCCTCGACCAGCTTCGTGATCTGGTCGATCACCCGGCCGTCCGGTGCCGCCCAGGAGCGCCACTGTTTGCCATAGACAGGCCCCAGCTCGCCCTCGGCGTCGGCCCATTCGTTCCAGATGCTGACGCCGTTGTCCTTCAGCCAGCCGATATTGGTCTCGCCGCGCAGGAACCACAGCAGTTCGACGATGATCGACCGCAGGTGCAGCTTCTTGGTCGTCAGGACCGGGAAGCCCTTCGACAGATCAAACCGCATTTGCCGCCCGAACACGCCCAGCGTGCCCGTGCCCGTCCGGTCGTCGCGCCGGCTGCCGTTGTCGAGGATGTCGCGCAGCAGGTTGAGATACTGCCACTCCGGATGATCGGCCGCGACGGCTCCGGTGCGGGCGTGGAGGTCAGCAAGGGAAGCGACGGCGTTCATCCGACCAGAATGCCTCTGATTCGGAGGTCCGGGCAGCCGGGTGATTCGCTTGCCCACAGCCTTTCCGCTTCCTTCCCCCGAAATGGGAGACAAGGAGCGCGATCTCATCCCCTGAACCCGTCGGCCTCCAGAAATACCTGCTCCTCCGGCGTCGTCTCCCGGCCCAGCGCCCGGTTCCGATGCGGAAAGCGCCCGAAACGGGCGATGATGTCGTGGTGATGCTCGGCCCAGCGATCGTCGGGTTTACGCTCCATCCGGGTCTGGAACAGTTCGACCTGCCGGGCCTGATCGGCGCGGTCCTCCGAATGCTGGAGGGGCAGGTAGAAGAACCGCCGGATGTCGCCCTCGACCTGCAGGTCGTGCCCGGCCTCCAGCGCCCGCTCTGCGAAAAGCCGTGCCAACGGATCCGTCGCGAAGGCATGGCCCGTGCCGCGGAAGGCGTTGCGCGGAAACTGGTCCAGCAGGATCAGCAGGGCCAGCGAGCCCTCCGCCGTCTCCGCCCAGGAATCCAGCGCCCGCCGGGCAGCAGCATGGTGCGCCGCCTCGAACCGCTCGCGGAACCGGGCATCGAAAGCCTCGTCCCTGGCGAACCACTTCGATGGTCCGGCTTCTTTCCAGAAGGCGATGACGTCGGAAGGCGTTATGTCTGTGTGCATGAGTCAGAACCTAAGCGCCCCGCTCCCCGTCTTCCATGACCGCGACTGCGATCTTTCCATCATTCGCGGCAAGCGCGTCGCCGTCATAGGCTACGGCAGTCAGGGCCGGACCCATGCGCTGAACCTGCGCGACTCCGGCGTCTCCGATATCGTGATCGGTCTCAAGACCGGCTCGGCCACCCGCGCCAGGGCCGAGGCCGACGGCTTTCCCGTGTTGACCGCCGGCGAAGCCGCCGCCTCGGCTGATGTGGTCGCCGTCATGGTCTCGGACGAGGCCCACCGCGACCTCTGGGCCAACGAACTGGCCCCGGCGATGAAACCGGGTGCCGCCCTGATCTTCGCCCACGGCCTGTCGGTCCGCTTCGGCCTGGTCGAGCCCCGCGCCGATCTCGATGTCATCCTCGCCTCGCCCAAGGGCATCGGGCCGCGCATCCGGGACCTCTATGAGGCCGGGGAGGGGGTCTTCTGCCTGTTCGGCGTGCATCAGGATGCGACCGGCACAGCCCATGCCCTCGGCCTGTCCTATGCGGCGGCCCTTGGCTGTGGTCGCAAGGGCATCCTCGAGACCACCTTCGCCGCCGAATGCGAGAGCGACCTGTTCGGCGAACAGGTGGTGCTCTGCGGCGGCGTGGCCGAACTGGTCGATGCGGCCTTCATGAAACTGGTCAAGGCCGGCTATCCGCCGGAGGTGGCCTGGTTCGAATGCTTCTATGAGGTCAAGCTGGTCACCGACCTGATGTATGAGCGCGGTGTCGCCGGGGCCTTCACCCGCATCTCCAACACCGCCGAATACGGGGCCTATCTGACCGGACCGCGGATTATCGGAGAGGCCTCGCAGGCCGCCATGGACACGGTGCTGGAGGAGGTCCAGTCCGGTGACTTCGTGCGCAAGCTGATGGCCGACTATGACGCCGGTTCGCCCGACCTTCTGGCCCGGCGCAAGGCCTTGGCCGCTCGCACGATCGAGGCGGTCGGCGCGCATCTGGGCGCGGTCGCGGCCCGCGCCGCCGATGGCGCGGACTAGAGGGCGACCAGCCTTGCCCGGTCCATGTCGGCACGGACCGACACCATCTCGCCGACCGAGGGCGCCGGGCCTGAAAGATGAAGCTGCAGCACCTGCTCGCCGAGCAGGACCTCGACCTGGCTGTACGCCCCGGCAAAGCCCCGGCCAATGACCCGCGCCGGTATCCCTCCGCCGGCAAGACCCAGATCATGGGGCCGCAGCAGCAGCTTCGCCGGGCCGTCTTCAAGAGTCGTGGCGACACGCGGACCCCAGGGCGTCCGGGCGGCCCCGCCTTCAACCGTGACCGGGATCACATTGACCTCACCCAGCAGCCGGGCCGCAGCCACGGAGACGGGGTCCCGATAGCAGTCGACCGGGGTGCCGGACTGGATCACCCGGCCGGCCTCCATCAGCACCAGCTGGTCCGCCATCATCAGCGCCTCGCCGGCGTCGTGAGTGACGATCAGGGTGGCGGTCCCGGCGGCCCGCAGGGTCTGTGTGAGATCCCGGCGGACCCCGGCCTTGAGGTGGGCGTCGAGGCCCGAGAAGGGCTCGTCCAGCAGCAGGGCCTCGGGTTCCCGGACGAGGGCCCGGGCGAGGGCCACGCGCTGCTGCTCACCGCCGGACAGCCAGTGCGGCCAGGCCGAGGCGCGCTCCCCCAGTTCGACCCGACCCAGGGCCGCTCCGGCGCGGGACCGCTGTTCGCCCCGGGGCAGGCCCTTGAGGCCGAAACAGACATTGTCCAGCACCGACAGATGCGGAAACAGGGCATAGTCCTGGAACACGAGGCCGATCCCGCGCTGCTCCGGCGCAAGGGTCCGGCCCGTTCCCGAGAGCAGGGTTTCGCCCAGCCGGATTTCACCGCTGTCGACCGGCTCCAGACCGGCGATCAGGCGCAGCAGGGTGCTCTTGCCGCTGCCGGACGCGCCCAGCAGGGCGGTTATCTCCCCGGCCCGCAGGGTCAAGCTGGCCTCGGCTACAGCCTGACGCGCCCCATAGGCCCGCGATACGGACTGGACGCTCAGGACAGGGGTTTCAGGGGTCCGGTTCATGATGCCTCGGGTCGGGTCGGCGCGATCCGCCCGCTGAGCCACATCACGCCGGGAAGGGCGAGGGCAATCAGCAACAGGGCGGGCCAGCCGGCACTGGCCAGTCGCTCATCCCGGGCATAGTTGTCAGAGATCACCGCCAGGGTGTCGAAGTTGAACGGTCGAAGGATCAGGGTCGCCGGCAATTCCTTCAGGATATCGATCAGGACAATCAGGCCTGCGGTGAACAGGGCGGGGGCCGCGACCGGCAGCTGCACCCGCAGGGCCGCGGCCATGGCATCAGCGCCGAGGGTCCGGGCCGCCTGGGTCATGGAAGGCGTGACCCGCGCCAGTCCGGCCTCAACCGGCTCGAGCGCCGCCGCCATCAGACGTGCGGCATAGGCATAGATCAGCAGCAAAAGCCCCGCGGCGACATTGGCCGAGCCACCCGGGACCACGGACCAGAGCCATCCCGCCGGGATCAGCAGGCCGATCGCCATCACGGCACCGGGCGTGGCATAGCCGAGGCTGGCCATCCGCGTGGCGATCGGGAACCGTTGTCCGGACAGGGCCAGGCTGGACGCCAGGATGACGGTCACAACCGCGCCAGCCACGGCGAGCCCAAGACTGTTGCGCGTGGCGGCGGCAAGGCGGGGCCAGTCCGGAACCACATCCAGCGAGGTCCAGACCAGCCAACCCATCGGCAGGAGCAGGCCGAGACCCACCAGCATCAGACAATAGACGGTGGCAGCGACCGCTCTCGCGCCCGTCAGTCGGGTGACCGGCAGGGACGCCCCCCGCCCGCGGCCGTCGTTATAGGATCGTCCCCGGCGGCTGCGGCGTTCGATCCAGAGCAGCAAGGCCGCAACCCCCAGCAGAGGCAGGGCGAAGAGGGCGGCCGACGCGAGGGAGCCATAGACGAACCAGGCCCGGACCACGCCGGTCGTCAGGGTCTGGACGTCCAGAAACTGAACCGCGCCATAGTCCGCCAGCGTCTCCATGACCGCCAGCGCGACCCCGGCAGCCAGGGCGGGACGCGCCATGGGGACGGCGACCCGCATCAGGGCCTGCCGGGCCGTACAGCCCATAAGCCGGGCGGACTCAAACGCCTCACGCGGCAGGGTCACAAAGGCCGCCCTCATGGCGAGATAGACATAGGGGTAGAAGGCACAGGACAGGACAAAGGCCGCGCCGGGCAGGCTGCGCAGGTCGATCGCCAGGTCAAATCCGGCCGTGGCCCGCATCCAGACGCGGAGATGCCCCGCCACGTCAAACAGATCGGCATAGGCATAGGCCATCGCAAAGGCCGGCATGGCAAAGGGCAGAGCAAGGGCCCAGGCCAGGATGCCGTGCCCGGGAAACCGGTACATCACCACCAGCCAGGCCGCGAGCGTGCCGGCAAACCCCGTGACCACGGCCACGAGTCCGGCCAAGGCCGCCGAGGTCAGGGCATAGCGGACCAGGTCCGGGCCTGCGATGTCGGCGGTCGCCCCGGAGGCCGAGACCGCCACCACCCCGGCCAGGGGCAGGATGGCAATCAGGGCCGCCATCAGGCCCAGGACGGCAAGCGGCGAGGGGGCTCCCCGCCGCATCGCCCTGACCGGAACTGAGCCCTTCGTCAGCGCCAGCCGGCGGTCGTCATCAGCGACTGCGCCTCCGCCTGCCGCCGGCCATAGACGGTGACCGACATGGGATTGGCCCGGAAGCCGGCATAGGCATCGACCGGTGCGGGATTGGCCACACCATTGGCCGCGGTGAATTCATTGTTGGCTGTGGCGAAGATGGCCTGCGCCTCAGGCGTCGCAAGGAATTCGAGGAAGCGGATGGCATTGGCCCGGTTCGGCGCATGCTTCGCCACCCCGCCGCCCGAGACATTCACATGGGTCCCGGCTCCACCCAAGGACGGGAAGGCCAGCTTGACCCGTTGGGTCACGGCCCGGTCGGCCGCATCCTCTCCATGGGCCATGCGGATATAGTAGTAGGTGTTGGTGACGGTGATCTCGCACACCCCGGCCGCCACGGCCCGGATCTGGTCACGGTCGCCACCCTCGGGCGGACGGGCCATATTGGCCACCACACCCCGGACCCAATCGCCGGCCTTTTGGGGCCCCCAGCTCTCGATCAGGGCTCCGACCAGTGACAGGTTGTAGACGCTGTCCGACGAGCGGATGCACAGCTTGCCGCGGAAACGGGGCGAGACGATCTCCTCATAGGTATCGACCTCGTCCGGACGGACCTTTGTCGTGTCATAGGCGACGACCCGGGCACGCCGCGCCAGTCCGAACCAGTGACCCTGCGGATCACGCAGATTGGCCGGGATGGCGGCCGTCAGGGCGGTGGAGGTCACGGGCTGGAGCAGACCGGCTTCCTGGGCCCGCCAGAGCGCCCCGGCATCCGCCGCAACGAAGACATCGGTCGGGCTGGTGCTGCCCTCGGTCTGCATCCGCGCCATCAGCTGGTCCGGCTTGCCGTCGATCCGGTTGATGCGGATACCCGTCTTTTCCTCGAACATCCGGTACAGCTGCAGGTCCGCGTCATAGTGGCGGGCGGTATAGAGATTCAGCTCTCCGGCCGGTTCCCCGGGAGTCTGCCGGTTGGGTTCGCCACAGGCGGATACGACAAGGGCGATCAGGGTTGCGGCCAGCAGTGGACGACGCAGGGACATGGGTTTTCTCCCGGAAACGGACCTCGGCCTAACGATCTTGCGAAGCAATCGCAAGAGGGGCGCGTAGCAATGCCGCACCCGGCCCGAAAGGGCTGGCTACTCACATTGACGAGGGTCTGGGGAAAATGGTCGGAGTGAGAGGATTCGAACCTCCGACCCCTGCGTCCCGAACGCAGTGCTCTACCAGGCTGAGCCACACTCCGACTTGAGGAGGGGGCTTATAGCGACGGCCTTTCCCGCCCGCAAGCAACGTTTCAAGGTCTGCGAAAATAGTCTCAAAGGCGGTTCTTGCATCCCCTGCGGCCTTCGCGTATCTCGACCGCCTTCCGGTGCCTCGGCCCCGGACGCGCCGGACCTGCTGGGGAATGGTGTAATGGTAACACTCCGGTTTTTGGTACCGTCATTCTAGGTTCGAGTCCTAGTTCCCCAGCCATCCATTAGCAGTTTCAGCCAGCACGGTGATCTGACTGACCCCACGGGGTTTTTCGGTCACTCTGCTATGGAAACTGCTAATCATGGCTCTGATGCAAAACGTCCGCCAGCGCGGGTCCAAGGGGACCTTTTACGTGGTTCAGAACGTCCCCATGGGCGCCCGCTCTGCGTTTGAGGGCAAGGCCCAAGTCTGGATCAGCCTTCGCACCACTGATCGCTCTGAGGCTCGATCCAAGGCCGTTCCCATCCTGGCAGACCTTGAGGGCCGGATCAGCGCGGCACTATCCGCCGGGAGGGCCATGGCACCGCCGCAGATCGTCTCGACGGCGCGGGTTCCGATCAGCCGTGCCCATGCGATGGCGGCATTGGAACGCTGGCGGACCACTACAATCGACGCAGACTTCCACGCGACCATCAACGGCCTCGACCTCCCATCGCGCCTGTTCTCCGGCCAAGAGCGAGCCGCCCTCCAGACCAATCGCTTCGAGGACGCGGATGGCTGGAGGGCGATCCTTGTTCAGGCTTTGGGCTCGCAGGGGATCGTTGCTGACGTCGAACATCCCGCCTTAGCTTTCCTCGCCCAACCGTTCGCGCTCGCAGCCCTCAGCGTCGATCACTGGCGGGAGCGGTTTGGACTTGGGCTGATCGACGGTTGGCCTGACCACTTTGGCACCCCTGAATCCAATCCGGTCCCACAGGCGACAACGACAGCAGGGATGACGATCAGCCAGCTTCGAGACGCTTGGGACGCGGTGAAGCCCCTGGAGCCCAAGCAAAAGGGCTATATTCGCCGCCTGATCGAGTTCCTGGGCGATGTCGATATTGCGTCCGTTCAACCCCTCCAACTGGACCGGTTTCTGATCGAGTTGCGGCGGTTCCCGCTTTCGAAGCGGCCTGAGGACGACAAGCTCGGGTTCGGGGCATTGATCGCAAAGTATGAGGGGCAATCCCATAAGCTGCTCAACGAGCGGACTGTCTACCTTTGGACGACTGTCTACAAAGCGATGTTCGCCTTCGCCGTAAGCCGCCGAGTTCTGAGCCATAACCCGGCGGAAGCGATGATGAGGAAACCATCAATCGAGATCGCGAGCGAGCGGGTGGCGTTCGACGAAGCCGATCTCAAAGTCATGTTCGCCACCCCGCTCTATCGCGGCCATTCGGGACGGCTGGCCGGTAATCGAGATCAACCGGGCGACGTCGTAATCCGCGACGATCACTACTGGCTTCCGATCGCCGCCCTTTTTACGGGTATGCGTTTGGAGGAACTCGCCTCGCTTAAACGGACCGAGATCGTCCGCGAGAACGGGATAGTGGCCTTCGACCTCAGGGATCGTCCTCTCACCGGAGCCAACCGCGTAAAGAACCGAGCAGCCAAGCGGCTCATCCCAATATCGACCGCTTTGGAGAATACCGGCTTCCTCGCCTGGGTGGAGTCAGGCGAGGTGACGTGACCCCCTGAAACTCCTCCAAGAATAGCTAGAGTCCGCCCCTCGAAAGGACGGACAGAATGAAGCGATCAAGGTTCACGGAAGAGCAGATCATCGGGATCCTGCGGGAGCAGG
>NZ_JAIYCP010000009.1 GCF_027487935.1 Brevundimonas sp.
AGGTTCGGCGGCAAAGCCGCCCTTGTCTCGTTTCGTTGCCGGGAAGGATCGACACACGCGGCAACCGCACGGTCCCGTCGTGTCCGTTGTGACCGCGTTGTGCTCGCCGTGATGAACCTTTCAGCCCGCGCCGGCTGAGCCGACGAACGGTCTAGCCCTCGGTCACCGGCTCCGGCCCCAGCAGCCGCCGGATCGCCGGCCAGACCTTGGCCATGGCCGAGAAGAAGCCGACCACCGTCGACACCCACTGGAACACCGACCAGACCCAGCCGAACAGGTCTCCGTCGCCCAGCGCCTGGCTGATCGGAAACAGCACCTGCGACACACCGATCTGGAAGGCGGCATAGGTCTCCGAATATTCGATCGACCGGTCGGCGAAGAAGGCCACGGCCACCGCCGCCGACACCGGCGCCCACAACAGCGGCAGCGCCAGCAGCACGGCCAGCAGCAGCAGCGCCAGCTTGGTCCCCAGGGTCTCCCCCGACAACAGGCCCAGCACCAGCCCGACCCCCAGCCCCAGCGCCACCCCGCCCAGCAGGACCGGCAGCACCGCATCGATCGCGACCATCAGGTCCGCGAACATCAGCCCGATCAGTATGGCGGCCCCGCTCAACAGAAAGCCGCCGACCCACAGGGCCGCATACTGGCCCAGTCGATGCTTCAGATAGCCCAGATTGAACACACCGCACCTCCGAACGCCCCCAGACGAAGGATGCCGCGCCCCGCCCCCGCTGTCCATTGGCGGAACGCGGGTTTGAGAAGGGACGGGGGATAAGGGATAAAGGCCGGGGCCCCCTCCGGCCTGCCCCCTCGCCCCTCGGAGCCAGCCATGCCCTTCCTCGACATCACGGTCATTCCGGTGCCCACGGCCAACAAGGCCGCCTATCTGGAGCACTCCCGCGAAACCACGCCCTTCTTCCGCGCGCACGGCGCCCTCGGCGTCACCGAATGCTGGGGCGAGGACGTCCCCGACGGCAAGGTCACCGACTTCAAACGCGCCGTCGCCCTCCAGGACGGCGAGACCGTCGCCGTCGGCTGGATCACCTGGCCCGACAAGGCCACGCGCGACACCGCTTGGGAAAAGCTGACGCAGGACGAACGCATCCTGGCCCTGCCCATGCCCTTCGACGGCACCCGCATGATCTTCGCCGGGTTCGAACTGGTGCAGGAGGGCTGACGCCCCCAGACCCGATCACGCGTCTCCTCCCCGCTCCGCGGGGAGGGGGACCGTCCGAAGCCAAAGGCGAAGGATGGTGGAGGGGCGCCAACCGTACACCCCTCACCCCTCATCCCCCGGCCCCACCGCCGGCAACCCCGCCCGCGCCCGGATCTGCCGCCGGTAGACCCCGTAATACATCGCCCGCACCTCATCGACGGGCAGGGGCCGGCCGTCGTCGTGCCAGTGGAAGGCGAGCCGGTGGGGGGCGTTGACCTGCATGTCGGCATGGTCCCGGGCGGCGGCCTCGGGCCCCAGATACTGCGCCCGCCAGGCATGGACGAAGCCGCTGTGCACCGCCGGCGCATGGGCCGCATCGGCCAGGATCCGGCGCGCCAAAGCATCCGCCTGGGCCTCGATCAGGTCCAGCATGTCGTTCCAGCCCTTCTTCGCCGCCGCCTCGCGCGCGGCGTCCTCTTCGGGGGTCAGGGGTTCGCGGGTCGGCATGCGCAAGGGCGTGTCTGCCGGATCGACGCCGATCACCCGCGCCATGGCCTCGGCGGCGCGGATCAGGGCGGTCGCGTCGGCGGCCCGTCCCTCGGTCATGGCCTTGGCAGCGTGGCCCAGCGCCGCCGTCATGGCCGCCTCGGGTGTGGCCGGGGCGGACGACCCGCCCTCGTCGCCGCTGCGCGCGATGGCCCGCGCATGGGCGACGTGGGTCCAGCCGCATCGCGAGGCGCGCTTGCGGATGGTGTTGATGGAGATGTTCAGCCGCCGCGAGATCGACTCGGCCGTCTCGCCGCCCAGATAGGCGTCACGCACCACGGCCCAGGTCTCGGCCGGAAAATTGCGACGGGTGCGGACGCCATCCTCTGTCATCCGGCCAGTCTGGACCGCCCCGGCGTCAGAATCGGACGTATGTCCCCCGCTGTCCCGCCTTGTCCCCGCAAGACCGGTACGAACCGGGACTCAGGCGGTACAGGAGCGGCGGGGACAAGGGGCGGGGCGAGTGGTTAGTGGCTAGTGGCTAGTGGCTAGTGGCCAGTGGTTGGTGATTGCCGCCTCGCGGGTGGCGGAAGGGCGGCGCAGGCAGCGCCTGTGCCCCGGCGGTGGCCAGCCACTAACCACTAACCACTAGCCACTCGCCACTCACCTCAACTATCCAGAAAGCTCCGCAGCTTCCGCGACCGCGACGGATGCTTCAGCCTCCACCGCCCTTGTCATCCCCGACGAAGCGAAGCGGAGATCGGGGACGGCATGCGCATCCCCCCTGACCCCTCCCGGACAGCCCGAAGGGCTGAGCCGGGAGCCGGGTGGCGGCGACGCAAATGTATGACGTCTGGCAGAGGCGTTCAGCCTCGGTCCCGCCTGTACGGGTGGCCGCTGGCTGTCGCCCGGCTCAGCCCTGAGGGCTGTCCGGGCGTGGCCAAAGAGGGGGACTCACTCCGTCCCCGATCTCCGCTTCGCTTCGTCGGGGATGACAAAAGGGCGATCTCCGCTTCGCTGTATCGGGGACGACCAGCCTCGAATACAATCTTGACGATTGTATGTTCGCCCGACAAAGTCGTGTCGTGATGGGAAAGACCGACCACAGCTACTGGGTCTATATTCTGGCCAGCGGACCCTGCGGCTGGCTCTACGTCGGGATGACCAACGATCTGGTCCGGCGGATTGAAGAACACAAGCATGGTCAGATCGACGGCTACAGTCGCGAGCGCGGGACTGACCAGTTGGTCTGGTACGAGCACCACCACTACGTCGATCAGGCCATCCTGAGGGAAAAGCGGATCAAGCGCTGGCTAAGGCCTTGGAAATTCGTCCTGATCGAAGAAGCCAATCCCCTCTGGACGGACCTGTATCCGGCCCTGCTGGCAGGAAGGGCCTCCTGACCAACCCACCAACTGACTTGATGACAAGCATCCCCAAGCCCCAAGCCCTAAGCCCTAATCCCTAGCTATCCAGGAAGCTCCGCAGCTTCCGCGACCGCGACGGATGCTTCAGCTTCCGCAGCGCCTTGGCCTCGATCTGGCGGATGCGTTCGCGGGTGACGCTGAACTGCTGGCCGACCTCTTCCAGGGTGTGGTCGGTGTTCATGCCGATGCCGAAGCGCATGCGCAGGACCCGCTCCTCGCGCGGGGTCAGGGAGGCCAGCACGCGGGTGGTGGTTTCCCGCAGGTTCGACTGGATGGCCGCATCGATGGGCAGGATGGCGTTCTTGTCCTCGATGAAGTCGCCCAGGTGGCTGTCTTCCTCGTCGCCGATCGGGGTCTCGAGGCTGATGGGTTCCTTGGCGATCTTCAGAACCTTGCGGACCTTTTCCAGCGGCATGGCCAGTTTTTCGGCCAGTTCTTCCGGGGTCGGCTCGCGGCCGATCTCGTGCAGCATCTGGCGTGATGTCCTCACGATCTTGTTGATCGTCTCGATCATATGGACCGGGATGCGGATGGTGCGGGCCTGGTCGGCGATCGAGCGGGTGATCGCCTGCCGGATCCACCAGGTCGCATAGGTGCTGAATTTATAGCCGCGGCGGTATTCGAATTTGTCGACCGCCTTCATCAGGCCGATATTGCCCTCCTGGATCAGGTCCAGGAACTGCAGGCCGCGGTTGGTGTATTTCTTGGCGATGGAGATGACGAGGCGCAGATTGGCCTCGACCATTTCCTTCTTGGCCTGACGGGCTTCGCGCTCGCCCTTCTGCACGGTCTGGACGATGCGGCGATAGTCGTCGATCGGCAGGCCGGCCTCGGTGGCCACGGCGGCGACGTCGCCGCGGATCTGGGCGATCTGGGCGGTTTCATTGTCGCTGAATTTGGTCCAGCGGACGCCCATCTCCTTGACCCGGTCGGCCCAGGTGGGGTCCAGCTCGGCGCCGAAATAGGATTTCAGGAACTCGGGGCGCGAGATGCCGTAGCTGTCGGCCAGGCGCAGCAGCCGGCCTTCCAGACCCATCAGCCGCTTGTTGATGGCGTAGAGCTGCTCGACCAGGGCCTCGATGCGGTGGTTGTTCAGCTTCATCGTCTTGAGCCGGCCGGAAATGCCCGCCGTCAGGGCGTCATAGGCCTTCTGGTCCTTGGCCGAGAGCTGTTCGCCCTTCAGCCGGCTTTCGACCAGCTTGTCCTGTAGTTTGCGGAAGGCGCCGAAGTCGGCGGCGACCGCGTCCAGCACCTCCATGACGCCGTCGCGCAGCTCGGCCTCGAGGGCCGAGATCGACATGCCGCCGCCGTCGTCGAAATCCTCGTCCTCCTCATCGTCCGTTTCCGGCTTGGGCTCGGCGCCCTCTTCCGGCTCGGCCGGCTCGACCACCGTCCCGGCGGGCGGCTGGTTGTGCGGCAGGGAGGACGGGTTGAGCACGCCGTAGGTGGCGTCCAGGTCGATGACCTCGCGCAGCAGGATGCGGTTGTTGGCCAGCTCGTCGCGCCAGACCATGATGGCCTCGAACGTCAGCGCGCTCTCGCACAGGCCCGAGATCATCGCATCCCGCCCGGCCTCGATCCGCTTGGCGATCGCAATCTCGCCCTCACGGCTCAACAGCTCAACCGAACCCATCTCCCGCAGATACATCCGCACGGGATCGTCGGTACGATCATAAGCAGCCTTGGCCGGAGTCTCGGAGACGCTGGTCTCGGCCCGCTCGGCGACCTCGCCGCCCTCCTTCTCTGTGGTCTCGGTGGCGTCTTCCTCGGCCTCGACGACGTTGACGCCCATCTCGGACAGCATCGCCAGCGTGTCCTCGATCGCGTCGGGGGTCACCTCTTCGGACGGCAGGACCTTGTTCAGGTCCTCCATCGTCACATAGCCCCTCGCCTTGGCCTGCTTGATAAACTTCTTCACACCGGCGTCGGTGAGGTCGAGCAGCGGACCGTCGCTCTGGGCTTCGGTTTCCTGCGTCTCGGTCTGGGCGCTCATGCAGTCTTTTCTCCGGGTGGAGCGGCTGATCAGGCCGTCCGCCAAATACAACGTGTGGCGGGTTCGTTGGTTACGAACCCGTGCTGTCTTCCCAGATCTCTCCGGTTTTGATCGCGCGACGCAAAGCATCCCGCTCGGCTTTAAGCCTGCGGAACGCCTCATCCTGGCCCGGCATGCCTGCCGCCGAGCTCAGTGCCTCTTCCAGCGCCGCCACGCGAGTTAGCGCGTCGAACGCCTGCGACCATCGGACCCTTGCTTCGGCGAGGGGCGCATTTGCGGCCAGGAAAGGCGCGCCGGACTTTGCCGCCGCCTTCTCGACCTCGCGCACTAAAGCATCGTGACCCGATTGCGCCAGATGGCGACGCAAGGCCGCCGAGTCAAGGTCCTGACCCGAGAAGCGCAACCGGACCATCTCCTGCGCCAAGCCGTCGAGCGACGCATCCCCGAACCCGTGCGATGAAATGGCCTCGAGATGGTCATCCATCCGCTCCGGATCGTCGATGGCTCCATGGGCCAGCGCGGCAGCGACCGGCTCGATCGAACGGCTCAGCGACTGCATCGCCTGGGCCCCTTCGGCAGTCTGGCCCAGTTTGGGCGGAGGTCCGGGTCGCCAGCGGCCGCCGGGCCCCGTCGCCGCCTGGCCTTGCGGGGCGCGACGCGCCAGGAAAAGGGCGTCGAAGCGGTCGAACAGTTCGCGGCGATACTGTTCCGCCAGATCCTTGTCCTGAATGGCCGAGGCGGCCTGGCGCAGGCGACCCTTCAGCCCCGCGCGGCGCTCGGGCGAGTCGAGCGGTTCAACCTCGGCCTCCTTGCCGAACAGCACCTCGGCAAACGGGCGGGTCGCGGCCATGGCCTGACGCAGCGCGGGCGCGCCTTTGTCGCGCAGGATGTCGTCCGGGTCCTGACCGCCCTCCAGCAGGGCGAAGCGGAACGAGCGCCCCGACTTCAGTTGCGGCAGGGCCCGATCAATGGCGCGGTAAGCCGCACGGCGTCCCGCCGCATCGCCGTCGAAACACAGGATCGGCTCGTGCGACACCCGCCAGAGCCGCTCCATCTGCTCCTCGGTCAGGGCCGTGCCCATGGGTGCCACAGCGGGGATGCCGGCGCGATGGCAGGCGATGACATCCATATAGCCTTCGACCACGACAATGGCCTGATCGCTCTTTGACTCGGCCCCGAGGATGCGGCGCGCTTCCGGCAGACCGTAAAGGGTCGAGCCCTTGTGAAAGAGCGGGCTCTCGGGCCCGTTCAGATATTTTGCACGGTCATCGGGGTTCATGGCCCGCCCGCCGAAGCTGACGATCCGCCCGCGGGCGTCGAGGATGGGGAACATCAACCGGTCGCGGAACCGGTCATAGGGCTGGCCGCCGCCCTCGGGGGCGATCAGCATGCCCGCCTCGACCAGATCGCCCGGCCTGGCCCCTCGCTGAACGAGCGCCGCCTTAAGGCCCTCGCGGTCATTCGGCGCATAGCCGAGACCGAACCGCTCCCACTGGTCTTCGGGCAGACCGCGCTTTTCCAAATATTCGCGCGCGGTCTTGCCCGGCGACCGGCGCAGATTGGCCGCGAACCACTTCTGGGCCAAATCCATCCAGTCGGTCAGCCCTTGCTTCTTCGCCTCACGCTCCGCTGCCTGCGGGTCCTCGGCCGGCAAGGCCATGCCCGCCTCCCCGGCCAGTCGCTGCACCGCCTCGACGAAGCTGAGCCGTTCGGTCTCTTGCAGAAAGCTGATGACGTCGCCGTGCTTGCCGGACGAGAAGTCGTGGAAGAAGCCCTTGTCGTCATTGACGAAGAAGGAGGGTGACTTCTCCTTGGTGAAGGGAGACAGGCCGACATATTCTCGGCCCTGACGCTTGAGCTTCACCGTCCGTCCGATGATATCGGACGGCCGAAGGCGAGCCTTCAGTTCTTCAAGGAAGCGATCATCGAAGCGCACCTGCGCCTTATAGCGCGCGACTCACCGGTTTGGGTGGCTTTACCTTTCATTAACCAGAGAGGCCAAATCGAGACAGTAAATGCCTGAATATGCACATAGTTTTCCTGCATCAGGCAGAACTGTCCACAGGCTTGTGGATTAAGAATCCGGCCGTCCTGGAAGCGGACTGTGACAGGCGGACCCGCAGCGAAGACTGCAGTCCCGTACGAGTAAGAAAGCCGCCCCATGTTCATGACCATCGCCCAACCGGCGGTGGAGCCCCAAGGCCCCGACAGCGTCGCCGTCCCCGGTTCCCCGCCGATCCCCGCACTGTCACCCCGCGCCCTGCACGCGCGCCTGCTCGACAATGCGGCCCTGCGGCGGATGCGCGGTGCCGAGCGATTGAGGAGCAACCGGCGGGATGACGCCGACTACTGGCTGCACGCGGCACCAGTCGCTGTCCGCAAGGCCTGTTCCCTTCGGGCAGAGAACAGCTTAGCGCCGCTTCCCTGACAGGGAGCTCGCTACCGCCAGCCCGTGCCAGTAAGGGCACCCTGGCGGCCGACCTCATGAACGGCGCTCATGGACTCCACGCTGAAATCCAGCGCCGACGCTCCGGAGTCATCCGGCAGGGCAGCGTAACGGAAACACAGGCCATTGCGATCAGCGAAGGCGCGATTGCCGGCCAGGGTCGTCAGGATACGGACCGCCATGTCCCACAAGAGCATGACCCGGAGCACAGACCCATGACGGTCCCGGGCAAGCCCCGAACACCCCGTCGTAGCAGCGGCTTGACTAACGGCGCGGCTTGAAAATGAAGTTGAAGATGTAGGTAGGGGTCTCGACCGCGTCCCGATGGTCCACCTGCGGGTCGAACTCAACGATGGGCCGCTGGGCACCGTTCTTGAAGAAGAAGGCGTCATAGCCCAGCGCCTCGACCTCGGCGATGGAGGCCTCGATGGACCGGTGCGAGTGCCGTTCTTCCAGCTCGACCAGCAGCGTCGGCCGGTCGCGCGCGATCAGGCCGGCGGCCCCTGCAATCACAGCCGGCTCATGACCCTCGACATCGATCTTGATGAAGCCGACGGGTTCAAGGTCCAGTTCGTCAAGGCGGGCCGTGGCGACCTCGACCACGCCGAACTCCATGGCACCGGCCCAGTTGGTCTCCAGCGAGGCGTGCTGGTTTGAAAAGCCCCGCGCCGACCGCGGGACCTTCAGGCTGGCCATGCCGGTGCGGTCTGAAAGCGCGATCTGCCGGGCCTCGGCATTCGAGGGGCGCGCCGCATCCAGAATGGCGAACATCTTGGGATTGGGCTCGAAGGCATAGACCCTGGGGCAGAGCGCGGCTATCTGATGGGTCCAGACCCCGCGATTGGCACCCACATCCACGGCCGCCCGTTTCGGATCGACCAGGTCGGGCAGCAGCCGCAGCTCAGGCTCGCCCTTTCGAAGCTCCCGCGCGATGACCCGCTTCAACTCCTGCCGCGGGTTGAATACAGCCCGCTTGATTCTTTCACTGAAGGTGGTCGGCGGGATCCAGCTCAAGGCCGAACCGCCATCGAATCCGCGAACCGCTGGAATAGATAAAGACTGTCGGTTGGCCCCGGCGAGGCCTCCGGGTGATGCTGGACGCTGAACACAGGGCGACCGGTCAGGGCGATGCCGCAGTTGGTGCCGTCGAAGAGGCTGACGTGGGTTTCGCTGACGGCCTCGGGCAGGCTGTCGCGGTCGACGGTAAAGCCGTGGTTCATCGACACGATCTCGACCTTGCCGGTGGTCAGGTCCTTGACCGGATGGTTGGCCCCGTGGTGGCCCTGGTCCATCTTGACCGTCTTCGCCCCCAGCGCCAGCGCCAGCATCTGGTGGCCGAGGCAGATGCCGAAGAGGGGCATGCCGCTGTCGACCAGTTTGCGGATTTCGGGCACCGCATAGACGCCGGTCGCCGCCGGATCGCCCGGACCGTTCGACAGGACGACGCCGTCCGGCCTGCGCGCCAGAATGGCCTCGGCCGTCGTATCGGCCGGCACCACGGTGATCTTCGCGCCCGTCGAGGCCAGGGCCCGCAGGATGTTGCGCTTCACCCCATAATCGATGACGACCACAGACCTGTCGGCAGCGTTCACGCGCGGATAGCCTTCCGGCCAGTCCCACAGCCCCTCGTCCCAGTCGAACGACTGCCGCGTCGAGGCGTCCTTCGCCAGATCAAGCCCGACCAGCCCTGTCCAGGCCTTCGCCTGTGCCACCAGCGCCTCGAGGTCGAACTGTCCGGACGGGTCGTGGGCGATCACGGCATGGGGCGCGCCCATGTCGCGGATGCGGGCGGTCAGGGCGCGGGTGTCGATCCCGGAAAGGCCAACGACGCCACGCCGTTTCATCCAGTCGTCGAAATCGCTCCCGCTGCGCCAGTTGGCCGGGTCCGTCGGGGCATCGCGGAAGATCGCCCCGCGGGCCGAGGTGTCCGAGCCGCCGCCGATCTGTTCAATGTCCTCGACATTGGTCCCCGTGTTCCCGACGTGCGGGAAGGTGAAGGCCAGGATCTGGCTCATATAGGAGGGGTCGGTCAGGATTTCCTGATAGCCGGTCATGGCGGTGTTGAAGACCACCTCGCCCAGGGCGGAGCCTGTCGCGCCGCAGCCGAGACCCTGCAGGATGGTTCCGTCCGCGAGCGCAAGCACGCCGGTGACGCCGGGGAGGAGTGTCGTGGTCATGGGGCGCTCTCTATCACCGAATCCCGGCGAGCAAACGGCGCGTTTGCTAGTGAGCCCCCGTCGTCGGGTCAACCGGCATCGTCGCACCGCCCGGCTTGAAGGCGAACCAGGCCCCGGTCGTCACCCCGAAGAAGATCGCTGTCGGCAGGATATAGCCGGGTGCTGCGGCCACCACCGCCGCTGTCGTGAACACCAGACCCAGCGCCGCGATGAACCGGGCCCGGGTCCAGCGCGCCAGCCGGAACAGGGAGGCGGAGCACAGGCCGTAGACCACAAGGCTCAACACCGAGGTCACGCCGACCAGCATGCCGAACTGCCCGCCAAGGGTGGGCTGACCCGAGATGACCGCAACCACGCTCATGATCGCCCCGCCCAGCAGGGGGTTGGCCACCGGCGTTCGCTCGCCGGCGCCGAAACCTGAGGGCAGATAGCCGGATCGGGCGGCGGCCCTCGCCGTCTCCCCGCCCAGCATGACCCAGCCGCTCAGCGTCCCGACGGCCTTGATCACGGCACAGGCCGCGACCGCCGCCCCGATCGAGGCCCCGAACACCCGCGCCGTCAGATCGGCATAGGGGCTGGACGATTCGACCAGCACGCCCGCCGGGATCACGCCGAACACCGCCACGCTCGCCGCGACATAGATGGCCGAGGCCAGCAGAACCCCGGCGATCGAGGCCCGGCCGACGTCGCGCGCCGGATTGCGGACCCGGGCCGACAGGACCGCCGCCGTCTCCACGCCGAGGAAGGCCCAGAAGATCAGGGCCAGCGAGGCGGGCACGCTTTCGGCCAGACTCTTCCCTGACGGGCTCCACGAGGCCGCGAAGGTCTCCCCGTTGAAGGCCGAGATGCCGGCGGCCACGGCGATGACGAGGGGGACAAGGCCGATCACCAGGGCCAGGGCGGCGAACCGCGAGGCCGCGCGGGCTCCGAGGATATAGGCTCCCGTCGTCAACCAGATCAGGCCGAGGTTGCAGAAGGTGGCGGCGACCGGTTCCTTCAGCGCCGGGAAGAAGAAGCCGAGATAGCCTGTCGCCGCCACCGCAATGGCGACATTGCCGACAAGGCAGGCGGTCCAGAAGGCCAGGGCCGTCTGAAAGCCGAAGAACCGCCCCAGTCCCCGCTCGGCGAAACCGGAAAGGCCGTCTGCGTCCGGCTGCAACCGGCCGAGGGCTGCGAAGACCAGGGCCAGGGTCACGGCACCCAGAGCGGCGACGCCCCAGCCGACCACGCTCGACGACCCGACCGGTGCCAGGGTGGCAGGCAGCAGATAGACCCCCGAGCCGATCATGTTCCCCGCCACCACGAGGGCGGCGAGACCCCAGCCCAGCTTGTGACGGTCTTCGATGATGTCGGTCATGGATGAACCTCCGCGATCCGGGACTGGAACCAGGCCAGGGCGATCTCATGGTGGGGGCTGAGCACGCCGCGGTCATAGGCACCGGCCGACAGGTTGCGCTGCACCGCCTCGCAGATGGCGGCGTCCTCGGCGGTCAGGCGGTCCGAGGCGGTCAGGGCCTCGCCCAGCGCGCCCTCGCCGCCGTCATTGAGGAACAGATAGTCCAGCCGCGTCCGGCCCGGCCCGACCGGCGTCATCCGCTCGATCATGGCCCCGTCGCGATAGACGTTGATCCCGAGATTGGGCCACAGCCAGCCCCAGACGCCAGCCTGCGGCCCGTCATTGACCCCGACCGCCTCCTGCAGGACCAAATCGCCCTCGACCCGCACCCGGTACTCTGCCCCGCCCAGTTCGTCGGCGAGCACCGGGTGGACCGAACCGATGTGGTATCCCTCGAGATAGTTCTCGGCATAGGTCTTCCAGTCGCAGGCCAGATCGTGCGAGCGGCGCAGGGCGGGCGCGGCGATCTCCAGCCCTCGCCCGGCCAGAAGGGCCTCCAGTGGCGCGACATGGTCCGCCAGCGGCGCGGCTTCGGCGTCCATCGTGGCGAAGACCAGACCGCGCCAGGTCTCCAGCCGCAGGGCCAGCAGACCGAATTCGCGCGGATCGAACCCGTCCGCTGCTCCGAATCCCGTCGCCGCCCGCAACCGCCCGTCCAGTGCATAACGCCAGCCATGATAGGCGCAGACCAGCTCGCGCTCGCAACGCCCGCTGGCCCCGGTGACCAGGGGCCCGGCCCGGTGGCGGCAGACATTGTGAAAGGCGCGCAAGACGCCGTCCTTCCCCCGAACCGCCAGCAGCTGGTGACCGGCGACGTCCGTAGCGATCCAGTCGCCGGTCGCCGGGGCCTCGGCATCGTGACCGAGAAACAACCAGGCCCGACCGAACACGGCTGATCGCTCGCGTGCCCAGGCATCGGGACAGCCGTAGAGTCGGGCGGAGAGCGTAGCCTGCATGGGGCGATCAAGGCCCCGCCCGGCGCGCGCCGTCAACCGGTGAGATCGGGCCCGCCCGACTGGACGGGTCAGGACTCCGCTTGCCTGATCTGCAGAGGATGGGCCAAGACGCGGAGATGAGCATCACCACGGTCGGCCTCGATGCCGACGACACCCTCTGGCACAACGAGACCATCTTTCGCCTGACCCAGGCGCGGTTCCTCGACCTGCTGACCGACCACGACAACGAGGCCATCGCCGCGCGCCTGGCTGAGGTCGAGCGCCGCAACCTTCGCCTCTACGGCTATGGCGTGAAGGGCTTCACCCTCTCGATGATCGAGACCGCCATGGAGCTGTGCGACGGCGATCCGCCACCGCGCGCCATCCGCGAAATCCTCGCGGCAGGCCGTGAGATGCTGGCCCATCCGGTCGAGACCCTGCCCGGCGTCGATGAGGCCCTGGCCGCCCTGTCGGAGCGGTATCGGCTGGTGCTGATCACCAAGGGCGACCTGCTGGACCAGGAACGAAAACTGGCCGCCTCCGGTCTCGGCGACCTGTTCGCGGCGGTCGAAATCGTCTCGGAGAAGGATCGCGGAACCTATGACCGCGTCTTCGCCCGGCACGGCACGGGGCCCGAAGAGGCCGTCATGGCCGGCAACTCCATGAAGTCGGACGTCCTGCCTGCCCTCGCGGCCGGGGCCTTCGCCGTCCACATCCCCTATGTCGTCACCTGGGCGCATGAGCTGGCCGATGCCCCGGAGGGGCATGCACGATACGGGGCGCTGGAGCGCATAGCCGAACTTCCGGCGTGGATTGAGGCGCGGACGGACGGATAACCGCTTGCCCCTCCGCCCGCCCGTCTCTAGACGAAGCGCTTAACCGACAACCCGACCGACCCGCACGGCGTCACAGCCGCTGGCGGGCTCGCGCGCGCAGGGAGCGTGACAGCCCGTGCTTGAAGATGAGGTCCCGCATGAAGAGCGCGACGCCATGATTCGGGCGACGCTGGCCGAGCACGGCGACTCGGGCGTGACCCCGCGGCACACGCTGTTCTACTTCTATGGGGACGGGGATCACGAGGACCTGAACGAGGTGGCGCGGCGCGCCGGTTTCCTGACCCGGGGCCAGGACGACTGCACCATCCTCGAGACGACCATGTCCGTGGACGAGGCGTCCTTCACCCCGGTCTCTTCCATGATGCAATCCTGGGCCGCGGCCTTCCAGCTGGATTATGACGGCTGGGAGTGCGCGGTTTTGACGAACTGAAAGCCCTGTAAAAACAATGCCCAAGCGCACAGATATCAAATCTATCCTGATCATTGGGGCGGGGCCCATTGTGATCGGACAGGCGTGCGAGTTTGACTATTCCGGCGTTCAGGCGTGCAAGGCGCTGAAGGCCGAGGGATATAGGGTCGTGTTGGTTAACTCCAATCCGGCCACCATCATGACCGACCCGGAGGTGGCCGATGCCACCTATATCGAGCCGATCACCCCGGCCTTCGTCGAGCGGATCATCGCCAAGGAGCGGCCCGACGCCCTGCTGCCGACCATGGGCGGCCAGACGGCGCTGAACACGGCCCTGGCGCTGGACGCCTCGGGTGCGCTCAAGAAATGGGGCGTGGAGATGATCGGGGCCAAGGCCGACGTCATCGACAAGGCCGAGGACCGCCAGAAATTCCGCGACGCCATGGACAAGCTGGGCCTCGAGAGCCCGCGCTCCAAGGCCATCCACCACATCGACGAGGCCGATGACGCCCTGGCCTTCGTCGGCCTGCCCGCCATCGTCCGCCCGTCCTTTACCCTGGCCGGCACCGGCGGCGGCATCGCCTACAATCGCGAGGAATACTACGAGATCGTCGAGCGCGGCCTCGACCTGTCGCCGACCACCGAGGTGCTGGTCGAGGAAAGCGTCCTGGGCTGGAAGGAGTATGAGATGGAGGTCGTCCGCGACAAGGCGGACAACTGCATCATCATCTGCTCCATCGAAAACATCGACCCGATGGGAGTCCACACGGGCGACTCCATCACCGTCGCCCCGGCCCTGACGCTGACGGACAAGGAGTACCAGCGGATGCGCACGGGCTCGATCAACGTCCTGCGCGAGATCGGTGTCGAGACGGGCGGATCGAACGTCCAGTGGGCCATCAATCCCGCCGACGGCCGGATGGTGGTGATCGAGATGAACCCGCGGGTGTCGCGGTCCTCGGCCCTCGCTTCCAAGGCCACCGGCTTCCCGATCGCCAAGGTCGCGGCGCGTCTGGCGGTCGGCTACACGCTCGATGAACTGACCAATGACATCACCATGGTCACGCCGGCCTCGTTCGAGCCGAGCATCGACTATGTCGTCACCAAGATCCCGCGCTTCGCCTTCGAGAAATACCCCGGTGCCGAGGCGACCCTGTCGACCTCGATGAAGTCAGTGGGCGAGGTCATGGCCATCGGCCGGACCTTCCAGGAATCGATGCAGAAGGCCCTGCGCGGCCTCGAGACCGGCCTGACCGGCTTCAACGAGATCGAGATCGACGGCGTGGTCGACGTCGAGGACGAGGCCGGTGCCCGCGCCGCCGTGGTGCGCGCCCTCGGCCAGCCGACGCCCGACCGCATCCTCGTCATCGCCCAGGCCTTCCGCCACGGCCTGTCGGTCGAGGAGGTCAATGCCGCCTGTTCCTATGAGCCCTGGTTCCTGCGCCAGATCGCCGACATCGTGCGGGAAGAGGGGCATCTTCGGGTCAAGGGATTGCCCGGGGCCGACCTCCTCAAAGCCCTCCCCCTCGACGGGGGAGGGTTGGGTGGGGGTGGTCGCACCTTGCGTCCGGATGGGACGCATGAGGCCTCGTCGACAGCGCCTTACGCGCGCGCCGCATCCGGCACCCTGCCTCCACCCCATCCCCAACCCTTCCCCGTCGAGGGGAAGGGAGTCATTGAGGCCGCTCGCGAGTTCCGTCGGTTGAAGTCAAAGGGCTTTTCGGACGCCCGCCTGGCTCAGCTCGCAGGAACGACCGAGGCACAGGTGCGCCGCCTGCGCCGCGGCCTCAATGTCCGCCCGGCGTTCAAGCGCATCGACACCTGCGCCGCCGAGTTCGCCTCGGCCACAGCCTATATGTATTCGACCTATGAAACCGGGGCCCTGGGCCAGGTTCCGCAGTGCGAGTCCAACCCCTCGGACCGGAAGAAGGCCATCATTCTGGGCGGCGGTCCCAACCGCATCGGGCAAGGCATAGAGTTCGATTACTGCTGCTGCCACGCGGCCTTTGCCTTCGCCGATATCGGCGTCGAGTCGATCATGGTCAACTGCAACCCCGAGACCGTCTCGACCGACTATGACACCTCCGACCGCCTGTATTTCGAGCCGCTGACGGCCGAGGATGTGCTGGAGCTGATCGAGGTCGAGCGGTCGGCCGGCAACCTGATCGGCGTCGTCGTCCAGTTCGGCGGCCAGACGCCGCTGAAGCTGGCCCATGCCCTGCACGAGGACGGCGTGCCGATCCTCGGCACCTCGCTGGACTCCATCGACCTGGCCGAGGACCGCGAGCGCTTCCAGGCCATGCTGCATGACATCGGCCTGATGCAGCCGCCCAACGGCCTGGCCCGCTCGGCCCGGGAAGCCGCCGACAAGGCGGATGAGGTCGGCTATCCCGTCGTCCTGCGCCCCTCATACGTGCTGGGCGGGCGCGGCATGGTCATCGTCCACGACCGCGAACAGCTGGACCGCTATGTCGGCGAGGCCATGCGGGTCTCGGGCGACGACCCGGTCCTGATCGACCACTATCTGAACCGCGCCACCGAGGTGGACGTCGACGCCCTGTGCGATGACGAGACGGTCTTCGTGGCCGGGGTGCTGGAGCATATCGAGGAAGCCGGCGTCCACTCGGGCGACAGCGCCTGTTCCATGCCGCCCTTCTCCCTGTCGGCGGAGATCGTCGCCGAGCTGAAGCGCCAGACCGAGGCCATGGCCCGGGCCCTGAAGGTGCGCGGCCTGATGAACGTCCAGTTCGCCATCGAGGAGCCGCACAGCGAAAACCCCCGCATCTTCGTGCTGGAGGTCAATCCGCGCGCGTCCCGCACGGCCCCCTTCGTGGCCAAGACCATCGGCCAGCCGATCGCCGCCATCGCCGCCAAGGTCATGGCCGGCGTGCCGCTGAAATCCTTCGGCCTGACGGACCGGCCCTATGACCATATCGCGGTCAAAGAAGCCGTCTTCCCCTTCGCCCGCTTCGCCGGGGTCGACACCATCCTGGGGCCCGAGATGCGCTCGACCGGCGAGGTCATGGGGCTGGACTGGAAACGCGAGGGCGAGGCCGACATGGCCCCCGCCTTCGCCCGCGCCTTCGCCAAATCCCAGATCGGCGGCGGCACCACCCTGCCGGTCAAGGGCTGCGCCTTCGTCAGCGTCAAGGACGGCGACAAACCCTTCATCGTCGAGGCGGTGAAGACCCTGATCGCCGAGGGTTTCTCCATCATCGCGACGGGCGGAACCCATACCTGGCTGACCGAACAGGGCCTGGCCGTGGGCCACGTCAAGAAGGTGCTGGAGGGCCGTCCCAACATCGTCGACGCCATGAAAAACGGCGGCGTCCAGCTGGTCTTCAACACCACCGAGGGCAAACAGGCGCTGCTGGACAGCTTCTCCTTACGCCGCACCGCCCTGATGATGAAGATACCCTATTACACCACGACGGCGGGGGCCCTTGCGGCCGCCCAGGCCATCGGGGCGATCAAGGCCGGTGAACTGGATGTGCGACCGATCCAGGACTATGCCCACGACTGACCCGTTGGTGACGATTTCGACCAGTGTCGGGTCCCGCAAACACGCCGTGGACCCGACAGGTCGGCCAGTCATTTGAGGGACAATGCGGCGGGATAGCGAGGACAATCCGGTAGAATAACGGGGACAATAGCGGGACTCTTGAAGGACAATCCCGGGACGTTCGAGGGACAATCGTCGCGACATCCGGGACATGCAGGACATAACCTCTCCCACCCCCCGTCATCCTCGGGCGTGACCCGAGGATCAGACTGTCCGGTGCTCCGTGGCCGGGCGCACGGTCGGGATTGCGGGGCCGTCCCCGAGGCACAGTCCGCCTCTCGCCTCTGGTCCTCGGGTCAAGCCCGAGGATGACGGGGGTGGGGGAGGTGGCGAAGCGGCAACAATACCGGAAGTTGTTCATTCTTGACGCTTTCCGGTTGTTCTGCGTCACTCCCCACATGGACGACAAACGCCCGTTGATCGCGACATATATCGAGGCCAGCCGGCCGTTCGGCGTTGTCTACATCGGCATGACGAGCAACCTCTACCGTCGTGGCCGCGAGCACCGCGAAGGAGCGAGAAGCGGATTCAGCAAACGCTACGGCTGCAACATCCTGGTCTGGTACCAGACGTTCGAGCGCGTCACCTCTGCCATCCGCCGCGAGAAGGCGCTGAAGCGCTGGAACCGCCCGTGGAAAATGCAGCTGATCGAGGAGCGGAATCCGCAGTGGTGCGACCTGTATCCCTTCCTCATGAGTGAGCAGCCCGACCCGCGACTGCCGCCGGAGAATGACGGCGGCGTCGCGGCGTTTCTGGCGCGGCTGGAGGCCGAAGAGATGGGGGAAGATTAGCCACCTCCCTCTTCCCCCCCCCAGCCGTCATCCTCGGGCTTGACCCGAGGATCAGACCGTCCGGTGCGCGGTGGCGAGGCGAAGGGGCGAGGTCGTCGGGCCGTCCCGGGCGCACAGCCCGCCTCTCGCCTCTGGTCCTCGGGTCAAGCCCGAGGATGACGGCGTTAGATGGGGTGCGTCCGCTTCTGACGTAGCAGCATGCGACCATCTTCGCATGGAGCACCATCGCCTGCGCAAATACCGGGGGCCGGAGACCTGGGCCCGGGTCCGGGCCGCCTATGTCGCCGGGGAGTCCGCGCCGTCCGTGGCGCGGCGCTTTGACGTCGGCCTGTCCAATCTGAGACGCCGCGCCATGGCGGAAGGCTGGACGCGCAGTCGCATCGCCGAACGACTGGACTTCAAGCCCTTGCGCGGCGGGGCGGATGATCCGCCGCCCGCGCTCGCCGCGCTGTCGCCGGCCGGCGACACAGCCGAGCCCCCTTACATCAGTCCCAAGGTCGCGGTGTCACGCGCCCTGCGCCGCGCCGCCTGGCTGCTGAGCCAGGGACAGGCGGCGGAAGCCATGGCCCTGATCCGCACCGCCGAGGCGCTGGAGCGGTCAGGGGTGGCGGGGTGAGGGCGTGGACTTCTGGATGTCTGCTTTCGGCGATCAAGCCAGAGTCCGCTTCCGACCCATTGCGGACCTTGTCTAGGTCAGTAGCAACGGGCACCTTTGGCGCATGAGGGAAGACCGCATTGTCAGCGTCGAGATCGACGGAGAAGGTAGGCTCTGCGTCACTCCACAAAAAGAAGACTTCGCATCGATCTACCGGACTGCGATGGAAGTCGGCTGGGACCCGGTTCGGAGGTGCTTGGTTAGCCCCGTGCCGCGCGAATGGACCTATCCGATGTGGTTTCGGCAAATCCTGGCTGCCGCTGCCGACGAATATGGGGTTCGCCTTACACTCATGCCCGAGACCATCTGGCGCAATGTTTCCACGTCGGAGCGGTTGGAGATGTCCGCTATTGGCTGACGAGATGGCGTCCGCTCCCGACCCATAGCGGACATCTCGACTTCCCCGCTGATTGCTGGTTTCGTCTGAACCGTTGGGAGACAGCAATGCTCAAAACAGGCGGTATGCTGCCATTGGGTTTCGGCGCGTTCTCGATTTTCGCGGTGTTGGCTGGGCTTGCTCTGCTTGTTGGCGCGGACCATGCCTCGCCGGGCTGCACCGGCCCTAAAGTTCAACGATGTGACTACGTGGCGACCGCGACGGCTGCCGTTGCTCAGTCTGAACACCATCCATTCCAGTCAGACCTCGGTTTCGAAATCTTCGATCAGGGTTCGTCGGTCTTGGTCCAGCAGTTCACGCCGCCCGGCGAGCCCTCTTTGAACCACGCGCCCTCTGTCCTGATAGACAAGAATAGCTGCCGCGCGTGCAGCGTTGGCTGGCAGTTGCCCACGCGCGGAGACCCACGCGACCCCTATGTCGGCCCGCTCATCACCCGCGTCCCCGCTGAAGACACCGCTGCGGCAGCGGAACGAGCCCAGCGTTGGGAAGGCGGGCCGGGCGGCGTCGCGCTTCTTTAGCGACCATGTCCGCTAACCACCCGTGGGCGACAGTCAGCTTCCGACCCATTGCGGACCTTGCCGGGCGGCCTATGCTGAGGCGATGGGGGGACGGAGAGCATCTCAGGCGGGGTTCGCGGTCGTCGCGCTGGGGATCGGGGCTGCTTGTTTGCTGCTGTTGAACTCCACGACCGCAGAACCCCCAAGCCCCGCCTTGGCGGACGAGATCGACCGCTTGCTGGTCCGGGACTCGTGCATCAACTCAATCGAGGGTTGGTCGTCCCGCGAGTATGCTTGGGGTCGTAACTTCTGGACAGGAGCACCCGTCGTCGGGCGCGGCTGGCTTGGTTCAGACCGGTCAAAAGTTTCCGTGAGTTTTCGTCAGGGCCAAGGTGCAGGGAATTACCCGCCGGGACGGACTCTGATTCGAGCGGATCAGGTGGAAGTCCACTTTGACAGCAGTCCCAAAGGAATCCGTGCCAGCGCAGAATACGATGTCAGGGCGCGGCGACTGACTGACATTGACTGCGGCCCCACCTATCCGCCCGAAGAACCGCGAACGGGCGGCCCCCTGTAATGTCCGCTTCCCACCCGGAGCGGACTCTCTTAGCGTCTGCTTTCGTCCCTAGACCCCCGAGGCCGCCTCTCCCTCTCCGTCCGCATCCCGCCCCTCGACAATCCGGGCGACGGCGAGGTCGGCGGTGACATTGCCGATGGTGCGGAAGATGTCGGGCACCACCTCGACCGCCAGCAGCAAGGGCAGGACCTCAAGGGGCAGGCCCATGGCCAGGGCGATGGGGGCGATGGAGGCAAAGAAGGAGACCTGACCCGGCAGGCCGACGGTGCCGACACTGATGGCCAGGGCTGTGACCGCGCCGGCGATCAGCACGCCGGGCGTCAGGGGGATGCCGTAGAGGTGGGCGACATAGATGCAGACGGCCAGGTTGGCGACCGTCGAGGTGATGCGGAACACCGCCACCGCCAGCGGCAGGACCAGGCCTGCGGTCGCCGGCGAGACGCCCAGCCGGTCGATCGCCCGCTCGACCATGACCGGCAGACAGGCCAGGGAGGACTGGGTCGAGATGGCCACCACCTGGGCCGGGGCCACGGCGACGGCGAACCGGCCGAGGGACAGCCGTCCGAAGGCCAGGGCGACGACATAGGTCAGCAGGATCAGGCCGATCAGGCTGAGGCAGACCAGGGCGATATAGTGCCCCAGCACCCCCGCCGCCCCCAGCCCGGTATGCAGTCCGACCCCGAGGGACAGGGCAAAGACGCCGATCGGCGCAGCCCGCAGCACCCAGTGGACGATGACGATCATGGTCTCGGCCACGGCCTCGAAAAAGACTGTCAGGGGCTGGCGCAGCCGGTCGGGCAGGCGGGTGGTGGCAAAGCCGAAGATGATGGCGAAGACCACGACCCCGAGGATGGCTCCCTCGGCCGCGGCGGCGATGGGATTGGGCGGCACCAGGGCGGTCAGAAAGGCGCCCAGCCCGCCGCCGCCGACATTCTCCCGCACCACCTGGTCGCCCGAGGTTCCGGCCAGCAGCAGGCGCGCGCCCTCCGGGTCGATGGGCCACAGGGCATGCAGCCCCTCGGACGCGGCTATGCCGTATACTGTCGCCCCGACCAGCAGCAGGGCAAAGACCACCACCGTCTTCAGCGCCAGCCGCCCGGTCGCGGCCGCATCGGCGATGGAGGCGATGCCGGTCACCAGCAGGGCGAAGACCAGCGGGATGATGGTCATGCGCAGGGCGTTGAGCCACAGCTGGCCCAGCCCCTCGATCAGGGCGACCGTGCCGGTCCCGCCGGGAATGCCATAGGTCTGCGCGGCCGCGCCGGCGGCCAGGCCGAGGGCCAGGGCCAGCAGGACGCGGAGGCTGAGCGAGGAGAAGAGGGCGGCGGTGCGGGACTGGGTCATCCGGCGAAGCTAGGCCGGGTCGCGCGCCCGGTCGAGGCCCGCCGCGAGGCCTTGGGCCGCGATCGCCAGTGCGGCGGGCGAAAGATCCTCCAGCACCAGCCGGTCCAGCACCGGCCGGCCCCGGTCGGCACCGGTGCGGCGATAGGCCGGATCGTAATGGACCTCGATCAACTGCCGGGCCAGATCGCTGAGCGCGCCGCGCGCGGCCATGGCGCGCCAATCGGCGATCATCGCCTTCGCATGGTGTCGCGGCAGCCGGCTCAGGGCCAGATCCAGCGCGGCCGGATCGGCGGCGATGTCGGCATAGGTCGCGACCGTATGGGCGACCCGGGCCTCGACCGGGGCGACGATCTCGATGACCGGGGCGGCGGCCATGGCGGCCCACAGCGACGGCGGCACCAGGCGCGCGCCGATGCGGCTGCTTTCGGCCTCGACCACCACCGGGCGGGCGGGGTCGAGCCGCGACAGGGCGTCGTGCAGCCGGCTCTCGAACGCCTTCTGCGACGGCTGGCCGCCGGGCATGGCCCCGAACAGCGAGCCCCGGTGCGCGGCCAGGGCCTCAAGGTCGAGGGTCTGCATGCCGCGTTCGGCAAGCGCCTCCAGCAGCGCCGTCTTGCCCGAGCCGGTCGGCCCGTCCAGCAGGGTCAGCCGGTGCGGCACCGGTGCGTCATACAGCGCTGCGTTCACCTGCCGCCGCCAGGTCTGGTAGCCGCCGTCCAGCACCGTGACCGGCCAGCCGATCTGGTCCATCACCGTGACCATGGCGCCCGACCGCTGGCCGCCGCGCCAGCAATGGACCAGCGGTTTGAAGCCTCCGCCGCGATCGGCCAGCGCCCCTTCCAGATGGGCCGCGATATTGCGCGCCACCATGACCGCGCCGCTGCGCCGGGCGAGGAATTTGGAGCCCTGGACATATTCGGTCCCGACCGCCGCGCGCTGGGCGTCGTCGAGGACCGGAAGGTTGATGGCGCCGGGGATGTGGTCGAGCGCGAACTCGCCCGGGCTGCGCACATCGATGATGGCGTCGAAGCCGTCGCGGGCGGCGGGCGACAGGTCGGTGGTGTGGCGGATCATCCGGCGATGCGGACGCGCGGCGGGCCGTCGAGGATACGGCCGACGACGGCGGCCCGGGCAAGGCCCTCGCCGTGGGCCAGGGCCAGCACCGCCTCCGCCTGATCGGCCGCGACGGCGATCAGCAGGCCGCCCGAGGTCTGGGGATCGGTCAGCAGGTCGCGTCGCCAGTCGTCCAGTCCGGCCGGCAGGTCGACGCCCTCGCCGTAGCTGGCCCAGTTGCGGCCCGAGGCACCGGTGCGGACGCCGCCGGTCGCCAGGGCCTCGACCCCGTCCAGCAGGGGCGGGGCGGCGGTCAGCTCGACCGTCAGCCCGGCCCCGCGCGCCATCTCCAGCCCATGGCCCAGCAGGCCGAAGCCGGTGACGTCGGTGACGGCATGGACCCCTGCCCGCCCCGCCAGCCTGGCCCCGAGCGTGTTCAGCCGCGTGGTCGAGGCGATCAGGGCCGCATAGCCGTCCGGACCCAGTCGCTCCTGTTTGAAGGCTGCGCTCAGCACGCCGACGCCGAGCGCCTTGGTCAGGATCAGCACATCGCCGGCCTGGGCGCCGCGGTTGGTCAGCACCTGATCCGGATGCACCAGACCGAGGGCGACAAGGCCGTAGATCGGCTCGACGCTGTCGATCGAATGGCCGCCCGCGACCGGTATGCCCGCCGCCGCGCAGACCGAGGCCCCGCCCTGCAGGATGCGGCCGATGGTGTCGGTCGACAGCACAGTCACCGGCATGCCGACCAGGGCCAGGGCGAAGATCGGCGTCGCCCCCATGGCATAGACATCGGACAGGGCATTGGTCGCGGCGATGCGGCCGAAGTCGAACGGGTCGTCCACCACCGGCATGAAAAAGTCGGTCGTGGCCACCAGGGCCTGCTGATCGTTCAGCCGCCAGACTGCGGCGTCGTCACTGGTCTCGGTCCCGACCATCAGATCGGCGAAGGGCCCGGCCAGCGGCATCCCCTTCAGAATGTCCCGCAACACCGCCGGGGCCAGTTTGCAGCCGCAGCCGCCGCCATGGGCGAGGGAGGTCAGGCGCGGTTCGGTCACTTCTTGAAATCCCCCAGCATGACCACGCGAACGGCGAGGTCCGATCCGGCCCGAAGCACCGTCTTTGCGAACTTCCCGTCGGCGGTCACCAACCTCGTGTCCCTCCGGATCGCAAGGGCGAGATAGAGGCAGTCATAGATCGCGTGATCCAGTCGGGCGGCCAGGATCATGGCCTCGTCGAGCAATCCAAGGGCGTCCTCTGTCTCGACGGCGACGTCCGCGAACCGCGCCAGACCGGCACGCGCCTCGTCCAGGTCGATCTCGTCCCGATCAAACGCCTTCCACAGACCGTTGGCGACCTCGATCCGCCACCAATCAGGCGCGACGAGCGGGCTGAACAGGACCTCCTCGGCCAGAGCCGAGTCCGGCTCGACCAGCACCCATTTCAGGGCCACGGAGGCATCGACGACAAGCGGTGTCACCGCTCCTCGCGGCTCTCACGGATCAGGATCTCGGACGGCGTGAACACACGTCCCTTGAGACGCTCCCGCAACGGCTCGCCCGCCTTCAGCCACGCCTCGACCTGCGCCCGTCGATCGGCGGCGAGGGTCTGTTCCAGCAAGGCCCTGTGCTCAGCCTCAACACTGCGACCATGGGCGGCTGCCCGGGCCTTGAGGGCCTGAACCACGTCTTCGGATACATTGCGGACGAGGAGTTGCGCCATAGTGCCGATGATAGCGTCTGATAGCACACGGTTCAAGCAAGACGCCATCGCACGCATTGGCCGTTGCCAGCCCATCGGCGTCGGACCAATGTTGCAGACTCAAACCCGGGGGCGGAACGATGCGACTTCTTCTTGCGACGACGGCCATGCTGGCCCTGTTCACGGCCGGGGCGGCGCACGCCCAGACCGGCTCGACCGATGTCGAGCTGCGCCAGTCCATTGCGCGCGACTATGACGCCAACCTCGGAGCCCTGTTCGACGACTTTCACCGCAATCCCGAGCTCTCGGGTCTCGAAGTCCGCACCGCCGGCATCATGGCGGCCCGGCTGACGGCGCTGGGCTATGACGTCACCACCGGCGTCGGCGGCACGGGCGTGGTCGCCGTCCTGCGCAATGGGGACGGCCCCACGGTCATGATCCGCGCCGACATGGACGGCCTGCCGCTGGCCGAGGATTCCGGTCTGGCCAATGCCTCGACCGCGCGTCAGGTCGACAGCGACGGGATCGAAAAGCCGGTCATGCATGCCTGCGGCCATGATGTGCATATCACCGCCCTGATCGGCACAGCCCGGCAGATGATGGCGCGGCGGCAGGACTGGTCCGGCACCCTGGTGCTGATCGCCCAGCCGGCCGAGGAGCGTATCTTCGGGGCCCGGGCCATGGTGCAGGACGGCCTCTACACCCGCTTTCCCAAGCCCGACATCGCCCTGGCCTTCCACGTTTCGGCCGACCTCGCCAGCGGGCTGATCGACCTGCCGTTGGGGATTTCCTCGTCCAGCTCGGACAGCGTCGACATCGCGGTGCACGGCATCGGCACCCATGGAGCCTATCCGCATCTCGGGGTCGACCCCATCGTGGTCGCCTCGGCCATCGTCATGAACCTGCAGACCCTGCCCAGCCGCAGCATCAATCCGCTTGAGGGGGCCATTGTCACCGTCGGAGCCTTCCACGGCGGCATCAAGCACAACATCATCTCCGACCGCGTCGACCTGCAGCTGACGGTCCGCGCCGACAACCCCGAAACCCGGCTGGCCCTGCTGGACGGCATTGACCGGGTGGCCCGTGGCACCGCCCTGGCGCTGGGCGTGCCCGAAGACCGGCTGCCGACCGTCGTCCGGTCCCCGACCGAGACCACACCCGCCACTATCAATGATGCCGCCACGGCGGCCCGGGTCCGGACCGCCATCGGCGCGGCCATGGGCACCGAGCGGCTGGTCGACCAGCCGCGCACCGGCATGGGGGCCGAGGATTTCGCCTGGTTCGTCACCCCCGAAAGCGGTGTGAAGGGTGTCTATTTCAGCGTCGGCGGCACGCCCGCGGAAGACGTCGCCACGGCGCCCGGCCACCACTCCCCCCTGTTCCGCATCGACCCCAGGCCCTCGGTCACGACCGGCGTCGAGGCCATGGTGGTCGCGGCGCAGGCGCTGATGCCCAAGGGTTGAGGCGCGTCTGAATCCGCTGGACCGACGCCGCGTCAACCGCCTTAACTGCGTCATCCAAGGGGAGCCGCGCCATGATCACCGTCCACCACCTGAACGACTCCCGCTCGCAGCGGGTCCTGTGGCTGCTCGAGGAGATGGGCCTGCCCTATGAGGTGAAGCGGTATCAGCGCGACCCGAAGACCAATCTGGCCCCGTCCGCGCTGAAGGCCATCCATCCACTCGGCAAGTCGCCGGTCCTCGACGATGGCGCGGCGCGGATCGCCGAAACGGGGGCGATCATCGAATATCTGCTGGACACCTATCCGGCCGCCGGCCTGCGACCGGCGGCGGGCACGGCTGAGGCGCGGCGGCTGACCTACTGGCTGCACTATGCGGAGGGGTCGGCCATGACGCCCCTGCTGTTGAAGCTGATCTTCACCGTCCTGCCCAATCGCGTCCCCTTCCTGGCGCGTGGCGTGGCCAAGGGGATCAGCAAGGCGATGAACGCCAATATGATCGACCCGCAGGTTGCGGCCCACACCGGCTATTGGGAGGCCGAACTGGGCAAGTCCGAATGGTTCGCCGGCCATGCGTTCTCGGCCGCCGACATCATGATGAGCTTTCCGGTCGAGGCGGCGGGTGCGCGGATCGGCTACGGTGCCGACAAGCCGAAGCTGAAGGCCTTCCTGCAGAAGATCCATGCGCGACCGGCCTATCAGCGGGCGCTGGAGCGCGGCGGTCCCTACAGCTACGCCTGATCCGCCGCAGGGCGCCGATGCCACAGTCGGCCGCAACTGTGCGGCCGGGCGTGTTGGGTTCGCAACCCGCCCGCGCGCCGGACGTTATCGGTCCATGCCGCTGAAAACCGTCCAGATCATTGCCGCCCTCGTCGCCGCCGTCGCCTTTGTGCTTGCCTTCATCGCCGCCGGGATATTCCTCGTCTCCAGCCTGTTCATGGCCGTGGGTCTGGCGGCGGTCGGATGGCTGACCTGGAGCCTGATCCGACAGGTCCGGGCGAGACGGGGAGGCCGCCCCGCCTGACAGGCCGCACAGAACCTCCTTGCGTCATGCCTCTTGAACCTTGAGGCCTGAAGCCCTAGTCTCTTTGGCCAGTCGCAAGCGCCCAGCGACCTCGGCGTGTCTCCAAATCTTCAGTCGGGCGAAACAAGAAACTCACGACATATGGAAAAAGTGCCGATGACGGCCGAGGGCTACCGTGTCCTCGACGATCAGCTGAAGCAATTGAAGTCCGTGGAGCGGCCGAGCGTAATCTCGGCCATCTCGGAAGCGCGCGAGCATGGCGATCTTTCTGAAAACGCTGAGTATCACGCCGCGAAAGAGCGTCAGGGCTGGATCGAGGGCCAGATCGCCGAGATCGAGGACAAGATCAGCCGCGCCCAGGTCATCGACGTCTCCAAGCTGAACGGTAACCAGGTGAAATTCGGCGCCACGGTTACCGTTGTCGACGAGGACACCGAGGAGGAGGCCCGCTACCAGATCGTCGGCGAGCACGAGGCCGATGTGAAGGCGGGCAAGATCTCCGTCTCCTCCCCCATCGCCCGCGCCATGATCTCCAAGGCGGTCGGCGACGCGGTTGAGGTCAACACGCCCGGCGGCGTCAAGGCCTATGAGATCCTCAAGGTCGAGTGGAAATAGGGTCCGACCAGACCCCGCTTACGATCCAGGTCGTCTCTGACGGCCGGACCGGCATGGAAAATCAGGCGCTGGGTCTGGCGGAAGCCGTCCAGCGCCTTTTTTCGTCCCGCATCGTCGTCAAGCAAATCCGCTGGCGCAGGGCCTTCGACAAACTGCCGTCCGCGCTGAAGGCCCGGTGGATGCTGGACCCGTCGTCCGATGCCGTCGAACCCGCCGCCGGTGAGGCCTGGCCCGACCTGTGGATTGCCACCGGACGTGCCACCCTGCCGCTGTCGGCGCGGGTCCGGGAACGGTCGGGCGGCAAGACCTTCGTGGTCCAGACCCAGGACCCCCGCTGGAACATCGCCGCCTATGACCTGGTCGTCGCCCCGGCCCATGACGGCGTGACCGGCTCCAATGTCCTGTCGATCACCGGATCACCCCATCGGGTGACGGCGGAGCGGCTGGCCGAGGGCTCGGCCGCCTTCGCTGACCGGCTGGAGCCCCTGCCCCGGCCGCGCGTCGCGGTTCTGATCGGGGGCCGGTCAAGGGCGTTCGATCTCACCGAAACCCATGCCGCCGACCTCGCCGGGCGGATCGCGACCGCCGTGGAGGCCGCCGGCGGTTCGCTGATGCTGACCTTCTCGCGCCGCACGCCGGCGGCGGCGAAGGCGGCCCTGACTGCGCGGCTGAACCACCTGCCCGGCCTGATCTGGGATGGCGAAGGTCCGAACCCCTATTTCGCCTTCCTGAAGTTCGCCGACCACATCCTGGTCACCGAGGACAGCGCCAACATGGCCGCAGAGGCCGCCTCGACGGGCGCGCCGGTGCATATCCTGCCGATGATCCCGCTGAAGCCCGCGGACAAATTCGCCCGCCTGCACGCCGACCTGCGCGAACGCGGCTCGGCGCGGCCGTTCGATGGCTCGCTGAACGTCTGGAGCTATGCGCCGCTGGCCGAGACGGACCGGGCGGCGCGGGTGCTGCTGGAGCGCCTGGGCAGGGGTTAATCGCCGCCGCCGCCGCCGCCGCCATCTCCACCGCCGCCGTCAGACCCGCTGTCCGACCCTCCGTCCGGACCGTCATTCGAGCTCTTGTCGCGCCCGGCGCCGTCGTCAAAGACGTAGGGTGTCCCGCTGTCCGAACCGGAAGTGTCCTTTCGGTCCGTTGAGCCCTTGCGCCCGCGTTGTGCGTCAAAGCCTGCCCCAAGGGCCACCCCGATGGCGATGCCGCCGCCGATGCCCAGCGCGAGGTTGTCCAGCGCAATCCCCAGCGCCGCTCCGATCGCCGTGCCGAGGGCGATGCCCACGCCCATGTAGCTTGACTGCGCCATTCGATTCTCCCCAGCTTCCGTCGAGCCTAACATCGCGCGAAGGGGAATCACCGCCTAAATAGACGCCATGAGCACCCCCAGAACTGTCCGCGTCGCCATCATCGGTTCCGGCCCCGCCGGCTGGACCGCCGCCATCTATGCGGCGCGCGCGCTGCTGAGCCCCGTCATCATCGCCGGCCTGCAGCCCGGTGGCCAGCTGACCATCACCACCGATGTCGAGAACTATCCCGGCTTTGCCGACGTCATCCAGGGGCCCTGGCTGATGGAGCAGATGCGCGCCCAGGCCGCGCACGTCGGCACCGAGATCATCGAGGACATCGTGGTCAAGGCCGACCTGTCACAGCGGCCCTTCCGCCTGACGCTCGACTCGGGGACCGAGATGCTGGCCGAGACGGTGATCATCTCGACCGGGGCCCAGGCCAAATGGCTGGGGATCGAGAGCGAGGCCAAATACCAGGGCTTCGGCGTCTCGGCCTGCGCGACCTGCGACGGTTTCTTCTATCGCGGCAAGGAGGTGATCGTCGTCGGCGGTGGCAATACCGCAGTCGAGGAGGCGCTGTTCCTGACCAATTTCGCCTCGAAGGTCACCGTCGTCCACCGCCGTGACGCGTTCCGCGCCGAACGCATCCTGCAGGACCGGCTGTTCTCCAACCCCAAGGTCGAGGTGATCTGGAACAGCGCCATCGACGAGATCCTGGGCGAGACCAACAGCTTGGGCGGCGTCAATGTCACCGGTGCCCGGCTGAAGAACGTCCAGACGGGCGAGACCCGGAACATCAGCGCCGACGGCGTCTTCATCGCCATCGGCCACGCCCCGTCATCGGAACTGTTCACCGGCCAGCTGGAAACCAAACAGGGCGGCTATCTGGTGGTGAAGCCCGGGACCACGGCCACCGCCATCGAGGGCGTCTGGGCCGCCGGCGACGTGACCGACGACATCTACCGCCAGGCGGTCACCGCCGCGGGCATGGGTTGTATGGCCGCGCTGGAAGCCGTCCGCTTCCTCGCCGAGCAGGACCATGCCCGCAGCCTGGACCCGATCTCGCACAGGGAAACGGAAAAGATCGGCGTCTGACGATGCCGGCCTCCTGCCGGGCCTCCTGCCGGGCCTCTGCAAACCTTGCAGCACAGCCGGGGTGCCGGGTCACGCGTGGCTGACAGGTGGATCAGGAAACGGGTCGGCCCACTTCCTCGACATCCATAGGCGTGACGCCGGGCGGAGCCACGCGGGGCGTCGACGGGGGCGGCGGTGCCGCCGGGGCCTCGAAGGCCGCCAGCCGCTGATTGATCGCCGCGATCTCGGCGGCGGTGGCCTGGCGACGACCGCCCAGGGACGCAACCCCGACGACCCGGGTCCGGCCGTCGATCTCAACGGTCCGCATGATGCTCTCACCCCTGGCGGCGGCCTCATCGAGGACCAGTTCGGCCTCGCTCGCCGAGGCGATCTGGATGCGGGGACGCGAGAACCGGGCCTCGTCGATGAGGGGCTCGCGTCCGGCATAGGGCTGACGGAAGGCCGCCGGCTCGCCATAGACGCCCTTCCAGCGATAGAAGATGTGCGCCCCGATCTGGGTCAGCTTGTTCAGGGTCGGTGCCCACCACGGGTGCACATAGTCGGCATGATAATGGGTCGCCGTGCCGACCCGCGCCGAGACATGGCCGGCCAGGGCCCGCTCCGCCACAACCCGGGCACGGTTCCAGGCCCAGCTGACGGGTGGCCGGGCCAGGGCACCGTCGCAGGTGAAGCTGAACTGGCAGCCGGTGGTGCGTTCGGCGCCCTCAAACACCACGCCGCAAATGCTGTTGGCGTAGTTGGGGTCACGCACCCGGTTCAGGATAACCTGGGCGACCGCCTCCTGCCCTTCGGTCGGCTCGAGCGCCGCCTCATAGTAGATGCCTTGCGTCAGGCAGCGCAGGGCCCGGCGGCGATCCTCAGCGGTCGCGGGCTTGAAGACGAAGGGCGCGGCGACCCGCAAGAACCGGGCGGCGTCCGGCGTCGCCGCATTCAGCTTCATCGCGTCCAGACCCGTAACGCCGAGGTCCAGCGTCGGCCGACCCGCAAGGGTCAGGCTCTCCCAGCCCGGGGTCAGGCCGTAAAGCGCCGCGCGCTGCGTCTCGGGGTCATGGCGCAGGGCGATGGCCAGCTGCGAAGCATCCATTCGGGCCGTTATGGCGGCGAAACCGCGGGCTCCGAGGTGACCGCCGGTCAAACTGCGGACCGTCTCGGCGCGACGATCAATCTCCGGACGCGGCGTTGAACTGGCGGTCACGGCGACGCCGAAAGCAGCCAGAACCACGGGCATGGCGGCCAACAGGCGGCGCATCCCCATCAGCTTCGCGGTCCAGTCGATCCTGGCCAAACAATGGGCTCCCAAGCCGCGTCAGGTCCCGGCCATGACGCAGGATGCGCGTCAAGCCGGGCGTTTTTCAGGCGGAAAAGGCCGGGGCGGTCAAGTCCGGACGCCCTGCCCTCGCCTCAGCGTGTGCGGGCCTTGCGGGCGGCGTAGCGGGCGTCGCGGGCGGCCTTCTGTTCTTCCTTGGTCAGGGCCTTGCGCTCCTTGCGGGCGGCGCGCTTCTCCGCCTCGACCGCTTCCTGGGCCTCGGCCTCTGCGGCGAGACGTGCGGCTTCCCGCTCGGCCTTTTCCCGACGGGCTTCCGCCTTGGCGAGTTCATGCTGCTGACGCAGCGCCTCCTTCTCGGCCGCACGCTTGGCGGCCAGTTTGTCGAACTCGGGATCGGGGGCGGCGGCCTTGGGCTTGAACCGGGCGAGCAGGGCCTTCTTGGCCTCCTGCTGGGCGGTAAGGCGGTCCGTGAAGCCGGTCTGTTTCAGATCTCTCATGCGGAGGGCGTCGATGTCCTTGATCGTTTATGGGTGCGCTTGAACGCAGTCGGGCGGTTTGCAGCGCAGCCCGGCGCGTCGCTAACCCCATATGGGAGCGAAAATCAAGGTCGCGAGGCCTTCCCGGGGTCCGCGCCGCTCGATCGAAGGCAGACTGTGTCAGTTCGGCTTGGCGGGCCGGGCGACCGCGGCGCCCGCAACGCCGCCGACGGCCGCGCCGACAGGCCCCGCCACGACCGCACCGGCGACGGCACCGGTGGCGGCCCTCTGCTCGATGGTCTGGCCACAGGCGGCGGCACCGAGAGCGATGATCGTGACCGAAAGGGTGGTGACGGCGCGCTTCATGACGAAATCCTTCCAACAACGCGCCTTGAACGTTCCCCGACGCCGCCAGTTCCGGATCACAGCTTCATGTAAAACTCGCCTGTCAGGAGAGGACGATGACAACAGCCGGGACACCTTTCAATCCGCCGATATCAACCGGACTCCCTCGCCATGTCGTTCACATGAAAGCCAATACAGTAACCGGGCGATGCACTGGTGTATGATGCAGAACAATCAGACCCACTAACCTGTTGACTACAATGCAGATAAACCGCGATGTTGGCGGGCTTGGGATTCTTGCGAATCAACCACATTGGTGCCACAAACGGCTGGCTTAAGGCGCGTCCTCGACAGCTGGCCACTTTGCCGGTCGTCGAATTAACGCAGGCGGTTTGCGGGTCCGGTTTCCAGAGATTGGAGAGGATCGCCCGGTTGCGAGACTACCCGGGGGCGGCATTGCGCCCTGCCGAACAGGACCAGGCCCTTGTCCCTAGCCCCGCATACGCGTGTGACGACGTCTGCAGATCGTGCGGTCCGGATTCGGCCCGGAGCGGCGGCGGCGGCGTTCGGCGCGTTGATGGGGCTGGCGATCGGCTGTGCCTATCTCGGCGGCACAGCGGCCAAGGCAACCACCGTACGGGCCCAGGCCGAGCGGATTGAGGGGGCGACAGCCGCCGGCTTCACCGAGGAAGCGCTGGCGGCCGCGGCGGGTGGTCTCGACGAAAGCGCCCTGGCCATAGCGCGTCGGCATGATCCCTATACCGTCGCCGGGGGCGCCCAGCGCGACCGACAGGCCGAGCTCTTGACGGCCCGTCTGGAACAATTGCGGATCCGGCAAGCAGACTCCGGCCTGCGCCGGATTCGTCTGACCGGCCCGGTCGCGGCCATGCCGTTCCGTCTGAGCAGTACGCTCGACGCGTCGCGAGATCTCGATTGCCTGACCCAGGCCGCCTATTACGAAGCCCGTGGCGAAGGCCGGGACGGCATGCGGGCGGTGGCCCAGGTCGTACTGAACCGGGTGCGCCATTCCGCCTTCCCCAACAGTGTCTGCGGCGTGGTCTTCCAGGGTGCGGGGCGCCGGACCGGCTGCCAATTCAGTTTCACCTGTGACGGCTCGATGCGCGGACCGGTCAATCAGGCCGCGTGGAACCGGGCCCGCGCGGTGGCCTCGGCCGCCCTGTCCGGAGCCGTGTTCGCGGGCGTCGGCAACGCAACCCATTTCCACACCACAGCCGTCTCGCCGGCCTGGCGTCATTCGCTGGTGCCGGTCGGACAGGTCGGTGACCATATGTTCTATCGCTTCGGCGGCCGTTCCGGCTCGCGCGAGGCCTTCTCCTATGCCGCCCGGCGGTCGACCGTGACGGATGGCCCGCGCCTGATCCAGGCCAGCCTCGACCCGACCGGACCCGTCCTCGAAGCCGGCACGGTGGCCTACAACCTGCTGGTCGCCCAGGAGCGCGGTGCCGGGACGGAGCCCGCGGAGACGGCGTCCGCAGTGCCCGCAGCACCGGCAAACACCGCCGCCCCGGTCGTTGTCGAGGCCGCTGCACCGGCGGCTTGAGGCGAGCCGGGGTCGCAGCGTCCTGCGCTGCTGACCTGCAGCCGCCGTCCTGAAAACCCTGATCCTGACCCCTCGCGCCGCGCGTTCCGCCCGGCAGCCGCAGGTCAGCAGGGCATGGCGTCCAGTCCGACATCCAGCGCCTGAGCCGAATGGGTCAGGGCCCCGACCGAGATCACATCGACACCGGTTTCGGCGATACCGCGCACCGTCTCCAGATTGACCCCGCCCGAGGCCTCCAGCGTGATCCGCCCGGCCGTGCGGGCCACCGCCTCGCGCAGCATCGGCAGGGTGAAATTGTCCAGCATGATCACATCGGGCCCGGCGGCCAGGGCCTCGTCCAGCTGATCCAGACTGTCGACCTCGACCTCGACCTTCATCAGATGACCGACGGCGGCGCGCGCCCGGCGGACCGCCTCGCCCACCCCGCCGCAGACGGCGACATGGTTGTCCTTGATCAGGATGGCGTCATCCAGGCCGAAGCGGTGGTTGACCCCGCCGCCGCACAGCACCGCATGTTTCTCCAGCGCGCGCAGGCCGGGGGTGGTCTTGCGGGTGTCGGCGATCCGCGCCTTCGTGCCTGCGACCGCCGCGACATAGGCCTGCGTCAGGGTGGCAATCCCGCACAGCCGCCCCAGCAGGTTCAGCGCCGTCCGTTCGGCCGCCAGAAAGGCCCGCGCATCGGCCTCGACCTCGGCCAGAACCGCACCGGCCTCGAAGGCGTCGCCGTCACGCAGTTTCAGCTCCACGGACGCATCCGGGTCCATGGCCAGCACGGCCAGCCGCACGCAGTCGATGCCCGCCAGAACACCGGCCTTGCGCGCCGCGAACACGGCCCGCATCCGCGCGCCCTCCGGAATACAGGCCTGCGCCGTCACATCGCCCGCACGGCCGAGATCCTCGGCCAGCGCCCTGCGCACAACGGGTTCGATCAGGAGGTCAGGGAGCATGGGGTTCAGAACAGTTCCGCCAGAGTCAGGTGTACTTGATCCGAGAACAGCGGCGTCACCGCGCCGTCGGTCACGACCGTCTCATCGCCCCAGCTTCCGTCCGGGCGAGGGTCGCGGAAGACCCGGATCAGCCGGGTCTCCGGCTCGACGATCCAGAACTCCGGAATGCCGGCGCGGGCATACAGCGGCCGTTTGATGGTCAGGTCGTTGTCCCGCGTCGAGACCGAAACCTCGATCACCAGGACGGCGTCCGCTGCTTCATAGTATTTCCGGCCGTTCCGACGACGGGCGACGAGGACATCGGGTTCCGGCGCGCTGTAGTCTCCGATCCTGAGCGTCACCGCAGCGGACACACGAACAGCATCGTGCAGCGTCGGGATGCGGTTGAGGGTGTTCGTCAAGGCGACGGCCAGGTCAACCGATGTGTCGCCATGCTCGCCGCCGATCGGAGACCTCTCGACGATCCTTCCCTCCAGCAGTTCGATGCGCGGCCCGAGGTCGTTGAGAATCCCCAACTCGAACATGCGTTCGAACCGGTCGAAATCGAACCGGAAGTCCGTTGGACCTTCCTGCATGCCCGTGCGGGTCGTGGTCATCGCCTTGCTCCGGCCGGCACTATGCCGCCCTGTCCACGTCGGCAAAAGACTTTGCATCCTGTGATTGCGACCTCAACCTCGTGTGCTCCGCCACAGGGGTCGCCTCCGGATAGTCCGAGCGGAAATGTCCGCCCCGGCTCTCGCGGCGCGCCAACGCCGCCTTGGTGATCAGCCGCGCCGCGGCCAGCGGCAGCGCGCCCGGGGCACCGGCCTCAAGGCGCGTCATGACAGCCAGCGCGTCGGACAGGCCCGCCGCATCGCGCATCACGCCCACACACCGGCTCATGGCTTCGCGCAAGGTCTGCAAGGCTTCGGGCGCAAGGTCCGGCGCGACCGCGGGCGCCAGGGTGGCACCGCTGCCCAAGGTCTCCGCCGCCGCCGCCCGGCCCGTGCGTCGACCGAAGGCGGCCGCTTCCAGCAGGGAGTTGGAGGCCAGCCGGTTGGCACCGTGCACCCCGGTCGCGGCGCATTCGCCGACCGCGAACAGGCCCGGCAGGCTGGTGCGCCCGTCCGGCCCGGCGGCGATCCCGCCCATGTGATAGTGGGCCGCCGCGGCGACCGGGATCGGGGTCTCGCGCGGGTCCAGCCCGGCCCGCATACAGGCGGCGAACACGGCCGGAAATTCTTCGGGGAAGGCGGCGCCGATCGCCGCGCGGCAATCCAGGAAGGCCCCCCGCCCTTCGGCGCCCGCGAGATGCACGGCCCGCGCCACCACATCCCGCGGCTGCAGATCGGCATCCGCCGCCTCGCCGAGCAGGAACCGGCCGTCCCGGTCGATCAGCCGGGCCCCCTCGCCGCGCAGGGCCTCGGTCGCCAGGGGCATGGGGTCCAGGCCGACATCGATGGCGGTCGGGTGAAACTGCACGAACTCCGGGTCGAGAATCTCCGCGCCCGCGCCATAGGCCAGCGCCATACCCTCGCCCAGCAGGGCGGCGGGGGTGGTGGTCCGGGCAAACAGGCCGCCCGCTCCGCCGGTGGCCAGCACGACGGCGGAGGCCAGCACCTCGACCATCCGCCGCGAACCCGGCGCACCGCGCTCGATCAGGGCACCGCGCACCCGACCGCCCGCGTCCTGGATCAGGCCGCGCAGCCGCGCGTCTTCCCAGATCTCGATATGCGGCGCGGCGCGTACCGCTGCGATCAGGGCCGAGAGGATGGCCCGCCCTGCCCCGTCGCCGCCGACCCGGGCAACCCGGGCGTGGGAATGGGCCGCTTCCAGACTGACGGCAAAGCCGCCGGCGGCGTCACGATCAAACGGCGCGCCCAGCGACGCCAGCCATTCGACGGTCGCGCGGCCGTCGCCGGTCAGGACCCCGGTCGCCTCGGCCTCGACCAGCCCGGCGCCCGCCGCCGTCGTATCCGCCGCATGCAGGGCGGGCGCGTCGTCCGCCGCCAGCGCCGCCGCCACCCCGCCCTGGGCCCAGGCCGAGGCACAGGCCTCCAGCAGCGGTGCCGGCGTCACCACCAGCACCTGGCGCGGCGCGGCCTCGAGCGCCGCCGAAAGTCCCGCCAGCCCGCCGCCGATGATCAGCGGCCCGTCATGACGGAGGGTGCGGCTCACCCGCCGAAACCGAGAAAGCCGCCGGCCATGGTCACGGCCCCCGCCAGCGAACCGCCGGCCAGCGGCATCAGCGCCGCCACGCCCACGCCGACACAGGCGATGGCCGCGGCGAGGAACAGGCCGACGCTCTGGCCCGCCTCGCGACCGGTCAGGGGACGCCCCTCAGGCCGCCAGGCTCCGCGACGCAGGTGACCGATCAGGGCGATGGCAAGGAAGGCGGCGAGGATGAACCGCCCGGTGGTGATGCCCCAGAACACCACCAGGGCACCGATCAGCACCATGGCACCGCGTTCGACATTCGGGTGGATTCGCGCCAGCACGGGGCCGAGCGCCTTTGAGCCGTCCAGTGGCGGCGCCGGGGCCAGATTGACCAGATTGATAAGGGCAATGACCGCCGCTCCCAGCAGCCACATGCCCTCGCCGGTCGCGATGAAGCCGGCGAAGAAGGGGATGGCGGCCAGCAGGCCGAAGCCCGGTCCGGCCAGGGACACCAGCACGCCGTCCCACTCGCTTTTCGGCAGGCGCTGGCTCCTGGCCACGCCGCCGAGGAAGGGAATGATGTAGATCCGCGCCGGCCCCATGCCGAGCCGGTTCATCGCCAGCACATGGCCGTATTCGTGCACCAGCAGACCCCAGATGGCGGCGACAGCGATCACCCAGCTCTGGCTCACCCACCAGATGAAACCACCCAGCAGCAGGGTCGAGATCACGGCCCAGACCGGATGCTGACCCTTGTCCAGCGGCGGCTCGGCGGCGGGGGGCGGACTCCGGTCGGCCACGGACGCCGACCGCGCGGGGTCGGTCGGTTCCGGCCGGGGATCCCATGGACCGGGAGGACGGGGTGTCTGGCTGTCTGTCATCCTGACGACGTGGCCTTTTCCGAGCGCAGCCACAAGGCCAGGAGGGCGAGAAGCCGCAGGCTGCGTTTGTCGATCGTCGCCACGACGCGGACCGGAGGAACATAGTGCATCAGATCAGCTCCACCGCCACGTGATGCCGCGCCTTGACCATGTCGTAGCGCGCCGGAACCGTCGGCGGCGGCAGGTCCACCATCCGCTGCACGGCCAGTCGCGCGCGTTCGGCGATGTCCTCGGGCACCGTCACCTCGAACTGCATGTTCAACAAGCAGTCGCGGATGTTCAGCAGGGTGATCCGCTGCATATGGGGGCACAGGTTGCACGGGCCGATGAACTGCACCCCGGGCACATCGCCGGCGACATTGGCGGCCATCGAGCATTCGGTGATCAGCACCACCTGCTTCGGCCTGCGCGCGGTCACATGGTCGATCATGGCTGCGGTCGAGCCGGCGAAGTCGGCGGCCGCCAGCACATCTTCGGGGCATTCGGGATGGGCGAGGATTTCCGCACCTGGATACGCCGCCCGCATCTCGGCGATGTCGGCGCCGGTGAACCGCTCATGCACCTCACAGCGGCCCTTCCAGGCGATGATGCCGACCGTGGTCTGGGCCGCGACGTTTCGGGCCAGGAACTCGTCGGGGATCAGTATGACGCGGTCGACGCCCCATGCCTTCGCTGCCAACTCCACCACCTGGACGGCGTTGGCGCTGGTGCAGCAGATGTCGGTCTCGGCCTTCACATCGGCCGTGGTGTTCACATAGGTCACCACCGGCAGGCCCGGATAGCGCTGCTTGATCAGCCGCACATCCGCCCCGGTGATCGAGGCCGCCAGGGAACAGCCGGCCTTCAGGTCCGGGATCAGCACCGTCTTGTCCGGGCTCAGGATCTTCGAGGTCTCGGCCATGAAATGCACGCCGGCCTGGACGATCACCCCGGCCTTTGACCGCGCGGCTTCCTTCGCCAGGCCCAGGCTGTCGCCGACATAGTCGCCGACGCCGTGGAAGATCTCCGGCGTCATATAGTTGTGGGCCAGGATGACGGCGTCGCGCGTCTTCTTCAGCGCATTGATCTCGCTGATCAGGGCGGCCTGCGCCGGCCATTCCATGGGGGTCACATGATCCTTGACCTTGGCCCAGACCGGCGCGGTTTCCCGCGCCAGGGCCTCAGTCATTCCGAACGCACCGTCAGCCATTTCGCATCCCTTATGCTCTATTTGAGCAAATCAGAGGCCCGAAGAAAGGCGACCGGTCTGCCTGACCGCCGCCGACTTATGCTCACTTTCAGCATAAGCAGGGACAATCTAGGCGGATGCCGGGGAAATGCAAGCCCCCGGGGCCCGGAGCCGTCGTTAGCGCGTGACCATGGCCAGGGCGGGCGGGTAGAAGACCTGACCGTCCGTGGCGACCCCGTCCGGTGCTTCCAGGTCGAGGCTTTCCAGCACTTGAAGGATCCGGGAGACCCCGCTTGGCGCCCCTGCCGCGAGGGCCGGATGATCAAACCGGCAACCGGTCAGCTTGAGCCGCTCAATCACGCAGCTGATCTGACGTTCGGCCACCGGCGCGGTCGGAGCGGACGGCGGTGGCGGCGGGGTGTCCGGCCGGCCGGCTCTCGCTCCGCGTCCACGCGGGGGTTCACGCCGGGATATCTCGATCCTGACCTCGCTACCGGCCCTGACCCGTTGGTCCCGGTCGTCCGTCAGGCCCCAGCCGCAGGCGCTCAGCACGCGATCGAGGTTGGCCGACTGCGTCGGCAGGTCGAAATTGGTGCGCAGCGCCCGCGGGGCCCCATCGACCGTGCGAACGGAATAGATGCCGCCGCCGCGCAGGAAGCGGATGTCTCGCGCAGGCACGGTGCTCATCAGAATGCCCGATGCCGGTCCGGGCACCCAGGTCTGGAGATCGGTGCGGCCGTCGGCGCGCCGGGCCTGCACCTCAAGGCCACCGACCCCGGCGGGCATGCCGATCAGGGCGAGCGACAAGGCGCGGTCCCGGCACTGGACGACAATGGCCACGCCCGCGTCATAGCGGACGGCGGCGACCGTCTGGTTCAGGCTGGCCTCGTGCTGGAACTCCCAGTCATCCTCGTCCTGCGCAAGCGCCGCGGTCGGCCCTGCACAAAGGCCCGCGCACAGCGTTGCAAGCAGCAATGGTCTCATGGTTTCACTCCCCCGTATCCCGGTGCCAAATGAAGCCAGCAGACCGCCGTCGGTCAAGCCCTCAGGCGACAGACGCCCCCTCGTGCTGCAGCAGCCAGCGCTTGCGCTCCAGCCCGCCGGCATAGCCGGTCAGCGTCCCGTTCGCCCCGATCACCCGATGGCAGGGCACAATCAGGCCGACCGGATTCCGGCCGTTGGCCAGTCCCACAGCCCGCACCGCCTTCGGCGAACCGATCGCCGCCGCCAACTGGCCGTAGCTGCGCGTCTCGCCCGCCGGAATGGACCGCAGCGCCTTCCAGACCGATCGCTGGAAATCCGTTCCGCCCGTCTTGACCGTCAGCCCGTCCAGCGCACCGATGTCACCGGCGAAATAGCGCTCGACCGCCGCCCGCACCGGCCCGGGCGCAGCCCCGGCGGTCAGGGATGCCCCCGGCGCATGCCGCTCCAGCAGCCGGTTCATGCGGGCCTCATGGTCTGCGAAGTCCAGCGCCCGCACGGCACCCTCGTCATCGGTGACCAGCAGCACCTCGCCCACCGGCGAGGCGACCCGGTCGAGGGTCAGGGACTCAGGCTGCGCGTTTCGCATCGTCGCTCTCCATCAATTGGTTCCCGCTGATCCCCGCAAGGGCCAGATGCAGCGCGCCATAGGCCCGCCAGGGGCGCCAGGTTTCGGCGCGGGTGGCGAGCGTCTCATCGTCCAGGCGGTCGTTGGGCGCCTCGTCCCCATCGTCGATCCACTCGCCGGGCAGCCGCAGCCCCGGCCGCGCCGCAACCAAAGGCCCCAGTACCGGATCGGCCGAAAGGTCGCGCCCGATCGCCTCGGGATCGGCCGACAGGTCGAACACCCGCCGCACCCGGGCCAGCACGCCCGGCAGGGCCCTGAGGTCGTCCGCCTCCACGCAGACCGAGACCCGCCCGGCCTCCGTCGGCTCGACCGTGACCGCACCGTCCGCGCCGTCCACCCCCCGGGTCAGGACCCGCGACCACCGCCGCCCCTCGACCGCATCGCCACGGGCCGTCAGGGCCTCAAACATCGCATCCCAGTCATAGGGCGGGCGGAACGACAGGCTCAGCCGAACACCGCCCACATGCAGCCGCTCGCCACGTCGCCGCAGCGCCGAGGGCGGCCGGCCATACAGGGCCTGAAAGGTCTCGTTGAACCGCCGCACACTGCCGAAGCCCGAGGCCAGCGCCACCTGTGCCATCGACAGATCGGTCTGGTGGATCAGGGCCTTGGCCAGCAGCACGCGCCGGGTCTGGGCCACGCTGACCGGGGCGGCGCCCAGATGCTGGCGGAACAGTCGCCGCAGGTGCCGTTCGCCGACCCCCAGCCGCCCGGCCAGTGCGTCGACATCCCCCTCATCCAGCGCGCCGGCCTCGATCAGGGCCAGGGCCCGGCTGACGGTATTCGATGTGCCGCGCCAGGCGCCCATGTCGGGGGCCGTCTCGGGGCGGCAGCGCAGACAGGCGCGAAAGCCCGCCTCCTCCGCCGCCGCCGCCGAGACCACGAAGACCATATTCTCCCGCTTCGGCGTCCGCGCGGGACAGACCGGGCGGCAGTAGATGCCCGTGGTCTTCACACAGCCGAAGAACCGCCCGTCGAACCGCGCATCCCGCGTCAGAACGGCGCGGTAGCAGGCCTCCTGATCGAGTTCGTGCGCGTTTTCCATGTCCGCAGAATGATCGCTGCGGGCATGGAAGTCTCGCGGTTTTCGGACATGGCGGTGCCGGGCCGCGTCGGGGGAGGGGGACCGCCCAAACGGGGGTGGAGAGGTGGAGAAGGTCGCATGCAACCGACGACGCCGCGTCCGCCGGCCGCCGGGGACCGGAGCCTTGTCATCCCGGCCGCAGCGAAGCGGAGAGCCGGGACGTGGCGGCTCAAGAAATCCATTGCTTCCGGACAGCCCACAGGGCTGAGCCGGAAGAAGGGGTGCTGCCGTACGGTCTTTGAAAGGGCCACCGCCGGAGTTGCCTCAACCTGTCTCCCGGCTCAGCCCAAGCGGGCTGTCCGGGAGGGTGAGAAATGGTTCGTCAGTCCCGTCCCGGCTCTCCGCTTCGCTGCGGCCGGGATGACAGGGGCAGCGAAATACGTCACCGGGCGAGGATCCTACCCCCGCGCCAGCCGTCCGAGGTTGGCGAGGATGCTGAACGCCAGGCTGATCGCCGAGACGGCCAGCACCCAGACCATCACCACCGAGAGGGTGCCGGCGACACCGGCAAGATCTCGCGCGCCATCACCGAGGGTCCTGAGGGTGTCAAAGTTGAGCATGGCCCAGTCGCCCGCGATCCGCGCCGTCTCCTCGCCGCGCGTCAGGGTGAACCAGTGGCCGGCCTGGAAGATCAGCCAGGTCAGCCACAGGCCGGCCCCGGCGACAACGATCCGGGCCGCCGCCCGCGCCCGGGCGGCATAGGGTCGGACCAGGCTGGCCAGGTCGACGGCCATCTGGGCGAAGGCATAGAGCAGGATCGGCCCGAACAGGATCGACCAGATCGGTGCGCCGCTGACGGCGGCATCCTCGCCGCGCAGCTCAACTGTCACCAGGCCGGGGAAATGCAGCACCCCGATCCACCACAGGACGAACATGCCGGTGGCGAGGAAGGAGAAGAGATAATCCCCGCCCGGCCAGGCCTTCGGCTTCGTCTTCGGCATCCACGACGGTTTCGCGGCCTTCGCCGTCTCGGTTCCCGTCATCGACATGCCCCAGGCCGCAGGGTCGGCCAGACCGAAGGCCCCCAGATCCTTGACCCGCCATTTCGTCAGCCAGGCCGGCCGGATACCCTGATGTTCGAAGATGGCCGCCGCCAGCGTCGCCGCCCCGATCAGGGTCAGGCCGGCGCCGAAGAAGCCGTGGAAGGCGTGGGCGATATCCTGCCCGAAATTGTCGGACCCACTGATCACCCGGATGAACAGGGTGAGGGCGAAGACCGCTGCCAGCACCATCAGTCCGGCCTTCACCCCGAACAGCCAGTAGGGAAACAGCTCCGGCCCGACCAGCGAGTCCGGCCCCTTGCGGTAGCGCGCGGCCACGACCAGCGGATGGCCGATCTCGCGCAGGATCGCCTCCTGCTCGTCCTCGGTCAGGGCGCGGCCCAGCGCCTCTTCCTTCGCCTCGAACCGGCTCAGGATCAGGTCACGCAGTTCGGCGGTGATGTCGGTGCGTTCGTCCTGCGGCAACTGCGCGGCGACGGCGTTCAGATAGCGGTCAATCAGGTCCACGGCTTTTCCCCTTCAGCCCGGGTTTCAGAGAATCTTGTCGAGCGAGGCGTTGATGCCCCGCCATTCGTCGGCCAGGGCGGCCAGCATCGACACGCCGCCCGGCGACAGGACGTAGAAGCGCTTCTTCCGCTTCTCCTCCTCGCGCCATTCGCTGTTCAGCAGCCCCTGGCTCTCCAGCCGGCGCAGCAGCGGATAGAGGGTCGATTCCTCCATCTCCAGCCCGTCGGCGGCCAGGGCCTGCCGCAGGGTGTAGCCGTAGCGCTCGGTCCTCAGACAGGCGAGCACCGCCAGCACCAGCGACCCGCGCCGCAGCTCCAGCCGCATCGATTCATAGAGGTCCGGATCGAGGCTCATGCCATTGCCCTGCATCTCACATAGTGTGTGACACACAGTGTATGCCGCATACTGTATGAGGGAGTCAATACACACCCCATCCGTCATCCTCGGGCTTGACCCGAGGATCAGACCGTCCGGTGCTCCATCAAAGCCGCACGGGCACGATCGCAGGGCCGACACCGTCAACCAGCCCGCCACTCGCGTCTGATCCTCGGGTCAAGCCCGAGGATGACGCAGAGGGTGCGCGGTCGTCACTCCGGGATCCCCGCGCCGTCCCAGGCGAAGACGCCGCCGCTGTCGGCGGGCGTCAGGCCGTCGACCACCGCCAGCAGTCGCTCCGCCGAATGCTCCGCCGTGAACAGCTTCTCCGGCCTGACCCCCTTCTGGAACGGCGCGCTCAGGCCGGTGTCGACGGTGCCGGGATGCAGGCCCGCGACCACCGCCTGCGGATGGGTGCGCCCCAGCTCGACCGCCAGATTGCGCAGGATCATGTTCAGGGCCGCCTTGGACGCCCGATAGCTATGCCAGCCACCCAGCCGGTTGTCGCCGATGGACCCGACCCGCGCCGACAGGGCCGTGAACGCGGCCCGCCGGTCGCGCGGCAGCAGCGGCAGGAAATGTTTCGCGACCAGGGCCGGGCCGACCGCATTGATCCGGTAGTCGCGCAGCAGATGATCGGCGTCGAGCGCGCGCCAGCTGCGTTCCGGCTCATACCCGTGATGCAGCACCCCGGTGGCGACGAACACCAGCGCCGGGGCCGGCCCTTCGGCCACCCTTGCCGCCGCCGCCGCGATCGAGGCCTCGTCCTCCAGATCGAACCCCGTGCCCGCACGCGACAGGGCATGGACAACGGCGAACCGCCCGGAGTGCTCGAGCTGACGGGCTACCGCCGCGCCGATCCCGCCTGATGCGCCGATTACGACCGCCGCCGGATGCTGAATGAGTGTCATGGTGCAATCAGCGCTCGCCATCGACCATGGGTCAAGCGGACGGGTGTCCGGGGGGCCTTTTGCCTCAGATGTCGGCGAGCGGGACCCCGCCCCTCCGGCCTTGACGGACCGGCGCGTCCGCCCCAGATCGGACCGGCGTCGAGATGCCTCCCCGGAGTGTCGACGACAGGGGTGGACACGCGCGCATGACGGACCTGGCGATCTTCTATGAGCATCCCGCATGGTTCGAGCCGCTGTTCGCCGCGCTCGACCGCCGCGGCGTCGACTGGACGAAGATTCACGCCGGCGACCATGTCTTTGACACCGGACCGGGCACCCCGCCCGCGCCCCTGATCTTCAACCGCATCGGCATGTCCGCCTTCCTGCGCGAGACCGAGCATCCGATCTTCTACGCCCGCACCCTGTTCGATCACTGGGAGGGTCAGGGGGCCCGCGTCGTCAACGGTGCGGCGCTGGAGGTCGACACCTCCAAGGGCCGGCAGATTTCCCTGATCCGACGCCTCGGCTATGGCGCGCCCGAGACCCGGATGGTGCACCGGGCGGCAGACCTGTCGAAGGCCGCCTCGGGCCTGCGCTTTCCGGTGCTGGTCAAGCCGGACATCGGCGGCTCGGGCGCGGGCATCCAGCGGTTCGACACGCCGGAAGACCTGGCCGGGGCGGTCGCCGCGGGCACGGTGTCCATGGGTATCAACAGCTGTGCCCTGGTGCAGGAACAGGCCCCGGCCCGCGACGGCCGCATCGTCCGGGTCGAGACCCTGAACGGCCGCTTCCTCTATGCCTGCAGCGTCGAGACCGGTGGTTTCGACCTGTGCCTCGCCGACGTCTGCATGGTCGCGCCGGGCAAGGCCTCGATCCAGATCGAGGCGATCACCCCGCCGCCCGAGGTCATCGCCGCCGCAGAACACATCGCCCGCGCCTCGCAGATCGATGTCGGTGGCGTCGAATATCTGGTCGACGACCGCGACGGCTCGGTGAAATTCTACGACATCAATGCGCTGTCGAATTTCGTCGCCGATCCGGTGACGGTCCTCGGCTTCGATCCCCACGACCGCCTGATCGACGCTCTGGTCGACCGGATCACCGCCGGAAAGGCCGCAGCGGGTCGGCACAGCTGAGCAGATCGCCGAACGGGTCGAGGCCCATAAGGCCGCCGGGCTGAACCGCCTCCGCCTGCAGATGAGCCCGCAGGAAGAGGAGATGGAGCGGCTCTCGGCCCAGGGGATCAAGCCCGGGCCGAACAACCAGGTCCTGGACCGTTCGTCGACTCAGTTGGTGCGGGCCGAAAGGTTCATCACAACGAGCACAACGAGGCCACAGCGGCCACGACGGGACCGTGCGGTTGCCGCGTGTGTCGATCTTTCCCGGCAACGAAATGAGACAAGGGCGGCTTTGCCGCCGAACCTCCCTCCGACGAAAAATCGAGCCTGAAGGAAGCGATCCGCGATGGGGCCACCGTCCCGATCCCGTCGTGTCCGCTGTGGCCCGTTGTGCTCGTTGTGATGAACTCTTGTCGCTGGAGGCCCATGCGTCAACTGGAGCGCCGATGGCTCTAGCCGACCGCCCGCACATTGTCGTTCGAGTCCCGGTCGATCCATTTGTTGAACGGATCGACGCCTGCGAACCGCGGCTCCCGCGTCGTGATGAAGCGCAGGGTCTGGACACCCGACCGGATCGGGCGCCGCTCCAGCTGGACCACATCGTCCTCGCCGAAACCCGCCTTGCCGGGCTCGACGGTGAAGAGGCCGACGTCGAACATCTCGTTCAGCGGCGCCGCGGTCTCGACCCCTTTGCCATCCGCATAAAGTTTGCGGGCGTCGACGGTGACCGCAACGTCCCAGCGGCCATCAGCGCGGCGCGTGGCCGTCACCCCGGTCGTCTTGACGTCATAGAGGGTGATCTTCTCGAACAGGTCGGTGATCAGGGCCTGTTTGTCCGCCGGAGCCTCGGCCCGGATGGCGGCGATCAGGTCGAGCGAGCGCGGATAGGGCGCGCCCTTGAAGGCGTACTGCGCCAGCACCCGGCGCAGGGCGCGGTTGACCGCCTCCTCGCCGATCTGGTCGCGCAACAGATACATGACCAGCCCGCCCTTCTGATAGTAGATGTAGGGCTGGTTCTCGACGCGTATCAGCGGCATCTCCTCCAGCCGCTCGGTGCCGCGTGCGCTGAGATAGCGGTCCAGCTCCTGCTTCAGGAAGCGACGGATCTGCTCCCGGCCGTACATCTTCTCCATGACCATCAGCGCGGAATACTGCGCCAGGGTCTCGGACAGGACGGTCGACCCCTGCTGGTCGGAACCCACCACCTGGTGTGCCCACCACTGGTGAGCGAACTCATGGGCCCCGACGTAGGTGACATAGTCGACCTTGGTCTCGTCGCTGAGGTCAGCGATGAAGCCGAGCCCTTCTGCCCAGGCAAAGGTGTTGGGATAGGACTGGGCGAACGCCCCGTAAGGGAACTCCACGATCCGCGCCTGCCGGAACTGGTAGGGGCTGAAATGGGTCTGGAAATAGTCCAGCGACGCCGACAGGGCGTCGAGCATCCGCGGCACATTGCGGTCATGGGCGGCGTCGTGGAAGACCACCATCTCTACCCCGTTGTGCGTCCGTGCGGTCCGCTCATAGCGGGCTGACTGCACCGAGAAGAAGTTCAGCACCGGGGACTCGGTCAAGAACCGGCTGGTGCGGCGGTCACCACGGACCACGTCCGAGACCATCTGGCCCGGCGCGACCACGGTCTGGTCGGCCTCGGTCGAGATGGTGATGTCGGCGGTGACCCAGTCCGCCCCGATGTAGTTGCGGCGGCGGGCAGACTCGTCCTCCAGCCGGGCGGGACGCAGCTCGGCCGGCAGGCCCGCCTTGCGGCGCTTGCTGCGATCGGTCAGCAGGCCCTGGCGGTCCATGCCGATCATCGGCGCGAACTCCATGTTGTTCACGAAGGTGCCGTTGTCGACCAGACGGGTGGTGTTGCCGTTGGCCCGGAAACCCCGCTGCTCCAGCACGGTCTCGAAGGTCACGGTGCGGCGTTCGCCGGGCTGCATCGGTTTGGCGAAACGGTAGATCCGGTATTCGAAATCCTTCCATTCGCGGGCGACGGTCGCGCCTTCGACGGTCAGGCTGACCATATCCAGATCGCCGGTCCAGCGCAGGTGGACCTCGGGCAGGGGCGCTGAGGTGTTGTTGACCAGAACATAGGTTCCGCGCGTGGTCAGCTTCGGCTGATGCGGACGCAGGTCCATGACCAGCCGCACATCGGCCACCGACGGCTGGGGCGTGGTCTCGTAGCGCAGCAGCGTCTTTTCGTAGGCGACCTGCTCGGCCTCCTGCTGGGTCTGGGTCCGGTACTCATTCCAGACATTGGTGTTCATGTAGATGAAGACACCGAGGCCGACGAAGGCCGCCAGGGCCGCCCCTCCGATCAGGCCCGCGGGGCCCTTCAGCCGGTGTGGCAGCCGCTTCAGGCGGGGCCACAGGCGGGTCTCGGTCCCGCGCCGCCACAGGGCATAGGCCAGCACCAGCAGGATGACGGCAAACGCGCTCCAGTAGGCATCCAGCCAGGCCGCGAAGCCCGCGAAATCACCACGGCCGTTCATGTCCGACAAGGGCACGCCGATGCCCGCACCGTAGCGGTAAAGGATATGGTCGAAGCCGAGGTTCGACAGCACCAGCGTCGAGATCAGATAGACGACCATGATCGCCCAGCCGACAAATTTGTTGGGCGACAGCGCCTGGACGAAGATCGCCAGAACGGCCAGTTGCAGGAAACTCAGCGACTGCGGGAACACGTACCAGAGCAGGTATTTGCCCAGCTCATAGTCGGTGTACCCCTTGATCGTCTGGGTCACCACGCCGGCGAGGACGCCGATCAGCAGGGTCGAGATCAGGACCAGGGCCAGGGCCAGGGTCTTGGGGACCAGGAAGGTCCAGTCCGGCGTCGACGAGGCGTCGACGATCTCGTGCACCTTGCGGTCCCGGTCGCGCCAGACCAGTTCGCCCGAATAGTAGATGGCGATGACGATCGATATCAGGCCGAAGGTCCCGGTCAGGCCCTCGATCACCACGCGCGTCACCAGCAGGATCGGCGCGCCATAGATCTCTCCGGTGAAGAACAGGGTCGCCACAGCGAAGGCCATGGCCAGCAGGACCAGCACCACATAGGCCGGGCTCTTGAATACCAGCACCGTCTCGAACACGGCCCGGGACCACAGCTGGGTCAGGCCGCTGGCGAAGCCGTAGCTCGGGCGCGGCAGGGCGCCGACGGGGGTGACGACGACGTCCTTCTCGACCAGCGCCTTGAGACGATCCTGCTTCTTCAGCTTGGCCCCGCGCGGCGAGGGCCGGTAGAGCAGATAGGCGGCACCGAGGAAGGCCGCGCCGACCGCAGTCCAGATCACCCGGTTCCAGAGCAGCACGCCTTCCAGCGGGGCATTCAGCGTGTTCCGCTCGGCGGCGGTCCAGTATTTGGTGACCAGACCATAGGCGCCCGAGCCGAACGGCTCGGCCCAGGCCATGGCGACCTCGAACTCAGGCCGCGAGCCCAGCACACCGGTCGAGGCCAGATAGGCAATCAGGACCGCGACCACGCCGATATAGGTGGCCATCATCGACCGGGTGATCGTGGCCAGCATGAAGAACAGGGCCGAGGTCAGGAACAGGCCGGTCAGGCCGAATACGAGGTAGGCATAAACATAGTCACCCAGCCGCAAGGGCCCGATCGTCTCGGGATCGACCCAGGGCATGAAGGTGCCCGCCAGGGTGCCGAGGGCGATGCTCATGTAGCACAGCGCCACGGCCGCAAAGGCCCCCAGGAAGCGGCCATACAGATAGGCGCCCTTGGTGATCCGCGTGGACAGGATCATCGGCCCGAAGCCGGTTTGGGTGTCACGCGCCACGACGTTGGCCACGATCGCCGTCGTCGCCAGCATGAAGAAGACGTTGAAGATGATGTGCGCGATCGCCAGCGAGAAGGGCGCGTTCACGAGCACATTGCCGCCCGACCCGATCTGGACGTTCGGACTGGCGACCGCGCCGAAGGCCAGCAGGCCGAAGATGATGGCGATGACCCAGAAGGCCGGCTGGCGCAGCTGGTAGCGGAATTCGAAACTGGCGATCCTGGCGAACATGATCCGTTCCTCAGGCCGCGCGGCGCGAGGCGTTGACGGTCGCCAGATAGACATCCTCAAGCCCGCCCGGTGCCGGCTCGAACCCGTCACCCGGATGGGTGTCAGACAGGACGTGGATCACGGTACGGCCGGCGAAGAGCCGGCTCGAAATGACATTGTGGGCCTTGCTGAATGCGGCCAGGTCGGCCTTGTCGACGGTTCTGGTCCAGACCCGCCCCTCGAGCGTATGCATCAGCTCGATCGGCGCGCCTTCGAGCTGGATCTTGCCGCCGGCCAGCACCGCCATGCGGGGGCACAGGTCGGTGACGTCCTCGACGATATGGGTCGACAGGATGATGACGACATTCTCGCCGACCTCGGCCAGCAGGTTGAGGAAGCGGTTGCGCTCTTCCGGGTCGAGGCCGGCGGTCGGCTCGTCGACAATGATCAGTTCGGGGTTGCCGATCAGGGCCTGGGCAATGCCGAAGCGCTGGCGCATGCCGCCCGAGAAGCCGGCCAGCGCCTTGCCCCGCACGGGCCAGAGATTGACCTGGTTCAGCAGGGCCTCGACCGTCTGCTTGCGATCCCTGCCGTTGGAGATGCCCTTCAGCACCGCCATGTGATCCAGCATGTCGTAGGCGGAAACGCGCGGATAGACGCCGAAATCCTGGGGCAGATAACCGAGCACACGGCGGAGCTGGTCCGGGGTCCGGATCACATCGATGTCGCCGAACCGGATCGAGCCCGAGGTCGGCGTCTGCAGCGTCGCGATCGACCGCATGAGGGTCGATTTGCCCGCACCGTTGGGCCCCAGCAGGCCGAACATCCCCTTGGGAATGCTCAGGCTGACGCCGTCCAGCGCCCGTGTCCCATTGCCGTAGACATGGGTCAGGTTTTCGATCGTCAGCATGGGAGCCCTCCTCAAAGTCAAGGAGTCTTGTCATTCAGCAATTCGGCTAGCAAGTTACGTTTCTGACAGGTTGCCGGCCCCACCCTGCAAGGGGCGCAGCCGACCGACGCAATCCCGCCTCCATGACGCCCGGAGTCCGGTATTTGCTGTCGAAACCGCACCGCCTATCTGTAAGCGCGTCAAACCGTTAGACTAACGACCCAATCCCGTTGGAACCGCCGCCCCCGTGTTGAAGAACCTGCTCCCCAGCAAGCCGGGCACCGAGCCCCTCGCCGAGGCGCTGAGGGCGTGCAAGACCCATTTCATCTGGGCCTTTGTGTTCTCGGCCCTGGTCAATCTGCTGTATCTGACCCCCACCCTCTACATGATGCAGGTCTATGATCGCGTCGTGCCGACCGGGGGGCTGACCACCCTGGTTCTGATCACCGCGGTCGCCGTCTTCGCGCTCGCGGCGCTGGCGGCGCTGGACTGGTTGCGGGGCCGGCTGATGCTGCGCGCCGGGCTGCGGCTGGACCGGCTGCTGTCCGGCAAGGTTCTGTCGCGGGTCGTCGATCTTCAGGCGAAATCACCCAACACCCAGGCCTTGCGTGAGTTCGACCATGTCCGGGGCGCCATCGGCGGTCAGGGCATGCTGGCCCTGTTCGATGCGCCCTGGACCCCGATCTACCTGCTGTGCTGCTTCCTGCTTCACCCGGCCATCGGGCTGCTGACCCTGGTCGGCGGGATCATTCTGTTCGCCCTCGCCTGGCTGAACGAGCGCGACACCCGGCCTCGCCTGAACAAGGCCATCCAGTCTCAGAACCACGCCTATGCCGCCCAGGAGGGTGTCGCCAGCCAGGCCGAGGTCGTCCGGGCCCTGGGCATGCGCCAGTCCTCGATCGCGCGTCAGATCGAGCAGCGCCAGCTGGCCACCGCCGCCCAGGCCGACGCCCAGCTGGCCGGTGGCCACTATTCCGGCGCGATCAAATTTCTTCGGCTCGTGTTGCAGTCCGCAGCGCTGGGCCTCGCCGCCTGGCTGGCGGTGAAGGGCGACATCACCCCGGGCTCCATCATCGCCGCCTCGGTGCTGCTGAGCCGCGCCGTGGCTCCGGTCGAACTGGTGGTCGGCGTCTGGCCCAGCCTCGTGCAGGCGGTCGCCAGCTGGAAGACCCTGACCGACCTGTTCGCGGGTACCGCCTCGGTCGAACGCGAACGCACCACCCTGCCCGACCCCAGGGGCCGGTTGCAGGTCGAGGGGGTCTCGGTGAAATTTCCGGACACCGAGGCGCCGCAACTTCGGAGCGTCACCTTTGCGCTGAAACCCGGCGAAACCCTGGGCATCGTCGGCTCAAGCGGTTCGGGCAAGACCACGCTGGCGCGGGTCATCGCCGGGGCCTTCAAGCCGCAGGGCGGCACCGTGCGGCTCGACGGCGCCGAGTATGACGCGCGGGACGGTGACGAACTGGCGCGCTGGATCGGCTATCTGCCCCAGGTCCCCAGCCTGTTCGCCGGCTCGATCAAGGACAATATCTCGCGGTTTTCGACCGCCATCGGGGTGGATCAGGAAACGGCCGACCGGGACGCGGTCAAGGCGGCCATGGCGGCGGGGGCCCATGAGCTGATCCTGCGCCTGCCGAACGGCTACGATACCCGGCTCGGCCCCCATGGCCAGGGCCTTTCCGCCGGTCAGGCCCAGCGCGTCGCCCTGGCCCGGGCGCTCTATCGGGACCCCGTTCTGCTGGTGCTGGACGAGCCCAATTCCAACCTCGACCAGGAAGGCGAGGCCGCCCTGATGCAGGCCATTCTGGGGGCCGCCGCCCGTGGCGCGGCCGTGGTCATCATCGCCCACCGGGCCGGGGTTCTGGCGCGGGTCGACCGGCTGCTGATGATGCGGGACGGCGTCGTCCAGCTGGAGGGACCGCGCGAGGAGGTGCTGGAGAAGATGCGCGCCACCGCCGGCCGTCCCGCCCAGCCGGCCCAGCCACCGACATCCCGGCCAAATCAGCAGCAGCCCCAGCCGCCCGCGCAACCGGCCAGCCAGCCCCGGCGCACCCAATGACCGAGGCCGGTGCCCCGCCAGACCCGACGCCGCCCGCGCCCGACGGCCCCGTGCCGCCGACACCACCCGCCGGTCCGGCCCTGACCCTCGACAACCCCCGTCGCGAGCTGGTCGTCGGGGGCGCGATCATTGTCCTGTTCTTTGTGATCTTCCTCGGTTGGGCCGCGCTGGCCCCCCTCGATGCCGGTGCCTATGCCCAGGGCCAGATCGCCATTTCGGGCAATCGGCAGGCCGTGCAGCATCGCGAGGGCGGGGTTGTGAGCGCCCTGCTGGTGGCTGAGGGCGATACGGTGCGCAGCGGCCAGGTCTTGCTGCAGCTGTCCAGCGGCGAGCTCAAGGCCATCGAACGCGGCGCCTCCAGCCAGTACTTTGCCCTGATCGCCCAGCGGGCCCGGCTGATCGCCGAACGCGACAGACTCGGCAGTATTCCAAGCCCCGCCGAGTTCGCCAACCTGCCGGTTGAGGACCAGCGGCTGGCCCGCGAGTCCCTGCGCATCCAGCAGCAGCAGTTCGGCGCACGCCGAACCGGTCGAACCACCGAGACCGGTGTGCTGGGCCAGCGCGTCGCCCAGTTGAATGAGCAGATCGCCGGCTATGAGGGCCAGATCGTCGCCAATGTCGAGCAGCAGCGCCTGATTCAGGAGGAGCTGGCGGGTATGCGCCGCCTCGCCGAACAGGGTTTCGCCCCCCTGACCCGGGTGCGGGCGCTGGAACGGACCGCCGCCCAGCTGGACGGTGAGCTGGGGTCCCTCCGGGCCCAGATCGCCCAGTCGCGGGAAGCCGTCGGCGAGGCCCGGCTGCAGATGTCCGGCGTCTCGACCCGGATGAATGAGGATGTGGCCGACCAGCTGCGCCAGATCGATGTGCAGCTGAACGAAGTCAAACCTCGCATGGACGAGCTGCGGGCCCAACTCGCGCGCAATCAGGTGCGGGCGCCGGTCTCGGGCGAGGTCGTCGGCCTGACCATCTTCACCCAGGGCGGCGTCATCCAGGCGGGCCAGACCCTGATGGAGATCGTGCCCCGCGATGCCTCCCAGGTTATCGTCGCCCAGATCGCGCCCAATGACGTCGACAACCTGCGGATCGGACAGACCACCGAGGTCCGCTTCCCCGGCCTGCGCGAGCGCAACCCGCCGATCATCCGCGGCCGGGTCACCCGCATTTCCGCTGACAGTTTCACGGTCCAGGAGACCGGGGCCCGTTATTTCCGGGCCGAGATCATCGTCCCCGCCGCCGAACTGGCCAAACTCGGCCGGGGTGCTGAAACCCTGCGCCCCGGCGCGCCCGTCGAGGTGGTGGTGCTGCTGCGCAAGCGGACGGCGCTCGGCTATCTGCTGGAACCCCTGACCAACCAGCTGTGGCGGTCGGGAAGCGGGCAATAGGGTCGAGGGATTAGGGATTAGGGCTTAGGGCTTAGGGCTTAGGGAGAGGTTGGGCCGGGCGCTGTGACGGAGCCCGCGGCTCCGCTCATCCCTAATCCCTAAGCCCTAAGCCCTCCCCTTCGCCCTCCCCTTCGCCCTCCCCTTCGTCCTCAGCCTGAACGCATGCAGCAACGGCTCCGTATAGCCGTTCGGCTGGGCGACGCCGTCGAAGACCAGGGCGCGGGCGGCCTGGAAGGCGAGGCTGGCGGCGGGATCAGTGGCCATCGGCTGGTAGAGGGGGTCGCCGGCGTTCTGGGCGTCGACCTTCGCCGCCATACGCAGCAGGGCGGCATCGACCTGTTCGGCCGTGCAGACGCCGTGCAGCAGCCAGTTGGCCATATGCTGGGACGAGATGCGCAGGGTGGCGCGGTCTTCCATCAGGCCGATATCGTGGATGTCAGGCACCTTGGAACAGCCGACGCCCTGGTCGATCCAGCGCACTACATAGCCGAGCAGGCCCTGGGCGTTGTTGACGAGCTCCTCGGCGATCTCCGCCCCGGACCAGTTGACGCCACGGGCCAGTGGCGGGGTCAGCAGGTCGTCGAGACCGGGGACCGGTCGCGCCGCTATGGCGTCCCGCAGGGCGAAGACGTCGGTCTGGTGATAGTGGAGGGCGTGCAGGGTCGCGGCGGTCGGACTGGGCGTCCAGGCGGTGTTGGCGCCGGTCTTCGGGTGGGCCGCCTTCTGTTCCAGCATGTCGGCCATGCGGTCGGGCGCGGCCCACATGCCCTTGCCGATCTGGGCCCTGCCCGACAGGCCACAGGCCAGGCCGATGGCGACATTGCGGGCCTCATAGGCGGCGATCCAGGCGGAGGCCTTGATGTCGCCCTTGCGCACCACCGGACCGGCCTGCATCGCCGTGTGGATCTCGTCGCCGGTGCGGTCGAGGAAGCCGGTGTTGATGAAGACGATCCGGTCCCGGACCGCATGGATACAGGCCGCGAGATTGGCCGAGGTGCGGCGCTCCTCGTCCATGACCCCGACCTTGACCGTATGCCGCGCCAGCCCCAGCAGGTCCTCGACCGCATCGAACAGGGCGTTGGTGAAGGCGCATTCGTCCGGCCCGTGCATCTTGGGTTTGACGATATAGATCGAGCCTTCACGGCTGTTGCGGACCGTCCCGGGACCCTTGAGGTCGTGCAGGCCGATCAGGCTGGTGACGATGGCGTCCAGGACGCCCTCGGGCGCGTCGGACCCGTCCGCCAGCCGCACGGCCGGCGTCGTCATAAGGTGGCCGACGTTGCGCACGAACAGCAGCGACCGGCCCGGCAGGGTCACGGCCGAGCCGTCGGCCGCTGTGAAAGCCCGGTCGGGGTTCAGGGCGCGGGTCATCGACCGGCCGCCCTTGTCGAAGGTCTCGACCAGATCGCCCTTCATCAGGCCCAGCCAGTTGCGATACGCCGCGACCTTGTCGGCGGCGTCCACGGCAGCGACCGAGTCCTCGAGATCGACGATGGTCGACAGGGCCGACTCCAGCACGACGTCAGCAATGCCCGACGGATCATCGCGGCCGATGGGATGGTCGCGGTCGAACACGACCTCGATATGCAGGCCGTTGTGGCGGAACAGCCGCCCGCGCGCGCTGTGGCCGACATACTGGCCGGGATCGCGCAGGGCGATGCCGCCGTGCGGATCGCCCGGATCGGCCCATGACCCCTGGGCCAGCGGCACCGCCTCGTCGAGGAAGGCCTTGGCCCGCGCCACGACCCGCGCCCCGCGCGCGGCGTTATAGGGTCCCGGCGGCGGCAGGTCGCCCAGCGCATCCGTGCCGTACAGGGCGTCATACAGGCTGCCCCAGCGGGCGTTGGCAGCGTTGAGCACGAACCGGGCGTTGAGGCTCGGCACCACCAGTTGCGGCCCGGCCAGGGTCGCGACCTCGGCGTCGACGTTGCGCGTGCCGATGGTGAAGGGCGCGGGCTCCGCGACCAGATAGCCGATCTCGCGCAGGAAGGCCTCGGTGGCCGCGCCGTCATGGGCCGCGCCCCGCCGTCCAAGATGCCAGGCGTCGATCCGGGCCTGGAGGTCGTCGCGGACCGCCAGCAGCCGCCGGTTCTCCGGTGCGAACCGGGCGAAGATGGCGGCGACGCCGGACCAGAAGGCGTCCGCCTCCAGCCCGGTCCCCGGCAGGGCCTCGGCCTCGATGAAGGCGGCCAGTTCCCCGGCGACCTCAAGACCGGCACGCGGCGTCATCGACATGGAGCACTCCTCGGGGCGGGACTGAAACATTCCGTGATGACCTCGGGGAAGTCGAGGGGATTTTTGCACCTGCGAAGAAGACGGCATTTGCACGGGCACAGGAGAAGCGCATCATCGACCCCATGACATCACCCTCCTGGCTGCGCCTGCACTGGCCCATGGTCCTGCTGTTGCTGATCGCGGGCTCCAGCCTGTTGTGGCCGGTCGGCGGCGGATGGCTGTCGCGGCTGGCCCTGGGCTGGGACATCGGCGTCGGGCTGTTCCTGATCGACAGCCTGTTGAGGCTCAGGCGTGCCCGGTCGACGGACGATATCCGGCGGCGCGCGGCGGCACTGGATCAGGCGGGCGGTGCCGTCCTGCCCCTGGCCCTGTTCGCGGCCCTGGCCAGTATAGCGGTGGTGGTGGGCGAGGCGGTGCGGCTGGCCGGCGGCGGCGAGGCGGCCGACGGGGCCGCGGTTCTGGCACTGGCGACCGTGGCCCTGTCCTGGACCTTCGTGCATCTGATCTTCGCGCTCCACTATGCCCATGCCTTCTATGCCCCGGCGGGCAAGGACGGGGACCAGGGCGGACTGGCGTTCCCGGGCGGCGAGGACCCGGACTATTGGGACTTCCTGCATTTCTCGCTGATCATCGGCGTGGCCCTGCAGACGGCCGACATCCAGATCCTCGACCGGAAACTGCGGCGCACGGTGACGGTGCACAGCGTCACCGCCTTCCTGTTCAACACGGTGATCGTGGCCCTGACGGTCAATCTGGCGGTCGGACTGCTGGGCGGCGGTTAACCTCTCCGCCTTGACTTGGCCGCATTGAGCGCCCATTTGCGCTGCGTCGCACAATTGCGATGCCCCGGTGCGCTCCAGCGCGTGTGGGTCTTCCGACTTCCGAAGACCTGACTGTAGCAGCGGCCGGCCCTCAAGATTCATTCGCTGCCCGGACACGCGGGGCGGCGCCCGATCCACCCCGAAGGCCTCACCCAGAGGCCCCGTCGGGACTGGCGGTGCGCGGCCCATGGCTTGTCAGCCCGGTCGATGCGCGTCGCCGCATGCGAAAGACATGGCTCCCATGAGCAAGACATTCGACTCCTTCGGCCTGAATCCGGCCCTGCTGCAGGCGCTGGCCTCCGAAGGCTACACCACCCCCACCCCGATCCAGGCCCAGGCCATTCCTGACGTCATGGCCGGCAAGGACCTGCTGGGCATCGCCCAGACCGGCACCGGCAAGACGGCGGCCTTCGCCCTGCCGATCCTGCACCGCCTCGCCGCCAACCGCGTCGCGCCCAAGCCGCGCACCGCGCGCGTCCTGATCCTGTCACCGACCCGCGAACTGGCCAGCCAGATCGCCGAGAGCTTCAAGACCTATGGCCGTCACCTCGGCTTCAAGGTCGCGGTCGTCTTTGGCGGCGTGAAATACGGCCCGCAGGAACGCGCCATCCAGGCCGGCCTCGATGTGCTGGTCGCCACCCCCGGCCGTCTGCTGGACCATATGCAGCAGAAGACGCTGGACCTGTCCTCGACCGAGATCTTCGTCCTCGACGAGGCCGACCAGATGCTGGACCTGGGCTTCGTCAAGCCGATCCGCCAGATCGTCAGCCGCATCCCCGCCATGCGCCAGAACCTGTTCTTCTCGGCCACCATGCCGTCGGAGATCGGCAAGCTGGCCGGCGAACTGCTCAAGGACCCGGTCAAGGTGTCGGTGACGCCCCAGGCCACCACGGTGCAGCGCATCAGCCAGTCGATCATCCACATCGAACAGGGCCGCAAGCGCGCCCTGCTGACCGAGATGTTCGCGGATCCGCACTATACGCGCTGCCTGGTCTTCACCAAGACCAAGCACGGCGCCGACAAGGTCGCGGCCTATCTGGAAGCCGGCGGCGTCGAGGCCGGGGCCATCCACGGCAACAAGAGCCAGCCCCAGCGTGAACGCACCCTGGCCGCCTTCAAGGCCGGCAAGCTGCGCGTCCTGGTCGCCACCGATATCGCCGCCCGCGGCATCGACGTCGACGGCGTCTCGCACGTGCTGAATTTCGAGCTGCCCTATGTGCCGGAAGCCTATGTGCACCGCATCGGCCGAACCGCCCGCGCCGGCGCCGACGGCACCGCCATCAGCTTCGTGGCCGGCGACGAGATGAAGCTGCTGCGCGACATCGAAAAGGTCACGCGCCAGAAGATCCCGGCCACCGACCGCCGCAACGACAAGTCGCTGGCCCTGCTGGACCAGTCGATCATGGCCTCGGGCGTCAAGTCCAAGGCCTCGATGCCCGACGACGGCCGCGGCGACCGCCAGCAGCAGCGTGGCCCGCGCAATCCGCGCCGCGACGGCGTCAAGCTGGAAGGCGGCGGGCAACCGCACCGCGTACGCAAGGCCGGCCCGGGCCGCGACGCCCGCCCGATCCCGGAGCGCACCTTCGACCCGCTGGCGCGCGAGCGTCCGCGCAACAGCAACAACGACCCGCGCCACAGCTCGGCCCCGGCCACGGCCTCGGCCAAGCCCGACGGCGAAATCAAGCGCCGCCCGCGCCGCCGCAAGCCGTCCAACGGCGGCAAGGGGTATGCGGCGCAGGGGTAAGGCAGACAAGGACCGTCACCCTCGGGCTTGACCCGAGGGTCAGATGCAGAGGCCGGCGCGGTGAAGACAGGCGCGCGCCGGCTGACACCGTGCGGCGGACAGTCTGATCCTCGGGTCAAGCCCGAGGATGACGGAGGTAAGGTGTTGTCCTGTTGCGGACGAGCGCCAGGGTCGGGTCCCTAGCCGAAGCGGACTTTAGGGCGGTTCGCGTCAAATCCGGGGCGGTTTGTAGTTGTCTGACTTTGGACCAACCATGTCGAACAGTGGCTTGGGCACCGGACCCCAGCGGTTCGCCATAGGATCGCCGGGCCTCGCTCCCAACTCTATCGCCGCCCAGCCGAAGGCTAGGAACTGCGGCACCGGTATCCATGACGTGCTGAACGGCAGGGATAGCCCTGAGACCAAAACGATTAGACTGATTGCGAACGTCGCAACGCTTACGGCTGCGTAGACCCAGAATGCGATTGGTCTGGCATCTCGATCACGCGCGCGTTTTATTGAGACGTGGCGTTGAACCGCCAAAGCTACCGCTAGGCAGACCGCTTCGGCGACGCCCAGAAGAACCGTGGATTGGACGGTCGCAGCAGACAGGGTTTCACCGTCCCGCAGCAGGTTCCGGGCAAAGAACTCCGTGGCTTGGAGATAGAGGAAATACGTCACGACGAACGTCCCCCACCACTCCAGCCGTCCCACCCTCGACTTCATGTGCTGACCTCCAGCGACCCTCGCTACCCGCAATCTAGTGTTGTCAGAATAAATGTCCGCTCGCCACCCTCAGCTAACCATCGAACAGTCCACTCTTGGCTGCCGCCCAACGAAAACGCCCGCCGGATCACTCCGGCGGGCGTTTCAGTGTCTTGATCGTCGGACCGGTCAGGCGGCGGCGCTGGCCGGGGCGGTGGCGGTGCTTTCCGACGGGTCGCGCAGGACATAGCCGCGGCCCCAGACGGTCTCGATATAGTGTTTGCCGCCGGCGGCCGTGGCCAGCTTCTTGCGCAGCTTGCAGATGAAGACGTCGATGATCTTCAGCTCGGGCTCGTCCATGCCGCCGTAAAGGTGGTTGAGGAACATTTCCTTGGTCAGGGTGGTGCCCTTGCGGAGCGAGAGCAGCTCCAGCATCTGGTATTCCTTGCCCGTCAGATGGACGCGGTGACCGTTCACCTCGACCGTCTTGCCGTCCAGGTTCACCGCGATCTCGCCGGTGTGGATGATGGCCTGGGCGTGACCCTTGGAACGACGGACCACGGCGTGGGTGCGCGCGATCAGCTCGTCCTTGTGGAAGGGCTTGGTCATATAGTCGTCGGCACCGCCGCCGAAGGTCTTGACCTTGGTCTCGATCTCGGTCGAGCCCGACAGGATCATGACCGGGGTATTGATCTTGCCGACGCGCAGCTGACGCAGAACCTCAAGACCGTTCATATCAGGCAGGTTCAGGTCCAGCATGATCATGTCGTAGTCGTAGATCTTGCCGAGATCGATGCCCTCTTCTCCGAGGTCCGTCGTGTAGACGTTGAACCCCTCGGACTTGAGCATGAGTTCGATGCTCTGCGCGGTCGCATGATCATCTTCGATAAGCAGGACGCGCATTTATGCCCCTCCAGGCAAAGCTTGACAGTGATTTCCGACATCGAAGGCCGGGTAACCTTGTTCGGGAGTTAACCGGGGAAAAACTTAAGAAAGGTTAACTCCACCCCGTTGAGACGAATCGTAGGCTGATTTGCGAATCGGCGTCGAGAGTCCTGAGTCAAGCGAACGAGATTTTTTCGCAGTGCGGTCAGCGGACCCGCCCTGCGTCCGTTTTCGACGTAGCCATAGGATTATATTCCGCTCAGACGTCGGCGTGAGAAATGACCGGCGCTACGGGATGACGGGAGTTTCAAATGGTCGAAACCTATCGGGTGCCGGTGACCGACGCGGACCGGATCCGCGCCGGGCTGGCCTTGCAGCTGGTCGCCGCGGCGACCGGCATCAGTGTGGAGAAGATGACCGCCTCTGTGCGGCTCAAGGGCCGGGTTTGCCGCGCCCGCTGGCTGGCCCTCTACACCGCCTATGTCACCTTCGGCTGGCCCCTGGACCGGGTGGCGCATGCCTTCGGCCTGAACCGGGCGACGGCGGCGGCGGCCTGCCGCTGGGCTGAGGACGGGCGGGATCATCCGTCGGTCGATGCCCTGCTGGAACGGCTGGAGCTGTGTGTCAGCCAGCTGCTTGAGGCCCCGCGCTGCGAGCTGCCGGCATGACCGGCCCGGCAGGGGACACGGCGGCGGTCGTCCGGGCACGGCGGCTGCTGGCGCGGCGCGACGGCTGGATCGAGGCTGTGCCGGCCGGCTATGCGGTCAGGCCCGGACGGGATCGGCGCAGCCGCGTCATTCTGGTCCTCGATGAGGACGGCTTCCGCCGGCTGGTCGAGACACCCGGGCTGCGGCGGCGACCGGACGGAGGCTGGGTCGCGCGGACCGCACCGCACATCGGTGCCCCGGCGCCCGAGCCGGGACGGCCCGGCGTGATCGAGGGGACCCGCACCGTGATGGAGACGGACGGACGGCCCGGGCAGAGGCGCGCCAATCTGGGCCAGTCGGCGATCCTGTGGCTGGCGCAGCGCAGGACGGTCGACGGCCGACCCTGGCTGGTTGCCGCCCAGATCGCGGCGGCCGCCCGCCTGGGTCTGGACGCCGAGCAGGCGGCGCGCGGGCCCTCGCTCACCCTGCGCTGGGACGCCCTGCCCCGTTCGGGCGGCGGGTCGGCGGTCCGGGCCGAGCCGGGGGATTCTGCCCTTGCCGCGGCGCGACGGGTTGAGGCTGCGCTCGCGGCCTGCGGCCCGGCCCGGCCCATGGTCGAGGCCATCTGCATCCGCGCCTCGGCCCTGCAGGCGGCCGAACGCGACCTCGGGCTACGCCGCCGCGAGGGCAAACATCTGCTGCAGAAGGGCCTGGCCGCCCTTGCGGTCCATTACCGCATCGGCTGACAGGGTGGCGGGGCGACAAGGACGGCGCGCTGTGTCAGGTTACAGGCTCGTAACTTTTCCCTGTCCGGATTCAGCCGTAGGGTGAAGTTGAAAGCGCGCGCCTTCGGGGGCGCGCTATTGCGTTGCGGCGGCAGGCTCCTGTGGCCGTCGAGTTCGGGGATGACGGTGAAGCCAGTAGTTTGTTGCGTCCTGGCCGCCGGCCTGCTGTCCATTGCCCTGCCCGTTTCAGCCCAGGAGGCCGTGCCCGCCGGACTGCTGACCGAGGTGTGCCTCCCCTTTGCCAACCGGGCCCAGACCCTCGAGCGGTCGGTCAAGGCGGCCCGCGAACTCGAGTTCCGCCGGCCGGTGAATGACACCGCCCCGCTTGATGACTGGGCTTCCGAGGTCACCATGGTGTCCCGGGACGGCGTCTGGCGGGTCCGGATCGAGGAAGGCTCCGTCGAACGTGATGCGCGCCCGGCCTATGAAGTCAGCTGCATCATCTCCTCCAGCCGGGCCAGCGCCCGCGAGCTGGCGGACCTCGGCCGCCGCGCCTTTCGCGACGAGCGATACTGGACCAGCCCGCCGGACAATGCCTGGCGCTGGGATCGCCGCAGCGCCTACCCTGACGAATATGGCCTGGCCGTCGAGGTTCGTGAACAGGCCGGCGAACGCCCGACGATGACGGTCCGCGGCTCCTACTACTGAGCGGCGGCGTCGCGGATCCGGCCCACCATACTGTTCAGACCATTGGCACGCTGACGCGTCAGGGCCGAAGGCAGGCCCAGACGGTCAAGGGCCGCACGGGCGTCAAAGGCCAGGATTTCGGCCGGGCTCCGACCCGAATACAGCCTGAGCAACAGGGCAATGTTGCCCTTGGACAGGGCACTGTCACTGTCCGCGGCGAAGACCAGACGATCCCCTTCGCGGCGCACGGCCAGCCAGACCTGGGCGGCGCAGCCGGGCACCTTGTTGGCCTCGATCCGGTCCTCATCCGCCAGGGGGGCCAGGCCCTTGCCCAGGTCGATGACGTATTCAATCCGGCCTTCCCAGTCGCCGAGCAGGTCGAACTCCTCGACCAGTTCGGCCAGGGTGTCTTCGATGGGCGCGGCGGCGGTCATGGGGCGCTGGATAGGCCGGACCGGCGTTAACGACAACCACCCTCCCTTTCCCCGGAAATCCCCGGCAAGCCCCCGGCGTCAGTCGCCTGGAACGGGTGCGGGCTTTGGACGACTCATCCCGGGGGCTAGTCTGGCGAGGCCGGCGGTATGGTGTCCGGCCCGTCCCAGCCTGCCCTTGATCCAGTCCGCCCGCCCTGACCCGAAGCCCCTGCCCGACGCTCCGGCGAGCGATCGTCCGTCGCTGGCTGCCTGGCATGCGGGTTGGGCGGTGGCGGTGGCGCTGCTGGCGCTCGGCGGGCGCTGGATCGGCGGCGTCGACGGCTCGGTGTTCTACGGTGTCCTGACCATGGTGGTGCCCGGCCTCACGGGCCTTGCCCTGCTGCGGCGCGACGGCGGTCCCGAGCGGATGGCGCAGCTCGGCATCTGGAGCGTCGCCGCCCTGCTGACCGCCGCCCTGTCCGGAGGCCTGACGGGTCCGCTCAGCGGCTTTGTCTTTCTTCCCCTCGCAGCGGGGATCGCGCTCGGCGGACCGCGGCCGGTTCAGCTCGGTGCCCTCGCCGTGGGCCTCGCGGCCGTCGCCGGCCTGCTCTCGGCCTCGGTCACCCCCGGCCCGCACCTGCCCGGTCTTGCGGCCATTTCGGCCCTGTTGACCGCCACCGCCGCAGCCCTGGCGGTCCGTCTGTCGTGGCGTCAGCGCGAGGCCCGGCTCACCGCCGCCGAGGCCGAGACGGCCCGGCTCGAGAGCCTGCTGGCCGCCCAGCCCGGCCTCACCCTTGTGCTGGAACCTTCCGGTCGAGTTTTGGCCGCCTATGGGGCCCCGCCCGTCTCCCTGCCGGTCGATCCCCTGTTCGAAAGCGGTCTCGTGGCCGCATTGCATGCGCCGGACCGGCCGCAGCTTCTGGCCGCCATCGAGCGCGCCCTGAAGGGTCACGACGGTGCGGCCGTGTTCGCACCGCGGACGGCACTGGACCGCCGGGTGCAGTTGATCGTGCGCCGTCTGGACGATCCTGCGGAGCCCCGTCTGATCGCCCAGCTGTTCGATGCGACCGCCCAGTACGCCCGCGAACTGGGCCTCGAGGTCGCCCGACAGGAGGCCGAAGCCCGAGAGGCCGGCAAGACCCGCTTCCTGGCCAATATGAGCCACGAACTGCGCACGCCCCTGAACGCCGTGCTCGGCTTTTCGGACATCATGCGCCAGCGCATTTTCGGTCCCCTGCCCGACCGCTACAGCGAATATGCCGAGAACATCCACCAGGCGGGCGGCCATCTGCTGGACCTGATCAACGATGTGCTCGACGTGACCAAGATCGAGGCCGAGCGCTATACGCTGACGCTGGAACAGTTCGATGCCCGCGAGGTGGTCTCGGCCGCCATGGCCCTGGTCCGGGTCAATGCCGACGACAAGGGCGTCAGCCTGTCCAGCGTCCTGCCCGGCGATCCGGTCGAGGTCTCGGCCGACCGGCGCGCGCTGAAGCAGATCGCCCTGAACCTGTTGTCCAATGCCGTGAAATTCACCCCGCGGGACGGCGCGATCACGGTGACGGTCGAGGCCATCGGCCCCTATCTGGAAGTCATTGTCGCCGACACCGGCGTGGGCATCGCCCCGGAGGACGTCCGCCGTCTGGGCCGGCCGTTCGAACAGGCCGGAGAGATCGAGCAGCGTCGGCAGGGAACGGGTCTGGGCCTGTCGCTGGTCCGCGCCCTTGCCGAACTGCACGGCGGCCGGATGAGCATCGACAGCACGCTGGGCGAGGGCACGGCGGTGACGGTGCGCCTGCCCGTAGCCGTGATCGCGCGGGCCCCCGCGCCGGAGGGCGGTGCCGAGATCATCCCGATGCCCCGGAAGGGCGGGGGTTGAAAGGGCGCGGCAGGCCCCTAAAGCATCCCCATCGCCAGGAACGCCCGCCCGGCCGTGAAGTCGCCGGCCTCGAATTTCGCCGTCGCCACACTGCCGTCGCGGAAATGGAATTCGACGGCGAAGGTCTCGCGCGGGTCGAGGCGCCCGAGTGCGTCAGCGACCGCGGCGGGGAACCGCCACGCCTCGCCGGTCCGGCGCTCCGCGGCCAGCAGGGTGGCTTCAGCCGGAGCGACCCCCGTGGCCCAGAGGCTGGCACGGGCCGAGACCGGAGCCAGACCGTCGCCGGCCAGCCAGGGCCGCTGCACCCGGACCGGATCGCGCAGCACGATGCGGGCGGCATAGGGGCGCGAACGGCCGACGAAACTGACCACCGCCGTGAGGTCCGGCGCATCGCCCTTGCCTGCATAGCCGAAGGCGACCGGCGAGGCCCCGACCATGGACATCTGCTGCAGCCGCCAGTTGGCGGTTGCCGAGCGGATGCGGTTGGCGGTCCAGGTCCGGCGGGTGCCGGGGAAATCCATGCGCGGGGTACGCATCCAGCCCGCAAAGGCCCCGTCCACCCTGGCGCGGACCAGGGCCAGCTGCGGATCGGAACAGGATACCGTCGCGGCACGGGCGCGGGCGCGGTCGGCGGCGGCGGCGAGCTCGGAGGGACCGGTCCCCGAACGCAGGGCGGCACCGCGGGCCTGGGCCGTGGCCGCCTGGAGTGCCGCGTCGATATGGGGGGCGAACAGGTTGCAGCGCGCGTCGGCGGCAACCACGAAGGCGCGCTCATAATAGGTGGTGCCGGCCTCGGCCCGGGCAAGGGTCGGCAGCGCCAGCAAGGCGGCGGCAGCCAGGGCGGCTTTGGTCTTCAGGGCGGTCTGGCCTATCGTCATGGGACCGCACCTTACGCATCACGCGTTCCGGTCCGGTTTCCGAGCAGGGTTATCAAATTGCTTCTTTCGAGCGACCTCTGGGTGTCCGCCCTGATCCGCCGGGCCGAGCTGGGCGGGGCCTTCGCCACGGTCGCACGCAAGGGCGACGCCCGCGCCGGGACCGTCATCGTCAAGGCCTTCGACACCTCCAGCCGCCGCGCCCGACTCTATAGTGAGGCCTTCGGACCCGACGGCGAGCGGCTGTGGATGCAGCCGGTCGAGAGCGAGTTCGAGAGCGAGCTCGACGCCTACATCCAGCGCCAGACCGGCTACGACCCGGACCTCTGGGTGGTCGAGATCGAGGACCGCGAGGGGAGGCATTTTATTACGGAGAAGGTGGCGGGGGACGGGGGGTGATTAGTGGTTAGTGGTTAGTGGCGAGTGGCTAGTGGCCAGCGATTAGTGATTAGTGGCTGTTCGCATCACTGTCGGCGGAAGGGCGGCGCAGCTGGCACCACGCCCCGGCCGGCGGCCAATCACTAACCACTAGCCACTAACCACCAGCCACTCGCCACTCGCCACCACCCACTCCGCCACCCCCTAACCACCTGTGACCGTCCCCGGCCGCCAGTGCGAAATCCTTAACTGCGTTCGCACACGGAACCTCAAGTGCAGGCGCCTATGGTCAGCTTCAACGGGCCGCAATGAGCCCGGAGCGATGGTGGGTGTTGTCGATGCTCTTTCTTCTCAACGACGTTGTGTTCGATCTGGACGAGGCCTCCCCGGTCACGCCCGGCGACGCGCGCCGTTTCGAGAACCTGGAGCTCGACTATGTGCTGGAACTCGGCTGCGAACTGTTTTCCGAGGATCCGATGCTGCACCTCAATGATCCGCAGCGGGCGCGCCGGCTGGCGTGGCTGATCCACGACCGGTCGCCCGAGGTGAACGCCGCCCTGTTTGCCGCCCCGGCGGCCGGCTGCGATCCGAACCTCGTCGAGCCCCGGTTCTGCGCCCTGCCCGACACCGTCATGCTCCAGCTGAAGGCCCGCGCCGCCAAGGGCAAGCTGAACGCCCGCACCGCCGACCGTGCGGTCTGGATGCGTATGGCCGCCTGATACCCGGCTTGAACCGAACCGAACTCCCAAGCTAAGGTTGTGCCTTGGGCAGGGGAGCGGGGGTTCCATGAGCGCGATGTCATTCCTGAGAGCCGTGGCGCTGGCCGCGCTCGCTTCACTCCTGCTGTTCGCCCCGCCCGCCCGGGCCGAGTGGCGCAAGGCCACGAGCGAACATTTCGTCATCTACGGCAATACGAGCGAAGGCAGCCTGCGGAACTATGCACAGAAGGTCGAGCGGTTCGACCGGGTACTGCGCACCTGGTTTCCGCCCCGTGATCCCGATGTGATCCCCCCGCGCCTGACCATCTATCTGGCCGACGGGCGTGCCGACATGCTGAAGGTCTGGCCAGACATGCCCGAGAGCATCGGCGGGTTCTACACAGCGGGGGAGGAGCGGATCTTCGCCGTTACCGGGGGAACCGGTCCCGAGAACGACCACACCCTGTTCCACGAATACGGCCATCACTACATGTACCAGAACCTGAACGGGGCTTTTCCCGGCTGGTTCAGTGAAGGATTCGCGGAGTTTTTCGCGACCGCTGACCTCTCACCAAGCCGCATGCGGATCGGCTTGCACAGCCCGGGTCGGATGAACTCCCTGACTCTCGGGACCAACAGCTGGATGCCGATGGAACAGGTCCTGCGATCCCGCTCGTACGACACCGGATCACGCGGACATTTCTATTATGCCCAGTCCTGGGCGCTCACCCACTATCTGATGAGCACGCCGGAGCGGCAGGCAAAACTGTTCCTCTACCTCGGTGCCATCAACAGCGGCCGGGATCCGGTCGAGGCCTTGGCTGGGACCATCGACCGGACCCCCGACCAGCTTCAGGACGACGTTCGCCGATACGTCAGTGGACGTATCAATTTCCTGTCCCAGCCCTATGCATTTCCCCCCGCTGACGTGACCGTCACTGCGCTGAGTCCTGCCGAGAGCGAGCTCATCTGGCTGGACCTGCGGCTCGCACGCTTCGTCCCGGAACCGCTTCGGGCTGCAAATCTGGCCGAGGCGCAGGGCGTGGCGGCGCGGTACCCCGACGATCCCTTCGCCGCGCGCGTTCTCGCCCAGGCCTACCTCGACATGCAGCAGCCGAACGAGGCGGTGGAGGTCATGCGACCGATTGCCGGGGCGCATCCGGACGAACCGCTGGGGCAGCGGTTCTTCGCCGTGACCCTGATGGACGCCGGCGACAAGGCCGAAAAGGACGGCGATCCTGACCGGCGCCAATCCCTCTACAGCGAGGCCCGGCGCGCGCTGGCGCGCGCCTACGCCGCGGATGGTCTGGATTACCGAACCTACCTGGCCCTGAACCGGAACCGTCGCGGAGCCTCCACCTACCCCAGCGACAATGACCTGGAGGTCCTGCGGAACGGGGTTGATCTGGCCCCACAGGTCTCAGCCCTGCGCTATCAGGCTGCACAGGCCATGATGAACCGGGGCCAGTACCGCGAGGCCGTCTTCTACCTGATGCCGCTCGCCAACAACCCGCACGGCGGCGACCGCCTGACCGAGGTGCGCGCGCTGCTGCAGCAGGCGATGCAGTTGGCCGGGATGGTGCCCGCGGCCGGGCAGGCGGAACCGGAGGCAGCCCCCGCGCCCGCGTCCTGACCGACCGGCTTCGCCGACGGGTGACTTTCCGCCCCGTCCGCGCTAACCCCCGCCACCATGTCGAAACGCTCTCTCGAACAGGAGGCCCTGCGCCGCAGGACCTTCGCCATCATCGCGCACCCCGACGCGGGCAAGACCACCCTGACCGAGCATATCCTGCTGGCGGGGGGAGCCATTCGCGCGGCCGGGGCCGTGCGAGCGCGTGGCGAGAACCGGCGCACCCAGTCCGACTGGATGAAGATCGAGAAGGAGCGCGGCATCTCGGTCTCTGCGTCCGTGATGACGTTCGAGCATGACGGCAAGATGTTCAACCTGCTGGACACGCCGGGGCACGAGGACTTCTCCGAAGACACCTACCGCACCCTGACCGCCGCCGACTGCGCCATCATGGTGCTGGACGCCGCCAAGGGCATCGAGCCGCAGACGCTGAAGCTGTTCGAGGTCTGCCGCCTGCGCGACATCCCGATCATCACCTTCATCAACAAGCTGGACCGCGAGGCCCAGGACCCGATGGCGCTGCTGGACGAGATCGCCTCGCGCCTGCAGCTCGACCCGGCTCCGATCTGGTGGCCGGCGCAGAGCGGCAACCGTCTGCGCGGCATGGTCGAGATGGGCACCGGAAGGTTCCAGCCCTATGCCCGCAAGCCCGCCGGGGCCGCCGAGGACGTGCCCCACCCCGACGCCCTGCCGCTGTCCGAAGCCGGGTCGTATTTCGAGGCCGGCGAACATGAGGCCCTGCTGGAGGCGCAGGAACTGGTCGAGGGCGGCTATCCCGCGTTCGACCGCCAGTCCTTCCTCGAGGGCCATATGACGCCTGTGCTGTGGGGCTCGGCCCTGCGCCATTTCGGCATCGACGAACTGCTGGCCGCGATCGGCGAATGGGCGCCGCCGCCGAAGGTCATGAAGGCGCACAAGGCCGCCCCCGCCGGGACCCGCAACGCCGCCGAACCGGTCCCGCTGACGGTGGCCCCCGGCGAGGCCGAGGTCACCGGCTTTGTCTTCAAGGTCCAGGCGAACATGGACCCCAACCACCGCGACCGCATCGCCATGTTCCGCATGGCCTCGGGCAAATTCCAGCGCGGCATGAAGCTGAAGGTCCAGAACACCGGCAAACAGCTGAGCGTGAACGCCCCCATCATGTTCTTCGCCAGCGACCGCGAACTGGCCGAGGACGCCTATGCCGGCGACGTCATCGGCATCCCCAACCACGGCGTCCTGCGCGTCGGCGACAGCCTGTCCGAGAGCGGCCTGATCCGTTTCGCCGGCCTGCCCAATTTCGCGCCGGAAATCCTGCAGCGCGTGCGGGTCAAGGATCCGCTCAAGGCCAAACACCTGAAGAAGGCGCTGGACGGCCTGGCCGAGGAGGGCGTGACCCAGCTGTTCCGGCCCGAAATGGGTTCGGACTTCATCGTCGGCGCCGTCGGCCAGCTGCAGTTCGAGGTCATGGCCGACCGGCTGGGCGAGGAATACGGGCTGGAGGTCATCTTTGAACCCTCGCCCTGGGCCGAGGCGCGCTGGATCGGCGGGACCAAGGCCGATCTCGAGGATTTCATGGGCAAATACCGCGGCCAGATGGCCCGCGACATCGACGACGACCCGGTGTTTCTGGCCAAGTCCAGCTGGGAGACCGGCTATGTGATGGAGCGGTTCCCCCAGGTGGCGTTCACGAAGACGAAGGAGCGGGGCTAGGCGGCCAAACCCCAAGGCATGGTTCGCCGGGTGTCAGCGCCGGGGGACGCGGGGCGGCGAAGTGGGCTGTGGATGGACGGACGGGACGGCCCGGTCCTCACGCCTGTTCACGATCAAATCACCAGAAAAACTCCTTCGAACCGCCGGCGCGGCTTCGCGTTTGCTAGTCATGGGCCAAGGGACGCGTCATGGTCCCGAAGCGGGACGACCGGAGCGCCAGACCCCATGTTCGAATTCGGCCGGGATTTGCGAAAGCTGTTCGAAAAGGCGCGCGAGAGCGAGGACCTCGGCTGGCTGGAGCTCGTCGGGGCGGACCTCGTCGCCAACGAGGCGCAGTCGATGTGCATCGACGCCGGTCGGGTGTCCTGTGCCCAGCCCTTCGACAGCTGGATGCGCGCCTCGGCCCTGTGGCGCGAGCACGCCCGTCGGACCGGGCACCGGGCCAGCCTTGATCGGGCTGCAGCGGCGGCCTCGGATGCGGCGCGGCACACGGCCACGCCCGATCAGACGGCGATGGCGGCGCTCGAGTCCGGCGAGATTCATCTGTTGCGCTTTGACCTGTTCGGCGGGCCTGAAAAGCTGAATGCGGCCGTGGCCGACATACAATCACTCACGGCGGACCGTGCGGCGACCCGCTCGGCGGCCGCAGCCCTGCACGCCCGGCTGTCCGCGCGGCGGGCCCGGCTTTCAGGCGAGCCGGCCGCCATGCTGGACGCGGCCGCCTTGCTGGACGCTGCCCTGCACGGGGCCAAGGCCCTGCCGGCGACCGTCAGCGATGATCTGCGGCTGGACCGGGCGGCGCTCGGGCTGGAAGCCGGGGTGGCGCGGCGCGACGGGCGACTGCTGGATCAGGCCGGCCGCGATCTGCGGGTGCTGGTCGAGTCCGCCTCGCCGGACTACCGCCCGCTGACCCGCGCCCGCGCCCTGGCCCTGGCCGGCGCCGGGCTGATGGCACTGGCCCGGCTGGCGAAGGACGAGGCTGCCACTGCCCAGGGCCAGGCCCTGTTCGCCGCCGCCGCCGACCAGTTCACCCCCGATCACAGCCCGCTGGACTGGGTGGCCGTTCAACTGGCTCCCGGCGACACCGAGACGCCGCTGTCACGGCTGTGCGAGGCGGAATCCCTGACCCGCGAGCCCGGCCTGATCCTCGGTGCCCTGGCGCGGGAACGCAGGCTTGCGGCCGAGACGGCGCTGGCCGAAGCCATGGGCGATGTCGACGGCCTGACCGGGCTGGAAGCTGTCGTCCGGCGCGGCCTGGTCCAGTCCGCCGGTGCCCAGCCGCTGGAATGGGTCGCCGACCAGATCGGCATGGCCCACCTGGCCCTGGCCAAGGCGCGTCTGACCGGTTGCGAACCCCGCGCCGTCGGCATGATGCTGGCCGAGGCCATGGAAACCGCCCGCGAATGGGGGGCTCCGGCGCTGGTTCAGCGGGCGATGCTGGTGCAGGTTCAGGCGGCGAATACGTAGGCAGGTCAGGGGCTTGGGGATTAGGGCTTAGGGCTTAGGGATTGGTCGGCGTCGAGCGGTGATTGGACGCCAAGGGTCTCGTTCCGCGTTTCGTACCGGATTCCCACCACCTAATCCCTAAGCCCTAAGCCCTAAGCCCTAAGCCCCAAGCCCCAAGCCCTAGCCTCCCAACGCCACAAACCCGCCGTTGCCGAACCCCGGCTTGCCGTAGCGCAGCGGCTGGCCGTCTTCGGCCATGACGCGGCCGCCGGCGGCTTCCAGAACGGCCTGGCCTGCCGCCGTGTCCCATTCCGAGGTCGGGCCGGTGCGCGGATAGGCGTCGAAACGACCCTCGGCGATCAGGCAGAATTTCAACGACGAATCCATGCCCTGCCAGTTCACGCAGCCGTGGCGCGAGGCCAGCCGCCCGGCCTCGACGTCCGTCATGGAGTGGCTCATCACCGCCAGGGGCGCGGCGGGCCGGTTGCGCACCTTGATGGCCTGCCAGACATCGCCGAACCGGCGACGGAAGGCCCCGCCGCCGGGCGCGGCGCTGCGCCAGGTCGTGGCGGTCGCGGGCGCCGTGACCACGCCGGCGACCGGCGATCCCTTGTGGATCAGGGCGATGTTGACGGTGAAGGCTTCCCGGCCCTCGACGAAGCCGCGGGTGCCGTCCAGCGGATCGATCAGCCAGAACCAGTCATGGGCTGAGGCGGGCGCGCCGTCGGCGGCGACGGCTTCCTCGGCCACGGTCTGTACGCCGGGATAGAGTGTCGCCAGCCGCGCGAGGATCAGGGCCTCGGCCTCCTGGTCGGCGCGGGTGACCGGGCTGTCGTCGGCCTTGGACTCCGCCACCACACCGGTGCGCCAGTAGGGAAGGATGACCCGGGCGGCGTCCTCGGCGATGTCCGCCAGCGCCTCGGTCAGGGTGCCGGACGCGAGGTCGGCCATCAGTCGTTTACTCATGACCGCCCGATTAGAGCATCAGACCGGTTTCGCGAACCGGCAAATCAGGTCAGCGTCCCGCCGGTTCCCGACTGTTGCGCGCAAGGCCCTATGACTGACACCGCCCCCGACACTCCCCTTCCCGACAGCGCCACGCTTCCCGACGGCCAGGCGCTGGCGGCCCTGGTCGCCGGCAAGCTGTGTCATGACTTCATCAGCCCGGCGGGTGCGATCAGCTCGGGTCTGGACCTGCTCAAGGACCCGACGGCGCAGGACATGCGCGACGACGCCATGGGGCTGATCGAGGCCAGTGCGAAGAAGATGGTGGCCCTGGTCGCCTTCGCCCGCGTGGCCTTCGGGGCCGCGACCTCGTCCGAGCGCTTCCAGGGCGCCGAACTGGGGGAGCTGGTGTCCGGCCTGACCGAGGGCGGACGGGCATCGCTGACATGGGCGGTCGAGGACATGACCTATTCCAAGGCCCAGTCGCGGGCGCTGGTGAACCTCGGATATCTGACCATGGCCGCGCTGCCTTCGGGCGGGCTGGCGACCATCGCGACACGAACCGACGGGACCGGACTGGTCATCGAAGGCCGCGCCGAAGGTGCCCGCGCCCGCCTGAAAGGCGAGGCCATCGCGGGACTGGCGGGACAGCCCCTGACGGAGGGCCTGCCCGGCCAATGGATCCAGCCCTACTGGCTGTGGCTGACGGCTCATGACGCCGGTGGATCCCTGGACGTCCACGTCGAGGAGGGATGTGTCACCCTGACCATCCACATGCCAATCTGACTTCCGGGCGACCGTCCCAAGGAGTCATTAACCGGCTCAAGGGATGATGGAGTCGTGCACACGCGCGCGTTGTGCGTCTGTTTCTCGGAATCCGGATATTGACTCCCAAAACCTGTCTCATCGTCGACGACAGCCGGATCATCCGGAAGGTTGCGCGCCGGATCGTCGAGGGACTCGGCTTCGAGGTCGATGAGGCCGCCGACGGGGCCGAGGCGCTTGCCTTCTGCAGCGGCCTGATCCCGGAAGTGATCCTGCTGGACTGGTCGATGCCGGTGATGGACGGCATGACCTTCCTGCGCCGACTGCGCGCCCTGCCCGGCGGCTTGGCGCCCAAGGTCCTGTTCTGCACCATCGAGACCCGCGCCGAACGCATCGCCGAGGCCCTGTCGGCCGGGGCCGACGACTATGTGATGAAGCCGTTCGACGGCGAGATCCTGACCTCGAAATTCGCCGAAGTGGGGGTCGTCTGACCCCATGAGCCCCGAGGACTTCGATCGTCTGCAGTCGCTGATGGCATCCCGTGCGGGGTTCCGGCTGACGCGCGACCGGATCAAGCTGGCCGAGCACCGCCTCGGGCCGGTGGCGCGGCGCGAAGGGTTCGAAACCGTCGATGCCATGCTGGAGGCTCTCTGGGCCAAGCCCGTCGCCAGCCTCGGCTGGGCCGTGATCGAGACCCTGCTGAATTCCGAGACCTGGTTCCGGCGCGACCGGGTCAGCTTCGACACCTTCGGCAAGGAACTGCTGCCGGCTCTCTCGCGGGCGCGGGGGGGACAGCCGATCAAGGTCTGGTCGGCCGGCTGTTCGACCGGCCAGGAGGCCTGGTCCCTGGCCATCGCCGCCCAGGAGGCCGGGGTCGCGGTCGAGATCGTCGCGACCGATCTTTCCCAGCGCGCACTGGAGAAGGCCCGGTCGGGTGCCTACACCGGCTTTGAAATCCAGCGCGGCCTCAAGGCCGCGACCATGCTGCGCTGGTTCGACCAGGCCGAGGATGCCTGGATCGCCCGGGCCGAGCTGCGCGCCATGGTCCATTTCGCCCGTGCCAATCTGTGCGATGCGCCCACGGATTCCCATCGCTTCGACATCATCTTCTGTCGCCATGTGCTCAGCGACGTCGAACCGGCCCGGCGCGGCCCGATGCTGGACAATCTGGAACGGCGGCTGGTCGATGACGGCTGCCTCTTCCTCGGCCTCAATGAGCAGCCGGAGAACGACACCATCGCCTTCCGCCCGGTGACCGGCCGCAAGGGCCTGTTCGTCAAATCGCCGGCGGCGCTGAAGCGCGTGGCATAGGGCTTCGCGCCGGGGCTAGGATCGCCTAGCCTGCTCCTTACATCGGGGAGGATGGATCATGCGGGTACTCTGGCTGGTCGGCTCATTGGCTCTGGCGCTGCTGATCGCGGTGCTGACGCTGCAGGTCCCCGCGCCCGTCGGGGCCGGGGCCCCCGCCACAGCCTTCTCGACCGAACGCGCCATGGTCGACATCCGCGAGATCGCACAGCGCCCGCATCCCGTCGGCTCGGCCGATCATGCGCGGGTCCGGGCCGTGCTCCTGCAACGGATGGCCGAACTCGGCCTGCAGACCTCGACCCAGGCCGGAGCCCTGTCGCCCAAGGCGGCGCAACGGCTCGAGCGCGAGGGCGGCTCGGCGCACGGGATCGAACTGACCAATCTGGTCGGCGTCCTGCCCGGGCGGGATCCGCGCCTGCCCGCCGTCGCCCTGATGGCCCACTATGACACCGTGCCCGACTCCGCGGGGGCGGCGGACGACTCGACGGGCGTGGCCGCCATCCTAGAGGCCGTTCGCGCCATTCGCGCCCGAGGGCCGGCCGACCGGACCCTGGTCGTCATCCTGACCGACGGCGAGGAGCTGAACCTCGACGGGGCCCGCGCCTTCTGGGGTGGTCATCCCTTGCGCGACCGCATCGGGGCGGTGGTCAATCTGGAAGCGCGCGGCGGCGGCGGCCGGGCCATGATGTTCGAGACCGGGCGCGGCAATGCCGAAACCATCGCCCTGTTCGCCCGCGCCGGTGCCCGCGCCACGGGCGGGGTCTCGTCCAACTCCCTGGCAGTCTTCGTCTATGAGGCCATGCCCAACGGCACCGACTTCACCATTCCCAAGGCGCGCGGCGTGCAGGGGGTCAATCTCGCCTTCATCGGCCGCCCGGAACAGTATCACGCCGCCGTCTCGACCCCCGATGCGCTCGACCCGGGCAGCGTCCAGCATATCGGCTCACAGGCGCTGGAGACGGCGGACGCCCTGTTGCGGGCCCCGGCCCTGCCCGCCGCGACGGCCAATGTCGTCTATGCCGACCTGTTCGGCCGCGTCATCATCAGTCATTCACCGGTGATGGGATGGGCCTTGCTGGGGCTGGCCTTCCTCGGCCTCGGTCTGGCTGTCTGGCGCGCGAGGACCCGGGCCGAGTTGACCTTCGCCGACGCCGGGCGCGGCGCGCTCGACGGCCTGTGGTTCCTGTCGACGGGCCTGGTCCTGACCCAGTTCGTGCGGGTTCTGGCCGGGCCCATGGCGGGTCGGGCCGACAGTGCCGACGCCTATTACACCCTGCTGGCCCGGCTGCCGTGGATGGAGGCGGGGGCCGCCCTGACCGTGCTGGCGGTCGCCCTCGTCCTGTTCGGCGGACGGACCCGGCTGGATCGCCGCATCGTCGCCGGGGCCATAGCCCTGGCCGCCGTCGTGGCCCTGGCCCTGGGCGGGCTGAACCCGATCGTGATCGGGGCGGCTGTGGCCGCCGTCGGCCTGTCGCTCTTCCCCGGGCTCGCCGCCCGTTCGACCTGGGGCAGCTGGACGGGCCTGATCGGCCTGATCCTGCTCCTGGCGATCCCGGCACAGGCGCTGGCGCCCGAGGCCGCCTTCCTCTTCGTCTGGACCGGGCTGCTGGCCGCCGTCGCCGCCGCGCTGGCCGCCTTGCTCGACCCGTCACTGACCCGCACGCAGTCGCTGGCACCGGCGGCGATCGCCGCCGTGCCGGGCGGGGGCTGGATCCTGGCCCAGGCCCACGGCGTCTTCCTCGGCGTCGGCATGGACCTGCCCGGCGTGCTGGCCCTGCTCGGCCTGCTGGTGCTGATGCTGATCCGGCCGCTGAGTCCCGGGCAGGGACTGGCCCGCCCCCTCCTGATCGCGGCGGCGGCAGCCCTGCTGATCGGCGGCGGCCTGTCGGTCGCCGCCCAGGTGATGGAGCCTATGGTCGCGGCGAAGACGGCCTGACCCGGCCGCCCGGAAGCCGCTACTGGAAGGACGACCTCACCGTGAAGAAGAAGGCGCGTGGGGGCGCGAACGTCCGCTGGATGAAGCCATAGTTGGTGATCGGCAGGGCGTCGGAAACCACAATCTCGTCGGTCAGGTTGCGCACGGCGAAACTGGCGGAAACGCCCGACCGGACATGGCCGATCGTCACGGCCGCATCCACGAGGGTTCGTGCCTCCGACTGCAGCAGGGGATCGTTGGTGTTGTCGAAGAATATGGCGGTCCGGTAGTTGGCGCTGAGGTCTGCGCCGACGGTCCAGTCCCCGGCCAGGCTGCCCTGCCATGACAGGGCCGCAACCGCCGAGAATTCGGGGGATGCGGTCAGTCGGTTGCCAGACCGGTCGACCCCGTTGGCGTCGACAAAATCGGTGAAGGTCGCATCCAGCCAGGATGTGCTCACCCGCAGGTTCACATTCCGGGGCAAGGCCGCCCGAAGCGTGACGTCAATCCCCTTCATCTCGGCGTCCGCGCTGTCCAGCACCTGGCGGGCCGGGGGCGGTGTGGCGCGCAGGGTGAAGTCCTGCAGGTCCGAATAGTCGTAGAAGAAGGCGGCGGCATTGACCGCCAGCCCCTCGGTGAACCGCCATGTGGAGCCCGCCTCCCACGCGGTCACAAACTCCGGCGCCACGGGGCCGATGGTATCGGTCGGGAAGAGCGCCCCGCCGTTGAAACTGCCGGACTTGAAGCCGCGATTGACACTGACATAGGCGACCCGGTGCGCTGCCAGCTCATAGCGGGCGGCGAGACGCCACGATATGGCGTCGTCGGTCTGCTCGCCGCTCCGCTTCGGCGAGAGAACCGGATTGGCCGTGACCTCCTGAAAACGGGTCTCGGTTTCAAAGGACGTGCGTTCCCGGGTCACCCGCGCACCGGCGGTGAGGAAAAGCCGGTCGGTCGCGCGGAAGTCTGTTTCCGCGAACAGGGCAACCGACCGGGTGTCGAGGGTGTAGGTCTGGGCCAGTCGGAACGGCCCGAAGGCAAACAGGAACGGATCGTCGATAAAGCGGACGCCGGCTGCGCGCAGGGTGCCGAGGGTCGAGAACCGGTTGGTCGTGCTCAGGCTCTCATCCAGTCCGAAAGCACCGGCGCGCCAGTCAAACCGGCCCTGCTGTCCGCCGAACAGGAACTCCTGGGTGAAGACCCGGCTCTCGTTGTCGAAATCGAGGGACACCAGATCCAGCGGGCTGGCATCGGTGTCTTCCCGGACATCCCGGTCCGCGAACCGCCAGGAGGTGATCGAGGTCGCTTCGATGGGGCCGGCGCGGTGCAGGGTCAGCACCGCCCCGCCCGTGTCCAGATGTTCGCGGCTGTCGCGGTCAAAGCCTTCCGAGAACGGATCCGCCGAATAGCGATAGCCGAGAAGATTGAGACACTCCCCTGCGAGGACCCGTTGCGGCGCGCAGGGAATGAAGGCCGGTCCGGCCGGTGGCGGGGTGGCAAAGCCCTCCGGGGCAAACAGGCCGAGGCCCTCGTGGGCCGTCATGGCCGACCGGTCATTGCCGTAGTCGACGATCAGTCCGGCCGACCAGGGCCCGCCCGTGTCGGTGTCGGCGCGCAGCCGGATGGCGAAGGTCTCGATGCCGTTCTCTTTGCCGCCGGTGAGGGTGTTGTCGGTATAGCCGTCCGACTTGCGATAGGTGGCGGCGACCCGCGCCAGAATCGGTCCCAGCCGACCGGTGTCTGCGGCGACGTCATAGGTCTGCAGCCCGAACGACCCGACGCCGGCGCTGAGGTCGAGCCCGGGCGTGTTGCCGGGCGCATTGGTCTTGAAGATCAGGGCCCCGCCCGTCGAGTTCCGGCCGAACAGGGTGCCCTGCGGCCCCTTCAGGATCTCGGCTCCGGACAGGTCGAACAGGGCGACGTTCTGGGCCAGGGGCGAGGCGATGAAAGCCTGGTCGAGATAGACCGCGACCCCGGGATTGGCGCTGGGGTTCACATCGTTCGAGCCGATGCCGCGGATGAAGAACTGGGGTGCCGAGGAGCCGAAAATGGACCGCTCGGTCACACTGGCGGACAGGCCCGCCAGATCGGAGGCCCGGAACAGTCCGGCCTGGCTTACGGCGGCCGCATCAAGCGCCTCGACGCTTCCGGGCACGTCTTCCACCGGCGTTTCGGTTCGGCGTGCCGTGACGATCACTTCGTCCAGCATCTGAACCTGACCGGCAGGATCAATCTGTTTCGCCTCGACCATGGGCGTTTGCAGAAGGAGCGCGAGGATCATGTCACTGTTTCCGTTCAGTCAGGCAGGAGTCGGGACGCAAGGACTCAACCGCGCTGACGGTAATGAAAGAAAACGGGTGGCCACAGGCCACCCGTTCCCTGTTTCCCGGCGGTACTCAGCCGGTTTACGCGTGAGCCGCGGTGGCGTTCTTTGCGCGCCACTCCTGGCTCTTGGCCGATGCGATCATGAAGATGAGCACACCGAAGCCGGCCTTCGCGACGATGTCGGCGATGGTGTAGCCGACCTGAACGATCATGGCCGCATCTCCGCTCATCGTGGCGATGTTCGCATTCCCCGCACCAAACAGAAGCGGTGCAAAGTACACGACCGGGTAGAAGCTCCAGGACAGAACCGTCACGATGATCGCCAGATTGACCAGGCCGCGGGCTTCTTCCGGCTGGTTCTTGATCGATCCCCGCAGCCCGACGAACAGTTCGAACAGGATGAACAGGAACGGAATCATCGAGAGGGCACCCCACAGCAGGCGGGTGCTCATGTCGGTGGCGATCTCGCCCGGATAGCCGAGGGCGACCATGAGCGCGGCGAGCACGCCCAGTCGAACGCCCTTCGAGATCGTCGCAGCCCGCGACAGACCCATGACCAGGATGAGTTCGACGAGCAGCAGGGGAACCGTCAGAAGCCAGTCAACGTAGCGATAGGCATCGTTGAACTTCTCGCCGGACGGCGCGACCGTGCCGGCAACGGCATCGACGGAAAAGGCCGACGACCAGCTGCCAAAGATTCTCCAGTAGTGATAGGCCGCGATGAAGGTCACCAGACCCGAAATCACCAGCGCCGCCCTGTATTGGGGCGCTACCGTGTCCCGGCTGAGCCAGAAAAACAGGGTGGCTGCGCCCATGGTCGCAATACTGAACGAGAACGCGTTGTACACCAGTTCATACTGGCCTAAAGTCATAGATTCCATTGACGTTTCCTCGGTTAATACCGTTATTATACTTATTCGTTTTTTACTTTGAACGGGACGGCTAGAGGTCACTGATATAAGAACTGTTCAACGATTACTGGCCCCGGAATTGATCCGGAGCTTGCCGCTCAGTGAGCCGGCATTTGTTCATTCAGACTGAAAATGAAAACGAACCAGCAGCGCCCACCCCTCCACGCTAATCGTTAGGAGCTTGCGGATTGGCACACCATACGGCCTTTAGGCGGTATGGTCCGAGCAGTTGTCTGACCGTGAAGTCTAGAGTCCGGCCTCAACGGCCAGACGAATCGCATCTGCCACATTGTGTGTGCCAATCTTTTCCAGGATCAGCGACCGGTGCATCTTTACGGTCTTCTCGCTGAGACCGAGATTGAAGGATATCTGCTTGCTGCGATATCCGGCTGATATCTGCTGCAGGACTTCGCGTTGACGTGGCGAAAGCGTCCCGACGATTTCGCGCGCCCTTTGGTGTCGGCAGGACAGGGGGCCGGTCGCGCCTTCATCCAGTTCGACCTGGGAGCCGAGGAAATACTCCAGCTCCCCGTTCGGCAGGAATATGGGTGCCACCAGGACAGCGTTCCGGAACGGCGTGCCGCAGCGCTTGTAGTTCAGGATCTCCACCAGTGTCGGCTTCCGGTTCAGCGTGCCCTGGCGAATCCGGTCCGTCAGCCAGGGCTCCGTCGCCGGCCCGGCGAGAAAGCGGCAGTTTCGTCCCAGGATCTCGTCCGTGCCGTAACCCGTCAGGTCGCAAAACGCCTTGTTGACCCCGATGATGGGATTGTCCGGCAGGCGCGGGTTACTGATGACCGAAGCGATCGGACTGTTCACGATGGCCGACATCAAGGCGACGCCGTCCTCGTCCATATCGTAACAGGTCAAACGCATGACGCCCCCCGGCGCGGCCCAAGGCCTGCCCCAACCATCACCTAGCCCAATCCGGTGAGGATTGGCGGCAAGAACGGAATATGATTCGTCTTGCGTTGAAATGACAATGGCAAGGACGGCATCACCCCCGATCCTGCGTTCGACAGACCACACTCTGCAGCCGGGGGCACCCGGCGGCTGAGGCGACCGACCTTCAGGTCGTGGATCCACAACCGAAGGCCCCGGCCAGACGCTACGTCAAATTCGGTCGCATCCTCGCAGGAACGCCCGGACCGTCAAAAAAGAACATATTGGCAACCGGAACAAACCGTGTACTAACTGCCGCTCAACAGGGAGCGGGTCCAGGCGGGTCTCTCCCGGAACCAGACGGGAATCATGGCAAAGGAGAGTGGCAAGGTGGCAGCTCAGGCGAATCTGAAATTGGTGACGCGGGACGACGGCGACAAACAGCGGGCTCTGGAGGCGGCGATCGCCCAGATCGACCGCGCCTTCGGCAAGGGCTCGGTGATGAAACTGGGCAAGAACGGCGTGACCGAAGCCATTCCTTCGGTTTCGACCGGCTCCCTGGGCCTCGACATGGCCCTGGGCATCGGCGGCCTGCCGCGCGGCCGGGTGATCGAGGTGTTCGGGCCGGAAAGCTCGGGCAAGACGACCCTGGCCCTGCACACCGTGGCCGAAATCCAGAAGGCCGGCGGCACCGCCGCCTTTGTCGACGCCGAACATGCGCTCGACCCCGGCTATGCCCAGAAGCTGGGCGTCAACCTCGACGACCTGCTGGTGTCGCAGCCCGATACGGGTGAACAGGCACTGGAGATCGTCGACACCCTGGTGCGTTCCGGCGCCGTGGACATTGTGGTGGTCGACTCCGTCGCGGCGCTTACGCCGCGCGCCGAGATCGAGGGCGAAATGGGCGACAGCCTGCCCGGCCTGCAGGCCCGTCTGATGAGCCAGGCCCTGCGCAAGCTGACCGCCTCGATCAACAAGTCGCAGTGCATCGTCCTGTTCATCAACCAGATCCGCCACAAGATCGGCGTCATGTACGGCTCGCCGGAAACCACGACGGGCGGCAATGCGCTGAAATTCTACGCCTCGGTTCGCCTCGACATTCGCCGCACCGGCGCGATCAAGGACCGCGACGAAGTCGTCGGCAACACCACCCGGGTGAAGGTGGTCAAGAACAAGGTCGCCCCGCCGTTCCGCGAGGTCATCTTCGACATCATGTACGGCGAAGGCATCTCCAAACTGGGCGAGATCATCGACCTGGGCGTCAAGGCCGGGATCGTCGAGAAGTCGGGTAGCTGGTTCTCCTACGACAGCCAGCGCATCGGCCAGGGCCGCGAGAATGTGCGCGCCTTCCTCAAGGCCAATCCGGACATCGCCGACTCGATCGAGAAGGCCGTGCGCGCCTCGACCAGCAAGATCGCCGAAGAGCTGCTGGGCACGCCCGAACCGGACGAAGGCCAGGACCTCGAGGGCTAGGACCGGACACCCCTCCCCTTCCGGGGAGGGGGACCGTCGGAACGACGGCGGAGGGTTGGAGACGGTCGCATGCGGCCGACGACGCCCTCGCGCCGGAGCCACGATCAAACCCCTCCACCACGCTGTGCGTAGTCCCGTCGGCGGATCGGCTCCGTCGACACACCTCCGCCCCTGCGGTGGAGGCATGAACCTTCTCCGGCCGGGTCCCGCGACCCGCCTCCGACCCCCGCAGGGCCGGGCCGGACGGAGCGGGCCGCCTGGTCTCCACCCGGACCGGGCGGCCCTTTTTTTGCGGGCCCCGCCTTACCGGCGAAGCGCCCGCGTCAGGGCCGGGCGGACCCGCAGGAAGGCGAGGTAGAGCCGCTCCAGTGCTCCGAGCACCGTCCGGTTGCGGGCCGCCAGCCCGAGGGGCCGCAACAGGGGAATGGCGCGCCACATGGCGGCAAAGGCGGCGGCGCCCGACAGCATGACCCCGTCCTCCCGCGCATGGAACCGGGCCAGTAGCTCAGCCCGGTCGATGGGGCAGTGCCCGCTACCGACGGCCACATCGGTAAAGACAATCGCCCCCCGCCGGTCCAGCCGGCGCATCACGGCGATTTCGCGCCGACACAGCGGGCAATCGCCGTCAAACCAGACCTCAAGCTTCGACATGGCCCCATCCTACACCCCTGGAGTGCCCACACGCCATCGGTGCCCTCCCGGCCGCCGACCGCAGCGATCACGGGTACGATCACGGGCGGGTGATGCATTGGGGCTGAAACCCCTATATGACGCCCCTTCCCCGTATCTCCCCCGACCGAACGCACACCGCCATGTCCAGCCTCAAACAGATCCGCTCGACCTTCCTCGACTATTTCGCCGCCGACGGGCACGAGAAGGTCCACTCCGCGCCGCTGGTGCCGCAGAACGATCCGACCCTGCTGTTCGTCAATGCGGGCATGGTGCCGTTCAAGGATTATTTCACCGGCGCCTCGACCCCGCCCTACCCACGCGCCACCAGCTCGCAGAAATGCGTCCGCGCGGGCGGCAAGCACAATGATCTGGACAATGTCGGCTACACCGCCCGTCACCTGACCTTCTTCGAAATGCTGGGGAATTTCTCCTTCGGCGACTATTTCAAGGAACATGCGATCGATCGCGCCTGGACCCTGGTCACCCGGGATTTCGGCCTCGACCCGAAGCGGCTGCTGGTCACGGTCTATATCGACGACGACGAGGCTGCGGCGATCTGGAAGAAGGTCACCGGCTTCGGCGACGACAAGATCATCCGCATCGCCGGCTCGGACAATTTCTGGGCCATGGGCGACAACGGCCCCTGCGGTCCGTGCACGGAAATCTTCTGGGACTACGGCGACCACGTCCCCGGCGGCCCGCCCGGCTCGCCCGATGAGGACGGCGACCGGTTCGTGGAGATCTGGAACAACGTCTTCATGCAGTTCGAGAAGGAGAATGACGAGATCGTCCGCTCCCTGCCGAAGCCGTCGGTCGACACCGGCATGGGCCTGGAGCGGATCGCCTCGGTCCTGCAGGGCAAGAATTCGGTCTTCGACACCGACCTGTTCCAGACCCTGATCACGGCCTCGGCCGAGGCCACCTCGACCGATCCGAACGGCGACATGGCCGCCAGTCACAGGGTCATCGCCGACCACCTGCGCAGCTCGTCCTTCCTGATCGCCGACGGCGTCACCCCCTCGAACGAGGGCCGCGGCTATGTCCTGCGCCGGATCATGCGCCGCGCCATGCGCCACGCCCACCTGCTGGGCGCCGCCGACCCCCTGATGCACCGGCTGGTGCCGACCCTCGTCAACGAGATGGGCGAGGCCTTCCCCGAGCTGAAGCGTGCCCAGGCCTTCGTCGAGGATACGCTGAAGCAGGAAGAGATCCGCTTCCGCACCACGCTCGGCCGCGGCATGGGCCTGCTGGAGGACGCGTCACGCGACCTCAGCGAGGGCGGGGTGCTGTCGGGCCAGACCGCCTTTACCCTCTATGACACCTACGGCTTCCCGCTCGACCTGACCCAGGACGAGGCCCGCCGCCGCGGCTTCACCGTCGACACCGACGCCTTTGACGCCGCCATGAACGAACAGAAGGCCCGCAGCCGCGAGCACTGGACCGGCTCGGGCCAGACGGCCTCGACCGGCGAATGGCTGGCCCTGCGTGACCGCCTCGGCCCCACCGTCTTCACCGGCTATGACGCCGTCGAGGGCTCGGGCGAGCTTCTGGCCATCGTTCGGGACGGTTCGTCCGTGGACGAACTGTCCACCGGCCAGACCGCCGAGGTCCTGTTCGACCAGACCCCCTTCTATGGCGAAGGCGGCGGCCAGGCCGGCGACCGCGGCGAGATCGAATGGACCGATGCCTCGGGCCAGCAGGGCTCGGCCACGGTCCTCGATGTCCAGAAACATGCCGGTGACCTGTTCGCCCACCGGATCGAAGTGACCGCGGGCGTGCTGGCCATCGGTGCCCGGGCGCAGCTGCGGTCCAGCGCGGCCGCCCGCCTGACCACCCGCGCCAACCACTCGGCCGCCCACCTGCTGCACAAGGCCCTGGCCAATGTGCTGGGCGGCCATGTGGCGCAGAAGGGCCAGATGGTCGACGCCGAACGCCTGCGTTTCGACTTCAGCCACAACGCCCCGGTGACCGAGGACGAACTGGCGCGGATGGAGGATGAGGTGAATGCCGTCATCCGCCAGAACCTGCCCGCCGATACGAAGATGATGGGCCCGCAGGAAGCCATCGCCGCCGGTGCCGTCGCCCTGTTCGGCGAGAAATACGGCGACGAGGTCCGGGTGCTGACCCTCGGCCGCGACCTGGTCCGGGCCGACAAGCCCTATTCGGTCGAACTGTGCGGCGGCACCCATGTCGCCCGCACCGGCGACATCGCCCTGTTCAAGATCGTCTCCGAGACCGGCATCGCCGCCGGCGTGCGCCGGATCGAGGCCCTGACCGGCGAAGCCGCCCGTCAGTTCCTGCTGGCCCAGGCCGGGGTGGCGAAATCGCTGGCCCAGTCGTTCAAGGTCCAGACCGCCGACGTTCCAGCCCGTGTCGAGGCCCTGACCGCCGACCGCCGCGCGCTGGAGAAACAGGTCGCCGAGCTGAAGAAGCAACTGGCCCTCGGCGGCGGCGGCGCTGCCGCCAATGCCGCGCCGGAAGAGATCAACGGCGTCAAACTGATCGCCCGCGTCCTCGACGGCGTCGACGGCAAGGGGCTGCGCGGCGTGGCCGAGGAGTTCCGCACCCAGGTCGGTTCGGGCGTCGTGGCCCTCATCGGCGTGACCGAAGGCAAGGCCGCCATCACCGTCGCCGTGACCAGTGACATGGCCGGCAAGGTCAATGCGGCCGATCTCGCCCGCGCCGCCGTCATCGCCATGGGTGGACAGGGGGCCGGCGGCAAGCCGGACTTCGCCCAGGGCGGCGCGCCGGACGGCTCGAAAGCCGAGGATGGTTTGACCGCGATCCGGGCGACACTGGCGGGGTAACCGCCACGTCTCCTCCCCCTCGCGGCGCGATGGGGCTTGCGGTCGGCTCGTATACGAGCCGATCCTCAAGGCTCGGAGCGTAGCCGAGAGACGGAAGGGTTCTTCACGCCCCACCGACCTCGCCCGCTTCCAGAACCCATCCGCCTGCTCGCAAAGGGCTCGCATGCCTCATGGCACAAGACCGTTTTCCACGGCTGGACACGTTCGCGTTGCAACTGCGGGATGCAGACGAGCGCCAATCGGAGTGAGAGCATAGCCTAGCGCAGGTCAAGAAAGCAATGTAGCGTGATCTTGGCCTAAAGTAGACAGGGGATGGGGAATGTCGGTAGCTTGTTCCGCCTGCGGACAGATGGCAGTTGGAAAATTCTGCGGTCAATGCGGTGCTGCAATCGGCAAGGACACCGTGGTTTCGGGTTTATCGGCCGGTCTGTTCGGGCCCGTTGTTGACTATTTCCGCTTTATGCCAACCGCCATGAATCCGGTGATGTTGGTTGCTGAAGTTAAAGAGCGAAGATTCACGTTTTCCCGGGCCATTGCCTTTGCAGCGTCGGCAATCTTTTTGGCAACAATTGTAGAGTACTTCTTTCCTTCGGAATCGAACCCCTTAAACCCGACGTTTCCGGGCCTTTCGGAGGCTATTGTACTCGCGGCGCTTGTCACCCTTCTCGCGCTGACGGGCTGGCCTCTTCACCTTCTGCTGAACATCGGCAAGAAGGGCGTTTCGTTTGGCCAGTTCATGATCGTAAACATTGCATTGACGGCGATATTCTATCCATGGCTGACGTTGTTTTATGGTATCTTGGCTACTTACGCTAACATCACTGACGGGGCCGAAAGGGTGTTATACGGAGTAGTTTTTCTTTACATTCAGGCATGGAAACTTCTCTACGATCGCTCCCTGTGGTCCACATTTGGCTATTATCTTCTCTACGTTGTCTTATTTTCCATTGTCGTTTCCGGCTTCATTCTTGCCATGGGATAGGCAGTACCGAGCTAGTGAGCTATAGAGAGCCGCGCGGGGCATTGTCAGCCCAAGCCGGTTGAGCGGTCATCGCCCGCATCCTCGACGGCGTCGACGGCAAGGGCCTGCGCGGCGTGGCCGAGGACTTCAGGAAACAGGGCGGCTCCGGCGTCGTCGCCCTGATCGGCGGCACCGACGGCAAGGCGGCGGTCACCGTGGCCGCGACGAGTGACATCATCGAACGCGTCAACGCCGCCGACCTCGCCCGCGCCGCCGTCATCGCCATGGGTGGACAGGGGGCCGGCGGCAAGCCGGACTTCGCCCAGGGCGGCGCGCCCGACGGGTCGAAGGCGGAAGACGGTCTGGCGGCGATCCGGACGGCGCTGGCGGGCTAGGCTCCCGCCCCGGTCTGCAGGTCCACGGCCGCAAGCTTCCAGTCGAACAGGCCACGCCGCTCAAGGATCAGGGCGAGGTGGTCATCGGGTTGGTCGCGATCCGTCAGGGTGACGGCGAATTCATTCAGGCTGCGAAAGCCCCAGGCCTGATGGATGTCGTCGCCGGCGGCCTTGTCCCCGGCCGGTTCGGGCTCCGGACCGCGGGCCGCATGGGGAGCCTGGGCCGTGGTGACCATGTGAGCGACCACCCGCGGCGTGACCACCGCATCTACCGCGCCGGACAGGACCAACGGTGCCAGCATCATGCCGAGACCGCCGAGCCCGCTGTCGGCAAGGCGGGGATCGCGGCTCATCCGCGCCGCGAGCTCGGCAGTGAGCTCGGCCTTCACACTTTCGCGCAGGGCCGGGAAATCGACCAGCGCCTCGATCTTGCGCTCATCCCCGGCCTTGGCCGCGCGGACCAGGGCCTGCGCCGTCAGCACCGGGGCGGCGGCCCAGGCGATACCGAAGAGGGCCAGGGCCCCGACAGAAACGCTGACGATCAGTGACTTCTTCATTCAACCCTCTGGCGTTGTAACGCCTCCTTGCCGCTACGGTTGCCCGAGTCGCGGAGGGCCGCCAAGGGGGCCGCCGTCAGCCGCCCCGCGCTCCGCTCTTGCCGACCATCGGCGCCGGCGGCGCTGTCACCGGTGCCGGCACTGGCTCCGGCACTGGCGCGACACCGTCAGGCAGGCCGATGTGGACCAGCATCCACTCGAACGGCCCCTTGCGCTCGAAAGTGAACACGGTTTCGGCCCCGCCCTCGTCGGCGACGCTCAACCGGGCCCGGTTGATGCTCCAGTAGACCGGCTTCGGCATCGGACCGCCGGTATTCGTATTGTCCGGTGACGGCAGGCCGCCGTCGACATACTGCGAGGCGGAGCGTCCCTCGCCCCGGGTCAGGGCCGCAAGGGCGGCAGGGGTCAGATAGGAGTCGACATCCGGCGTGCGGGGCGCGGTCGCCTGCTCGATCTGACGTCTTACCGCGCCGATGGGGTCTTCCAGGAACGTCGGCGCGGGCGCGGACGCCGCCGGGTTACCGTCAAGCTGGGGCCTCAGGGACTGGCGCACGGCGGGGTAGTCGATCAGTCGCGCCAGACCGGCGACGTCGCTGGTCTCGGCCGCCGAACGGATGGCGAAGAAGGCCACGGCGGGCGCGGCGAAGAAGATCAAGACCGAGGCCAGGACGACGAAACCGACCAGCCTGCCGAGCAGGCCCCCGCCGTCGCCACGACGCTTCGGGCTCCGGGCCCAGACCGGCTGGTGATGGTCGTCGGATGGCGTGTTCAAGACCGTCTCCCCCTCAACAGGCCCCATCAATGCACGAACCGGTGCCGGGCTCAAACGAAAGGCCCGCCGGACGCGAGTCCGACGGGCCTCTGCTTGTTTGGCCGCGGTCGTCGGCCCTTCGGGACCTCCCGACCCGACGCGGCCGGGGCCTATTTCTTCATCGCGACGGTGAGGTTCTCTGCCACCTTGTCGAGGAAGCCCTCGGTGCTCAGCCAGCCCTGGGTGTCGCCGACCAGCAGCGCCAGGTCCTTGGTCATGTAGCCGGCCTCGACGGTCTCGACGACGACCCGCTCGAGGGTCTCGGCGAAGGTGGCCAGTTCGGCGTTGTCGTCCAGCTTGGCGCGGTGCGAGAAGCCGCGCGTCCAGGCGTAGATCGAGGCGATGGAGTTGGTCGAGGTCGCCTCGCCCTTCTGGTGCTGGCGGTAGTGGCGGGTGACCGTGCCGTGGGCCGCTTCCGACTCGAGGATCTTGCCGTCCGGGGTCATCAGGACCGAGGTCATCAGACCCAGCGAGCCGAAGCCCTGGGCCACGACGTCGGACTGGACGTCGCCGTCGTAGTTCTTGCACGCCCAGACGAAGCCGCCCGACCATTTGATCGCCGCGGCCACCATGTCGTCGATCAGCCGGTGCTCATAGGTCAGGCCTGCGGCCTTGAAATCTTCGGCGAATTCCCGGTCGAACACGTCCTGGAAGATGTCCTTGAAGCGGCCGTCATAGGCTTTCAGGATGGTGTTCTTGGTCGACAGATAGACCGGGAAATTGCGGCCCAGACCGAAGGCGAAGCTGGCGCGGGCGAACTCGGTGATCGAGTCGTCGAGGTTGTACATGCCCATGGCCACGCCGGCCGACGGGAACTGGAACACCTCATGCTCGATGACTTGGCCGTCGTCGCCGGTGAAGGTCATCATCAGCTTGCCGGGGCCGGGGACGAGGAAGTCGGTGGCCTTGTACTGGTCGCCGAAGGCGTGACGGCCGACCACGATCGGCTGGGTCCAGCCGGGCACCAGGCGCGGCACGTTCGAGCAGATGATCGGCTCACGGAAGACCACGCCGCCCAGGATGTTGCGGATGGTGCCGTTCGGCGACTTCCACATCTTCTTCAGGCCGAACTCCTTCACCCGGGCCTCGTCGGGGGTGATGGTGGCGCATTTGACGCCGACGCCGTGCTTCTGGATGGCGTGGGCTGCGTCGATCGTCACCTGGTCGTCGGTGGCGTCGCGGTGCTCCATGCCAAGGTCGTAATAGTCGAGCTCGACATCAAGGAAGGGGAAGACCAGCTTGTCCTTGATCATCTGCCAGATGATGCGGGTCATCTCATCGCCGTCGATGTCCACGATGGGATTGGCGACCTTGATCCTGGTCATGCGGTTTCGCGCCTCTGATTGGGAATGAATGTGTGGCGGCGGTATAGCGGGGCATGCGGGCGGGCGCAAAGGGGCGCAGCCCCGTAAAGGCCGCCTGTCCGGGCCCTCAGGTCCGCATCAGCCCTTCCAGCACCGCCAGCGGCACGGAGCCGTTCAGCAGCACCCGGTCGTGGAAGGCCTTCAGGTCGAAGCCCGGTCGCGCCTCGGCCTCGGCCCGCAGCCGGGCGATCACGGTCTGACCCAGTTTGTAGGAACAGGCCTGGCCGATCGAGACGCAGTAGCGGTCGATCTCCTTCTCGGCCGACTCGGGCGGCTCGCCGCATTCCTCGATCATGTAGCGGATGGCCTGGTCGCGGCTCCAGCGCTTGTGGTGCAGGCCGGTGTCGACCACCAGCCGGACCGCGCGGAACAGATAGGACTGCAGATAGCCGACCCGACCCAGCGGATTGCCGGCATAGACATCCAGATCGTCCGCGGCGACCCGCTCGGCATACAGGGCCCAGCCCTCGTTGAAGGCGGAGTTGCCGGCCACCCGGCGATACAGCGGCAGGCTGCCCGCCTCGCGTGCGACGGTGATCTGGAAATGGTGGCCCGGCGAGGCCTCGTGATAGGTCAGGGTCGGCAGGCCCCATTTGGGCCAGTTCGCCGTGTTCGACAGGTTGATGTAATAGGCACCCGGCCGCGACCCATCCAGCGAGGCGGCCTGATAGTAGCCGCCCGGCGCGCCCAGCTCGATCGAGGGCGGCACCCGGCGGATCTCGACCTTCGCACCCGGCAGGGTGTTGAACACCCGCGGCAGCAACGGCTCCAGCGCGGCCATCTGCTGGTTCAGTGAGCCGATCAGCTCGACCTTGGCCTCGTCCGTATTGGGCCAGAGATGCTGCGGGTCCTCGCTGAGCGCCTTGATCCGCGCGCCGACCGAACCCTCGGCCATCCCCATGCCCTTGAGGATGGTGTCGATCTCGGCCTGGATTTCAGCGACCTGCTGCAGGCCGATGTCGTGGATGTCCTGGGCGCTGTAGTCGGTGGTGGTGAAGGCGCGCAGGGCCAGAGCATAGACGGTATCGCCCTGCGGCAGTTTCCAGGCCCCCGCATCCTCGGTCGCATTCGGGCGCTGGGCCTCGAAGACCGCGATCTGGCGGGTCAGGGCCGGCTTGATCTCGGTGTCGATCACGCCGGCCGCCCGGGCACCCCAGTCGCCGCCGATGTTGCGCTCGCCGGTCTTGCGGATCAGCGCCTGCAGCATGGCCATGTCATTGGCCGGCGTATCGCGGAGCGTCCGCAGCTGGGTCAGGGTCTTGTCCATCAGGAAGGACGGCAGCCTGACGCCGATGGCGGCGTCGGCCGCGATCCGCTCGCTTTCCTGATCCAGCACGGTCGCGAAGGCGGACAGACGCGCGATGAAGGCCGCCGCATCGGCCTCTGTCTCGACCCGGTGCTGGTTGGCCATGAAGTCCGGGACCGAGAAATAGGCCCCCGACCGCTGGGTTACGACATAGGGACCGATACCGCCGCCATAGGGGATGTCGGCGGCCCGGGCCGCGCCTTCCGCCGTGAACCGATAGACGGCCAGGGACACCTTCGCCTGATCCGACAGGCCCTCGTCCGACACCGTCCGGATCTCGGCCCAGCGGGCGCGGGCGCGGGCGCGGTCCGCCTCCGCGTCCGCCAGGCCGAGCGGGCGCAGCTTGCCGGCCAGATGGGCGCGTGCACCCCGGTCGAGCCCGAGGTTGGTCGCATATTCCGGCGACAGGTCGACATTTTCCTCGAACCAGCGGGTGAGCATGGCGTCCAGCCGGGCGTCGGCCGGCGACATCGTGGGGGCCGCGGTCTGGGCCATGGCAGGCATGGCCGCCATCAGGCCGAGGCCGGCGGAGGACAGCATCAGGCGGCGGCGGTCGATCATCGGGATATCCATTCGAGGCAGGAAGAACGCTCCGGGGCCGCCGCTGGCGAACCCCGGAAAACCGCATCAGGCATTCAGCCCCGCTGGGCCGCGATCCAGTCGGTCATGATCTTGTCGAGCACGGTCAGGGGCACGCCGCCCGCATTCATGCCGGCGTCGTGGAAGGCCTTGATGTCGAACCGGCTGCCCAGGGCGGCCTGGGCGCGGGCGCGCAGCTCGACCCATTTGTTGTGGCCGACCTTGTAGCTGGAGGCCTGGCCCGGCCAGACGCAGTAGCGTTCGACCTCGGTCGTGACCGCAGTCTCGGAGTCGCCCAGGGTATCGACCATGTAGCGGATGGTCTGTTCGCGGCTCCAGCGCTTGTGATGGAGCCCCGAGTCGGCGACCAGCCGGGTGGCGCGGAACAGCAGGGACTGCAGATAGCCGATCTGGCCGACCGGATTGTCGGCATAGACCCCCATCTCGTCGGCCAGTTGTTCCGAATACAGGGCCCAGCCCTCGGAATAGGCCGAGAAGCCCAGCACCTTCATCAGCAGCGGGCGGTCGGCCTGTTCCTGCTGCAGGGCGATCTGGTGGTGATGGCCCGGCGAGGCCTCGTGATAGGTCAGGGTCGGCAGTTGCATGCGCGGCCATTCCGAGGTGTCGCGCAGGTTGATGTAATAGGCACCGGGTCGCGAACCATCCAGCGCCGGCGAATTGTAATAGCCGCCGGGCGCGCCCGCCTCGATGAAGACCGGCACCCGGCGGATCTCGACCGTGGAGGCGGGGATCCGGCCGAAATACTCGGGCAGGCGTTTGGCCATGTCGGCCATCTGGGCATTGAGGTCGGCCAGCAGCTGTTCCTTGCCTGCATCGGTGTTCGGATAGAGCTGGCTCGGGTCCCGACCGAGGGCGGCGATACGCTCGCCGACCGTGCCCTGGGTGAGGCCCTGGGCCTTGAGCAGGACATCGGCCCGGGCCGAGAGTTCCGCCACCTGTTGCAGGCCGAGTTCATGGATCTCGGCACCGGACAGGGTCGAGGTGGTATAGCTGCGGATGCCCCAGTCGTAATAGGCCTCGCCGTCCGGCAGCCGCCAGACGCCGGCGTCGTGGGTCGCTTCGGCACGGCGGGCGCGCATGGCCTCGGCCTGGCGGCGCAGGGCCGGATAGACCTCGCCCTCGACGATCCGCTGTGCCCGGGCCGCCCAGTCGCCGGCGATGTTCTTCTCGCCCGTCCGCCGCACGATGGAGGTCGTCAGGACCATCCGGTCGGCAGGCGTTTCATAGAGGTTGGCCAGCTGGAGCAGGGTCTTGTCGATGACGAAGTCCGGCGGCACGGCACCGGCCGCAAAATCGGCCTGCATCCGGGCGGTCTCCTGATCCAGGGCCGTCGGGAAGGCGGCGACACGCGCCAGATAGGCCTCGGCATCCTCGGCGGTCTCGATCGAATGCTGGGTATCGAGGAAGTCGGGCAGGCCCTGGTACGACCCGGTCAGCTGCGAGATCGTATAGGGCGCGGGGCCGAAGCCGCCGCCGCCATAGGGGAAGCGCTCGCCCATGATCTGGGTGTCGCCGAAGAAGGTCAGGGTATCGTGATAGACGCCCTCGGTCTCGGGCAGGGCATTGCGGTCGATGGCCTTGAGCTGGTCCATCTGCGCCCGGAACACCGCCCGGTCGGCGTCGATCTTGGCCTGGGACCGGTCATCGAGGCGGGACTTCATGGCCGCCATCGGGCCCTTGTCCATGCCCAGTCCGGTCAGGGTCTCGGGCGACTGCAGCAGGAAGGTCTGGACGATCCCGTTCATCAGGGCCGTCAGGGCGGCGGAGGCCGAGCCGCCGGGCGTCTGCGCCAGGGCCTGGCCACAGGCGGCGAGACCCGCGCCGGCGGCAGCGGTGAACATAAGACGGCGGCGATCGATCATCATGGCGGCAAGCTCCCTTGGCACGAAACGACAGAGGACGCCGCCCGGCCACGAATGGCAAGTTACGGATGCTTCAGCCGGCGTGGAGTTCCTGCTTCACGCGCTCGGCGAGGGTCTTGATGTCCAGCGGCTTGGGCAGGAAGGACACACCGGCCTCGTCCTGGAGCAGGTCGGAAAAGTCGCTTTCGGCATAGCCCGAGATGAACAGGACCGGGGCGTCGCCGAGGTATTGCCGCGCCTTCTTCAGCAGGGCCGGACCGTCCAGACCGGGCATGATGACGTCGGAGATCATCATGTCGATGGTGCCCGCGTGCTGTTCGGCCAGTTCGAGGGCCTGTTCGCCATCCTCGGCCTCGATCACCTCATAGCCGCGCTGACGCAGCAGGCGGGCCGCGATGCCGCGCACGGCGGCCTCGTCCTCCACGAACAGGATACGGCCCGCGCCGGACAGGTCCCTCGGCGCCTTCGCGACCTTCTCGACCACCGGAACCGCCGCCAGTTCGGCCTCGGCCGCCTCGGGCAGGAAGATGCGGAAGACGGCCCCGCCCGCCGCGGCGTTCGACACATTGATATGGCCGCCCGCCTGTTCGACGATGCCGTAGACCGTGGCCAGGCCCATGCCCGTGCCCTCGTTTACCGCCTTGGTGGTGAAGAAGGGCTCGAAGATCTTGTCGAGCAGTTCGGGCGGGACGCCCGGCCCGCTGTCGGCCACCTCGATCAGGGCGACGGCGGAGGTGGGGGCCGCGCTCCAGCCCAACAGACGGGCCTCGTCGGCGGTCAGACGGGCGGTGCGGATGGTGACCACGCCCGCGCCCGGCTCCACCACGCCGCGCATGGCGTCCCGGGCATTGACGGCCAGGTTCATCACCGCCGTCTCGAGCTGGCTCTTGTCGGCCAGCACCACCGGCAGGTCGCGGCCATAGTCGGTTTCCAGCCGCACATCCTCGCGCAGCAGGCGGCGCAGCAGGACCGCGAACTCGCCGACCAGTTCACCGAGGTCCAGCCGCTCGCGCCGCACGGTCGACTTGCGCGAGAAGGCCAACAGTTTGCGCACCAGATCGGCGGCACGGATGGCCGTCTGGCGGATTTCGTTGAGCCCCTCATAGGAGGGATCACCGACCGGATGGCGCTCCAGCAGGCCCGACAGCTGCAGCTGTATGGCGGTCAGAAGGTTGTTGAAATCGTGCGCCACACCGCCGGCCAGCTGGCCCACGGCCTGCATCTTCTGGGCCTGCGACAGCTGCAGCTCCATCGACTTCTGGGCCGAGACATCGAACAGCCAGACACGACGGCGATCCCCCTCGGGGGCGACATAAAGATGCAGCATCCGGTCGGGATGGGCGCGGGCGACCAGTTCGATCGGGCCCGATGAGCCGCTGTCCAGCTTCAGCCGCGCCTCGGCGACACCGGCCGGATCAAACAGATGGCCGAAGGCGGCGTCGCGGGCGGCGGCGGGACCGGTGAGGACGGCGAGGGCGGCGTTGGCCTCCTCCACCTTGCCGGAGAACAGGTCATCGGCGGCGATCACGGCGGAGCCGAAGGGCGCACCGGCGGCCATGGCCCGGCTCTCGACCGCATTGGAGGTCGCGGCATGACGGGGCGAGACGGCCGTGCCGACCGGCAGCACGGCCTCGGGCGCGGCGCGGACGAGGAACCGCCCCTCCCCGGCCAGTCCGATCAGGACCTCCTGTTCGCGATCGCCGATGACCACAATGGCGCGGCCCTGTTCGCCCGCGCGGGCCTGGGCGAACGCCATATAGAGGGCCGAGGCGGACTTGCCCTTCGGCAGGGCGACCGTGGCGCCGTTGGCCTCGGCCCAGGCCCCGTTGAACGCCAGCACCTGCCCTGTCGACCAGACCAGCGCCGCCGGCTCGCCCATGGCGTCCAGCAGCTCGACCGTCGCGTCGCCGAGGGGCTTGCGCGACTCGCCACGGGCGAAGGCGAACAGGCCGATCAGGGCCACGGCCCCGACGGTGAAGATCAGCACCAGACCGGGCGCACTCGTCGGATCGGCTCGGAACGCCGGATAGGCCAGGGCCCCGACGGCCATTACGAATCCGACCGCCATCACGATCAGCAGCGGATCGAAGGAACGGCCCCTGGAGGAGGTCACGGCAGTTGCGGTCATGGCGCCTCAGCCCGAATCAGAACGGGAAGCATGCGCCATAGTGTTCCGTATGCGCCCCGCGCGCGAATCCGGCCGTCAGGCCGCCTGGCGCTGCTCGGCCTTGGCGTCGCGGGCGGCGTTGATACGGGCCTCGGCGATGGCGTCGGCGATCTGGTGCGTCGGGCGCTGCTCGGCGGCCGAACGGTCCAGCACCTCCTCGAAGGTTTCCATCAGGCGCGACAGCTTGGCCTCTACCCAGGCCGGGTCATAGGCGGTGCCGGTCTGGCGGGCGCGCAGCTCGGAGGCGACATTGATGATACCGCCGCCGTTGACGACATAGTCGGGCGCATAGAGCACGCCGCGCTCGAACAGCATCCGGCCGATATCCGGGGTGGCCAGCTGGTTGTTGGCGGCGCCGACCACGGCCTTGACCGTCAGCCGGTCCAGCGTCTGGGGGTTCAGCGTCGCACCGAGGGCGCAGGGGGCATAGATGTCGGCCTTGACGTCATAGATGGCGTCGGGGGTCACGATCTCCGCACCGGTGCGGGCCGCGACCTCGGCCAGCAGGGCGGTATTGACGTCGGTCATGACCAGTTTCGCACCGGCGGCGTGCAGCTTGTCAGCCAGATAGCCGCCGACATGGCCGATGCCCTGCAGCGAAACGGTCAGGCCGGTCAGGTCATCCTGTTTCCAGAGCCGGCGGGCGACGGCCAGGGATGAGCGATAGACGCCCTCGGCGGTGACCGGGCTGGGGTCGCCCGAAGCCTCCGGACCGTCGTTCAGGCCCAGCACAAACGGGGTGACCTTGCGGGCCTCGGCGATGTCGGACACCGACACGCCGACGTCTTCCGCCGCATAGTAGAGGCCGCCCAGGGCATCGACCGCCCGGCCGAAGGCGCGGAACAGCTCGGGCGTCTTCTGGGTCCGGGAATCGCCGATGATGACCGACTTGCCGCCGCCCATCTCCAGATCGGCGACCGCATTCTTGTAGCTCATGCCCTTGGACAGACGCAGCACATCCTCGAGCGCCTCGGCGCTGGACGCATAGTTCCACATCCGGGTACCGCCACAGGCCGGGCCGCGCGCCGTGGAATGAACCGCGACGATGGCGCGCAGGCCGGTCTTTTCGTCAAAGAAGGCGTGCACGCCTTCGTGGTTCGCGAACGACGGGGAATCGAACAGCGTCATGCTCATTTGAGCGTCTCCCGGGGTATTTTTTATTTTGGCGGCTGATACGCGGTGACGCTTAACAGGGCAAGCATGGCGGTTTCGCGACGGGTGGGGTCGGACACGCATCGCTGCATCGGCTATGGATGCCGCCTGAAAAGGGGAGCGTCGCGATGATGAAGCCGGTCCTGCGCGTAGACGGCACGAACGCCAGTCCGACCGAAGGCACCCCCGTCATCGACTGGCCCAAGGCGCTATGGAATGGCGGCTTGCTGGGAATCACGATCATCGGCGGTCCGCTGTTTTTCTCATGGTCCGCTTTCGTCCTGTTTCTCGTCACGACCTATCTGACGCTGCTGATCGGGCACAGCGTCGGCATGCACAGGATGCTCATCCACCGCGCCTTCCAGTGCGGGAAGCCCCTGGAACGGTTTCTGATCTACGTCGGCGTGATCGTCGGCGTGGCGGGGCCCATGGGAATCATCAAGGTCCATGACATGCGTGACTGGGCGCAGCGGCAGCCGGCCTGCCACGACTTCTTCTCCCACCGGCGCGGTCTGTTTCGCGACCTCAGCTGGCAGTTGTTCTACCGGTTCAGATTTGACCGCCCGCCTGTTCTGCGGATCGAGCCACGAATTGCCGACGACGGGTTCTACCGATTCCTCGAAACGACCTGGCGCTGGCAGCAGGTGCCGCTGGCGATCGTCCTGTTCCTGATCGGTGGATGGCCGTGGGTGGTCTGGGGCGTATGCGCACGCGTGCTGGTCAGTACCGTCGGCCACTGGACGATCACCTATTTCTGCCACAACCCGGGCGCCGGTCGGTGGAACGTCAGGGGAGCCTCGGTCCAGGCCTCGAATCTCCCGGGCCTAGGGCTGCTGACCTACGGGGAATGCTGGCACAATAACCACCATGCCTTCCCGGAATCCGCGCGGATCGGTCTTGAGCCCGGGCAGGTCGATCCCGGCTGGGCCGTCATTCGGGCGATGGAGAAAGTCGGTCTCGTCTGGAATGTCGGAACACCGCGTCCGGTCGCATCCCGGGAGGATCTCGAAGAGCGGCCGGCGAGCGCCTAGTCGGCGTCCCGCCCCGCCTCTTGCAAGGCCGACAGCACAGCGCCCGCCCCGGACGGCAGCGGTGCCGCCGCGTCGCTGAGCCAGGCTTCGACGTCGCGGTACATGACCTCGGCCTGGAGGTCGCGGTTCAGGATGTGCCAGCCGTCCGGATAGAAGCCGGTCCGGAATCCGGGCCGCTCGCCCGCCCGCTCCAGCGCCAGCCGCATGGGGTCGCGCTGGATCACATTGTCATTGGCCCCGTACAGCAGCAGGGTTGGGGCCCGCACCTGACCCAGCCGCATCGAGGCGGTCTCCATCAGATCGACCAGACCATAGAGCGCGTCGAACCGGGTCGAGATCAGGCTGTTGGGATCGCGGCCGTTACGGAACAGCTCCAGCCGGTTGTCGGAGGCTGGAAAGGCACGCACCGCCCACTCCGGTGCCTCCACGGCCCGCTCGCCCATGGTGCGGGCGGCGATCCACAGGCCGGCGGCGTTGACCGGTCCCTGCGCCGACCAGCCCCAGACGGCCGGGGCCAGCAGGATGACCCGGTCCGCGTCGGGCGGTCTGCCGGAGGCGAAGGCCGCGATGGTCACCGCCCCGCCCATACTCTCGCCCGCGACGGCGATGACGGCGCGCGGATAACGGGCGCGAGCCAGGGCGACGGCGGTGCGCAGGTCTTCGGTCATCCGCGCCTCTCCGGCCCAGACGCCGCGGCCGGGCGCCTCGCCGAAGCCGCGCTGGTCGATGGCCCAGGTCTCGATCCCGCGCTCGGCCCACCAGGGCCCGGCCAGCCGGAAGGCGGCGCGACTGTCATTCATGCCGTGCAGGGCAATGATGACGGCCCAGGGTTCACCCGTTTCCGGCGTCCAGCGCGCCAGCGGCAGGCGGGCACCGTCGTCCATCCGCAGACCACCGGCCTCGACGGCGGGACCGGTGAAGCCCGGCGGCGGGGTCAGGGGCCGCTGGATGGCGGGCGTGGCGCAGGCGGCGAGCGCCAGGACCGCAAACAAGGCTGCGCAGGACCGCATCATGGCCTCACCCTGCCAACCAGGCATGATCAGGCGAAGTCGTCATCGTCCTCGACGGCCGGCGGCAGGGCCGCCAGAGCCGCGGCGGTTTCGGCCTCGGTCGGCAGGCGCAGGCGGATCACCCCCTTGAAGGCATTGGGATCGACCGGCTTGCCCTTCTTGGTGATGGTCAGCTTCCCCTGCCGCATCAGGGCCAGGGCGCTGTGGCGCACCTTGGGCAGCATTCGCTGCCACTGCTCGGGCTGGAGTGCCTTGGCCACATCGGCCGGTTCAATGCTCTTGCCGCCGACGCCCTTGGGGTCGGCCTTCGCCAGTTTTTCGAAGATGGCGGATTCGATGGGGTCGCTCATCGTGCCTATATGCTGCATTGCGAGAGCAATAAGAAGGCAGGGTCCGCATGGTTCAGAAAGTCACCGTCACCGAAGGCGAGTTCGCCGGCTGGCAGATGTACGACCTGCAGGGCACCTTCGATCAGGTGGTCGGCCCCTTCTATTTCCGCCCGGACGCGGACGGGCGGATGCGCTGCGCCTTCCGCGCCGAGGCCAAACACATGAATGCCGGGCACCGGATGCACGGCGGCTGTCTGATGACCTTCGCCGACATCGCCCTGTTCCAGATCGCCTATCAGGAGATGGAGGGGGCGTCGGGGGTGACCGTGTCGCTGGACTCCACCTTCATCGATGCGGCCTGGGTGGGGGAACTGGTCGAGGCGACCGGCGAGGTGGTTCGCGCCGGCAAGAGCCTGATCTTCGTCCGCGGCCAAATCCATGCCGGCGAGCGGATACTGATGACCTGGTCCGGCGTGATCCGGAAATTCCAGCCGCGCGGCCAGGCCCCGGCAGCCGAAACCGCTGTCAGCCGTCAATGATGTCCTGAAGGATTGCCGCCATTCGCGCTTGCATGTTTTCGGACTGTTCGCGGGTCAGGGTCTGTCCGCCGGTCAGCTCACGGCTGACCTCCATGCCCATGATGAAGGCCGCCGCCAGGCGCGCCCGCACGGGGGCGTCGCTCCCGCCGATCCAGGCCTGGAAGGGACCGAAGAAGCTTTCGTCCGCCGTGCGCCGCACCAGTTCGCTGGCCTTGGCCGAGCCGATCGACCGCAACAGCACCAGCAGATGCTCCAGCTGCCCGTCATGTTCGCTGCCGAAAATGGCTTCCCGGGCGACCCGGTCGCCGAAGGTGGCGCGATCCCCGTCCATCAGGTCAGGGGCGTCGCCGCAGTGTTCCAGCACCTTGAGAAACAGGTCTTCCTTGGAGCCGAAATAGCGGGACACCAGGGCCGCATCCACGCCCACATCCCCGGCGATATCGCGCATGCCGACATCGTCATAACTCTCGCGCGAGAAACGCTCCCGGGCGGCCGTCAGGATGGCGGCGCGGGTCGCCTCGGCATTCCTCGGCCGGGGCGTGACTTGGCAAAACAATGGCCTGCTCCTCCCGACTAGCCCCTGAGCCGCCAGTCTATGGCGATGTCATCATCTGTCGACAAGCCTGAACCGGACCATCACCCGGTCGCCCGGCCCTGACGGCCGACCTCCTTTCGCACCGCAACAAGGGGGATTGACGGCACCGGAAGTCTTCGACACCTTGAAGTCACTCATCAAGACCGGCGGAGGGATAGGCCCTTTGATGCCGGGGCAACCTTCCGGGACGACCCAGTCCCGGAGATGGTGCCAACTCCTGCGAGGCCTCCCCGGAAGCCGCGAGAGATGAGTGAAGCGACGGTTCCCTTACGTCCGGGGACCGGCTGACTTCACGGGTCTGTCACGCAAGAATTGGTCTGCCCCTCCGGTTTCGCTGAGCGAGAGCGGAGCGGACCGTGGCGTCCACCAAGAGACATTTTGACGATGCGCCGGGACAGGATGTCCGGGTGCCCATCGCCGCCGAATTTCGGCTGGAGTCCGGCCAACGGCTGGCCGCGTCGGAGATCGTCGGCCGGCTGCACGGCCCGGGCCAGGGCCCCCTCGTGGTCGTCGCCGGCGGTATCTCCGGCGGGCGCTTCGCGACGCGCTGGTGGCCCTGGGCGGTCAGGGCCGGCGGCCCGATCGATCTGGACGGCCTGCGGGTGCTGGCCTTTGACCTCGCGCCCGGCACCGGAGAGACCGAGGTCACCCTGACCACCACGGACCAGGCCCGGCTGCTGGCCCGGCTGCTGGACGGGATCGGAGAGCCGAGGGTCGACCTCTTTATCGGCGCCTCCTATGGCGGCTGCATCGGTCTGGCCTTTGCGGCGGCCTTTCCGGAGTGGATCGGCGAACTGGCGGTGATCTCGGCCGCGCACCGGACCCATCCGACAGCGACCGCGCTGCGCGGGGTGCAGCGCCGTCTGCTGGCCTTCGCCCGTGACTGCGGTCGGGAGGCCGAGGGGATCGCCCTGGCCCGTGAACTGGCCATGACCAGCTATCGCACGGCCGAGGAGTTCGGCGTGCGCTTCGCCTCGACCCCGCCCACCCGGGCCGGTGATCCCTATCCGGTCTGCGACTATCTGATCGCCCGCGGCGCCGCCTACAGCGACGTGACCGACGCCGCACGCTGGATCGCCCTGTCGGATTCACTGGATCGGCACACCGTCGCGCCCGGGGCGATCCGCTGCCCCCTCACCGTCATCGGTTTCACCTCGGACCGGCTGGTTCCGATCGAGGACAGTCGCGACCTGGCTGCCGGCGCCCCGAACCTGCGCCGCTTCATCGAGGCCCCCTCGATCTTCGGCCACGACGCCTTCCTGAAGGAACGCGAGCGGGTCAGCCACGCCCTGCACGACATCCTCAGCACCCTTTCCCTTCCGACCCAGGAGATCGCCGCATGACCTGTCCGTCCGACCCCCACCCCTGTACGACCGCCGCCCGTTACGGCGTGAACAGCGATCCGGCGCACGGTGCGGTGATGCCGCCGCTCTATCTGTCCTCGAACTACAGTTTCGACGGCCTGGAGGGTAAGCGGCGCTACGACTACACCCGCTCGGGCAATCCCACCCGTGACATGCTCGGCGAAACCCTGGCGCAACTCGAGGGGGGCTGCGGCGCGGTGGTGACCGCCACCGGCATGGCGGCCGTCGATCTGGCGCTCTTCCCCCTTGAGCCCGGTGACCTGCTGATCGCCCCGCATGACCTCTACGGCGGTACGCACCGCCTGCTCTGCGCCCGCGCCGGCCGTGGCCATTTCAGGGTGCAGTTCGTCGACCAGAACGATCGCGCCGCCCTGGACGCCGCCTTCGCCCTGAAGCCGAAACTGATCCTGATCGAGACCCCGTCCAATCCCCTGATGCGGGTGGTGGACGTGGCCGACCTCTGCGCCCGGGCCCATGCCGTCGGCTGCAAGGCGGCGGTGGACAACACCTTCCTGTCACCCGCCCTGCAACAGCCGATCGCGCTGGGGGCCGATCTGGTGATCCATTCGACCACCAAATACATCAACGGCCATTCCGACGTGGTCGGCGGCTGTGTGGTGGCAAGGGACCCCGCCGATCTGGAGCGGCTGACCTGGTGGGCCAATTGCCTCGGCGTTACCGGGTCGCCGTTTGACGCCTGGCTGACCCTGCGGGGCGTCCGCACCCTGTTCGCCCGGATCGAGCGCCAGCAGGCGACCGCCGGCCGCGTGGCCGAATGGCTGCTGACACAGCCCGCCGTGCGCGGGGTCCACTATCCGGGCCTCGCCGGGCATCCGGGCCATGAGATCGCCTCCCGGCAGCAGTCCGGCTTCGGTGCCATGCTCAGTTTCGAACTGTATGACATCCATGCAGTCCGGGCCTTTGTCGACCGGCTGAAGGTCTTCACCCTGGCCGAGTCCCTGGGCGGGGTCGAAAGCCTGATCGCCCACCCGGCCCTGATGACCCACGCCGCCATGACGCCCGAGGCGCGCATCACCGCCGGCATCACCGACGGCCTGCTCCGGCTGTCGATCGGCCTGGAACATGAGGATGACCTGCTGGCCGACCTGTCGGCGGCGCTGGATGCCCTTGCGCTGCCGCTGGCCGCCGAAGCCGCCTGAGGAGACCGCCATGACCGCACTGCCCCTTGCCCGGACCCCCTCGCCCCTCCCGCATCAGAACGGCGCTCCGTATACGGATGAACCAGTCGCCCTGCTTCAGCTCGATGGCTCCGATCCCGTCGAGGCGGCCTCGGCCGTCTATCGGGAGGTGCGGCGCGGCCGCCGGGTCGTCGCCGTCGCCTGTGGCGGCCCAACCGCAGCGGCCCGCCTGTCCGGCGCCCTCGATGCGATCGGCGTCATCGCCCTCCAGCCCGTGTCCGGATCGGCCGTGCTCGGCGCGGGGGTGACCCTGGTGCCCGGCCCGGAAACCGTCCCGGGCCGAAAGCGCCGCAGCCCGGCGCGCGTGCTGCGCATCGCCCTGGCCGGATGCGATGTGGTGGGCGGCGGTCTGCTGCCGCGCCTCCTTGCCGATCCCCGGTTCGAGGTGGTCGGCGTGCTGATTCGCGATCCGGCCCGGCCGCGCGACACCGTCATCCCGGCGGGCCTCGCCCTCCGGGACCCCGCCGCCCTGCTGGCCCGCGAACCCGACATCCTGGTCGAGGCCATATCCGACGCCTCTGACGGCCTGGCCCTGATCCGGGCGGCCCTGTCGCGCGGCGTGGATGTGGTCAGTGCCAACAAACAGGCCATCGGCGCCGACCTGCCCGGCCTGACCGCCCTGGCCGCCGCGGCCGGCGCACGCCTGCGCTATGCCGCCAGCGTCGGCGGCGGTGTCCCGATGATCGAGACGGTCCGGCGCGCCAGGGCCCATGGCGCGGTCGTGCGGATTGAGGCGGTTCTGAACGGGACCTGCAACTTCATCCTCAATCGGCTGGCCGAGAATCGGCCGTTTGAGGCCGCGCTGCAGGCCGCCCGGGAGGCCGGATTTGCGGAGGCGGACCCGTCCGCCGATCTGACCGGTCTGGATGCCGCCGCCAAGCTGGCCATCCTGGCCCATGAGGCGCTGGGCACCCTGCCGGCGGTGGAGGGAATCGTCCGCGAGACCCTCGCTGCCGACGGGACGCGTCCGCCCGGTCGGCTGCGGCAGCAGGCGCGGCTGGATGTCACCTGCGGCGCGCTCGGGGTCACCCTTTGCGCCGTCGACGGCGACCCGCTCTTCGCCGAACTTCCGGACGAGTGGAACGCCCTGCGGGTCACCACAGCGGACGGACGGGTCTTCACCGCGCGCGGACGGGGTGCCGGGCGAAGGCCGACGGCCGAAAGCGTCTGGGCCGACCTGACCGACCTCGCCGGGCCGGATGGCTGATTAAGGTAAACGCCTCCGGCTCACGATAACCAAATGCCGGTTACGGGCACTGCCTCCGAGCCGCTGCCTCGCGGGCCGGACATCTGAAAAATCGGGCGCGACGGTCAGCGAAATCCGGGAAATTCAGATGGGCGTTCACAATTTTGTAGTCAGCTGCGGCTAATGGACCTATAGTTACTTCTCAACTCATCTCCCCCGGAGTCCGTCTGATGAAAAAAACCATTGCCGCCATCACCGCCGGCCTCCTGCTCGTTGCGGGCCAGGCCGTCGCCCAGAACAACAGCGCGACCGTCCGCGTCGGTGACCGCGTCGGTGCCCAGGCCGGTGCCTCCAGCGAATTCGCCGGCATCCCGATCGCCGTGCTGCTCATCGGCGGCGCTGCCCTGATCGGCGTGATCGTTGTCGCCACCGACGACGACAGCGACAGCAACTAAGCTTTCCAGCCTCTCGGCTGAGAGAATCGCCCCCGTCGCACCAGCGGCGGGGGTTTTTCTTTGGCCCCGAACCGCGCGCCCGGACCTCGAATCAGCGCCCCTGACGCAACCGGGTGCGCATTCCCGTTTCCCGGTCTAGGCTCGTCCCGACCTGAGTCCGGGGAGGGACCCAATGACCGACAACGCCTCAGCCGCCGATCACACCGTCGATCGTGACGACCGGCTCGTCATCCTCGCCTCCTCGGTCGGGACGGTGATCGAATGGTACGACTTCTACCTCTACGGCTCACTGGCCGCGATCATCACCGTCCAGTTCTTCTCGGGGGTAAATGAGACGACCGGCTATATCTTTGCCCTGATGGCCTTCGCCGCCGGCTTTGCCGTGCGGCCGTTCGGGGCCATCTTCTTCGGCCGGCTGGGTGACCTTTGGGGGCGCAAGAATACCTTTCTGGTGACCATGCTGCTGATGGGGTTGTCGACCTTTGTGGTCGGCCTCCTGCCATCCTACGCCGCCATCGGCGTGGCGGCGCCGATCATCCTCATCGCCATGCGGCTGCTGCAGGGACTGGCGCTCGGCGGGGAGTATGGCGGGGCCGCCACCTATGTCGCCGAACACGCGCCGCCCGGAAAGCGAGGCCTCTACACCAGCTTCATCCAGATCACCGCGACCGCCGGCCTCCTGCTCAGCCTTGTGGTCATCCTCGGTGTACGGACGGTTGTCGGCGAGGACGCCTTCAAGGACTGGGGCTGGCGCATCCCCTTCCTCGTCTCGATCCTGCTGCTGGGCGTGTCGCTGTGGATCCGGCTCAGACTGGCCGAAAGCCCGGCTTTTGCCCGCATGAAGGCCGAGGGCAAGGGATCGAAAACGCCGCTCAAGGACAGTTTCGGCAAATGGCCGAACCTGAAACTGGTGCTTCTGGCCCTGGTCGGCCTGACGGCAGGTCAGGCGGTGGTCTGGTATACGGGCCAGTTCTATGCCCTGTTCTTTCTCGAAAAGACGCTCAAGGTCGACGGCCCCCTGGCCAATATCCTGATCGCCATCTCGCTCCTCCTGGCGACGCCCTTCTTCGTCTTCTGGGGCTGGCTGTCGGACAAGGTCGGCCGCAAGCCGATCATCCTGACCGGCTGCCTGCTGGCGGCCCTGACCTACTTTCCCCTCTTCCATGCCCTGACCGGCGCGGCCAATCCGCAACTGGCCGCAGCCACGGCCAGCGCCCCGGTCAGCGTCCATGCCGATCCTTCCGACTGCGCCTTCCAGTTCGACCCGGTCGGCAAGACCGTGTTCGACAGCTCCTGCGATCTGGCCAAGTCGTACCTGGCCAAGGCCGGTGTCACCTACGTCAATGTCGCCGCTCCGGCGGGATCGACGGCCGAGGTCCGTATCGGTGATGTCGTCGTCAACAGCTTCGATGGCGGCGATCTGTCCCGCCCCGACTTCGCCGCCCGCAAGACGGAATGGGAAGCCGGCCTCGGCACCGCCCTGGCCTCAGCCGGCTATCCCGCAAAGGCCGACAGCGCGCTCGTCAACAGGCCGCTGGTGGTCGCCATCCTGTTCGTACTGGTGATGTTTGTGACCATGGTCTACGGCCCGATCGCGGCGGCCCTGGTGGAGATGTTCCCGACCAACATCCGCTACACCTCGATGTCCCTGCCCTATCACATCGGCAACGGCTGGTTCGGCGGCTTCCTTCCGACCACAGCCTTCGCCATGGTCGCCGCGACCGGCAACATCTACTACGGCCTCTGGTATCCGGTCGTGGTGGCGCTCGTCACTGTGGTGGTCGGCTTCCTGTTCATCCGTGACCGGAAGGATGTGGACCTGCACGCCTGACAGGGCCCGGGCCGGCTACAGCAGGGAGGTGGCGTTGCGCTTCTCTTCACGCCGGGCATCCGCCTGGCTCTGGGACTGATCCATCTTGCGAACGGCCTCTGCCGTCTGTGCGTCGTCCGCCGGACTGCGCCCGGGCCGCAGCACATAGGTGGCCAGCAGGGCGATAACCAGGACCAGCAGAACGCCGGTCGCAATCCAGGGAAGCGAGGGATTGTCGTGCCTGGACTTGAAACGGTCGTTCGCCAATGTATCGGCTCCATACACCGGCACGGGTCCGGCGATGGGTTCTATCAGAGGGGCAAGGCAAACGCGATGTGCAGCCTCCCGCTTAGCGCCTAATCTTCCGGAACCAGAACCCGCCAGCCCGGTTCACCGCAGATCGAGTCCATCGCCATGACCGACCCCGCCGTCTACCCCGTCCCGTCCGAATGGGCGCAGCGCGCGTGGATGACGCGTGCGGGATATGACGCCGCCCGCACCGCAGCCCGCGAAACCCCCGATGCCTTCTGGGCCGAACAGGCGCGGCGGCTGGACTGGTTCACCCCGCCGACCGACATCAAGGACGTCTCCTTCGACAAGGCCGATTTCCGGATCCGCTGGTTCGGGGACGGGGTGCTCAATGTCGCGCACAACTGCCTCGACCGGCATCTCCAGACCCGCGGCGACGACACGGCCATCCTCTGGGAGGGCGACGAGCCGACGGTGTCCGGCGGCCTGACCTACCGCGAACTCCACGCCGAAGTCTGCCGCATGGCCAATGTCCTCAAGGGTCTCGGCGTGGTGAAGGGCGACCGGGTCACCCTGTATCTGCCGATGATCCCGGCCGCCGCTGTCGCCATGCTGGCCTGCGCCCGCATCGGCGCCGTCCACTCGGTCGTCTTCGGCGGCTTCTCCCCCGACAGTCTGGCGGGACGGATCGCGGACTGCGGCTCGAAGGTCGTCATCACCGCCGACGAGGGCCTGCGCGGCGGCAAGCGGGTGCCGCTCAAGGCCAATGTCGATGCGGCGCTGGAACGGCCGGGCACCGGCATCGTCGAGACCGTGCTGGTCATCGCCCACACGAACGCCGACGTCCCGATCATCGCGGGCCGGGATGTCCGCTACGGTGAGGCCAAACGCGGCGTCGGCGCCGACTGCCCCTGCGAGCCGATGAAGGCCGAGGACCCGCTGTTCATCCTCTACACCTCGGGCTCGACGGGAAAGCCCAAGGGGGTGCTGCACACCACGGGCGGCTATCTGTTCTGGGTGGCCTGGACGCATGAGCTGGTGTTCGACTACCGGCCGGGCGAGGTCTTCTGGTGCACCGCCGACGTCGGCTGGGTCACCGGGCACAGCTATTGCGTCTATGGCCCCCTGGCCAATGGCGCGACCACCCTGATGTTCGAGGGTGTGCCCAACTATCCCGACCACAGCCGTTTCTGGCAGGTGATCGACAAGCATCAGGTCGAAATCTTCTACACCGCCCCCACCGCGCTCAGGGCCCTGATGCGCGAGGGCGACGGGCCGGTGAAGGCGACCCGCCGCAAGTCGCTGCGCCTGCTGGGCAGTGTCGGCGAGCCGATCAATCCCGAGGCCTGGCGCTGGTATCACGAGGTCGTCGGCGAGGGCCGCTGCCCCATCGTCGACACCTGGTGGCAGACCGAGACCGGCGGGATTCTGGTCTCCCCCCTGCCCGGCGCCACCGACCTCAAGCCCGGCTCGGCGACCAGACCCCTGCCCGGCGTCGAGCTGCAGCTGGTCGATGCCGAGGGCGTCGTTCTGGAAGGCGCAGCCTCGGGCAATCTGGTCATCACCGACAGCTGGCCCGGCCAGATGCGCACCGTCTGGGGCGACCACCAGCGCTTCTTCGACACCTATTTCAGCGCCTATCCGGGCAAATATTTCACCGGCGACGGCTGCCGCCGCGACGCGGACGGTTATTACTGGATCACCGGCCGGGTCGACGACGTCATCAATGTCTCGGGCCACCGCATGGGCACGGCCGAGGTCGAGAGTGCCCTGGTCCTGCACGCAGACGTCGCCGAGGCGGCGGTCGTCGGCTACCCCCACGACATCAAGGGCCAGGGCATCTACGCCTATGTGACCCTGAACGCCGGCGTCGAGCCGCACGACGACCTGAAACGGGCGCTGGTCGCCCACGTCCGCAAGGAGATCGGCCCGATCGCCGCCCCGGACGTCATCCACTGGGCCCCGGGCCTGCCGAAGACCCGGTCTGGGAAGATCATGCGACGGATCCTGCGCAAGATCGCCGAGGGGGATGTCGGGGCGCTGGGGGATACGTCGACACTGGCGGATCCGGGGGTGGTGGAGGCGTTGGTGGGGGGGCGGGAAGACTGAGAATTTGGCCGGCCCATTCCTCAATGCCAGGGATCGAAGTCCGTCAGCCGGGGGATATCCCCGAAATCCTCCTGCAGAAGATGTAGACCATGAGGTCCGTGGACCGTCAGGGCATTGTCACCAGGGAGTTGCAACGACCACAGCAGATCGTCACCGTCAGGACGGGTCGGGCCAGGATCGAGATGGATAACGTCGAGATTTCCGGGGAGCACCTGCGGGTCTCCGGAATGGGAAGGCACCAGGAAGGCGTCGTGCAACGCCGGCAGCACCTTGGCCTGGAAAACGCCGTGCCGGTTCATCCCCTGCACGCCGTCGAGCCCGGCGATCGGGTCGTCGGCGACCGACGGATCTCCCTGACCGAAGGGCCCTCAAAGGCGTCTGTGTGGGTCGGCGGGAGGTCTGCCGCGTGAGGACTGACGAAGGCACCCGGACCGGATTGCGCCTGACCGCTCGACTCTCCCTCGTCAGTCGAGCCCGAAGGCTGGGCAGCGTTTGAGCCATAGGTGAGCACTGTCGTGGTGCCGTCGGACAGAAAGCGCAACGTTTCGACGCTGTTGACGAACGTTGAACCGTCACGGCCCGCGACGCTGTCGACCACGCGGTAGCCCGCCCCTTCAGCTGTCACAGTATACTGGCTCTTGCTCCCCCGGAAGTGAGCCTCGTCCTGACCGTTGCCTCCGTTCATAACGTCACTGCCCCCCAGGCCGTTGAGGACATCATCACCCGCTCCGCCGTCGAGCACATTGTTCCCGGCATTGCCGATCAATGTGTTGGGCAGGCTGTTGCCGGTCAGGTCGATGCTGCTGGTTCCCCCACTGTCGCGGGTCTGCAGGGTCTCGACATAGGTGCCCTCGGCCAGCACGAAATTGACGCTGGTCAGGACAGCGTCATTGCCCCCGGCTGCCGCCTCGACAACGCTGACGCCGAGGTTGTCGATGTAATAGCGGTCATCGCCCCCCAGGCCCGCCAGGACATCCGCGCCACCGCCACCGAAGATCATGTTGGCCCCGGCATTGCCGGTGATCTGGTTGGCCAGACTGTTGCCCGTCAGCGTGAGATTCAAGGTACCGGCCGCGTCGGCGGCCGCGACGGCCTCCACAAAAACCCCTTCCTGAAGCATGAAATCGACCGTCGTGAATACGGTATCGAAGCCCTCGCCATCCACCTCTGCGATCGAGTCAAACGTGTTGGTGATCCAGTAGGAGTCGTCTCCGCCCCGGCCGATCAGAACGTCCAGCCCGCCCCCTGACCGGATCTCGTTGCCGAGGTCGTTTCCGACCAGTTTCTGACCCAGGTTTGACATTCCCGTCAGGTTTTCAACATTGGCGGTCAGGGTATAGGTGGACAGTTCGGTCCGGACCTCGTCGATTCCGGCTCCCGTGAGCTCGACAACCATGTCGCCCCGGCCCACCAGATAGAGGTCGTCGCCAGCGCCCCCTTCGAATGTATCACGCCCGGTCCCACCGGCGATGGTATTCGCCGATGCATTGCCGAACAGGTGTTGGGCGCTGTTGGATGTGCCCCTCAGGATCTCGACGTTTTCGGTGAGTGTATAAGTGGCCAGCGCGGTACGCACCTCGTCCACACCCTCGCCCGGTGCCTCCACAACAATGTCGCCCGTTCCGACAGTATAGACGTCGTCGCCGCCCGCGCCCACGAAGGTATCCGCGCCGGCCCCTCCGGAGAGGTGATTGCCGAGGCTGTTGTCCGTCAGCGCCTGTCCCGAAACCGCAAGGCCGACCAGGTCCTCGACATTGTCCGCCAGCGCATAGCTCGCAAGATGGGTCCGGACCGTATCGTACCCACCATCGGCCAGTTCGACGACCCCGTCTGCGTCGCCGACGATATAGGTGTAATCGCCAAGACCGCCCGTGAACGTGTCCGCGCCCGCTCCGCCCTGGATCAGGTTGGCGGTATCGTTGCCGGTAAGGGACTGGCCGCCGGACGACGTCCCCGTGAGGCGTTCAACGCTTGCGCCCAGGGCATAGCTGGCGAGCGAGGTCTGAACCTCGTCGTCGCCTTCACCGGAGGCCTCAGCGACGTCGTCGAGCGCCGAGTCCACGATATAGACGTCGTTACCGCGGCCACCGCGCAGTATGTCCGCCCCCGCGTTGCCATCGAGAAGGTCGTCGCCATCGCCGCCAGTCAGCTCATTGGAGGCTGCGTCTCCGTGCAACTCGTCATCGCCCGAGGTGCCGATCAAGCCCTCGATGCCCGCAAGAGTCTGGCCCTCGCCACTGACAAGCGCCGTTCCCGCCGCCAGATCAGCGACAATGCCGCCAGCCATCCCACTGAAGTCGACGATGTCGCGCCCGGTACCGCCGTCGATGGCGTCAACGCCGAGCGACCCGAGGATGAGGTCGTCCCCTCCGGCGGATGTCAGCACATCGTCACCGTTCGCGCCGCCCATCGTATCGGCATCACCAGAGCCGACAATCGCCACCCGTCCGTCTGCAAAGGTCGTGACCTGCTGATTTGCGCTGATCACGAAACGCAGCATTCCCGTCGCCAGCGCGACCTCGGCGTTATAGACACCCCCGATCGGCAGGCCGACCACGAGGTCGTACTGCCCCTGGCTGAGGTAGCCGGAACCGCTGTCCACCACCCGGGCGAGGACCAGATCGCTTTGCTCGAGGGGCGTCAGTCTCAGCGACCGGCCGAACTGGTTATCCTCGCCGTTCTCACCGAGGACCCTGAAGGTGACGACATCCCCCTGGACGAACTGGTTCCAGAAGACATAGACGAAATCGTCCGCGTGCCCCACGATATTCAGCGCCCCATCGCCGTTCAGGTCGGCCAGCGCCATCGCCTCGAAGTCGGTGCTTCCTGCGGCGGCGATGTCGAGGCGCTCGAACACCCCTTCGTAACTCATGAAGATCGAGATCATCCCCGGTCCCCCGATGATGATGTCCTGCCAACCGTTCCCGTCGAGGTCGCCGACATTGCTGCCGTAGCCGCCGACGAACTGGGAGCCGGTCAGAACCCCCCTGTCGACAAAGGCACCGTCGACATTTTCGACCAGTTGCGGGCCGAGATGCTGGGGACGCAGGACGAGGTCGAAATCCCCGTCATTGTCAAAATCGACCAGGTTTGCGCCTTCGTCGAACAGGAAGGTCGACAGGGGCTGGGCGAGGAAATGGTCGCCCTGGTTGAGGAACAGGTGGCTGCCGACATAAAGGTCGATTCAGCCGTCAAAATTGACATCGGCACCCTGGGCACCCTCCACCCGATACCGGGCAGGCAGGTTGGAAAGGCCGACATTCTAGACCTCGGCGACGTTATCGCCCAGAACCCCGCCGCCTTCGTTGAGAAGAAGATAAGCGGAATCAACGCCCAAAAGGTGTGTGTAGACGGGGCTATAGATATCGACGAGCCCATCGTTGTTGAAGTCGGCGGCGACAATCGTCTCGCCGAACCCGATGATGTCCGGTCGTTCTTCCACCCGTGAGAAGCCGCCGGCACCGTCGCCGAACAGGATCAGGGTGAAGGAACCGGTCACGTTGGCATCTGAATAGACGTTCCAGACGACATCCAGATTGCCGTCGCCATCGAGATCCAGAACGCGGTTGTCACGGTTTATGCGCCCCTGATAGCCTGCAACGATGAGGTCCAGCGCGAGCGATGGCGCGATGTTGAACGTCCAGTCGCCCAGGTTCAAAAAGCCGAAGGGCTCAAGCAGTCCATCGTTGTTGAAGTCACCAATGGCGGGAAAGGCAGAGGATTCGCCGATCAGTTGTCCAGCGGAAAACGTCATCTTTTCACCTGAGCTTAACACCCCACCCTTGCTTACACCAAAGGACTCCGAATTCCGACATTGCTGTGCCGGAGCGGGGTCGGTCGGGTCATTTGGTTCGAGTCGGGATGTCAGGGACCGGAGCGACGCTGTTCCGCAAGCATCCTGGCCGCCGGACGGACCATGATTCGGCACCGACTATGAGGCGGTCCGGACCGTCCGGTTCTTATCTCGAAGGCGGATCATAAAGGGCGATGGTCCGCGCCACGACATGGTCGAGGGCGAATTCGGTCTCGACCAATCGTCGACCCGCCAGGCCATACTGCCTTCGCAGTGCACCGTCCTCGATCAGGCTCTGGAGGGCATCAGCCAGACGCTCGAACTCGCGCGCCGGGGCGAGCAGGCCGGTCTCGCCCGACACGACAATTTCCCGGCATCCGGGCACGTCCGTGGCGACGATCGCGCGACCGACGGCCGCGGCCTCGATCAGGGCCTTGGGAACGCCCTCTCGGTAGGACGGCAAACAGACGAGATTGCAGCCCGCCAGCACTGCGGTCATGTCGGACCGGAAACCCCAGGCCTCCACGCTACCCTGCGCGACGGCCTGGTCGATCTCCTCCTGGGAGACAGCGTCGGGATTGACGGGGTCGACAGAGCCGACCAGCGCAAACCGGGCCTTCACGCCACGCTGGCGCAGAAGCTGAGCCGCTGAGATGAACTCCCGAAGCCCCTTGGTCGCGATAAGCCGGGCCGGGAAGACGATGACCGGCACATCGGTATCAGGTTCCGGCGAGAGGGCGAACTCCGAAATGTCGACGCCGGACCCCGGGATCAGCACAGACTGGGCTGCCGGGGCGACGCCTCGCGACACGAAAAGCTTCATGTCGTCGCCGTTCTGGAAGATGGTCACCGTGTTCCGGTTCCACAACAGCGTCTTCAGGACCTGCTCGATACCGCCCCGGATCAGCCGGTTCTTGAACCCGTCGGAGATATAGGTAGCCCCGAGGCCGGTGACGGTCGTCACGGTCCGCGGCAAACGGCCGAAGAGCCGCGCCAGGGCTGTGACGAACATCCCTTTCAGGCCCGTGGCGTGCACCACGTCCGGCTTCGCGGTCCCGACGTGGCGGGCCAGGTTGAAGGCCGCCGTCATGTCCCCAAGCGGATCAATGCCTCGGCGTCCGCCGGACAGGAAGACCGGGGTCACCTGCTCGACCGTCAGCTGCGCCGTGAACCCCTCCATGTCCGGCGCGGCCAGCGCGACACGGTACCCCCGCCGCAAGGCTTCGCGGGCAACCCCGATGCGATGGTTGAAGAACGACGCCGTGCTGCTCGTCACGAAAAGCACGAGGGGTGAGGAGATCGGGGCCGAAGACTGCATGGGTAGAAAATCGCCAAATGACAGGGGGTCGTGGTCGAGGGGCGGGGCTCGGGTCGCGCTAACCTGCGCGGATCCGGTCGCCCTGGCCACGACCGCCGAGGGTCTGGAAAATCAGTCCGAAATACTGCGGCACGGACGGTCGCGCGGCCCAGATCGCATCTTCTTCGGCCAGGGCGACCGGCGTTGACATGTCCAGGCCCTGGACCTGGGCGGGTCCGGTCACCCCGGGGCGCACCTGGAAGACGCCCCGCGCGCGACGGGCTTCGATCAGTTCGACCTGGCTGGGCAGGCAGGGACGCGGGCCCACCAGGCTCATGTCCCCCCGGATCACGTTCCAGAGCTGCGGCAGCTCATCAAGCTTGAGATGGCGAAGCCGGCGGCCCAGCGGGGTCACCGCCGAGGCCTGCACCTCGTGCGTTCCGGCCACCGGCGTACCCATCGACATGGTGCGGAGTTTGAGGCAGGTGAATCGCCGCTCGTTCAGCCCCACCCGTTCCTGGCGGAACAGGGCCGGGCCGGGGCTGTCACGCCGCACAAGCAGCCCGACCACAACGACGACAGGCAGCAGCAGCAGGCCGCCGCCGAGGGCGGCGGCGAAGTCTACGCAACGTATTACTCCGGTATGAATCGTCTTCATGTCGCTTTCGGTCACGCTGAAGTAAGGGCGGGTGCGGGCCCGTGTACCACGCCGGGGCTAGCTCTGCTCAAGCCAGGCCTGCGCCATGAGAATCGGCCACAGCTGATGCTGGTTGTTTCTCACCCCCGACTGATGTTCGTCCCACAGACGGGTCACGCCGACCGGGTCGAAGATCCCGCCGTCCTCGAGGGACCGGGCGTCGAGCAGGGCGGCGGCCCAGGGCTTCAACGGCCCCCTCAGCCAGGCGCCGATCGGGACGCCGAAACCCATCTTGGGCCGCTCGATCAGGGCCTTGGGCACATGCCGGTAAAGCACCTGACGCAACGGCCATTTCGACACGCCGTCCCGGATCTTCATACCGGTGGGCAACGTCCAGGCGAACGCGAAGACGTCGGGATCGAGGAACGGCACCCGCGTCTCGAGCGACTGCGCCATGGCCGCGCGGTCGACCTTGGTCAGGACGTCGCCCGGCAGGTAGCCGACGGCGTCGAGGGCCATCATGGTCTCTGCGTCCGACAGGGCCTCATGGCCGGGTCGATCGCACAGGGACGGCAGGTCAATCGCGCTCCCGCCGCCGCCCCGCATCGCCCGCGCCGCCTCGGGGTTGGTGGAGATCAGGGTCTGGTAAAGATCATCCGTCGACCGGCTCGCGATCACCGCGGCGGCCTTGTGGATCTTGTCGCCCACATTGGATATCCGCGAGCCGAGCAACGGTCCGGCGGTGCGATCCCACCAGTCGGGCGAGAAGGCCGTCATGACCGGCCGGAGGCCGGCGCGCAGGGCCCGGGGAACCCGGGACAGGCGCGACCAGGCGCCTTGGGCGAAGGTGTGGCGATTGTAGCCCCCGAACACTTCGTCCCCGCCGTCGCCGGACAGCGACACCGTCACCGACTTCCGAGCCAGACCACTGACGATCCAGGTCGGGATCTGGGACGAGTCCGCGAACGGCTCGCTGAAGATGCGGGGCAGATCGGGGATCATGGCCAAGGCGTCCGCCGCCGTGACCAGCATCTCGGTATGATCTGTCTTCAGATGATCGGCTACGTCCCGTGCGTAGCCGGCCTCGTTATAGGCCTCATCCTCAAAGCCGATGGTGAAGGTCTGGACAGGGCGGCTCGAGCAGGCCTGCATCAGGGCGACGACCGTCGAGGAGTCGACGCCGCCCGACAGGAAGGCACCCAGGGGCACATCCGACACCATCTGCCGGCCGACGACCCGTTCCAGAATGGTCGCCAGCTGGTCGACCGCTTCCTCGGGCGAGCCCTGGAAGCGGTTGTTGGCCCCGTCGATGGCGACCGCCAGGGAGTCCCAGTAGGTCGTCTTCGATACGGCCTCGGTCCGCGGGTCGATCTGCAGGATCACCCCGGCCGGAACTTTGGATATACCAGCATAGACCGTGCGCGGATCGGGGACATAGAGGTAACGCGCCAACATGCCGATGGCGGCATGGTCGACCCGGCCCTCAAAGCTGGCGTGCTGACGCAGGGCGGTCAGCTCGGAGCCGAAGATCAAGGTGCGCGCGGCTCCCTGGCCCTGCCATCCGAAATAGAGCGGCTTCTCGCCCATACGGTCACGCGCCAGCGTCAGGGTGCGCGTCTGACGGTCCCACAAGGCCAGGGCGAACATGCCCCGGGTCCGCTTCAGCGCCTCTTCCAGCCCCCAGGCACAGATGGCGGCCAGCAGCACCTCGGTGTCGGACCGGCCCCGCCAGGGCGGTGCGAGGCCGGCCGTCTCGAGCGCCTCGCGGATGTCCGTGAAATTGTAGATCTCGCCGTTATAGACGGTGACGAACCGGCCATCGTGCGAGGCCATCGGCTGGTGGCCGGTGGGGGTCAGGTCGATAATGGCTAGGCGGCGGTGGCCGAGGGCGACGCCGGCCTCCCGGTCCAGCCAGGCGTCGCCGTCGTCGGGGCCTCGGTGCCGGATCGCATCGGTCATGCGACGGACCGTGTCCGCCGCCGTGTCATCAAGAGGCAGGGCGCTGACGAAGCCTGCGATTCCGCACATGTCCAGTTCCCTCGGGCGTCAAAGTAGGCGTCGGAACCCGCCGCGCCAGACCAGCGGGGTCAGGGCGAGCAGGAAGACGGCGGTGAATATCACACCTCCCCCGAGGAGGCGCAGAACCAGCGCCCAATCCTCGAGCAGCGGCAGCATGGCCCGCAGGGCGAGCCAGCCCGCGACGGCGGCGCCGAACAGGGCGACCAGCTCGATGGCCAGGGCTCGGGTGAACAGGCGCGGCTTCCAGATGAAGGTCACGGCGGCCTGGCCGAGCAGATAGACGGCGCCGGCGGCTGACGCCCCGAGCGCAATCCCGGCCGGGCCCATGAACTCGCCCAGCCAACGGCTGACGAAGAAATTGACCACCGAGGCCACGGCGCCGATCACCAGCGGAACCACCATCCGCTGGTGCGAGAAAAACAGGCGGTTGAAGATTTCGCGGACCGCGATGAACACGATCCCGAGTGCGAACAGGGCATAGGCGCTCGCCGTGGCGGCGATGTCATCGGCCGAGAGCGCGCCCCGGCCATAGACCAGGGAGACCACCTCCTCGCGCATCATGACCGATACCACGGTCGGCGGCAGGGTCGCCCCGACGATGAGCAATATGCCCAGCGCCAGGGTCCGGCCGGTGCGCGCGTCGTCCGCGGCGACCGCATCGACGGCCAGCCGCGGGAACAGAAAATAGGACACCAGCATCGAGAAGGTGGTGGCTAGGAACATGGCCAGCCGGCTGGCGTAGTTCAGGTGCGAAATCGCCCCGGGCCCCATACCCCCGGCCAGATAGATGCCGATGTAGATGTTGATCTGGTCGAGGAAGGTGCCAAGCATGACCGGCAGCGAGAGCAGGGCGAGGCGCGACACCGTATCCCGGGAGATCAGCGGCCGCAGCGTTGTCGAGTAGAGATGGCGCGTCTGCAGTCGCTGAATCGGCACCTGCAGAACCCAAGCCAACACCGCTGCAATGACCGCAATGCGAATGTCGTTGTATTGTGCGGCGACGATAATCCCGACGATCGCCAGAACGTTGTTCACGATCGGAACGGACAGCGGGGCTCGATAGAGGCCCGTTGCCTGTTGGATGGCGTTCTGGACACCCACGTAGCTCGAGAACGCAAATCCAAACGCCATGATGACAGTGAGGGAAGTCGCCGTCTCGACGGTCTCCGGACTGGCACCCGGAGCGCTCAACTGGACGATTGGACCCGCCGCGAGCACGCACAGGCTCGTCATCGCCAAGGCCAGTAACAGATAGATCTGAATCGACTGGTTCACAAAGTTGGCGGCAGACTCGTCCCCCTCCGCACGCTTTGCAACATAGAGGGGCAGGAACACCACATTGATGGTGACAAGCGCTGCCGCCCAAAGGACGCCGGGGATCGTATTGGCGATGAAGAAGGCGTCGGTTGCTGAACCAGCCCCGAAATATTTCGACATGACGACGTCACGCCCGAAGGCCAGCAACTTGCCCGCGACCGTGAGAATGACCGCGACGAGACCGAACTTCAGGCTCGACATGACGGGCCGTTGCGAGGAACCCCGCGAACCCACGATCAAGCGCGCTTCGTTCCGACCGCCTGCGCGGGCCGGTTATAGCGCCGGCGGTACATCAGATAGAGACCCACGGTCACAAAGAGCGTGAGCATACCCCCGGGGGTCTGCATCAGCTGGTTGTTGGCTGGCATCATGACGACGCCCAGCGTCAGTAGGCTGAACAACAGGATGGCGAAAGGGTTGGCGTACCTCGTGCTTTCAATCCAGCAGCGCGCATACACATAGGCAAAGAAGCCGAAAATCGGGATCGTGCCGAAGAATGTGAAGTCAGAGGCAAACCAGGCGAATACGGAATACCATCGGGACTCACCCCACCCGGATGTATATGCCGCGATATAGGGGTATGTGTATTCATAGGCGAACGGCAAACCGAACACGCGCTCACCGATGACAGACATCGGATACGCAGTGCCGAACATGAAGGACCATGTGAAAGGCGCCTCGAGGGCATATCCCAGTCCGACAAGACCATTTCCAATGTACATGCACAATATAGATAATGTAAATCCAAGTCCCGATCCAAATATCGTAAAAACTGGATGATTTGTATCGTAGCGAACGAGAGATATTTCACGCTGGTTGATATTCATCGCATCGATCCCAATCGCAGCGTATCTCTGGGTAAGAATGATGTTGAACATTGCAACACCAGCAATTCCGACCACCAGTATTATCAATATGGTACTGAAACTAAGAGGTTTACCTCTGATCACCGCGCGAAGTGCAAAAATGGCGCTCATATAGATTACGAGATCACCGATCGTCTTCTGTTGCCCCGCGCTGAGCATGAACACGACAGGTGCCCCGAAAACGATCAGACCAGTGGCTATTTTTTCAAAAAAGGACAGTTTATTGAAATAAAATAACCCCCAGATTGTAACTATAAAAGACGGTGCAGCAAATATTGTATAAAGAATGAATGATATGCTGTATTTACCTGAGTTTCGTTCGTAATTTGCGTACGTATCATTATACGCCTGACCAACTGAGTTGATATCAAGATTTACGTTTTCTGATGTAAAAAATGAAAACACCGTATAAAGAAGTCCAATGAAAGATATAGCCAAGGCGACTTGAAAAATCTTTCGGTCGAACATCATTCGGCTTACTTCAGACTGCCGCCGCGGCAGGACAAGAGGGCGACGGACTCCGATATAGTAACCAACACCCATCGCAATGGAGACTATGAAAAGATAAAACGAAACGAGAGGCCAGTTGTAGCTGGTGTAAACAACGGGACCAAAAATCGTGATCCCGAGCGTAGCAAACAGATAACCGATAGTAAAAATGAGCGGCGCGTACCGCATGTCGATTTTTGATCGCTTCATCTCAGTAACGAGGTCTCGAAATTTTCGCCATGAAGGCCTCAGCGATGCTCAGATAGCGCGCATAGTGAAAGAGACCCGACGTTCGGCAATGGGTCTTCATCGCCGAAACCTCCACCTGGCTGCCCCGCAGGATGGCCGCCAGCCTTCCACCCGCCGACACGCTGTCTCCATAGTCGATGTACCAGCCCGTGCGCCCCTCGGTGTGATAGCGCATAAGGCTCCCCAACGCATTGGTGATCACCGGCGTGCCAAAGTGAATCGATTCCCCGAATTTCGTCGGAAAGCCAGCCACTGACACGATGCTCTTTTTCCTGAGAAAGATCGAGTAATCTGACGCGGCCAGCCGGGCCCTGACAAGCGCGCGCGGCTGGCGGCCGTGGAACCGGATCCGGTCGCCCAGCGTCTCGAGCAGGGGCGCGTGAAGGGGCATCACGGCCAGGTAGTCGCTGCGCTCGACGCCATAGACATCGAGAACGAACTCGGCCCCCAGCCCCTGCGCGACGCCCAGGGCCTCGACTACCTTGTCCAGCCGGTCCTTGGGACCCTCGCGCGACTCCGCCACCGTCCGGGGATCGAACCCCGAGCCGGCGAAGAACAGCCGTTTCGGCTTGCCATCCGGGGTCGCCTCCCCCTCCGCCTCGACGGGCGGGTCCGCCAGCAGGGTCGGCAGCTCCAGCACAGGCTGCCCTCTCCGACCGTAGAAGTCGCGCAGGAATTCACTGGCGACGATCATCCCGTCCATGCGGTGATTGGCCCAGCGCATCCGCAGCGGACGGTCGATGTTGCGCGCCACCGCCGCGACGCTGCGCATGCGGCTGACGCTGTACCATTCCGTCGCCTCGCCGATGGCCACCGCCCCCCGCGCATGGGCCGCCCGGCGCAGCCGCTCCTGGGCAACCCCGGGGTAGTCATAGAGGATGAGGGCGGCCATCCGTCCGGCATAGTGGGCGTCGGCAATGGCCAGCACCTCAGCCCCGCTCACGATGCGCCGCAGCCAGGCCACGCGGCCCGCCGGATACGGCAGCTCCCAGCAGTCCATGCCGCCGTTATCGAACGTCGCGCGCCGCGGTCCGTCCTCCTCGCCGAGCTGGCGCGACAGGCCGATCAGCACGACGCGATAGCCGAGGTCGCGGAAGATCGAGGCGTTGGCGACGGCGCGCTGAGCGGCCGCATTGAGGTCCGGAAACTCGAACGCCCCGGCGTAAAGAATCGTATCGGCGGGACCGCCCGGCAGGGGCGCGAACCCGCTGTCGGTGAAACCGTCCTCCGCCACTGCCGTCACAGGCACCAATAGGATTTGCCCGGCGACAGGGGACTGGCCGCCGTCCGCATTGCGGGCCAGGAGCCTTTGAGATCGGCTACGAGCCCGCCTTCCGCCACCAGGGCGTCGACGGCGCTGCCTTCCATGCCCTTGTAGGACGCGTGCGGCACGGCGGCGATCACACAGTCGTAGCGCCGCCCCAGCGCTCCGGCGTCGAGCACGATGCCATACTCGTGCAGCGCTTCATCGGCGTCCGCGAGCGGATCGGTCACCGTGACCTCGTGGCCCAGCTTGACCAGCCGCGCAATCAGGTCTGCGACCTTGGAGTTCCTCAGATCGGGTACGTCCTCCTTGAAGGTCAGGCCGAGCACGAGCACCGAACCCGGGCGCCCGGACCGGTTGGTGTGCACCTGGTCGGCGATCCAGTTCGCCATCCCGTCATTGATCGACCGGCCGGCGAGGATGACCTGCGCCTTATGGCCCAGTTCCTGGGCGCGGTAGCTAAGGTAATAGGGGTCAACGCCGATGCAGTGCCCCCCGACCAGCCCGGGCTCGAACGGCAGGAAATTCCACTTGGTGCGGGCGGCCGCCAGCACGTCCCAGATCGTCAGCCCGAGGGACGAGAAGATCTGGGTGATCTCGTTGATAAAGGCGATGTTGATGTCGCGCTGGGCGTTCTCGATCACCTTGGCCGCTTCGGCGGCCTTGATCGAGGCGGCCCTGAACACGCCACCGCTGGTCACCCGGCCGTAGACGTCGGCCATCCGTTCGGTAACGTCGTCCGATTCACCGGCGATCACCTTGGTGATGCGGTCGACGGTGTGTTCCCGGTCGCCAGGATTGATGCGCTCCGGCGAGTAGCCGACAAAGAAGTCCACCGACGGGGTCAGGCCGGACGCCTCGGCCAGAATCGGACGGCAGATGTCCTCGGTGACACCGGGATAGACCGTACTTTCGAACACCACGACCGGGCGGGTAGAACGATCCAGCATGCAGCCCACGGTCCGCGTGGCGGCTCGCAGGGGGCCGAGGTCGGGCCGGTTTTCGCAGTCGATCGGGGTCGGCACCGTTACGATGTAGAGGTCCGCCGGTGGGCAGGCGGCAGGATCATTGACGAAATTCAGACCCGAAGCCGACAGCTCTGCACCGGCCACTTCCGCCGTGCGGTCATGGCCGGACTGCAGCTCGGCAATCCGCGCGGCACTGATATCCAGGCCCCAAGTCTCGAAGTGTTTGGCCAGATGAACAGCAAGCGGCAAGCCGACATAGCCCAGTCCCACGACAACGATCCGCATACCCACTTCCAATCTCCCGGGGGTTCCGACCCAGGTCCCACCGCTTGTGTAAAAATGAGCCGCGACACTGGCGCGACAGGTGGAACGAACCCGTCAGGACAGGTTCCGGGGACGGCTCCTGCCGCCCGGGGCTGCATCTAGCAGCGCCACATCCGGTGGTCCAGATACAAGGGCCGTCGGCCTGCCTTCGCGAAGGCCCCGAACGCGGCGTGGACCGTCCCGGACCACTCTGCGATTGCGATGGGTGTGAAGCGCCAGTAGGGAAACCCATTCACAGGGTGCCCGGGCGGAAACGGCTCTGCGGTTCGAGCGAACCTCACCGGCCCGGCGGGCGAACACAAGAGAGCAGTTCCATGTCTGTCCTGGTCACGGGAGTCGCCGGATTCATCGGTTCGCATGTCGCCCACCGCCTGCTGGCGCGGGGGACACCGGTCATCGGCATCGACGATCTCAACGACTATTATGATGTGACGCTGAAGGAGGCCCGGCTGGCCCGCCTTCAGGAGACCTATCCGGACCTGTTCCGTTTCATCCGCCTGGACTTTGCGGACGACGCCCGGATCGACGCGGCGCTGGCGGATGTCGACATCACGGCCGTCGTGCATCTCGGTGCCCAGGCCGGCGTCCGCTATTCGATCGAGAACCCCCGCGCCTATGTGCGGGCCAATCTCGCGGGGCACGTCAACCTCCTTGAGGTCGCGCGCCACCGCGGCGTTGCCCACATGGTCTATGCCAGTTCGTCGTCGGTCTACGGGGGCAACACCCAGCTGCCCTTCCGGGTCGAGGACCGCGTGGACCATCCCATTTCGCTCTACGCCGCCACCAAGAAGGCGGACGAACTGATGAGCGAAACCTATGCCCACCTTTATCGCCTTCCGCTGACCGGGCTGCGCTTCTTCACAGTCTACGGCCCGTGGGGCCGACCCGACATGGCCATGTGGCTGTTCACCAAGGCCATCCTCGAGGGACGGCCGATCAATGTCTTCAACCACGGCAATATGCGGCGCGACTTTACCTACATCGACGATATCGTGACCGGCATCGTCGCCTGCCTGGACAACCCGCCGCCGGACGACGGCGAGATAAAGGCCGGGGGCAGCCGGGGCCCGCACCGCCTCTACAACATCGGCAACAACCGCTCCGAGGAACTGGGACGGATGATCGAGCTGATCGAGGAGGCCTGCGGGGTGAAGGCTGAGCGCAACATGCTGCCCATGCAGGCCGGCGACGTTCCGGAGACCTATGCAGATATCAGCGCGATCGCCTCGGACCTCGGCTTTCAGCCCACCACCTCGATCAACGTCGGCATTCCGCGCTTCGTCGAATGGTACCGGACCTACCACGGCCTCTGATCGGCCGACGGCGGGGGTGGGCCGGGCCCGGCCCACCCCCGGTCAGTTGTCGGCGGCCTTGCCCTCCCGGGCCAGCCGTTCGAGGTGGACCCAGTCCATCGCGCCATCGCGGGACTCGAACTCGGGCACGAGCCGGCGCAACTGCGCGAGCAGGGCTTCCGCGTCGTTCCGGACCAGGATGTCGGAGAGCGTCAGCAAGGCCCGCTCAAGTTCGTCCAGCGGCAAATACCCCTCACGCGCGGTCAGGATCCGTGGGTGACCGGTCGGCATCGGATTCTCTCCGATCAGCAGTTCCTCGTAAAGCTTCTCGCCGGGACGAAGGCCGACTTCCTCGATCTCGATGTCCCCCGACGGCGTGTCAGCGTCCTTCACCCGCTTGCCCGACAGTTCGATCATCGAGCGCGCAAGATCGATGATCCGGACCGGGTCCCCCATGTCCAGCACAAAGACCTCGCCGCCCCGCGCCATTGCCCCCGCCTGGATAACCAGTTGTGCCGCCTCCGGGATCGTCATGAAATAGCGGATGATTCGGCGATCCGTGATCGTCACCGGCCCACCGTTCTGGATCTGCTTGCGGAACAACGGCACTACGGAACCGCTGGAACCCAACACATTGCCGAACCGGACCATGGAGAAGCGGGTCCCCGGACTGGTTTCGTTCAGAGACTGCAGGATCATCTCCGCGACGCGTTTGGTGGCGCCCATTACATTCGTCGGGCGGACGGCCTTGTCGGTGCTGACCAGCACAAAGTCAGGTGTGCCCGCGGCGGCCGCGGCCTTCGCGACCGTAGCCGTTCCGAAGATGTTGTTCCGCACGCCTTCGGCCGGATTATGCTCGACCAAGGGCACGTGCTTGTAAGCGGCCGCGTGGTAGATCGTCTCCGGACGCCACGTCTCCAGGACACTTTCAATCCGCGCCTGGTCCAGAACCGATCCCAGGATGGGGATCAGTTCGACGTCGCCGTCGGTAGCTTTTGCGAGAAGCTCCTGATGCAGAGTGTAGAGCGCAAACTCGCTGACTTCGAAAAGCAACAGCCGCGCCGGGCCCAAGGCGGCCACCTGCCGACAGATTTCGCTACCGATTGATCCGCCCGCGCCCGTGACAAGAACCGTACGCCCCCGGATCCTGAGGCCGAGCAAATCCGCGTCAGGGGCGACCGGATCACGGCCCAGAAGGTCGTTGGCATCCAGCTCCCGGATGTCACTGATCTGGATCCGGCCATGGGCGATATCCATAATCCCGGGCACGGTCCGGACGCGGAGCGATGCGGCGCGCATGGCTTCAAGGACCTCATTCCGCCGCCGCTGCGATGCGGACGGAAGCGCGAGGAGGACATCCGTCACATCCAGACGAGCCGCGATTTTGGCAATATTGTTCGGGTTCAGGATCGGCAGACCGTTGATCGTTGATCCCTGCAGCATCGGATCATCATCCAGGAAACCGACCAGCCGCAGTTCCCGGCTCCGGGTCATGGCGGCTGACATCTGGCGTCCGGCCGAGCCCGCACCGAAGATCAGCACTCTTTGCTGGGCCTGGTTGCGCCTCGCCTCATTGATCCGCTCGCCCAGCCACTGACGCGCGACGGCCCGGAGCGCCGACACCCCGAGGAAAAGGAGTATCGGCTGGATGACGCCGACCGTCCGCGGCACCCCCGGTATCCCGGCCAGCGTGAAGACCACCGAGAACACGAGAGCGTACAGGACACAGGCGTTGCCGATGACCGTGATCGTCCTCAGCCCAGCCTGGCTGAAGATCTCACGATAGGCCCCGAAGGAGATGAAAATGGGTATCGCCAGTCCCACGGACGAAGCAATCAGGAACCACAGAGCCGGGCTAGACGGAGGGAGGTACCCAAGCCGCAGGAACATGGCGAGGTAGACGGTACCCACACACATCATGGCGTCTGCGATCAGCACGAGCCGCCGCTTCGACAGGCGCGGTAGCAACATGGCCTTCTGACTAAGGCGTTCAATGACGCCGCCTGTCGCTTTCGCAGAACTGCGGTCGAAAAACATTCCTGGAGCCCGAGACGACGAAGCGCTGCTGAATAAACAGAAAGTGTGACGGTCACAATGGTGACCTGAAACCGGTCTCCCGCGCCGATATTGCGGGTGACAATTCCAAACCGTCCGATTATGTGCGGCTCAGGTCTTCTCAGCTGCGTGCCGTGCGCCCATTGCGCTGGTCGCTTTGCCTTCAGAATACGGACTAGCGCTCTAATGGACTACTTCTCGGGAAAATCTATTCTGATAACCGGTGGAACCGGTTCTTTTGGAACGACCATACTGAGAACATTTCTGAAGCTGCCTGTGTCCGAGATCCGGATCTATAGTCGGGACGAAAAAAAGCAGGAAGATCAACGGACTACGATGGGAGACCACCGTCTGAAGTATCACATCGGCGACGTCCGGGACCTGAGAAGCCTCCAGACGGCCTGCCGGGGCGTCGACTTCATCTTCCATGCTGCGGCCCTGAAACAGGTCCCCTCCTGCGAGTTCCATCCGATGGAGGCCGTGCAGACGAACGTGCTCGGCACCAACAACGTACTGGACGCCGCGATCTACGAGAACGTAGAGCGGGTGGTCTGCCTGTCCACCGATAAGGCGGTCTACCCGATCAACGCCATGGGCATCTCCAAGGCGATGATGGAAAAGGTCATGGTGGCCAAGGCACGGTCAGCGGTCGGCACGAAAACCACCATCTGCGGCACGCGGTACGGCAACGTCCTCGCCTCGCGCGGGTCGGTGGTGCCCCTCTTCTTGTCGCAGATTCAGAAAGGGCTTCCGCTGACGATTACGGACCCGGAAATGACACGGTTCGTCATGACGCTCGACCAGGCAGTCGACCTGGTCCTCCATGCATTCGAGCATGGCAACAACGGCGACATCTTCGTCCAGAAGGCACCGGCGGTAACCATCCGGGATCTGGCGCTGGCAACCCAGGCCGTCGCCGGCCGGCAGGACAGTCCGATCAGGATCATCGGCACCCGACATGGCGAGAAACTCTACGAAACCCTGCTCAGCCGCGAAGAGATGGCGGTGGTGGAGGACATGGGTGGCTACTACCGCGTGCCGCCCGACAATCGCGATCTGAACTACGACAAATATGTCGTGGAGGGCGAGGAAGGCGTGTCGCACCAGCAGGATTTCAACTCACACAACACGCGCCGCCTCGACATTGCCGAAATGACCTCCATTCTGGCCAAGCTCAAATACGTTACTGACTTTCTGGCCGGTCGACGGGGCGACGCGGAATGACTTCACCCCGGATCGTAGTCACGGGCGCGAACGGCTTCGTCGGCAAGAACCTGCTCCTTCGGCTGGCTGAAGCGGGCCATGAGCAGGTCGTCGGCATCACCCGAAGCACCGGACAGGCCGAACTGGAGCGCGCGCTCAGCGAAGCGGCGATCATCTTCCATCTGGCCGGGGCCAACCGCCCGCCGACAGCCGATGAATTCCACGCCGTAAACGTGGGCCTGACGGAGATAATCGCCCAATCGATCGAACGCGCCGGCACCGCCCCGCTGATCGTCTTCACATCCTCGACCAAGGCGGTCGACGACAACGACTACGGCCGGAGCAAACACGAGGCGGAAGACATCCTTCTCGCCCTGGCGGACCGAACCCCGGCGACAGTCCTTGTGCAGAGGTTGCCAAACATTTTCGGCAAGTGGGCCAGGCCGAACTACAACTCGGCGGTGGCGACCTTCTGCCACAACGTTTCGCGCCAGTTGCCGATCACGGTCAGCGATCCGGCGTCGCCCCTGACGCTGCTCTATATCGACGATCTCATTGACCAGTGGCTTGGCTGGATCAAGGCCCCCCCGACCGCCTCCGGTTTCATGGAGCCGGCAGCCTCCTATGCGACGACGGTTGGTGAAGTCGCGCGCACCATCCGCGGCTTTGCAGCTGACCGGGACATGGCGCTGATAGACAGCGTCGGCGTCGGTCTAACGCGGGCCCTGTACGCGACGTATGTGGCCAATCTTCCCACCGATTCCTTCGCCTACCCGCTGACGGCCCATGTTGATCCGAGGGGCAGCTTCTCCGAGATGCTCCGCACCCGGACCAGCGGCCAGTTCTCCTATTTCACGGCCCACCCCGGCGTGACTCGGGGCGGCCACTACCATCACACCAAGACCGAGAAATTCCTGGTCGTGCACGGACGGGCGCGCTTCCGGTTCCGGCACGTTCTGACCAATGAAACCCACGAGCTCTCGACCTCAAGCGAGAAGCCGGTCGTTGTCGAGACCATTCCGGGCTGGGCTCACGACATCACCAACATCGGGGACAATGAGATGGTCGTCCTGCTTTGGGCGAACGAGATATTCCTGCCGGAACGCCCCGACACCATTTGGGCCCAGGTGAGTTCCTGATGCGCAAACTGAAAGTTGTCACCATTGTCGGCACCCGGCCGGAGATCATCCGACTGTCCCGTGTCATCGCCGTTCTGGACCTTCACACGGACCACGTCCTGGTCCATACGGGGCAGAACTACGACTATGAGCTCAACGGTCTGTTCTTCGACGAACTGAACATCCGCGCACCCGATCATTTTCTGAATGCGGTGGGTGAAAGCGCTGCGGCCACGATCGGGCAGATCATCATCGCCGCCGACAAGGTTCTGGTCGAGGAAAACCCCGATGCTGTTCTGGTTTTGGGCGACACCAACAGCTGTCTGGCGGTCATCCCGGCGAAACGTCGCAAGATCCCCATCTTCCACATGGAAGCGGGCAACCGTTGCTTCGACCAAAGGGTCCCGGAGGAAACCAACCGGCGGATCGTGGACCACACCGCCGATGTGAACATGCCCTACTCCACGATCGCGCGGGACTACCTGCTCGCGGAAGGGATACCCGCCGACCGCATCGTGAAGACCGGCAGCCCGATGTTCGAAGTTCTCTCGCACTATCGCGCCGGAATCGAGGGTTCCGATGTCCTCGCGCGCGAGGGCCTGACGCCTCAAGAGTATTTTCTGGTCAGCTGCCATCGAGAAGAAAATGTCGACAATCCGGAACAACTTGCGCGGCTCACCGCCTCGTTGAACGCGGTTGCCGACAAGTTCGACCGCCCGGTCCTGGTCAGCACCCATCCACGCACGCGCAAGCGCATCGACGAGTTCGGCATGCGATTCGATCCTCGCATCCGGCTCGTGAAGCCCTTCGGCTTCCTCGACTACAATGCCCTTCAGATGAACGCGCGGGCCGTCCTGTCCGACAGCGGAACGATCAGTGAAGAATCGTCCATCCTCAACTTTCCGGCCGTCAACATTCGCGAAGCGCATGAACGCCCCGAGGCAATGGAGGAGGGTTCGGTGATGATGACGGGCCTGGGCGCGGAACGCATCCTCCAGGCACTGGAAATCCTTGGCCATCAGCCGCGCGGTCAGGACCGCAGCATGAGACTGGTCTCTGACTACGCCATGCCAAATGTCTCGGAAAAGGTTCTGCGCATCATACTCAGCTACACAGACTACGTGAAAATGGCTGTCTGGAAGCAGTACTGACCCGTGCGTTCGCCGTCGGGTCTCACAATGCCGGGAACCTGCCTCGTCATGCCCCCTCGAGCGGGATCGCAGCGCGACCGACGGATGCGGGCAGGGAGGTCGCGCCGCCAGGGAGACGTAGGTGACAATACCTTGGCCGGTCCTGCCCGACACTGGGACGAACCCGACGGACTTTGGGCGGACACCCGGTTGACCACTGTCTCTCGATGCTGGACAAGGCCCGTGGCGCGGTGGTGCTCTTTTTGGGGCCGGCGAAACTCGACGCAGGTACCGGTCCCGATCCGCTAGCCGAAATGAACCAGTTCAGCTTTCAGGTATTGAGGCCCGAGATGCGCACCCTTTCGCTCCTATCCGCCCTGGCACTCCTCATGCTTGCTGCCTGCGGCGGGCAGCGCATGGACATCACACAGATGACCGCAGCCCAGCCGGTGGATCTGCAGTTGGTTCATGCCGTCGCCACAACCCCGACTGAATACCGCATCGGCGTGGGTGACAAGCTCGATATCCGTGTGTTTCAGGTAGAGGACCTGTCGTTCGAGGAGCTGGTGGTCGACACCTCCGGCAATATCAACCTCCCGCTGATCGGCGCCGTCCGCGGTGCAGGACGGACCGCCGGCGAGATGTCGGCGGACATCGCCGAACGCCTGGCCGCGCGGTACCTTCGCGATCCTCAGGTGACTGTGACCGTCAAGGAGGCCGCCAGCCAGAAAATCACCATCGATGGTGCCGTGACCAAGCCGGGAGTGTATGAGATGCGAGGATCGACCTCGTTGCTCCAAGCGGTGGCCATGGCCGAAGGTCCCACGGGCGTTGCGGACCTGACACAGGTCGCCGTCTTCCGGACGATCGCAGGCCAGCGGTCGGTGGCTGTCTTCGACCTAGACGCAATTCGGCAAGGCAGGGCGTCAGACCCCCAAGTCTTTGGCGACGATGTCGTCGTGGTTGATACGTCACGCCTCAACGCCGGTCTCCGCCAGTTAATCGGGGTCATTCCGGCCTTGGCGATTTTTCGGCCATACTGAAGTCTCGCAGGGCCGTCAGCTCAGTTTGTGCTCCACGGCGAGGTTGCCTCAACTCCAGGCGGTTCGGCTAGGTCTCGATTTCGGGTGCGTGTAGACGGCCTTTGCGATATCAGCCGGAACGAATTTTAGCGCGGCCGCGGCCGTCGAAGCGTAGCGGATAGCATGATGTTGGGCGACAAACCTTTCGCTGACGAACGTAACCTTCGTTCAGACTCGAAAAGCGGCAGGATAGGAGACACCGCGGTTAACGACCGAGGAGTTGGCTGGTCGGAGGATGTCGACGACACGCCAGGATTTGATTTGGCTGTCTATTGGCGGCTGGCGCTGAAACACCGCATTCTGATCCTCGGCACCTTCCTTGGCGCGCTCACAATCGGTGCATCTCTCACTCTTCTCATGACGCCGATCTATACTGCTGAGGCGACCTTGCAGATTGATCGTGAATCCGCCCGCGTATTCAACGCCGAGGACGTGGCTCCGCGAGAGAGCATGACGCAGGGCGAAGAGTTCTTCCAGACCCAATACGGGCTTTTGAGGAGTCGCTCGCTGGCAGAACGCGTGATCGAAAATCTCGGCCTCGCCAGTTCCGATGCCGCACTTGCGACCTTGGATATCGAACCCCCGCCAGCCACGGGTTTGGCAGCCGAGCAAGCAGCACGTCGCCGTGCCGCCGCGCTAGAAGCCGTTCAGGAAAACCTCAGCGTTTCGCCCGTCAGAGGTTCGCGCTTGGTTGCCGTCGGATTTGATAACCCCAACCCGGTAGTCTCGGCCCGGATTGCCAACGGCTTCGCCGAAAACTTCATACAGGCTAATCTGGACCGAAAGTTCGAAAGCTCTGCTTACGCTCGACAATTCCTGGAAGAACGCATCGCCCAGACCAAGGACCGTCTAGAATCGGCTGAACGACAGTTGGTTGCGTATGCGACCAACCAGCAGATCGTTAACATTAGTGAGTCGGGTACAGCGGCGGACAGCATCGGCTCGACCCAGTCCCTGACTTCCAACAACCTGGTTGCAATCAACACGGCCCTGGCTGAAGCCAGAGCCGCGCGCGTAGCGGCGGAGGAGCGCTGGCGGTCGGCGCGCACTTCAGCGCTGATGACCCTCCCGGAGGTGCTCCAGAACCCTGCCATTCAGCGCCTGTCTGAACAGCGGGCAGTTTTGAGCGCGACCTATCAGCAGAAGCTGAGCGTCTATCAGCCGGATTTCCCGGAGATGGTGCAACTGAAGGCCCAGATCGACGAGGCGGACCAACAGATTGAAGCCCTTGCGAACAACGTCCGCACGTCCATTCAGAGCCAATATGAAATAGCTGCCCGCCAAGAAAGGTCGCTACAGGCGCAAGTAACCAGTCTGACGGGCGACGTGTTAGACCTTCGTGGTCGGTCAATCCAGTACAACATCCTGCAACGTGAATTGGATACAACGCGCACTCTGTATGACGGGTTGTTGCAACGCTACAAGGAAGTTAGCGTGACCGGCGGGGTGACTGCAAACAACATCTCGATCGTGGATCGCGCAACCCCGCCGGAGAAGCCGTCCAAGCCTAATCTGTTGCTGAACATCTTGCTCTCTGGCCTCTTGGGTTTGGGTCTTGGGGTGGTCGCCGCTCTGGTGCTCGAGGCGCTCGACGAGACCCTCGCCACGCCCGACGACGTCGAAAAGAAACTCGGCATCGCCGTGCTTGGGGTTACGCCCTTCCTCGAGAAGGGGGAGACCCCACTCGAAGCGCTTGCCGACATCCGATCCGGTTTCTCGGAGGCCTATTACTCGCTGCGCACAGCGCTACAGTTCTCCACAACGGACGGAGCGCCGAGTACTTTGCTGGTCACCAGCGCCCGACCGGCAGAGGGTAAATCTACCACCGCTTATGCCACTGCACTTAACCTGGCACGCGTCGGCAAGCGGGTGCTTCTGGTCGATGGCGACCTGCGAAACCCATCCATGCACCGCGTAGTCGGTGTGGAGAATGAGCGCGGCATGAGCAATCTGCTCTCCGGCTCTGCGGACCTGGCCGGAGTGGTGCGGCCCACCTCCCAGGAAAATCTCTTCTTTATCCCCTGCGGGCCCCTGCCCCCCAACCCGGCGGAGCTCTGGGGCGGGGATCGACTGCGCCAGTTCCTGTCCGAGACGCGCAACAACTTCGACCACGTTGTCATTGATGGCCCGCCGGTGTTGGGCTTCGCGGACTCACCGATACTGGCGGCCGCCGTCAGCGGGGTCCTCTTCGCGCTGGAATCCCGGGGAACCCGCCGCGGCCAGGCACGGGGAGCGCTCAAGCGTCTTCAGGTCGGCCGCGCCCACCTGCTCGGCGTCGTGCTGACCAAGTTCAGCACCAAGTCAGCAGCCTACAACTACGGCGGCTATGACTACGCCTATGACTACAACTACGGAGCGCAACCCGAAGCCAAGGGCGGCAAGAAGGGCCGTCGGGGTTGAGGGAGCGGGCTGACAGGTCCGTTCCCCGTAGGCTCCGACCGGGCGTCGGGGATCTGGCCTCCTACGGCCTGATCATCGGTGCTGTCCTGCTCGGCTGGCAGATCGCCATCCAGCCGCTGATCCAACGGGCACCGGTAGAGATGGCGGTCAGCCTGGCCCCGGGATCGCCGCTGGTCCTGCGCCGGGCGGCCGAATCGGAACTGGCGGCCGGGCGCAACGAAAACGCAGCGGCCCTGAGCCGGGACGCCCTGGTCCGGTCGCCGTTTGATGTGCGGGCCCTCCGTGTGTTCGGCCTGACGGAAGCCCGCGCCGGGCGCGAGGATGCCGCCGACGAGATCCTGACCCTGGCCGGCAACTGGAGCCTGCGGGACGACCCGGCCCATGCCTGGCTGGTGGAACGTCGCCTGCGTCGCGGCGACTACGCCTCATCATTCGCCCACGCCGATACGCTGGTCCGGCGTCGGGAAGACATCCAGCCGCAGGTCTTTCGACTGTTCACTGTCGCCGGAAACGCAGACCCTGCGCGGTCCCTGCCGGTCGTGGCCCGGCTGCTGGCTGCCAAACCGCCATGGCGCCCCGCCTATCTTGCCAGCCTGAACCTCACCCCCGAGGGACTGCAGGTTGCCGGCAACCTGGCGATTCTTCTCCAGGCCGGCCGGGCGCCCCTCTCCAATCAGGAACTCCAGGACCTCTATGGCGCCTTGATCAATGCGGGCGGGATCCAGGCGCTCCAGACCGTTCGCGGGCGACTGAACCGGCCCTCGCTCGCAACCCTGGTGACCAACAGCGGGTTTGGTGAGGCCGACCATCCGGGACCGTTTCAGTGGCGCCTGTCAGAGAAGGCAGGGATTGCTGCAGAGATCACCGCCGATGACCTGGCCCCGTCCAACATGGCCCTGCGCGTTGTCTACGACGGCTATGCGACGGGCACCGTCGCCGAGCAGCTGGTCTATCTGGCACCGGGAGCCTATCGCCTGACCGCCGCGGTCAGAACCGAGAGTGGCAATCCGGCCGACCGTCTGGCTTGGACCCTCACCTGCGCCACCGCCGGCGGCGGGGACAGGGCGTCCGCGCCGGCCGGTGCCCGGGGCGCCTCGACCGATGCCTGGACAACCATGTCCGGACGATTCGAGGTGCCGGCCAACTGTCCGGCCCAATGGCTGAGGCTGGAAACCCGCGCTGCAGACCGGCGGGATCCCACGCTCGTCTGGTACGACCGGGTCAGGCTCGCGCCCGCGGGCTGAGAGCCCAAAAGCCCTGCCCGCGACGAAACAGGGTGAATCCGTATTGCTTTTGAAACCTTCGCCCGCTAGGAGTATCTCATCATTCGAGCGTTGAACCTGCGGGCTCGGCGCTATCAAGGGGACCGATACCATGCGTAAGACCATCGCCGCTGTGACCGCAGGCCTGCTGCTCGTCGCTGGACAAGCCGCTGCCGCCAACACCTCTGCCGTCGCCCGCGTGGGTGACCGCGTCGGTGCCACCGCCGAGGCCAACTCCGAGTTCGCCGGCGTTCCGGTCTTCGTGCTGCTGATCGGTGCAGCCGTTGTGATCGGTGCGGTTGTGGTTGCAAGCGACGACGGTGAAAGCGCCTAAGATCGTCTACTCGCTGCTTCTGTCTGCTGGCTGTCCCAGCGAGTGAACAAGTCCGGTTTTAAATACCAGTGGGACGCTGTAGCCTTGGCTTCAGTCGTCCTGCTGGTTTTTTCGTTCGCGCTGGGCGGGGCCAGCAGGGATCAGGCCCTGCGGCTGGCCGTGATCGAACTGGCGGCCCTGCCCCTTCTGGTGATGGCAGCGGGCCGGCTGATCAAGGACGACGCTTGGCGTCAACATCGGTTCCTGCTCGGCTTGCTGGCAGCCCTTGTCGCCATTCCCTTGATTCAGCTTATCCCTCTTCCCGCGGCGGTCTGGACCGCCCTTCCCGGCCGTGACCAACTGGTGTTGGCCCTCGATATCACGGGGCTCGCGTCGGGCTGGTCGCCGATGACCCTGACGCCGGACAAGACCTGGGCATCCGCCTTGGCGCTTGTGCCACCGGCAGCCATGCTTCTTGCCGTCTTGTCCCTGACCCATATCCAGCGGCAGCGGCTGGTTCAGGTCTGTATTGCCGCAGCCATGGCCAGCATTCTCCTCGGGGCCGCCCAACTGGCCAGTGGAGGGGACAGCCTCTATCTGTGGAGCTGGACCGACGCAGGCTCGGTCACCGGCTTCTTCGCCAACCGGAACCATCTGGCGTCTCTCCTGCTGATCACCCTGCCGTTTGCGATCACATTCGGCGCAGCGACCCTCCGACGCAGCGACCAACGGACCACCGCCCTTTGGATCGGCGGCCTGTTCGCGGGCCTCGTTGTCATAGCCCTCGCGGCGATTCGCTCGCGGGCGGGAATCACCCTGTTCGCGCCCGCCATGGTGCTCAGCCTGCTGGCCGCCTGGATTGCCGCCGGACGTGGAAAGCCGGGTCCCGGCCTGCTGGTGCTGGTCGGGGGGGTCGGGGCCGCACTGACCGCCGTCGCCGTGCTGGCCCTGCCGCCGATTCTCGCGCGGTTCGACACGGAGAACCAGTTCGAGGGCCGGTTGGACCGCTGGCCACTCGTGGCCGAGACAGCCCAGACCTACCTTCCGCTCGGTTCAGGAGTCGGCAGTTTCGATGCCGTCTATCGCTCGGTCGAGCCGCTGGATGAGCTGGACAGCACCTTCTTCAACCAGGCCCACAACGACTATCTTGAGACCTGGCTGGAAACAGGCTGGCTCGGCATCGGCCTGATCCTCGGCTTCTTCGTCTGGTATGCCCGGCGGACCTGGACCGCCTGGAAGGCCCCCCCGTCCCGGGAAGGCGACCTGCAGCGCGCCGCCAGTATCGGCATCGGCGTGCTGATCCTGCACTCCGTCGCCGACTATCCCCTGAGGACCGTCACCCTGTCTGTGATCCTGGCATTGTGCTGCGGCCTGCTCGAGCTCGCCAGCCGGACCGAACAGACCCGTTGAGTCCCGCCACGGCGCTGATCTGACGGCAGGATCTAGCCGGCCGCGCCCAAACCGACATTTTCCGTCTCCATCCGCAAGGCCCGGATGACTACGCCGGCCTCGCTCGGCAGATATTCTTCGCCCCCGGGCCGCCCCCGCGGTCCGCGCCTCGGGCCGGAGGCCTGCAGCAGGCTCCGCTCCTGCCCCTCCATCCGCAGCCCGGTCAGGACCCCCGTGTCATAGGCCTTGGTGTCGATCCCGATGCGGCGACGATCCGCGTGGACGGCCTGCGCCGGCGTATGGCCATGCACGACCACCCGCTCGAACCCGACCGTGCTGTCCAGGAACACCTGCCGGATCCACATCAGATCCTCCGGCGACTGCCGCTCCAGCGCCACGCCCGGCCGCGCACCGGCGTGGCTGAAGAAATAGTCCCCGACCGTGAGGCTGAGCTCGAGGCTCTCAAGGAAGTCCATTTCCGCCGCGGTCAGCTTGTGCCGCAAATCGGCTGCCACCCGCGCCCATGCCTCGGGCTTGTGGGCGAGATCCGGGGCTCTCAGACCGTAGGAGCGCAGCGCATTGTCGCCGCCGTATTCGCACCATTTCGGACCGGTCGATGGCTCCTCGAGGAAGCCCAGCATCGCCTGCTCATGGTTACCCTTCAGGAAGCGCCATTCTATATCCCGGACCTGTGACAGACCGGCGAGCAGTTTGATTACGCCGCGCGAGTCCGGGCCGCGGTCGATGTAGTCGCCGAGGAACACCACCACCCGGCGTGTCGCAGCAGCGTCGCGAAGATCGGCCACGATCGCCTCAACAAGCGGCTGGAGGAGATCAAGCCGGCCGTGGATATCGCCCACCGCCCAGACCACCGTCCCCTCGGGAACGGAAGGCGAGGCCGGCGCGGCAACCGGGGCCCTGGATCGGAAAAGTCTTGAAAGCATGGGTCTCTGAAAACAGACTTGCGGTGGCAGTGCCGGCGATCTTCGTCCAGCCGAACGCGGCCACCCTCCCTATAGCAGCGACCTTGGTCCCCAAGAAGGCCGTCATCACGACGTGCTTCGGACGCCCGCTCACCGGTCGCGGTGAAGGCGGTCACCGATTGCGTCATGGTTACCGGAATGTAAAGATGCAGCAGGAGGATGCGGCATGATTGAGACCCAGACGCAGAGCCTGAACCCCGGCGAAAGCTGGAACCCGGCCCCTTCGCGCGCCGCGGGTCTCTACGGAGAATTGCAGCCCCTGCCGCTTCCGGTCGTTGCGCCCCCGGCATCCTTGACGACACCCGAGCCTGGGCCGGCACCCACGCAGGCCCGCTGAACCTGTCAGCCTCCGGCGAGCGTTTCCCTGGTTTCCCGAAGCTGCCGGTACGCTGCCACGATATGATAGAGTGAACTCGCCGGTGCCGGCTCCAGTTCAAACACACCGTCGGGGCCCAGCTTGTCCCGCCAGAGCCCATCCGGCGTGAGATAGAGCCACAGTCCAGCGAAAGCCGCCCCGGCGCTGTCGATCAGCCGCTGGCGCGCCTCACCCTCCGCTTCCTCCGCCAGGATCAACGCCGCCTTCAACCATTCCGTCTGGGGCCAAAGCCGGGCCCGCGTGGATCGCGGGCGCAGGCTCTCGTCCAGTTCGTCGATGGCCACGCCCCGCTGCGCATCCAGCCCGCGCTCGCCGGCCGCGAAAAGTCGCCGGGCCGCCTCCAGCGCCCATGGGTCACCGCGCCGCCGACCCCAGCGGGTCAGCAGCCAGGCCCATTCGAACTGATGCCCCGGCTCCACCAGCCGACCGGCCTCACCCGCCGCCGGTCGCCAGTCCGGCCCGAAGAACTCCCGCAGAAAGCCTTCGCCTTCGTCGATGAAACGGGCGCGGGCCAGGCCCACGATCACATCCGCCATGCGCGCCCACGGCCCGTCCGGCTCAAGCGTCTCCCAGGCCAGGGCCGCCTCCAGTAGATGCATATGGGCATTGGCCTGAAACTCGGGTCCGGCCGGCTCGCGCCAGCCGCCCTGCGGCAGGGCCAGGGTCGCAAGCGCGGCCTCCACCGCTGCCGCCGTTCGCCGGGACCGCTCCACATCCACCCCGGCCTCCACAGCCGTGGCCGCAGCCAGCAGGACGAAGGCCTGATCGTAGAGGGAGGCCGTGTCGTCCAGAACGGCTCCGGTACCGCTCACCCGCGTCCGGTAAAGACCGTCATTCCGCCGGTTGGTGATCTCAAAACGGGCCAGACCACGCTCGACCAGGGCGGCATGGCCCGCGCCCCATCCCCAGGCCGCAGCGAGGCTGAAGACATAGGCCTGCCGGGCCTGCACCCGCGCCCGCCGGAAGTCCCCGACCGGAGTGCCCGCCTCATCAAGCGCTTCGACAAAGGCCCCGTCGGCGTCCACGCCCAAGGTGGCCCACAGCGGCAGGGCAGACAATTTGAGCCATCGTTGGAACCGTTCGGCGAGCGCCTCCAGCGAAGGCGGCGCGACAGGCAGGGGCGACGTCTCGCGCCGCGCCAGTTCCTCAACCAGCGCCTTCACATCCTGCGCCCGGCCGAGGTCGCACACCAGAACGGCGTCCGGCTCGGCGATGATCGCCAGGTTCGACACGCCGGCCGTCGCCACGACCATGCCCGGCGCGGCGCGAACCAGGCAGCCGTCGCTTGCATGGCCGACCCATTCGCCGCGGCCGCCGCGCCCGGTTGCCGCCACGGCGTCCCAGGCCCCGAGATCGGACCATTCGAACGCCGCCGGCAGGACCCAGACCCGGTCGCTCTTTTCCATCACGGCATAGTCGATCGAGATCTTCGGGGCCGCTGCAAAGGCTGCACCGAGCGCATGGGCACCTGGGCCTTGCCCCGGCAGGGCGGCCCGGACAGCGGCGACGACATCCGGAACGAACCGCTCCATCTCATCCAGAAGGACACGAACCGGGGCGACGAAATTGCCGCTGTTCCAGAGATAGCCTTCGGCCAGATAGCGCTCCGCCTCGGCCTGGCCGGGCTTTTCGACAAAGCGTCGAACGGGAGACAGGCCCGGGGTCTCCGGCTGGATATAGCCATAGGCCGACGACGGCGATGCCGGAGCCATGCCCATGGTGACGATCCGCCCGGGTGCCGCTGCGGCCACGGCCTCCAGGGTGGTTGACCTGAACGCCGCAGCATCCGGGATATAGTGATCGGAGGCCACGAACACCGCGGTCCCGTCCGGGTCGATCTGTTCGATCCACAGCGCCGCCGCTGCCATGGCCGGCGCCGAATCCCGCCCCACGGGCTCCAGGATCAGGTCACCCTCGACGCCCAGCGCCGCCAGTTGCGCCTCGATGAATCCCCGATGCGCCTCGCCCGCGACCACGACGATCCGGCCGCTCTCAACGAGCGGCGCGACCCGCCGCACCGTCTCCTGAAACAGCGACAGGTCGGATATCAGGTCGATGAACTGTTTGGGTCGCTCAGGACGGGACGCTGGCCAGAGCCGGGTGCCCGCGCCGCCGCAGAGGATTACGGGATAGATGGCCATATGGTCGGGTCCCCCGGACGAGGTCTATCTGGCCCGAATGCCCGGGGCAACCGGAGGCCATGGGCTGGCGGCGCGGCCTGACAGGAACACAGGCGCGCCACCGGCAAACAGGCCCATGCCGCAGGGGGCCACCCGTCCACGACACCTGCCGCTGGACTGCAGTATCTGCGAACGGTCCATATTGCGAACGGCCGGCACGATCCGGACGGCGCAGCCTGCGTCGTCCGGATCGCCCGGAGTGTCGGGGCGGTTCCCTTAACTCCAGACGTCGTGACGGGTCGGGGCAGCAAACGCCGACCAGTCCTCGTAAACGGTCAGACCGTCCGCGGAGACATGGGGATTCGACGAGTTGCCGCCTCCCGAGGACAGGAGCCCCTGGGCGAACTCGATCTCCTTGGCGAGACCGGCGACGTCGAACTCGGCGTCCGGCGTCGGCATGACCGGCGGACCCTCGAACTTGGCCGCCAGGATGAAGTCGTCGGCGATCGCCGGCAGGACCTCGGGCGAACCCGCGTCGGTCGCGGGGACAAGGAGATAGCCGTCATCGGCCGGGCCATCGAACAGGAAGACGGTCTCCGCCACATCACCATCGGGCGGTGTGAAGTCAGCGCCGGTCCACTCGCCCCGGACCGGGGTGGTGAGTTCGGTCGCACCCGGCAAGACCTGCGGTCCGTCGGCCTTGCCCCCGTCGTCCGCCATGGCCGGGAGCACTTCAGCGCCTCCACCCTTGGTGAAATCGCCCGGTGCGGCCGGCAGGACCTCAGGTCCCCCCGAAGCCTTGTCTCCGGCCAGGGCCGGCAGGACCTCGGGTGCCGCCGCAGGCGGAGCTGAAGCCGGATTGCCGCTGATGTCGTAAAGCCCGTCCGCAAACTGCAGCCGCTCGACATTGGTCAGGGTGTCGGTTCCATCGGGCCCGGTGATCGTGGTGACACCGCCGGAAAGGCTGATGGTGTAGGCCGAGCGATTGCCGCTGAAAAACGCCGTGTCCAAACCATTGCCGCCATCGATCGTATCATCGCCGGAGCCAGCGTATATGTAGTCGTCGCCATCGCCTCCGCTTATGAGATCGTTGCCGCCAAAGGCCCGTATCTCGTCGGATCGGAATGAACCAATAATGGTTTCGGCGTTGTTGCTACCTTCCCAATAGCGGTAGCCGCTGGCGACGATGAACCGTCCATCGTCGAAGCTGATGTGCTCAACATTGGTCAACGTGTCTTGCCCATCGGGACCAGAAATCAGCAGACCGCCGCCCTGCGGTGACGTAATTACGTAGGACGTTATCGAACCCGAGAAAAACACCGTGTCCAAACCATTGCCGCCATCGATCGTATCATCGCCGGAGCCAGCGTATATGTAGTCGTCGCTGCCACCTGCACTGATCTGATCGTTACCTGACAACCCCCAGATCTCGTCCGACCCAGAAGTGCCTACAATTGTATCGGCATTGCTGGTCCCCTCGAAATAGCGATAGCCGCTAGCAATTATGAACGTGCCTTCGTCAAAACGAATGCGCTCGACATTTCTGAGGCTATCGACACCGTCGGCACCGGTAACAAGCAGGGTGCCGCCAGGCTGGGAAGCGATCACATACGAGCCGATAGAGCCCGAAAACACGGCCGTATCGATCCCGGCCCCGCCGTCGATCGTATCGTTCCCGGATCCACCGCTGATGATGTCATTGCCATCCAGACCATCCAGGTAGTCGTTCCCACCACCGCCACTCAACTGATTGACGCCGCTGTTGCCCACGAGCGTGTTTGCCAGCTCGTTGCCGGTGAGATTAATTGCGGTAAGGCCGCTGACCGAAGCCGTCTCCAGCGTCTCCACGGATACGCCGGCGGCGAGGACATAGCTTGCGCTAGCCAGGATCCGGTCCGATCCTTCGCCAGCGGCCTCCACGACCTGGTCGCCGGCGGCATCTACAAGGTAGGTATCTTCACCAAGGCCGCCGATCATCAGGTCATTGCCGCCGCCCCCGTTGAGGAAGTCATCGCCCGCTCCGGCCAGAATCTCATCCGCAAACGCCGTACCGACAATCGTGTCGTTCCCGGCCGTGCCAGCATAATACTGACCACCCCCGGCCCCCACGATCAGGGTGCCGTCCGAGAACTGCAGCCGCTCGACGTTGGTCAGGCTGTCCGTTCCATCAGGCCCGACGACAGTGGTGACGGAACCGCTGGTCGTGCGGATGGAACCCGCCATCGTGCCCGAAAAAACCGCCGTATCGGTTCCGGCCCCGCCGTCGATGGTATCGTTCCCGGCCCCGCCGTTGATGATGTCATTGCCATCGAGGCCGTTGATCACATCCGCGCCCGACGTCCCGTTCAGCGTATCCGCTCCGGACGTCCCGTTGATCGGGCCACCCGATTGAATGGGCGCACCCGCGGCGTCGTACAGGCCGTCAGCGAACTGCAGCCGTTCGACATTGGTCACCGTGTCGGTCCCGTCGGCACCCGTCACCGTGCTCACACCGCCCGATACCGTGATGGTGTAGGCGGAGCGGTTGCCCGTGAACACCGCCGTGTCCGTTCCGTCGCCGCCGTTGATCGTGTCATTGCCGCCGGCACCGGTCAGGCTGTCATCGTCCGCGCCGCCGTTCAGCGTGTCGGCTCCGGTGCCGCCCGTCAGGATGTCGGCACCGGCGTCACCGTTCAGGGTCGAACCCAGCAGATTGATCGGAACCGGCGTCTGGCTGGGGCTGGAAACGTGCAGGGTGTAGGTCTGGTTGGCCGGGGGCGGGCCCGAGACGAAGGGGGCACTGCCGCTCACCCAACGTCCGACCTGGATGTAATAGGTTCCCGCGCTGGCGAAGGTGTGGGTCAGCGACGAGTCGGTCTCCGAGCCGCCATCGGCGGCATTGTCATCATTGCTGGCCAGTTCGACGCCCCCGAAATCGACCAGGCGGAGCGTGCTGTCGAAGCTGGCGTTGTCGATGTCGAACACGACCGTCTCGCCCGCGGTCACGGTCAGGCGGTAGTATTCGACATTGCCGTGGGTCGTGGCCACGACGGTGGCATGCGGAATGGTGGTGGAGTTGGCGATCGCCGCATTCTGGGCCAGATCGAAGGCACCGGACAGCGAGACTGCGGTGGCGATGCTGCCGTTGCTGGTGTCACTGCCCTTGATGATGTCGGGTGCCCCGCCGGCGAGGCCGGGCGCGCCGGCGATGAGCTGGTCGGCACCGCCGCCGCCGTTCAGGATATCGACGCCGCCGCCGCCGCGCAGGATGTTGGCGTTGCCGTCGCCCGTCAGGGTGTCGGCAAAGGTCGTGCCGGTGACATTCTCGACCCCGGTCAGGGTTTCGGTGCCCGCACCGCCGCTGCCTGTGCCGGTGGTCAGGTTGATCGTCACGGCAGCGCCCGCGCCCGAATAGTCGGCCGTATCGGTTCCGGCACCGCCGTTGAGCGTGTCATTGCCCAGGGCGCCGATCAGGACGTCATCGCCGTCGCCTCCGTTCAGGACGTCATTGCCCGAGCCGCCATTCAGCGTGTCATTGCCGCCCAGGCCGTTGATGGTGTCGTTGCCGCCCAGTCCGCCGATCACATCCGCCAGGGCTGTGCCGTTGATGGTCTCATTGGTGATGTCGCCGCCGACCACAATGCCGCCCGTCGGCGCTGCTGCGATGGTCTGGTCGGTGAACTGCAGGAATTCGACATTGGTCACGGTCACATTCTGACCATTGCCGACGATCGTGCCGGTCTGACCGTTCCAGGTGATCGTATAGGCCGAGCGCGCGCCCGAGAACACGACCGTATCGGTCCCGAGGCCGCCGTCGACCACGTCCGTGCCGGCATTCGGCGTGAAGCGGTTGTTGGCCGAGTTGCCGCGGAAGGTGTCTGACCCATTGCCGCCGATGGCGTTCTCGATCACCGCACCGAGGGCGATCGAGACGTTGCCGACAAGACCGCCGACGCTGGAGAAACAGCCCTGGCGCAGATCGATGATCTGGCCGTTGTTCAGATAGCCCGAGAAATCGAACGTATCGGTCCCGCCGGCATCCCAGGCGCAGAACAGCAGGGCGCTGAGTTCATTGGTGGCACTGAACCAGAGCCGGCCCGCCGTCGAGTTGAAGCCATAGACGGTGTCGCCGGTCCGGGTCGTCATATTGGCCCCGTACAGACGCTGGGTCGCCGAGATATCGTCCATCAGTGGCGCGGACGAATAGCGGCGCGGACCCGTGGCGTCGGTGCGGAAGTCCGCGCCGGTCTCACGCTCGCTGAAATAGCTCATCACCGAATACTGGAGGGAATCCTCATAATAGGTGGCGCTGGCCGAATAGGTGATCGTGCCGCCGGCACTGGCGTTATAGGCCGCCGGGTGGCTCAGGCCGATGGCATGGCCGATCTCGTGCAACAGGGTCAGCTGGCCATAGCCCTGCTGAACCGGCACGGCATTGTAGGACAGGGAGCTGTTGATCCAGACATCGCCCTGGACCTGCGAGAAGCCTGTCGCGCCGGGCGTGCCGCCGGGCAGATAGGCGAAGGCCGCCGCGCCGTCCTGGCCGGAACTGTAGTTGCCCAGCAGGATGGTCGCGTTGTTGGAATACTCGCTGCCCGCCTCCTGGACGCGCTGGAAGGTGATGTTGCCGACATCGGACCAGGCCGCGAAGGCCAGGACGCCTGCGGCGATCTGGACGGAACTGAACTGGGAAAAGCCGGCGGTGTCGGTCGGCATCGTCGTGACCGAGTCACGGAAGGCATAGGTCACGGTCGCCGCCGTGCCGAGCGCCGAGGACCAGCTCTGGTTCGTCCGGGTGATCTGGGCACCGGCATCGGTGGAGCTGAGCGAAGGCTTGCCGTTCGGGCCGAAGACCCCGCGGTCATCCGCGTTCAGATTGAAGACCGGACCGCCGTCCGCGTCGCTGGTCGGACCATGGAAGCGGGCACAGCAGGCGCAGATCTGATAGCTGGCGATGGCACCGAAGGCGGAATCCTGACCCGGATCAACCGCTTCGCCGACCCCTGTGAACCGCCCGGTCTCACCGAAAGGTCCCTCGTAGGTCTCAAGAAACTGGATGGCGTTGCCGTTGCCGCGATTGCTGTTCAAGCCGAAAAACATGGGACCACCGTCGAGGATGAACGTTCAGAGACAGAGACCCTAGCGCGACGGGCCAAAACGACAAGCGCAACGCAATCAGGGTGGGATGAATACCCGCGACCCCGTCTCAGGATTGTCGCATAATTCACGCGTCCACGATCGGACCCTCGGGCCGGATTGCCCGCCGCCCGGGCTTGACCGGTTCCGCAAAACCCGAAGGTCGCGGAAAGGACACCGGCGCAAGACTTGGCACGCCCCGGACCCCGTCGCATGGTGCCGCCATGTTGACCCGGCCTTCCCCCGCCCGCCTTGCCGCCCTGATCCTCCTGACCGGAGCCCTGTCCGCGTGCGGCTCGAATGTGCCTGTGGCCGATGCCGGACTGGAGATCGCTGCCCCCGCAGAGCAGCGGCTGATCGCCCTGACCGATCTGGACCAGCGGGTCGCCCGGGTCGGTTATCGCCTGTCGGCGGCCAATGCCGAACTGTGTCCGGCGGTGCGGAACTCTGCCGGCTGGTTGCTGCATGCGGCGAGCCAGTACAGCCCCGAACTGCGCCCCTATGCCGCAGCCCGGTTCGGACTGGATGGCGACCTGCCCGGGCTGCTGGCGGTACCGGAAGGCTCGGCGGCCGACCTCGCCGGTCTGCGTCGGGACGACCTGCTCATCAGCGTCAATGGCGCGGCCCTGACACGCGGTGCCCCGCGCCGGGCCGCCGCCTGGGAGGGTGTTGAAGCCAATATCCGGACCCTCGACCAGGCGCTCGCCGCCGGGCCGGTCGACCTTGTGTTTCGCAGGGACGGTGCGGACCGGTCGGTCAGGCTCAGGCCGCACCGCGCCTGCGGCTACGACGTCCAGCTGGACCCGTCCGATGAACTCAACGCCCGGGCGGACGGGAAACGCCTGTTCATCACCACCGCCATGGCCGGTTTCACGGCGACTGACGACGAACTGGCCCTGGTGCTCGGCCACGAGCTGGCCCACCACGTCCTCGGTCACCGCGGCTGGCATGAGGCGGAAGCCCGGGGGCGCGAGACACAGACCGTTCCAGCCCTCAGCGGCACGGCGGGCGGGACGGAGCGGCAGGCGGACCGGGTCGGTCTCTATCTCTCGGCCCGGGCCGGGTTCGATCCCGCGATCGCCCCGGCCTTCTGGCGTCGGTTCGCGGCGTTCAACTGGCGGGTTCGCTATCCCGGCTGGAACCACCCCTCAGCCGAGGCCCGGGCCCGTGACCTCGAAAGGGTCAATGCGGAAATCACTGCCCGGCGGGCGGCGGGCCAGCCGCTGGTTCCGTAACGGCCACAGTGACCGGCCCCTCAGGGGCAGGCCCTCTCCAGGCGGCATGCGGATTGAGCGCCGCGGTGGCTTCCAGAAACGTCCCCGGCTTCAGCGACGGCTCATCGGCCGTCTGCAGTCCGGCCAGCCGGGCCAGATCCGCGATGAAGCTGATGCAGTTGCGCCTCTGCAGGTCATAGACCGAGCCTTCCGGACTGTTCCACCAGTCGGCCCGGGCCCGGACGGCACGATAGTCAGCGTCACTGACCACCAGCGTCAGATAGGGCTTGCCTTCGCCCACATAGCGGGGGTTCGGAAGCTCAACCACGCCGGTGCCCCGCATGAACAGCAGATGCGGGCCCGGATTGCGGGCCGTGAAACCCGCCGCCCAGTCCACCGCCTCCCCCGTCTCGTCCAGCGTGCCCGTGGCCTGCACAAAGGCGTGCGGGAAGAGCAGGTTTCCGTCCCGCACCCGCGCCCCCGGGTGGGCGTAGAAGGTCAGGGTCACCTCAGCCCAGGCCGGGCCCGCGAACAGGGCCAGTACCAGCCCCAGCAAACCGATCCGCCTCATCGTTCCGGACATCCTGCAGGCTCCGCTGTCCCCCCACCTATCGCGCGGCGACCGGGCGCGGCAAGGTGCCGATCCATCCCCGGCACCGATGCACCTGCGACGGCAGCCCGTGACAGCCCGGGTTCGATAGGAGGTGGCGGAGCGGCCCGCCCGGCGCTATCGCAATCCCATGAGCACCCAGGGCCCCGTCCTCGTCACCGGATCCGCCGGCTTCATCGGCTTCCACACCGCGCAGCGTCTGCTGGCACGCGGCGAAGCCGTCATCGGCGTCGACAACCTCAATGACTATTATGACCCTGCCCTGAAACAGGCGCGGCTTGCCCTGTTGCTGACGCATCCGGGCTACACCCACAACACGCTGGATCTGGCGGACCGCGACGGCATGGCCGCCCTGTTCGCGAAGCACTCGCCCCGCCGCATCGTCCACCTCGGAGCCCAGGCCGGCATCCGCTACAGCGTCGAGAATCCCGAGACCTATATCGACTCCAACGTCGTCGGCTTCCTGAGCGTGCTCGAGGGGGCCCGGGCCGTGAAGGCGGAGCATCTGGTCTTTGCCTCGACCAGCTCGGTGTTCGGGGCCAATGCGGCGCTGCCCTTCTCGGTGCAGCAGGGCGTGGCCCATCCGCTGAACGTCTATTCCGCGACCAAGATCGCCAATGAGGCCATGGCCCACGCCTATGCCTACATCTTCGGCATCCCGTGCACGGGCCTGCGGTTCTTCACCGTCTATGGCCCCTGGGGCCGCCCCGACATGGCCCTGTTCAAATTCACCCGCGCCATCCTCGAAGGCCGGCCGATCGACGTCTACGGCGCCGGGGCCATGGAGCGCGACTTCACCTATGTCGACGACATCGTCGACGGCGTCGTGGCCGCGCTGGACGCCGCCCCCGGCAAGGACCCCGACTGGCGGGCCGAGGCCCCGGGACCCGGCACCAGCGGCGTGGCGCCCTGGCGTATCCTCAACCTCGGCGCCGGTCGGCGCGAGCCGCTCGCTCGCTATATCGAGGTTCTGGAACAGGTCCTGGGCCGCAAGGCCATCCTCAATGTCATGCCGACCCAGGACGGCGAAATGACCCGCACCGAGGCCGATGTAACCGAGACCCGCGCCGCCCTCGGCTATGCCCCCTCGACCCCGATCGACGTCGGCGTCCGGCGGTTCGTCGACTGGTACCGGGGCTTCTACGGGGTCTAGGCACCGCCCGCGTCGACGCGCCGCCGTTCCCTTGCGCCGGCGGTTCCGGGTTCATCACAACGGGCACAACGGGCACAACGGGGTCACAACGGACACAACGGGTTCTGCACAGATGCCGGGCGACGCCGGCCTCCACGCACGAATGTGACTCCGGATCGCCGCCGCGCATCAATCGGATCAAGGCGGCGAAGCCGCGATCTTGACGCACGGGGAAAGGCACGTGGCCCGGACGCAGACCCGGTCCCGTCGTGTTCGTCGTGTTCGTCGTGACCCCGTTGTGCCCGTTGTGATGAACCTGCCTTCGGCAGGCAGACCCACTTCACTGCAGACGCGAAGACCTGCGGTCAGGACGTGCCGCCACCTCACCCATCGGCACCCGACTGTGCAGCGCCACAGCGATTTATTGCACCGCACACGAAATGATTTGCCTGCTGCGTTGCAATAGGTTCCTATCCCTATCCGCGGCCCCGAACGCGGTTCGAGCCGAGCCTTCTGTCGCCCAGCCTCGGACCCCGCGCATGAATTCCCGCAGCCTCGCCGCCCTTCTTGCCCTCGGCTTCGGCCTGGTCGCGGGGCCCGTCCTGGCGGCGACGCCGGCCGCGCCGGCCCTGCTCGCGCATCAGGCTCCGCTGGTTCTCAACGAGGCGGCCTCGGCCTGGATCCTGACCTCGACGGCCCTCGTCCTGCTGATGACCCTGCCCGGACTGGCCCTGTTCTACGGCGGCATGGTGCGACGCAAGAACGTCCTTTCCACCATCGCCCATTCCACCGCCGCCATGGTCATCGTCACCGTGCTCTGGTTCATCGCCGGCTACAGCCTGTCCTTCGGGACCAGCGGCGCGCCGACCAACGGCTTCATCGGCGGTCTGCAGGCCGCCTTCCTCAACGGCGTCACCCCGACCACGGCGCACAGCCTGGCCCCCGGCCTGCCGGAGTTCCTCTGGATCGCCTATCAGCTGACCTTCGCCATCATCACCCCGGCCCTGATCGCCGGGGCCTTTGCCGAACGGATGAAATTCTCCGCCTCCATCCTGTTCTTCTTCCTCTGGCATCTGATCGTCTATGCGCCGATCTGCCATCAGGTCTGGGGCGGTGGCTGGATGGGCGGACTGGGGGTGCTCGACTTTGCCGGCGGGGCCGTGGTCCACGTCAATGCGGGCGTCGCCGGCCTGGTCTGTGCCCTCGTCCTCGGCCCGCGTCAGGGCTTCGGGCGAGACAATATGGCCCCGCACAACCTGGCCTTCACCGCCATCGGCACGGGCCTGCTGTTCGTCGGCTGGCTGGGCTTCAACGCCGGCTCGGCCTGGGCCGCAGACGGGATCGCCGCCGTCGCCGCCTTCAACACCATCCTTGCCGCCTGCGCCGCCGCCATCGGCTGGACCGCCGTGGAATGGATCGACCACAGGAAGCCGACCCTGCTGGGCCTGCTGTCCGGCATCGTCGCCGGCCTCGTCGGCATCACCCCCGCCGCCGGCTTCGTCGATCCCAAGGGGGCCTTCGTGATCGGCATCATCTGCGGCCCGGCCTGCTATGCCGGCGCCGTCTGGCTCAAGCGCGCCCTCAAATATGACGACAGCCTCGACGCCTTCGGTGTGCACGGCATCGGCGGCATCGTCGGCGCCCTGCTGACCGGCGTGCTGGCCACCGCCGCCATCAACCCGGTCGCAGCGAGCGCCAATCTGCTCAACCAGACCATCGGCCTGGTCGCCGTCATGGCCTGGAGCGCCGTCGGCACCTTCGCCATCCTGATGATCTGCAAATTCACCACCGGCTTGCGCGTGGCGAAGGAGGAGGAGATCGAGGGCCTCGACTATACCCAGCACGGCGAGACGATACATCCGTGAATCCTGTCTCCTCCCCATCGCCGATGGGGAGGGGGACCGTCCGGAGCCTCGCAGAGGCGAAGGAGGGTGGAGGGGCGCACCCCCCAGTCTCCTCCCCGCTTCGCGGGGAGGGGGACCGTCCGGAGCCTCGCAGAGGCGAAGGAG
>NZ_JAIYCP010000022.1 GCF_027487935.1 Brevundimonas sp.
CATCCCGTCGGTGGGGAGGGCGTCGGATCCAGCGCCCCGATGTCGGCGGGCTGTGGTCGAGCGATGAAGCCCGGGGGATGGATACTTCGGGGGTCCTTGCGGAGGTCGATGGATGGCCTGCGCCTGCTCGCCGCGCGCCGATGGAGCGGACTGCTGGCTAGGCCATGTCCCTCCCGCGTCCCGGGCAGCAATGTCCGCGACGGATGATCCGGTAAGGCCCGAAGCAAAGGCCGCCAGCCGGAGGGCGCGTGGAAAACGGCCGCGCGGGGCAGGTCAGGCTTCGTCGAAACGGTAACTCTACAACAGCACCGGGCGAGGCCCGGCCGCCCCGCACCCTCCCCGACCCGCCGCGAAAGCAGGCGGTGAAGAGTCATGCCCAATCGTTCTCCCTCCCCGAAGTGGGGAGGGAGAACACCCCGCCTTCACCCTCGCGCTCCGAAAGGCTATCCCCGCCCCATGACCCCCACCGACGACCTGACCCTCGACCAGAAGAAGTCCGAAGCCCGCGCCTGGTTCGAAACCCTGCGCGACCGCATCCACGCCGATTTCGAGGCGCTGGAGGACGCGGCCCCTGCCGACCTGTTCCCCGGCGAACCCGGCCGGTTCGTGCGCACGCCCTGGGCGCGGCCCGAGGGCGGCGGCGGGGTCATGGGGATGATGCACGGCCGGCTGTTCGAAAAGGTCGGGGTCCATGTCTCGACCGTCCACGGCACCTTCCCCGCCGACTATGCGAAGACCGTCCCGGGCGCCGCCGAGGACCCCCGCTTCTTCGCCACCGGCATCAGCCTGATCTGCCACCCGGTCAGCCCGCGCGTGCCGGCGGTCCATATGAACACCCGCTTCATCGCCACGACGAAGAGCTGGTTCGGCGGCGGTGGCGATCTGACCCCCGTGCTGGACGTCGACCGGCGGCAGGATCACCCTGACACCCTCGCCTTCCACGCCGCAATGAAGGCCGCCTGCGACGCCCACGACCCCGCCAAGGACGGAACCTGGCACGCCAAATTCAAGGCCTGGTGCGACGACTATTTCTTCCTGCCCCACCGCAATGAGCCGCGCGGCACGGGCGGTATCTTCTACGACCACCACGACAGCGGCGACTGGACCCGCGACTTCGCCTTCACCCGCGATGTCGGCACCCATTTCCTCGACGCCTATTCGGCCATCGTGCGCGGACGGATGGGCGAGCCCTGGACCGCAGAAGAACGCGAGGAACAGCTCGTCCGGCGCGGCCGCTATGTCGAGTTCAACCTTCTCTACGACCGCGGCACCATGTTCGGCCTCAAGACCGGCGGCAATGTCGAGTCCATCCTCAGCTCGATGCCGCCCGTGGTGAAGTGGCCCTAGGCCTTCCGCTTCAGGAATTTCAGGCCCGACCAATCGGCGCTGACCGCGCAGACCTTCACATCAACCCAGCCCGTCGGCAGCAGGATCTCGCGCAGGCCGTCCTCGGTCAGGTCGCGAAACAGGGGCGACGTCTTCTTGGGCCAGGACACCCACAGCATGCCGCCCGGCCTGACCGCCGCCAGCGCCTCTGCGGCACTGCGCTCCAGTCCGGCACGATTCGCGACGAACAGATGGACGAGGTCGGCCACGGCGGCGTCCGCATCGACCACCGCGCCCGCGGGCAGGGGCGCGATCCAGTCGGCGTAGCCGTCGGGTGCCCCGACCGGCTTGAGGACCTGGGTCTCCCTGAGACCCAGCTTCTGGATCAGCGGCTTGCCGGAATAACCGACGGGAGCGGGCATGGCGGGACTTCCTCAGGCGGTCAGGAATGCGCGGATCCATCCGCCGACGACGCCACGATCGTCCGCCGCCTTCAGACTGTCCACCGCCCGCGCCACCAGCGCCGGATCGATCCGGTCGTGCCGTCCCGCCGTCAGCTCGGTCGCGAAGGCCGGGGTGAACTCGGGATGGGGCTGCATCGAGATCGCGTCCTCGCCCCAGGCCAGTCCGGCGAACGGTGTGAAATCACTTCTCAGCAGGACCCGCGCATCCGACGGCTTCTCGACCACCTGATCCTGATGCGAGGCGGGGATGGCGACCGTCGCGGTCCCCGGTGTCATCCACGGCTCGGGCGAAAGCACCTCATACCGGTGCAGGCCGACCCCCCAGCCCCTGTCCGATTTCTCGACCCGCCCGCCCAGCGCCTGGGCCATGGCCTGGTGCCCGAAACAGACGCCGACCAGCTTCGTCCGCCCCTTCGCGGCGCGGATCCAGTCCAGCAGACCTGCGATCCAGCCCGCGCTCTCATAGACCCCTGCCGGAGAGCCGGTGATGATCGCGGCATCAAAGGCCGCAGGGTCGGGCAGCGCTCCCTCCTGAACGTCAAAGGTCTCGAAGACGAAGGCCTCGCCGAGCAGGTCCCGGAACATCGCCGGATAGTCACCGTGTGCCGCCTTCAGGGCAGGCGGCGGTGTGCCGGTCTCCAGAATCGCGATGCGGATCATTCAGGCCTCCTCGACCGGAACGGAATAGGCGTTCACGCAAGACGGCGGAAGGGCGATCGGCTATGGCCCCGCCATGACCGATACCGCCGCCGATCCCGTTGTCCTGATCAACGTCTACACCTGCAAACCCGAACAGCTGGACACGCTGATGGACCTGCTGGCCGTGATGGTCCGGACCCAGCGCGAAGCCGAGGGCTTCATCTCGGCCACCCTGCACCGCGGCCTGAACGGCAAGGGGGCGGCGGTCCATGCGGTCTGGCGCTCGGCAGCCGACTGGAAGGCCATGGCCCGCGGGTCGGCCGTCAATGCGGCGATGGAGCCGATCATGGCCATCGCCACCTTCGCCCCCCAACTCTACGAGGCCGGCGAGTTCATCGACTAACGGGTCAGCCCGTCATCCACACCTCGGACCGGGCTCCGTCGCCGCCCAGCCTGTCGGCCACCCAGCCACAGATCTCGATCGCAGCCGCCTCGGCCCCCGGCGGCGGATTCAGCACCACCACCGCGCAGCCGTTCATCTTCATCGGATCGATCAGCGGTCGGAGCCGCGCCTCGGCGACCAGCATCCGCTTGATGCCCGCCTGGTCCAGCCGACGCAGAAAGCCGTCGAAGGTCTCCATGTCTTTGAGGGGCGTCCAGATCGCCACCGTCGCGCGTGGATCGGCGCGGGCGATGGCGGCGGCCGTGTCGGCGGCGCGATGATAGTCGTCAGGCTGTTCGAACGGCGGATCGATCAGAACGAAAGGTCCGGTCGCCTCCGCTGCCCAGGTCCGCGCCTGGTCATAGCCGTCCCCGCCCTCGGCCATGGCTTGCGGAAAGCCCTCCAGCGCCCCGGCCAGCAGCTCCAGCACCGGCGGGTTGAGCTCGAAGCCGACATAGCGGTCGTCCTCGCCCAGCCGCTGCGCAATCAGCCGCGGCGAACCCGGATAGAAGGTCACGCGACCGTCGGGATTGAGCTGCGCCACCGCCGCGGCCAGCGCCTCGATCAGCGGCGGCCGGGCATCCGCAGCCATCAGCCTTGCGATTCCGGCCTCGGCCTCCCTGGACCGCGCCGCATCTCCGGTCAGATCGTACAGGCCGGCCCCGGCATGGGTGTCGATCACGCTGACCGCCCCCTGCGCCTGCCGCCGCTCCAGCAGCCAGAGCAGCAGGGCGTGTTTGACGATGTCCGCGAAATTCCCGGCGTGGAAGCTGTGGCGATAGTTCATGCCCCTGCCCTCGACCGGCCCGACGCCCGGGTCAAGTGGGGGGTGCCGCCCGATTCCTCAGGCGGTCGCCCAGTAACCCAGGCTGCGGGCGCTGATCGGAGCCCGCGTCTCCTGGACCCGTGCGAGGATCGCGTCGCGGAAGCAATCCGCCGCTTCGTCGCCCTGAAGCAGCCGCAGCGAGCGGATGATCCGGGTGATGCGGCGGTGATTGTGGTCGTTGGGCATCAACCAGTCATGGGTCGTCCGGTAAAAGGAGATCATGCGATCCCTCGCGCCGGCGAGGGCAATCGGCGCCAGTTCAGACGATCGAAGGGCCTGTATGTCGCCCGGTGTCAGGACCGGCGATTCCGGGACGGCCTTCGACGGCTCCGGCAGGGGAAACAGCCACTGGATGAAGTCGTGCGTCCGGTCCAGGGCGATGTCATCCATGGCCACGATCTCGAACACAGTCCGGCCGTGGGCATCCGTGCCCTCGCCCTCCAGAAACATCACTATGGGACTTGCTACCATCACGAGATCCTCAGGCTGCCTTGTCCCAGTCGAGCACAACCTTGCCCGACTGGCCCGAACGCATGGCCTCGAAGCCCTCCTGATACCGTTGGTAACTCATCTGGTGAGTGATCAGCGGGGTCAGGTCGAGGCCGGCCTTGAGCAGGCCCAGCATCTTGCGCCAGGTAGTGAACATCTCGCGGCCGTAGACGCCCTTGATGGTCAGGGCCTTGAGGATGATCGCGCCCCAGTCGGTTTCCATCGGCTTCGACGGAATGCCCAGCATGGCCAGGCCGCCGCCCATGATCAGGGTGTCAACACACTGTTTGAAGGCGATCGGCGACCCCGACATCTCGAGCGCGACGTCGAAGCCGACCTTGAGGCCGAGCTCGTGCATGACGTCCTTCAGGTCCTCACGGGTCGTATTCACCGTGCGGACGCCCGGCGCGACCTTCTGCGCCAGCTCAAGGCGGAAGTCGTTGATGTCGGTCAGGACCACGGTGCGGGCCCCGGCGTGACGCGCGACGGCGGCCGCCATCATGCCGATCGGCCCGGCGCCGGTAACCAGCACGTCCTCGCCCAGCAGATCGAACTGCTGCGCCGTGTGCACGGCATTGCCGAACGGATCGAGGATCGAGCCGATCTCATAGGGAACGTCGTCCGGCAGTTCGATGACGTTGAAGGCCGGGGCCACGACGAACTCGGCGAAGGCACCCTGGCGGTTCACGCCGATACCGCGGGTATCGGGGTCAAGATGGAAATGGCCGGCGCGGGCCGCTTCGGAATTCAGGTCGATCACATGCCCCTCGGCCGAGACGCGCTGGCCGATCCTGAGACGGCGATCGACGTCCTTGCCGATGGCGACGATCTCGCCGGCGAACTCGTGGCCGGTGATCATCGGGACCGGAACATTCTTCTGGCTCCACTCGTCCCAGTTCCAGATGTGGATATCGGTTCCGCAGACGGCGGTGCGCCTGACCCGAATCAGCACGTCCTCCGGTCCGGCGACCGGGATCGGCGCATCGATCAGCTCCAGACCCACCTCGGGCCGGGTCTTGGCCAGGGCCTTCATCGTGTCAGCCATCAGATAACTCCCAGTTCGCGGCCGGCCGTCGTGAACGCCGCGACCGCATGATCAATCTGTTCGAAGGTGTGCGCCGCCGACATCTGGGTGCGGATGCGGGCCTGGCCACGCGGCACGACGGGGAAGGAAAAGCCGATCACATAGACGCCGAGCTCAAGGGCCCGGGCGGCAAAATCCTGGGCCAGTTTCGCATCGCCCAGCATCACGGGGATGATCGGATGTTCACCGGGCAACAGGGTGAAACCGGCCTCGGTCATCGCACCGCGATAGCGGACGGCGTTGGCGAACAGCTGTTGACGCAGGACGTCGCCCTCGTCTCCGCCGGCGATGCGGATGGCCTCGAGGCTGGACCCACAAATGGCCGGGGCGAGGGCGTTGGAGAACAGATAGGGCCTGGCCCGCTGCTTCAGCAGGGCAACGACCTCAGACGTCGCGCAGATGAAGCCGCCCATGGCACCGCCCAGGGCCTTGCCGAAAGTGCCGGTCAGGAAATCGATCTCGACCCCGTGGTGGGCATATGAGCCTCGCCCCTGCGGGCCGAGGAAACCCGTGGCGTGGCAGTCGTCGACCATGATCAGGGCACCGTAGCGGTCGGCCAGCGCCCGGATATCCTTGAGCTTCGCGATGTAGCCATCCATCGAGAAAACGCCGTCCGTGGCGATCACGATCTCGCGCGCCCCGTCCGCCCGGGCCTGTTTCAGCTGGGTCTCAAGGTCGTCCATGTCCGAGTTGGCGAAGCGGTAACGCCCGGCCTTGCACAGCCGCACCCCGTCAATGATCGAGGCATGGTTCAGGCTGTCCGAGACGATGGCGTCCTCGGCGCCGAACAGTGGCTCGAAAATGCCGCCGTTGGCATCGAAAGCCGCGGCGAACAGGATGGTATCCTCAAAGCCAAGGTAGTCGGCGACGGCCCGCTCGAGCGCCTTGTGGATCTCCAGCGTCCCACAAATGAAACGAACCGAGGCTGTGCCTGCGCCCCATGTTTGCTGTGCCTCGATCCCTGCGCGGGTCACACGCTCGTCGCCCGCGAGGCCGAGATAGTTATTGGCGCAGAAATTCAGCACGTCCCGACCGCCGACCTGAATCACCGGTCCCTGCCGGGAGGTAATGACACGTTCGGGCTTGGTCAGGCCCTGGGCGCCGATATCGGCGAGTTCCGCGCGGATGCGTTCGTGAAAGCTGGCAGTCATGCTCGCTCAGCTACGCCGTTTCCCGCCGATATTGAACCCCCCGAAGCTGAGTTGTGGTCGCAGGAGAGGGCGGCGGAACCAGCTCGGCCAAGGGTCGTGAAGGGCTTGGCCTGCGCAGCTGGCCCCGGACGCCGCCCGGATGATGCACGCGCCACAGCTCTGTGGTTTTCCCGTCAGCAAGGCCGCGCTGAAAACGGATCGGCACAATGCCCGACCGGCCGCTCCCAAAGGCATGGCTCTCGCAAGCGATGCGGTTCAGGCGGTAAGGATACGGGGCAGTTTGAAGGTCACGGTTTCACGCTCGCCCGCGTCCTCGACCACCTCGGCGTCGAAACGCGCCCGCACCGCCTCGACGAGCTCTTCAATCAGCCGCTCCGGGGCCGAGGCACCCGCAGTGATCCCCAGGGTCGAGACCCCGTCCAGCCAGGACCAGTCGACCTGGCCGGCGTCATCCACCAACCGGGCGTCGCGGGCCCCGGCACGCATCGCCACCTCGACCAGCCGCACGGAGTTCGACGAGTTCTTCGACCCTACCACCAGCACCAGGTCACAGCCCTGGCCAAGCCGCTTGACCGCCTCCTGACGATTGGTTGTGGCGTAGCAGATGTCTTCCTTGTGCGGATCGGGCAGTTCGGGGAAGCGGCGCTTCAGGGTGGCAAGCACCTCGGCTGTGTCGTCGACCGAGAGCGTGGTCTGGGTGGCGTAGGCCAAAGGCGTATCGCCCGGCCGCTGGAAGGCTTCGGCATCCGCGACCGTCTCGATCAGGCTGATGGCCCCCGCAGACAACTGCCCCATGGTGCCGACGACTTCCGGATGACCGGCATGGCCGATCAGGATGATGTGGCGGCCGGCGGCATGGTGGCGCTCTGCCTCCACATGCACCTTGGAGACCAGCGGGCAGGTGGCGTCGAGAAACAACATCTCGCGCGCCCTTGCCGTCGCAGGCACCGACTTGGGCACCCCGTGGGCCGAAAAAACCACGGGTCGATCGTCGGGGCAGTCGTCCAGTTCCTTGACGAAGACAGCGCCCATGGCCTTCAGCCGTTCGACGACATGCCGGTTGTGGACGATCTCATGCCGCACATAGACGGGTGCGCCATATTTCTCGATGGCCCGCTCGACGATCTGGATCGCCCGGTCAACGCCGGCACAGAACCCCCGAGGGGTAGCGAGACGTACGGTCAGGGCGGGCTTTGCGGGCGGCCGGGAGGGCGCTTGAACGGTCATACTCCCAACCTAGTCGTAACGGGCCATCCTCGCCACCGGGCATTAACCGCGGACAGGTTTGCCGCGCCTCTGTTTAGCCGCTATCAGCAACCAGCGTGCGCCCCGCGTCGGGCTGTCGCCGCACCTCCTCGTTTCCGGAAGAACATTCGATGCGTCGCGTCCTCAAGGTTTCCCTGGCCTCGGCCCTTGCAGCCGCAGCCTTGACTGCCATGGTGCTGCCGACTGCCGCCAGCGCCCAGTATCCGCAGGGGCAGCAGAGCCGGCCGGGCCAGAGCCCCGGGCAACGGGAACAGGATGACGGCTCCACGTCGGACCGCCCGCGGGCACCTCGCATCGCGCCCCTGCGTCGCAGCGCCGCCGCCGGCCCGTGCCCCTATGTGAAGGTGCTGTACGACGCCGCGCGCTATGTCGAACTGGCCGGAGACCGGGTCTCCATGGCGAATGTCGGCTTCACCGGCGAGATCGACGGCCTTGTTTCGGACTGTGCCTACCAGTCAGACCAGCCGATCACGGTGCACACCCGGATCCAGTTCAACCTCGGCCGTGGACCACAGGCCCAGGGTGACGGGCGCACCTATCGCTACTGGATCGCCGTGACGGAACGGAACCGCGCCGTTCTCGCCAAGGAGTACTTCGACCTGCCCGTCAATTTCGACGGAGCCAGCACGGCGACCGTGACCCAGGATCAGACCATCGTGATACCGCGCGCCGAGGCGACCACCAGCGGCGACCATTTTGAAGTTCTGGTCGGCTTCGACGTCACGCCCGCGATGGCCGAGTTCAATCGCAACGGCAACCGTTTCCGCGCCAACGCCGGAACCGGCGCCGCCCAGCCGCCGGCGCAGTAAATGACCGATCTCAGGACTGTTCTGGGCGAAGCGGTCGGGGCCGCCTTCGCCACCGAAGGCGTGGACGCCGCGCTGGCCCGCGTCACGGCCTCCGACCGTCCCGACCTGGCGGACTTCCAGTCCAACGGGGCGCTGGCCGCCGCCAAGGCGCTGAAGGCCAATCCACGCGAGCTGGCGGCCCGTGTCGCTGAACGGCTGACGAACGATCCGCGTCTGGCTTCGGTCGAAGTCGCTGGCCCCGGCTTCATCAATCTGAAGCTGGCCGACAGCGCCCTGTCGATCCGCGCCGCCGAAGTCGCCGCGGACAGCGCCCACGCCGGGGCCTCGGTGGTCGACACCCCGCGCAAGGTGGTGATCGACTTCGCCGGCCCGAACGTGGCCAAGCCGATGCACGTCGGACACCTGCGCAGTTCGATCATCGGCGAGAGCCTGAAGCGCATTTTCCGTTTCCGGGGCGACACCGTCTGGGGCGACGCCCATTTCGGCGACTGGGGCTTCCAGATGGGCCTGCTGATCGTCGCCGTGGGTGACGAGGGCAAGGCTTCCGGCTTCCTGATCGAGGGCAACGGCCCTTTCCCGGCCGAGAGCCCGGTCTCGCTCGAAGACCTCGAGCGCCTCTATCCGGCCGCTGCGGCCATGGCCAAGGAGGACGCCGGCTTCCGGGACCGCGCCCGCAAGGCGACCGCTGAGCTGCAGGGCGGCCGTCCGGGCTACCGTGCCCTCTGGGCCCATTTTGTTGCGGTCAGCCGCACGGCACTGGAGCGCGAGTTCGGCGCGCTCGGCGTAACCTTCGACCTGTGGAACGGCGAGAGCGATGCCGACCCGGTGATGGCCGAGATGATCGCCCATCTGGAAGCGAAGGGCCTGCTGGTCGAGGATGACGGTGCCCGGGTGGTCCACGTCGCCCGCTCCGGCGAGACACGGAAGAAGAAGCTGGCCGATGGCTCGGTTATCGAGGCCCCCAGCCCGCCGCCGCTGCTGGTCATCTCGTCGGAAGGCTCGGCCATGTACGGCACGACCGACCTCGCCACGATCCTGGACCGCCGCAAGGCGATCGATCCCGACCTGATCCTATATGTCGTCGACGAGCGGCAGGCCGAGCATTTCGAACAGGTGTTCCGCGCGGCTTATCTGGCCGGCTACGCCGCCGAGGGCTCGCTGGACCACCTCGGCTTCGGCACCATGAACGGGCCGGACGGCAAGCCCTTCAAGACCCGCGCGGGTGGCGTCCTGAAGCTGCACGACCTGATCACCATGGCCGTCGACAAGGCCCGCGAGCGTCTGCATGAGGCGAAGCTCGGCGACGACCTGCCCGCGGCCGAGTTCGAGACCATCGCCCACAAGGTGGCGGTCGCCGCCCTGAAATTCGCAGATCTGTCGAACAGCCGGACCACCAGCTACGTCTTCGACCTCGACCGCTTCATGAGCTTCGAGGGCAAGACCGGGCCGTATCTGCTTTACCAGGCCGTCCGCATCAAATCCCTGCTGCGCAAGGGCGCGGACCAGGGCGTGACGGCGGGCCCGATCGTTATCGCCGAGCCGGCCGAACGCGATCTGGCCCTGACGCTGGACGCGTTCTCCCAGGCGGTGACCGAGGCCTATGAAAAGCGGATGCCGCACGTCATCGCCGAACACGCCTATCGACTGGCACAGGGCTTCTCGAAATTCTACGCCGCCTGCCCGGTGCTGATCGCCCCTGACGCGGCCACCCGTGACTCGAGACTGGCCCTGTCGAAAGCTGCGCTGGACCAGCTGGAAACCGCTCTGACCCTCCTCGGGATCGACACACCGGAGCGGATGTAGGCTAGATTGACGGCTCCAGGAGGGAGCCCGCCCATGTCGCTCGACGCCTATATCGCCGGCCTGCCGAAGGCGGAGCTTCACCTGCATATCGAGGGCAGTCTCGAGCCCGAACTGATGTTCGAACTGGCGCAGCGCAACGGCGTGGCCATTCCGTTCGACAGCGTCGAGGCCGTGCGCGCCGCCTATGATTTCTCCAACCTGCAGGACTTCCTCGACATCTATTACGCCGGGGCCAATGTGCTGCTGACGCGGCGGGACTTCGAGGATCTGGCCTTTGCCTATTTCCAGCGCGCCGCGGCCGACACTGTCCGGCACGCCGAGATCTTCTTCGACCCCCAGACCCATACGGACCGGGGCGTGCCCTTCGGCGTGGTGGTCGAAGGCCTTGTCGCGGGCATGGAACGGGCGAAGACCGAACTGGGCGTCACCTCTGGCCTGATCCTCAGCTTCCTGCGCCACCTCAGCGAGGCGGAGGCCTTCGCCACGCTGGAGGCCGCGAAGCCCTGGCTGCACCATTTTGTCGGGGTTGGTCTCGACTCGTCGGAGGTCGGCCACCCGCCGTCGAAATTCGAGCGCGTGTTCGCCGCCGCCGGCGCGCTGGGCCTCAAGCGCTGCGCCCATGCCGGCGAGGAAGGGCCGCCGGCCTATGTGCGCGAGGCGCTCGATCTGCTGCACATCGACCGCATGGACCATGGCAACCGGTCGATGGAGGACGAGGCGCTGATCCAGCGGCTGGCCGCGTCGCAGATGACGCTGACCGTCTGCCCGTTGTCGAACCTGAAGCTCTGTGTGGTGAAGGACCTCAAGGACCATCCCGTACCCGAGATGCTGCGTCGCGGCCTGCATGTGACTCTGAACTCGGACGACCCGGCCTATTTTGGCGGCTATGTGAACGAGAACTATCGCCAGCTGGCGCAGGCTGTCGGCCTGACCCGTGACCAACTCACCCTGCTGGCGCGCAACAGTTTCGAAGGGTCGTTCCTGGCAGAGACTGACAAGGCCGCGCGGATCGCCGAAGTCGAGGCGTGGGCCGCCCGTTCCGCTTGACTCGCGGCCAGAGTCGGGGCCTAGGTCCGTTTGCTCTCGCGGGAGAGATCGGAGCCCTTTAGGGGGGTCCGGAGCCGAAGGCGCAACCGCCCCGGAAACGCTCAGGCAAACGGACCGCGAGGACATACGGACGCTGGAAAGTCATCCTTCGGGATGCGCCGACGGAGCAAGCGGGCAACCGCGGAATCTCTCAGGCTTCAGGACAGCGGGGGCGCGAGGACGGCGGAGCTTTCCGCCCCGGTACGCGACTCTGAAGGCCGACATGACCGACGAATCTCTGAAGACCACGCCCCTCAACGCCGCGCATCGCGCCCTGGGTGCCCGCATGGTGGGTTTTGGCGGCTATGACATGCCGGTGCAGTACGAAGGCGTTCTGGCTGAACACCGCTGGACACGCGAACACGCCGGCCTGTTCGATGTCTCGCACATGGGCCAGTGCAAGATCACCGGCGAGGACGCCACGGCCCAGTTCGAGCGCTTCGTCCCCGGCGACTATGCGATCCTCAAGGCAGGCCGGCAGAAATACAGCCTGCTCCTGAACACCGAGGGCGGCATCATGGACGACCTGATGGCCGGTCGTCCCGATCATGACGGCCTCCATGTCGTCGTGAATGCGGGCAACAAGGACGCCGACTTCGCCTTCCTGGAGGCCAATCTGTCCGGCGACGCGAGACTGACGGTGCTTGCCGACCGCGCCCTGATCGCCATCCAGGGTCCCGAGGCCGCCGAGGTGATGGCCGCGCATGAGCCCGTCCTGGCCGAAATGGGCTTCATGGACTGCGCCCGCCTGATGCTGTTCGGCTGCGACTGCTTCATCTCCCGTTCCGGCTACACCGGTGAGGACGGCTACGAGATTTCCGTGCCGGCCGACCAGGCAGAGCGCATCTGGACCACGATCCTGAAAGATGCCCGCGTCAAGCCGATCGGCCTCGGTGCACGCGACAGCCTGCGCCTTGAGGCCGGCCTGCCCCTGCACGGCCACGACATCGACCCCTCGACCAGCCCGGTCGAGGGTGCCCTGACCTTCGCCCTGTCGAAATCGCGCAAGGAGCGCGCGGATTTCAACGGCGCCGCCCGCATCCTGAAGGAACTGGCCGACGGTCCATCGCGGGTCCGCGTCGGCCTGAGCGTCAAGGAAGGGGCTCCTGCCCGTGAGGGCGCAGAGATCGCTGACATGGACGGGAACGTCATTGGCAATGTCACTTCGGGCGGCCCCTCGCCGACGCTGGGGCGCAACATCGCCATGGGATATGTCCCGCCGGAATTCGCCGACCTGGGTACCGAGCTGAAGGTCATCGTGCGCGGCAAGCCTGCCGCTGCCGAGGTCGTCGCCATGCCCTTCGTCGCCCAACGCTACTATCGCAAACCGAAAGCCTGAGGATCGGACCGATGCATTTCTCCAAGGATCACGAGTGGGTTCGCCTTGACGGCGACGTCGCTACCGTCGGCATCACCCAATACGCCGCAGACGCCCTCGGCGATGTGGTGTTTGTGGAAACCCCCGATGCCGGGAAAGTCGTCACCAAGGGCGACGGGTTCGCCGTCGTCGAGAGCGTCAAGGCGGCTTCGGACGTCTATGCCCCGGTTTCGGGTGAGGTGATCGAAGGCAACGCGGCCCTTGCCTCGGCTCCGGAAACCGTCAACGCCGATCCTGAAGGCGAAGGCTGGTTCGCAAAGATCAAGGTGTCCGACACCTCGACCGACGGCCTGATGGACCGCGCCGCCTACGACGCCTTCCTCGCTTCCCTCTAAGCCCTTTCACGCACGGATCTCCCCGCCATGCGCTACCTGCCTCTGACGCCTGATGACCGCTCTGCCATGCTGGCGGCCATCGGGGCCAAATCGATCGATGACCTGTTCGTGGACGTGCCGGCAGCGGCGCGGCGCGCCGGTTTCGTCGACCTGCCACGCGTGGCGGGCGAGCTGGAGGTCGAGCGGGCGCTGGGAGCCATGGCGGCGAAGAATGCCTCGGCGGGGTCGGTGCCGTTTTTCTGTGGCGCAGGTGCCTACAAGCACCACGTCCCGGCGACGGTGGACCATGTGATCCAGAGGTCGGAGTTCCTGACCAGCTATACGCCCTACCAGCCTGAAATCGCTCAAGGCACGCTGCAGTATCTGTACGAGTTCCAGACCCAGGTCGCGAACCTGACCGGTATGCCCGTGGCCAATGCCAGCCTCTATGACGGTTCGACCGCCATGGCCGAGAGCGTGCTGATGGCCACCCGCGTGACGCGCCGCAACAAGGCCGTGATCTCGGGCGGGGTTCATCCGCACTATGTCCGGGCGACCGAGACCGTGGTTCATGCCGTCGGCGTCGGGACCCAGGTCCTGCCCGCCGCCGTCGACGCCGAGGCCGATGTCATTGCGCAGATCGGGCCCGACACGGCCTGTGTCGTCGTCCAGACACCGAACGTCTTCGGCACCGCCACCGACGTGTCGAAGATCGCCGAGGCGGCCCATGCCGCCGGAGCCCTGCTGATCGTGGTGGTCACCGAGGCCGTGTCGATGGGCTTGCTGAAGTCGCCCGGCGAAATGGGAGCCGACATCGTCGCCGCCGAGGGCCAGTCGATCGGCAACGCCCTGAACTATGGCGGTCCTTACGTCGGCCTGTTTGCGACACGCGACAAATTGGTGCGCCAGATGCCGGGTCGCCTGTGCGGTGAAACCGTGGACGCCGACGGCACGCGCGGCTTCGTCCTGACCCTGTCGACCCGCGAGCAGCACATCCGCCGCGACAAGGCGACGTCGAACATCTGCACCAACTCGGGCCTGTGCACCCTGGCCTTCACCATCCACATGAGCCTGCTCGGCGAGACGGGGCTGCGCAAGATGGCCCTGCTGAACCACGAGAAGGCGCTGGCGACCCGCGACGCCCTGGCCGCCATTCCCGGCGTCGAGGTGCTGACCCCGCGGTTCTTCAACGAGTTCGCGGTGCGCCTGCCCAAACCTGCCGCCGAGGTGGTCGAGGCCCTGGCCCAACATCGCATCCTGGCCGGCGTGCCCTATAGCCGCCTGGCCCCCGCAGCCGGCATGGACGATGTCCTGCTGGTCGCTGCGACCGAGACGACCATGGATGCTGACATCGAAATCCTGGCGAGCGCGCTCGCCAAGGCCTGCGCTTAAGGAGCCCGGATCATGAGCACCATGAACACCGTCGGCCGCCCGACCACGCCGAACCGCGTCGAGAGCAAGCCCGCTACCCTGACCGGCGGGCGCGGCCTGCTGCAGAACGAGCACCTGATCTTCGAGGGCGACGGCTGGGGCAAGACCGGCGTCGATCTGCCGGAACCGAAAACGGACGGCTCGGACCTCGGCGATCTTGTGCGCCGCGATCCGATCGGCCTGCCTGGTCTCTCGGAGCCCGAGACGATGCGCCACTATGTGCGTCTGTCGCAGAAGAACCACGCCATCGATCTGGCGATCTATCCGCTGGGATCGTGCACGATGAAGCACAACCCGCGCCTCAACGAGAAAATGGCCCGCCTGCCGGGCTTTTCGGACATCCACCCGCTGCAGCCGACCTCGACCGTACAGGGCGCATTGGAGGTGATGGACACCCTGTCGCATTGGCTCAAGACCCTGACCGGTATGCCCGCCGTGGCCCTGTCGCCCAAGGCGGGGGCGCATGGCGAGCTGTGCGGTCTGATGGCCATCCGTGCCGCCCATGAGGCGTCGGGCCAGCATGAGCAGCGCCGCAAGGTGCTGGTGCCGACCTCGGCCCATGGCACCAATCCGGCCACCGCTGCCTTTGTCGGCTACACCGTCGTGGAAGTGGCCCAGACCGACGACGGCCGCGTCGACGTGGCCGATCTCGCGTCCAAGCTGGGCGAAGACGTCGCCGCCATCATGGTGACCAACCCGAACACCTGTGGCCTGTTCGAGCGCGACATCCTCGAGATCAGCCGCCTGACCCACGAGGCCGGCGCGTATTTTTACTGTGACGGCGCGAACTTCAACGCCATCGTCGGCCGGGTCCGCCCGGGCGACCTGGGCGTCGATGCCATGCACATCAACCTGCACAAGACCTTTTCGACGCCGCACGGCGGCGGCGGTCCGGGCGCAGGCCCGGTGGTGCTTTCGGCAGCCCTGGCGCCCTTCGCCCCGGCGCCCTGGGTCGTGCATGACGCAGACGGCTATCGCCTGATCGAGCGCGAGGAGGACGAGGCGGCGCAGGCGTTCGGCCGCCTGTGCGCCTTCCAGGGCCAAATGGGCATGTACACCCGGGCCCTCAGCTACATGATGAGCCACGGCTCGGACGGCCTGCGTCAGGTCGCCGAGGATGCGGTGCTGAACGCCAACTACATCAAGGCCCGGCTGTCGGATGTGATGAGCGCCGCCTTCCCGGAAGGCCCCTGCATGCACGAGGCCCTGTTCGACGACGAATGGCTGAAGGGCACGGACATCACCACGCTCGACTTCGCCAAGGCGATGATCGACGAGGGCTTCCACCCGATGACCATGTATTTCCCGCTGGTCGTCCACGGTGCCATGCTGATCGAGCCGACTGAGACCGAGTCCAAGCAGGAGCTTGATCGCTTTATCCACGCCATGCGGGCGCTGGCCGAAGCGGCCAGGGCCGGCGACGTCGACCGGTTCAAGGGTGCCCCCTTCCATGCGCCGATGAAGCGACTGGACGAGACCCGCGCCGCCCGCTCACCGGTGCTGCGCTGGACCGCGCCGGAAGGCTCGAACATCGCTGCCGAATAGGCGGCACACCTTGCGCCGGACGGGTCGGGTGCCGACCTGTCCGGCATGACCTCTTTCATGATCAGCGACATCCCTGACCAGAGCGGCAAACTGGCCGTCGTCACCGGTGCAAACAGCGGCACCGGCTTCGAAACCGCGAAGGCTTTGGCCGCCAGGGGAGGCGAGGTCATCCTGGCCACCCGCAGCGCCGATCGCGCCGGGGCGGCGATCACCGCGATCCGACGCACCCTTCCGCAAGCCCGACTGCGCTTCGAACCGCTCGACCTGGCGTCCCAGGGCTCGGTTGCCGCATTCGCAGATCGTCTGCGGGCCGAAGGACGCCCCATCAACACCCTGGTCAACAATGCCGGCGTGATGGCCCTGCCGAAACGAACCGTCACCGAGAACGGATTCGAGACCCAGCTGGCGACCAATTATCTCGGCCATTTCGCCCTGACGGCGCGATTGCTGCCCCTGCTGAGGGGTGGTCGGGCCCGGGTGGTTCAGTTATCGAGCATCGTGCACCGGCACGGTCGGATCCAGCTCGACGACCTGCAGTTCGAGGCGGCCTACAAGCCATGGCCTGCCTATGCCCAGTCCAAGCTGGCCATGCTGATGTTTGCACTGGAGCTGGACCGCCGCAACCGCGCGAACGGCTGGGGTCTGACGAGTGTGGGCGCCCATCCGGGCTATGCCCGAACCGGCCTGATCGCCAGCGGGCCGATGAGCCGGTCCGCGGTCGCGAGGATGGTTCTGCGGTTCGTGTACCGACCGGTCCTTGAGCCGCTATTCAGCCACTCCGCCGCTGCGGGTGCCCTGCCAATCCTGATGGCGGCGACGGCTCCCGACGTGGCTGGGGGTACCTATTTCGGGCCCCGGGACATGCGGGAAATGAAGGGCCCGGCCGGCTTGGGCAAGATCGCAAACCGGGCACTCGACCCCGCGGTCGCGGCTGGCCTGTGGGAGGCGTCCGAGGCGCTGACGGGGGTCCGGTTCGACGCCTGACCGCGCGGCGTAAGGCGGGGACTAGTTCAGCCGCGAGCCGATCTGGGCGATGGCGGCGTCGAGCAGGGGGTCGGACTTCTGACCGGCCAGACGGGCGGCCAGGATCTGTTCGGCGGCACGGGCGGCGAGATCGGCGGCGGCGGTCTTCACCTCGGCCGTGGCCTGGGCCTCGGCCTGGGCGATGCGGCGCTCGGCGAGGGCCTGACGACGGGCCAGGGTCTCTTCGAGCTTGGCCTTGGCCTCGACCTCCATCAGACGGGCTTCGGCCTCGGCAGCCGCGAGCATTTTAGCGGCCTGGGCCTCGGCCTCGGCCTTTTCGGCGCGGATCTGGGCCAGCAGGGCTTCGGCCTCGGCGCGCAGACGCGCGGCCTCGTCGAGTTCGGACTGGATCCTGGCGGCCTTGGCGTCGAGCTGGCCGGCGACCAGTTTGGGCACGCCGACGAAGACGCAGATGCCGATGAACAGGAACAGGCCTGCGGCGACCCAGAGTTCCGGGTTGGCGAGGTCGTAGAGGTGCGGATTGAAGAATTCCATCAGGCGGCACCCTTCACGGCAGCAGCGGCTTCGGCGGCGGACGGCGCCTTGCCGGTGAATCGTTCGACGATGGCGGCGGCGGTTTCCGATGCGATCGTAGCGACATTGGTCATGGCGGCGTCACGGGTCTTGCCGATGGCGGTCTCGGCCTCGGCGATCCGGGCGTTGACGACGGCTTCTTCCTCGGCCGCACGGGCGTTGGCCGCATCGGTGACCCGGGCCTTGGCGGCGGTCGCCATAGCGCGGGACCCGGCGCGGGCGGCCTCGACCTCGGCCTTGGCGGCTTCGGCCTGACCGGCGGCCTCGGCCTGGACCTGACGGGCCGCGGAAACGGCATCGGCGATGGTGGCGGCCCGTTGATCGATGACGCCACGCAGGCGCGGCACGAAGACCTTGGCCATCAGCCAGTAGAGAATGGCGAACAGGAACAGCAGATAGACGATCTGACCGAACCAGTGCTGGAACTCGAACTGCGGCAAGCCGCCCCCGCCACCGCCGTGGGCGGCTTCGGTCGAGGCGTGCGTGTCACCGACGGCGACCGAATGGGGCGCGTCGTGATTCACTGCGGGTTGAGCGGATTCGGTCATCTGTCGCCTGATGTTTGAGCGGTCGATACGTCAGTCAGAAAACGAGGCGGCGACCCGGCCGGAACCGGGCCGCCCCATCGATCAGAAAGACGAAATCAGCTCGCCGAAGTCCAGAGCAGGATGCCGATGACGAACGACAGAATGCCGAGGGCTTCAGCCAGGGCCGCGCCGACGAACAGGTTGCCGATTTGCGAGCCGGCGGCCGACGGGTTGCGCAGGGCACCCGCCAGGAAGTTGCCGAAGATGTTGCCGACGCCGATGCCGGCACCGATCATGCCGGTCATGGCCAGGCCGGCGCCGATGGCGTTACCGGCCGAGACGATGGCGGCGGCGTTGGCGGCGGCGATTTGCGGATCAACCATGGTGTTCAGTCCTGTGAGAGTTGGTTGGTTGGAGAAGAACGGGTGGCTTAGTGATGGTCGCCGAGATTGACCACGTCATTCAGATAGACGCAGGTCAGGACGGCGAAGACGAAGGCCTGGAGGAAGGCCACGAGGAATTCGAGCGCGGTCAGGGCGGTGACCAGGCTGAGCGAGAGCGCCGCCCCCGGAAGGCCCAGAAGGCCCAGGCCGCCGGCGGCGGCCATGCCGCCCAGCGTCACAACGAAGCCGGCGAAGACCTTCAGGGCGACGTGGCCCCCCATCATGTTGCCGAAAAGACGAAGGGTCAGGGTCAGGGGGCGCAGCAGGAAGGAGAAGAACTCGATCAGGCCGACCACCGGGCGCATCAGGAGGGGCGCGCCGGTCGGCCAGAACAGGCCGAGGAATTTGAAGCCGTTCTTCATGATCCCGATCACCACGACGAGGGCGAAGGTGATCACACCGAAGGTGGCGGTCACGGCAAGCTGCGAGGTTGCCGTGAAGCTGAGGAACATGCCCAGCAGGTTCATGGAGAGGATGAAGGTGAAGACGGTGAAGACGAACGGGAAATACTTCTTGCCGTCATGACCGATGATGGAGTTGGCGATGTCGTCGATCATGCCGAACAACGTCTCGCCCGCAGCCTGGCCACGGCCCGGAACCACCTTGGCACCCGAAGTCACCAGCTGGAAAAAGCCGACGACCAGCAGGAAGGCGATGGTCATGGCGAGATGCGAATTGGTGAAGGCCAGGTGCACCGTGCCGACGACGGGCAGGGTCACTTCGCCGAAGTCGAGACCCGGCAGGGGGGTAACCTGGAACTGGTGTAGCGGATCGGCCATCGGGCGATCAGACTCCCTGGTCTTCGTCGTCGAAGGGAACCGACTCCGGCTCCCCATACTGTTTTGCCTCGGCCATCAGACGTTGCGCCGTGCGCCACGCCATCCACACCGAAACGGCGAAGCCCAGAAGGACACCGCCGATGATTCCCCAAGGCGTCGTACCGGCGAACCGGTCGATGCCGAACCCGATCGCCAGGCCGACGAAGACGCCGCCGAACAGATCGGCAAGAATCTTCCAAGCCTGCGACGCTGCCGCCTGACCCGCCGCCTCGTGAGAGATCTGCCGGGCGGTGCGCGCCTCCAGATCGGATGCGCTGGTGTGAAGGCGTTTGATCGCCTCTTCGCGCGATTCCGGTGGCAGGGACATAAGGGCCTCAGCGCCTCTCCGCTGACGTCGAAAGACGGGCGTCGAGGAGGGTCTGAATTCGGCGCGGAACCTATAGGCGGGACCCGGTTTGGTCAAGGCGGTCGCCAGACTCATTAGTCTTTTGATATCTCAAAGGATTGTTGCGTCCGTACCGGGGTGTGACGTTATGTTCGTTCGTCCAGATCAGGGGCAGGCCGATGGACGGGCGGCCGAGGGCGCGCTCGCGTTGGCGGACTTGCCACTTCTTCTTGATGAAGACCCGGCGAAGGCAGCTAATCCGGGCGTTTTCAGGCCCTGACCGCGCGCGTCGCTTCAACCCCGAGCGCCTGGAGCGCAGCGGCGGCGATGTGTTCGGCGTTGAGGCCGGCGGTGGCGTACATGGCGGCGGGATTGTCCTGGTCCTGGAAAACGTCAGGCAGGCACAGGGTGCGGATCTTCAGGCCCGAGTCGAGCGCGCCCTTGTCGGAGAGCAGCTGGAGCACAAAGGCGCCGAAGCCGCCCATGGCCCCCTCCTCTACCGTGATCAGGCATTCATGCTCGCGGGCGAGGCGCAGGATCAGATCGGCGTCCAGCGGCTTGGCGAAGCGGGCGTCGGCGACGGTGGCCGAGACACCGCGGGCGGCAAGGGCCTCGGCGGCCTTGAGCGATTCCTGCAGCCGGGTGCCGAGCGACAGGATGGCGACCGTCGTGCCTTCGCGGACGATGCGGCCCTTGCCGATCTCGAGCGGGGCGGCGAGTTCGGGGATTTCGACCCCGATGCCGTCGCCGCGCGGATAGCGGAAGGCTGAGGGGCGGTCGTCGATTTCGAGGCTGGTGGCGATCATGGCGGCGAGGTCGGCCTCGTCCGCGGCGGCCATCAGCACCATGCCCGGAAGCGCCCCCATGAAGCCGATGTCGAACGATCCGGCATGGGTGCAGCCGTCGGCCCCGACCAGACCGGCGCGGTCCATGGCGAAGCGCACCGGCAGGGACTGGATGGCGACGTCGTGGACCACCTGGTCGTAGCCGCGCTGGAGGAAGGTCGAATAGATGGCGCAGACCGGCTTCATCCCGTCGGCGGCGAGGCCGGCGGCGAAGGTGACCGCGTGCTGTTCGGCGATGCCGACATCATAAGTGCGGGCCGGATAGGCCTGGCCGAACAGGTCCAGCCCCGTGCCCGAGGGCATGGCAGCGGTGATGGCGACGATGGTGGGGTCCAGCGCCGCCCGCTTGATCAGCTCGGTCCCGAACACCTTCGTGTAGCTGGGGGCATTGGAGACGGATTTCGACTGCTGGCCCGAGACCACATCGAATTTGGCGACCGCATGCAGTTTGTCGGCGCTGGATTCGGCCGGGGCATAGCCCTTGCCCTTCTGGGTGACGACATGGACCACCACCGGGCGGTCGGTGATGGCGGCGGCATTCTTGAGAATGGGGACCAGGTTGTCCATGTCGTGCCCGTCGACCGGCCCGACATAGTAGAAGCCCAGTTCCTCGAAGAAGGTGCCGCCGACGATCATGCCGCGGGCGTATTCCTCGGCCTTGCGGGCGGCGTTGCGGAACGGGCGCGGCAGGTGTTCGGCGACCGATTTTCCGAAACGGCGAAAATTGCGATAGGCGCCGCCGGAGACCTGTTTGGCCAGATAGGCGCTCATGCCGCCCACCGGTGGAGCGATCGACATGTCGTTGTCGTTGAGGATGACCATCAGCTGGCCATTGGTCGTCTCGGCGGCGTTGTTCATGGCCTCATAGGCCATGCCGGCGGACATGGAGCCGTCACCGATCACGGCCACGACGCGGTTCTTTTCGCCTTTCTGGTCGCGGGCGGCGGCGAAGCCGAGGGCCGCGCTGATCGAGGTCGAGGCGTGGGCGGCACCGAAGGGGTCGTATTCGCTCTCGCTGCGTTTGGTGAAGCCACTGAGGCCGCCCGGCTGGCGCAAGGTGCGGATGCGGTCGCGGCGACCGGTCAGGATCTTGTGCGGATAGCACTGATGGCCGACGTCCCAGATCAGGATGTCCTTCGGCGTTTCGAAGACATGGTGCAGGGCGACGGTCAGCTCGACCACGCCGAGGCCGGCCCCGAGGTGGCCACCGGTGACGGAGACCGCATCTATGGTCTCGGCCCGCAGTTCGTCGGCCAGCTGGCGCAACTGCGAGATGTCAAAACCGCGCGTGTCGGCGGGAAGGTGGACCTGGTCGAGCAGGGGGGTATCGGGCATGAAAACTCTGGATCGGGTGCGGTCTCAGTGGGCTCGGACGACCGTGTCAATACAAGGGCGCGAAGCGGTCAAGACTGGCGCTTTAGCACGAAGTCGACACTGGCCTTGAGGATTTCGGCATCGGGGCCGAAAAGGTCGAGGTGGCCCCGGGCCTGATCGGCGAGATGCGCGACGCGATGCCGCGCCTGGTCGACGCCCAGCAGGGTGACGAAATTGGTCTTGCCGCGGGCGGCGTCCTTGTTGGCCGCCTTGCCCAGGATGTCCTCGTCGCCCTCAACGTCCAGCAGATCGTCGACGATCTGGTAGGCCAGGCCGATGTCGTGGGCGAAGCTGGTCAGGGCCTGACGGTGAACCTCGCGGGCCCCGGCGATGATCAGGGGAATCTCGAAGGCATAGGTGAACAGGGCCCCGGTCTTGAGCCGCTGCATCCGGGCCACGCCGCCGAGGTCGTCGCGGACGCCCAGCAGGTCGATCATCTGGCCACCGGCCATGCCGCGGGCGCCGCTGGCCAGCGACAGGCGGGCGGCCAGTTCGCAGCGCACGGCGGGGTCGTCGTGGGTGTCCTCGTGCAGCAGGATGTCGAAGGCGGCGGTCTGCAGGGCGTCGCCGGCGAGGACGGCGGTGGCCTCGTCATAGGCCCTGTGCACGGTCGGCCGTCCACGGCGGACGTCGTCGTCGTCCATACAGGGCAGGTCGTCGTGCACCAGGCTGTAGGCATGGACGCATTCGAGGGCACAGGCGGCGCGGAGCACCGGCCGCTCCTCGATGTCGAACAGATTGGCGGCCTCGAGGGCGAAGAAGGGACGTAACCGCTTGCCGGGGCCGAGGGCGGCATAGCGCATGGCCTCGGTCAGGCGCGATTCGGGGCCATCGGCGCGCGGCAGGAGTTCATCCAGGGCGACGGTGACCAGATCGGCGATCTCGGCCACCCGGTCGATCACGCCCTGCTCCGGCGAATTGGCGGCGAGGATCCGGTTCAGAACAGCCTCCCGCCGAGGGGGACCTCGCGGTCGACACCGACCAGGACCACCTCGCCCGCCGCATCGGGAAAGCCCAGGGTCAGGACCTCGGACATGAAGGGGCCGATCTGGCGCGGCGGAAAGTTGACGACGGCGGCGACCTTGCGGCCCAGCAGCTGGTCGCGGGTATAGTGGACGGTGATCTGGGCCGAGGACTTCTTCACGCCGATGTCGGGGCCGAAATCTATGGTGAGCTTCCACGCCGGCTTGCGCGCCTCGGGGAAAGGATCGACGGCGAGCACCTGACCCACGCGAACATCGACCTTCATGAAGTCATCGAAGGCGATCTGCGTGGCGGGGGCCGGCATCAGCTGAACCCGGCCGGTTCGACGCCCTTCGCCTGGCCGTCGGGGCCGACCACGATCTTCTCGACGCGCAGCTGGGCGGCCTTGAGACGGTTCTCGCAATGCGCCTTGAGCCGCGCACCCTCTTCATAGAGGGCGATGGACTCCTCAAGCGGGGCCTGGCCGGACTCGAGCTTGGACACGATGGCTTCGAGGCGCTGCAGGGCGTCCTCGAAGCTGAGGTCGGCGGGGATGGGGGCTGTTTCGGTCATCGCGAACGACCCTAGAGGGGGCGGAGCCGGGCCTCAAGCGGAGAGCGGGGTCCGGCGGGCGATTGGGGCTGGAAGGGTCCTTCGTGATGAACCCGCCCTCGTAGAGCAAGAGCAACGGCTCAGGGGACGGGCGCGCGGCGGGCGGTGATGATGCGGATGCGGGGGTCGAGCATCTGGCCGCGCATGAAGCCCTCGCCCTCGGTGGGGGATTTGGGGGCGGCGAGGATGGTGCGGACGACGTCCATGCCCTCAATGACACGACCGAAGACGGCGAAACCCGGATCGCCCGGCGCGGCCCGGCCGGCGTCGAAACCGGGCAGATTGCCGACGATGATGAAGAAGTCTCCGTCGGCCGTGCCCGGATCGAACCGCGCCATGGAGAGCGCCCCGTCGACATGGCGCAGGCCGGTCTGGCTGGTCGGCTCATGGGCGATCGGCGGCAGGATGCGGTCCGGCGCATTGGCGGTCCCGCCCTGGACCACGCCGGTCCCGGCACCCAGCGCCATGCCGCGGTAAAAGTCGGTCCCGTTGAACCGCCCCTCGTCGACATAGCGGAGGAAGTTGGCGGCGGTGGCGGGCGCGCGGGGATCGGTCTCGACGAGGATGGATCCGGCGGAGGTTTCGAGAATCACGCGGACGGCAACCGCCGGGTCCGGCGATGCATCCTGGGCGGCGGCCGGAGCCGACAGGGCGGCGGTGAGGCAGAGGGCGAGCAGGGACCGTCGAATCATCGCCCTCTCCCGCCCGTCAGCGTTTCTCGAACCGCCGCTGGGACCAGTATTTGAAGCCCTGGTTGTGGACCAGGGTCCAGCCGCCCGCGCGCAGCCGGCGGCCGACCATGTGGTTGAAATAGCCGTGGGCGAGGACCAGCACGTCCTGACCGCTTTCGGCGCGGGCGATCAGGGCCTGCGCAGCCTTTTCGGCGCGGCACTCGGCCTCGCGCCGGCTCTCCTGACCCTCGTGGTGATTGAAGACATGCCACCAGAAGCGCGCGACCGCGCCCCAGTATTTGGGCGGCAGTTTGAACCAGTCGGGGAAATGCGGCGGCGGCAGGGGGGCCTCGATGAACAGGGCGTCCGACATGACCTCACGACCGGCGGCGATGGCGGCGGCGGTCTCCTGGGCGCGGGGGCGGGTCGAGGCGTAGATGGCGCCCGCGCCCTCGGCCGTGGCCAGCAGTTCAGGGGGCGGGGTCTGGCCGGCGCGCAGGCCGCCGACCTCGTACCGGGCCCACCAGTCGCGGTACTGGTCGGAGGTCAGGTAGCATTTGCGTGACAGGGCCGGCTCGCCATGGCGGGCCAGGACGATGGCACCCGGACGCACCGAGACCAGGGCGGCGCGCGGCAGCACGGGCTCTGTCTTCGACGGCGCAAGGGCGTCGGCCATCAGTGAGTCTCTGGCGGGGGCGGGCATGATGTCTGGAGGCAAGCGATTGGCGAACCGTCCTTTATTCCTCCCCCAGGGCCTGAACGTGGGCGACAGCGGAACGGCCCAGACCCTCTAGGTCGTAACCGCCCTCGAGCGAGGACACAACCTTGCCGCCGCAGCGCGAGCGCGCGACCTCGAGGACGGCGCGGGTGGCCCAGGCGAAATCCTCGGCCTCCAGGGACTGATGGGCCAGCGGATCGCGGCGGTGGGCGTCGAAACCGGCGGAGATCAGGATCAGGTCGGGGCGGAAGGCCTCGAGCGCCGGCATCAGCCCGCCGGCGAAGGCTCCGCGCCAGGCCTCGCGGGCCGCATGGGGCGGGACCGGGACGTTGACGATGTTGCCGACGCCGGTCTCGGACGCCGCGCCTGTTCCGGGATAGAGTGGCGACTGGTGGATGGAGCCGAGAAACAGGCTGTCGTCTGATTCGAATGCGGCCTGGGTGCCGTTGCCGTGGTGGACGTCGAAATCGATCACGGCGACCCGGGCCATGCCCTCGGACTGGGCCACGCGGGCGGCGACGGCGACGTTGGAGAACAGGCAGAAGCCCATGCTCTGGCCGGGTTCCGCATGGTGGCCGGGCGGGCGGACAGCGGCAAAGGCGCGGGCGGTCTCGCTGCGGGCGACGGCGCGGACGGCATCGATCACGGCACCGGCGGCGAGGCGGGCAGCGCGGACGCTGCCCGGCGAAAGGACAGTGTCGGCGTCCAGCTGGCGCAGGCCGCTGTCGGGCCCAGCGGCGAGCAGGCGGGCGACATGGTCGGCGGGATGCAGGCGTTCGAGGTCGGCGACCGCAGCCTCGGTCGCGGCATGGCGGTCGAGGCCGAGGTCCGCGGCGTCGAGGGCGTCCAGAACGGCCTGCAGCCGCTCCGGGCTCTCGGGATGGCCGACGCCGGGGCGGTGGGCCAGCATGTCGGGGTGGGTGAAGAGGGCGACGCTCATCGGGCCTATTCTAGCGCTTAATGTGACAAACATCATGCGCTCATCCCGGCGACCCGACGGGTAGAAGAAATGGGTTGAGCCGGACGGGAGATCGGGTGAAAGCGGGGCCATGACCGAGCCGCTGATCCGCCCCGCCGTAGACGCCGACGCCGCCGCCCTGGGCGTGCTGGGACGGCAGACCTTCCTCGACACCTTTGTGGAGGGGTTCGGCATCCCCTATCCGGCCGGGGATCTGGCGCGTTTCCTCGACGCCAGTTTTCGCCCCGAAGCGATCCGGGCGAAGCTGCAGGAGCCCGGCGCGGCCTGGTGGGTAGCGGAGCGGGACGGCGCACTGCTGGCCTTTGCCAATACCGGACCGAACACCCTGCCCCATCCGGATGCACGGCCCAGCCATGCCGAGCTGCGGCGGCTGTATGTGTCAAAGGCGGCGCAGGGTCTTGGGCTGGGGACGAGGCTGCTGACAGTGGCGCTGGAGTGGATGGAGGCGAACACCGACGGGCCGCTGTGGATCGGCGTCTGGAGCGGCAATGCGAAGGCGCAGAAGCTGTATGCGGCCTACGGGTTCGAGGTGGCGGGCGAGTATCAGTATCCGGTCGGGGCCTGGATGGATGACGAGTTCATACTCAGACGGGGATAGACGGTGGCCCGCAACCGTGGCTTGATCCTGTCTTGAGTATGGGATGACGACATGATCGGACGACTGGTTTTCATAGCGGCCATGCTGGCGTCGTCGATGGCCTGGGCGCAGGAGGCGGACGCCCCGGCTACGGTCGAGGAGATCGCCGCCGCTAAGGCGCATGCCGACGCGGTCATGGACAGGAACGACGCCCGCCCGTTCTTCATCAACGTCACCCGCGGGGAGGTTCCGCTGGTGCGCCACGTGGCCAGCGGCTGACCTGTGCGTTCAATGTCGGCGACCCGCGCGACGCCATCACGTTTTATACCCAGGGCGACGACCCTCTCGCGAGGGGCGAGGACGTGAGTTGCGCGTCGTGGCGGGATACGACCTATGTCAGCCTGTTCGCCACCCGCTATCCGGAGGCCTATTCGGCCGAGCAGCTGTTCGCCGCAGCCGTGCAGGACATTCGCCGAAGTTGGCAGAACGTCGCTGCGGTCGAAGGGGATTTTTCGATCGCCACGATAGGCGACCAGGACGTCCCGCTCGCCGCCGTCTTTACGGCGGAACGCAACGACCTCAAGCGACAGACGATGGTTGTCCTGCGCAACATCGGTGCCTGGAGCTTCAAGGCCCGAGCGACGGGCGAGCCTGGCGATGCGGAGTTGCCCAAGGTGGGATCGTTGATCTTCGCATTGGCTTTGCCGGGCGGATGGGAAGCGGCACAGCCATAGTCGTGCCGCGTCCCAAGGTGGGCGGGTATCACTATCCGGTCGGGGCGTGGATGGATGACGAGTTCATCCTGCGGCGCGGATAGACTATATGGGTCGAATGACCCGCGATGAATTGCTGATCAAGCTGCGCGAACTGAAGCCCTGGCTGGAAGAGCAGGGCATCGTCAATGTGCGCCTGTTCGGGAGTTATGCGCGGGACGAGGCGGGACCGGACAGCGATGTGGACCTGCTGGTGGATTTGGCGAAACCGATGGGTTTCCGCTTCTTCGGCATCGAGGAAGACCTTACCGAACAGGTCGGTACCAAGGTCGAGATGGTTACAAACGCCGCCTTGCGGAACCCCTATATCCGCAGAACTGCCGAGCGTGACGCCCTTGTGGTCTGAACGTGATGCTGGCCTCGTTGGCGAGATGATCGAGGCCATCGCGCTGATCGAAAAAATCGTCGATGGGGAGGTGCGCGAAGCGTTTCTCGGCGACAAGGCCAAGCCTCACGCCCTGGCGATGTTCTTCGTCATGATGGGCGAGGCAGCCAACAAGGTCGGCGCGGGTGTAAGAATGGCCCATCCCGACGTACCCTGGCAGCGCATCGCCAAACTCAGGCATATCATTGCCCATGAGTATCGGCGCATCGATCATGGGGAGCTTTGGGAGATCGCCATCAATGACATTCCGAGACTGGCAATCGACTTGCCAGCTCCGCCGCCACCAGAAGATTTCGACTGATGCTCCTCCCCTTCTTCACCGCCCTGCGCGACGCCAAGGTTCCCGTGTCTATGAAGGAATGGCTCCATCTGATGGAGGCCATGGACAAGGACGTGGCCGGGCGGAAGGTCGATGACTTCTACCATCTGTCGCGGGCGGTGCTGGTCAAGGACGAGAAACACTACGACCGTTTCGACCAGGTGTTCGGCAAGGTGTTCGCCGGAATTGAAAGTGTCGGCGCCGGCGAGGAGCCGTCGCTGGACGTGCCCGAGGACTGGCTGAAGCTGCTCAATGAGAAATTCCTCACCGATGAGGAGAAGGCCGAGATCGAGGCCCTCGGCGGGTTCGACAAGCTGATGGAGACGCTGAAACAGCGTCTGGAAGAGCAGAAGGGCCGGCACGAGGGCGGCAACAAATGGGTCGGCACCGGCGGCACCAGCCCGTTCGGCCACGGCGGCTACAATCCCGAGGGCGTGCGTATCGGTGGGCCAGGCAAGCACGGGCGGGCGGTCAAGGTCTGGGAGAAGCGCGAGTACCGGAATCTGGACGACCAGGTCGAACTGGGCACCCGCAACATCAAGGTGGCCCTGCGCCGCCTGCGCCGGTTCGCCCGGCAGGGGGCGCTGGACGAGCTGGACATGGATGCCACCATCGACGGCACGGCGCGTCAGGGCTGGCTGGACATCCATATGCGGCCCGAGCGGCGCAATACGATCAAGGTGCTGCTGTTCCTCGACATCGGCGGCTCGATGGATGCCCATGTGAAGATGTGCGAGGAACTGTTCTCGGCCGCCAAGACCGAGTTCAAACATCTGGAATTCTTCTACTTCCACAACTGCCTCTACGAGGGGGTGTGGAAGGACAACCGGCGCCGGCACAGCGAGAAGATCCCGACCTGGGACGTGCTGAACAAATACCCCGCCGACTGGCGTGCCATCTTCGTCGGCGATGCCACCATGAGTCCGTATGAGGTGACCATGCCCGGCGGTTCGGTCGAGCACTGGAACGAGGAAGCGGGCACCGTCTGGATGAAGCGGGCGACGCAGCAGTGGGACAAGGTGGCCTGGCTGAACCCTTCACCCGAGCGCTACTGGAACTATTCCGCCTCGGTCGGGATGCTGCGCGAGCTGGTCGATGAGCGAATGTATCCGCTGACGCTGGACGGGCTGGAGAAGGCGATGCGGGCGCTGGCCAAATAGGTTAGGGTTCGCCGGTCGTCCGAGGAGTGCCCCCATGCTCGCCGCCGTCTTCGCCGTCATTCTGCAACAAGCCGCCCCCCTCCCCGCCGCAGCGGGTCAGGTGGTGTGGGAGACCCCGGTGCCCGTCGAGGCCGCCCAGCCCGTCCCGGCAGCCGAACTCCCGCCCATTCCCGACTCCGCCCGCGCCGATCCCTGGGGCTATGAGCGGGCGGAGTGCAGCCCGCTGATCCGGTCCAGTCAGGAAACCCTCGAGGCCTGTCAGGCGCGGGTGCGGGTGACGCTGGCCGCCCATCTGGGAGCCGACCTGCCCGCCGGCCTGGCCCCCGCGGGGGCGGTCGATGAATGCCGTCAGGCAGCGGCGGGCGACCGCTATGCCCTGCAATGCGGCGCGCCCTCCCGGCCGCAGCGGCCGGCGAGGGTGCTGGAGGAGCGGTCCTGTGAGACCCGCCCGCGCGTCCAGGCGCAGGGTGGCGTGGCCTGGACGGAGGAATGCCGTCCCGCCAGCGGCGTCGACCGGGACGAGGGCGGCCTGAGGATCCGGCTGGGCGGCAAGGACTAGAAGCGGCCCCGCAGCCAGACCGCCACGGCCCAGGCATGGGCCTCGTGCCGCAGCCGGGCCAGGGCCTCATGGGGGTCAAGCCAGACCAGGTCGTGGTCGGTCTCGACCTTGGCGGCGGGGTCCAGGGACAGCTGTTCGGCGATCCAGAAGCCGCCCGTGTTGTTGAGGGGCCTGCCGTCGGTCTTGCGGAAATACTGGGACGCCTCGGCAATGCGGGTCAGGGGCCGGACCGTCATGCCGGTTTCCTCAAGGAACTCGCGGACCAGGGCCTGTTCTTCGGTTTCGTTGCCGTCCACGGCACCGCCGGGCAGGTCCAGATAGCTGCCCTCGCCCCGATCAATGCGGACGCAGGCCAGATTTCCCTCATGGGTCACAAGGCCGAAGGCGGTGGCACGGGGTTGGTAGTCCAGGCCGGGGTCGGCAGTGCCGAACTGGAGGTGGGTGGCGGAGAGCCCCGGGCGAGACGGGCCCGGCTGGGAGCGGGGAACGGATTTCATCGGGCGCGAGCATTAGCGGGGCCTCGGGGCCTGTCCAGTCGCGCGAGGGGAGAAACCGTCTCTGTTCTGAGGATTTGGGGTAATGATCAGTTCCTGTCGGGATCGGGAAGAGTGTTGCTATGGTGTGGTGGTGGTGGATCGCTCCGACGGTCGTTGGCCTGATCGGTACGGGACTGCTGATCAGCGGCCTGCTGTCGGTGTTCAAGGGACGGGTGTTCAGCGGCCTGCTGGCCGGGGCCGGCGGCGCGGGCCTGATGGCGGTCGGCGCGATCGCTGCCCTGCTGGCGCTGGACGTCCAGACCTACGGTCGGTTGACCTATGAGCGGCCGGTCGCAACGGTTCAGACCCGGCAGCTGGGACCCCAGTATTTCGAAGCCACGGTGATGCAGCCCGGCATGGGCGAGAGCGCGCCGGGGGTCAGCAACCTGTTTCCGCTGCATGGCGATGAATGGCGCATCGAGGCGCAGGTGCTGAAATGGAAGCCCTGGGCCAATGTACTGGGGCTGGACACCCAGTACAGGCTGGACCGCCTGTCCGGCCGCTATCAGTCGGTCGAGCAGGAGATCCATGCGACCCGCAGCGTGCATCCCCTCGCGGGCGGAGACGCCGGGCCGGGGTGGTTGCCATGGCGGATCAGTGCCTGGGATACGGCGCGGAAATACCGGAAATATGTCGACGCGGTCGACACCCTGTACGGCGGCGGTGCCTATATGCCGATGGCCGACGGGGCCCAGTATGAGGTCTGGATCACCCAGTCCGGACTGGTGGCCCGGCCCGTGAACGACGCAGCGCGGAATGCGTCCGCCGGGGGTTGGACGGAAGTGGAGTAGGCATCCTTCTCCCCTTGCGGGAGAAGGATGCCTAGACCGTTCCGATCGTCCGCAGGCGGGCCCTCGGGTGGACCTCGTTCTGGCTCATGACCACGGTCTGGCCGCGGAAGCGTTCGATGATCGAGCGGACATAGGGGCGGATCTGCGGGCCGGTCAGCAGGACGGCCGTCTCGCCGGCCATGGCGGCCCGTTCGAACACGTCGCGGACGGCGCGAATGAAGTCCTGCAGCCGTGAGGGAGCCATGGCCAGCTGGCGGTCCTCGCCCTGGCCGATCAGGGCCTCGGCGAAGGCGGCTTCCCAGTCCGGCGACAGGGTGACGATGGGCAGGGCCCCGTCGTCGCCCTTGTGCTGCCAGCACAGCTGGCGTGCCAAACGGCCGCGAACGTGTTCGACCAGGGTGGTGACCGAGCTGGTATGCGGCGCGGCCTCGGCCAGGCCCTCGAGAATGGCACCCAGATCGCGGATCGAGACCTTCTCGCGCAGCAGGCTCTGAAGGACGCGCTGCAGGGTGGTGACGGTGACGACGGACGGGATCAGTTCCTCGACCAGCTTCTTCTCTTCGGTCCCCAGTTCCCTGAGCAGCTTCTGCACCTCGGCATAGGTCAGCAGGTCCGCCATATTCTCCTTGAGGATTTCGGTCAGGTGGGTGGTCAGCACTGTGGACGGGTCGACGATCGTATAGCCGCGGAAGGTGGCCTCCTCGCGCAGGCTTTCGTCGATCCAGGTGGCGGGCAGGCCAAAGGCCGGCTCCTTGGTGTGTTCGCCCGGCAGCTCGACCTGACGGCCGGCCGGGTCCATGGCCATCAGCGAGCCGAGACGGACCTCGCCGGTGCCCGCCTCCATCTCCTTGATGCGGATGGCGTAGGCCTGGGTGCCGAGCCGCATGTTGTCGAGGATGCGCACCGACGGCATGACGAAGCCATACTCCTGGGCCAGGGATCGGCGCAGGGCTCGGACCTGGTCGGTCAGGCGGCGGCCCTCGAGATCGTTGATCAGGGACAACAGGGAATAGCCCAGCTCGATCTTGACCTCATCGATGGCCAGGGCGGTGCCGATGGGCTCCTCGACATCATCCTTCGGTCCGGCAGCGTCGGCCAGCTCGCCCTCGGTCGGCAGGGGTTTGAGCCTGTTACGGCCCAGTCGCCAGGCCATGAAGCCTGCGCCGAGGGCCAGGGCTGCGAACGGCAGCAGGGGCATGCCGGGGATCAGGCCGATCAGGCCGGAGGCGGCGGAAACCACGCCGAGACTGACGGGGTTGGTGGCCAGCTGGGCGACGAGGGCCTTGTCGGCTGTGCCCTCGACACCGGCCTTCGAGACCAGGAAGCCGGCGGCGATCGAGATGATGATGGCCGGAACCTGGGTCACCAGGCCGTCACCGACGGTCAGGGCGACATAGGAGTTGGCCGCGTCGCCGATGCTCATGCCGTGCTGGAGCGTGCCGATCAGAATGCCGCCGATGGCATTGATGAAGACGATGATCAGGCCGGCGACGGCGTCGCCGCGGACGAATTTCGAGGCACCGTCCATGGCCCCGAAGAAGGTCGATTCCTGCTCCAGTTCCTTGCGGCGACGCTTGGCGGTGTCCTCATCGATCAGGCCGGACGACAGGTCGGCGTCGATGGCCATCTGCTTGCCCGGCATGGAGTCCAGGGTGAAGCGGGCCGAGACCTCGGCGATACGGGTCGAGCCCTTGGTGATGACGACGAAATTCACCACCAGGATGATGGCGAAGATGATGATGCCGATGATGAAACTGCCGCCCATCATCAGGGCACCGAAGGCCTCGATGACCTGACCGGCACCGCCCGGACCCTCGTGGCCGTGGCTCAGGACGAGGCGGGTCGAGGCCAGGTTGAGGCCCAGCCGGAACAGGGTCGAGACCAGCAGGACCGTCGGGAAGATGGCGAAGTCCAGCGGCTTCTTCATCATCACCGCGGTCATCAGGATCAGCACGCTGGAGACGAGCGAAACCGCCAGCAGCACATCCATCAGGAAGACCGGGATCGGCAGGATCAGCAGCAGGATGACGCCGATGACGCCGATGGCCATGCCCACCTCGCCGCGCGCGACCCAGCCCATGATGTCGCGACCGGTCGGACGGGCCATGCCGTCGCGCATCATGGTCGAGGCGGGGATGTCGGTCATGCGTAGCCGAGGGCGGAGAGGGTCAGGCGTGTGGCGTCAGCGATGACGGCCTCATTCTCTGAGTCCGAGGAGGCGCGGACGCCGTGGTAATAGATGGCGAGTGTGATCGGGGCGCCCGTTGGCGGATAGAGCAGACCGATGTCGTTCGTGGGGCCGTAGCCGCCTGTGCCCGTCTTGTGCGCGACGCGCCATCCGACCGGAACGCCAGCCTTGATCCGGCCCGGTCCGGTCGGGGTCTCGAACATCCAGCGCAGAAGCCGCTCCTTCGACCCGGTCGAGAGAGGCGTGTCGCGGCTCACGAACAGTCGCCGCAGGTTCACGGCAGACCGGGCGGGGGTGATCGTGTCCTTGTCGCCGTCCAGTCGGTTCATTTCGGGCTCCAGGCGGTCAACCCGCGTGCTCTGGTCGCCGATGCCTCGGTAGAAGCCGCGCATAGCTTCCAGTCCACCCAGTTCGCGGATGAGGATATTGGCGGCCGGGTTGTCGCTAAGACCAACCGTCGCTTCCATCAACTGCTCGACGGTCAGGGTTCCGCCCACCGCGGCCTCGGTGACCGGTGCATGGTTGATCATGTCGGCAGCGGTCACCGGGATGAGACGATCAAGGCGCTCTTCGCCTGCCTGAACCCGGAGCAGGGTCGCCGCCGCCAGATAAGCCTTGAAGGTCGAGCAATACACGAAGCGCTCTTCGTCCCGCCAACCCGCTACGCGAGTGGCGCTCCAGGCGCTTACTCCCAACCGCCCGCCGTGCCGCGCCTCGAGCGCGCTCAGGTCAAGCCTGACGCGCGGAACGATCATCACAGGCTCTCTCTGTTGCGCCTGATCGCAGCCCATCAGCCCCAGCGCGCCGAGGCCGGTCAGGACGCTTCTGCGATCCGCACCCGTGGTCACGCTCAGGCGGCCGCGTAGCCGGGGGCGGCGACGCCGGACTGGGGGGCGATGATCTGGGTGCCTTCGTCGGCGTATTCGTTCAGCTTGTTGCGAAGGGTGCGGATCGAGATACCGAGGATGTTGGCCGCATGGGTGCGGTTGCCGAGGCAGTGCGACAGGGTGTCGAGGATCAGCGCCTTCTCCATCTGCGCCACCGTCTGGCCGACGTGGGCGCGGGTGACGGCGTCAGCGGTCTGGGCGGCACGGGCGGCGGGGCTGTCATAGCCAGCGGCACCGTGGGAGCCGGCGCTGAGCGGCTGGCCGTCGGGCAGGCGGATGGCCTCGACGTCGATCTCGGGGCCGACCGCCAGCAGAACGGCGCGGTGCATGGCGTTTTCCAGCTCGCGGACGTTGCCGTTCCAGCGATGCGAGACCAGGGCGCGGCGGGCATCGAGCGAGATCGGCCGCACCGGCACGCCGTTGGCGGCCGCGTATTTCCTGACGAAATGGTCGGCCAGGACGGAGATGTCGCCGGGCCGCTCGCGCAGGGCCGGAAGGCGCAGGTTAACGACGTTGAGGCGGTAAAGCAGGTCCTCGCGGAAGGTTCCCTCGGCCACCGACTTGGCGAGATCGCGGTTCGAGGTGGCGATGATGCGGATGTTGACCGGCACCGGCTTGGTCCCGCCGACGCGGTCGATGACCCGCTCCTGGATGGCGCGCAGCAGCTTGGCCTGCAGACGGACGTCCATCTCGGAGATCTCGTCGAGCAGCAGGGTGCCGCCGTCGGCCTCCTCGAACTTGCCGATGCGGCGGGCCATGGCACCGGTGAAGGCCCCCTTCTCATGGCCGAACAGCTCGGATTCCAGCAGATTGTCGGGAATGGCGGCGCAGTTGACGCTGATGAACGGGCGTTCGGCGCGCTTCGAACCATTGTGCAGGTAACGGGCCATCACCTCCTTGCCGACGCCGCTTTCGCCGGTGATCAGGATCGAGGCCTCGGAGCGGGCGACCTGGTCGGCCAGCATGATGACCGCCTTCATCGACGGGTCGGCGGAAATCAGCGGGCGATCGTCATCCGCGACGGCGGACAGGACCGCGGCGATGAGATCGGCCTCGGGCGGCAGGGGGATGAACTCCTTGGCCCCGGCGCGAATGGCGTTGGCCGCATCCGTGGCGTCGGCGTCGACGCCGCAGGCCACCACGGTGACGTGGATTCGCTCGGCCTCATTGGCCGCAATCAGGGCCGCGATGTCGATGCGATAGTCGACCATCAGCAGGTCGGCCCCCTGCCCTCGACGGAGCTGCTCCGTCGCCTGATCGCCGCGCTCGACATGGCTGACCTTGGCGCCGTGCGCCATGGCCATCTTCACCGCCGTCGCCAGCTGTCCGCTGAGCCTGCCCACTACCAGAAGCCGCATCGGTCTTCTCCTCTATTCTTTACGCACGAACCGGCCGCCGATCAGGCGGCGGAGTCCTCGGTCTTGATGATTTCCGTCATGGTCACGCCCAGCCGGTCCTCGACGACGACGACCTCGCCGCGGGCAACCAGCCGGTTGTTGACGAAGATGTCGATGGCCTCGCCGACCTTGCGGTCGAGCTCCAGCACACTGCCGCGGTTCAGCTTGAGAAGCTGGGCCACAGACATATGGGCCTTGCCCAGCACCGCCGAGATGTTGACCGGCACGTCGAAGACAGGCGCGAGATCCTGGGCTGTCTTGTCCGACGGCTCATCGATCACCGCGAGTGCATCGGAGTCCGGAAACTCCTCCAGGGCCATGGTGTCAGATTCCATTACGGCCTCCCTTCGGTCGAGGTTTCGGGGGATAGATTTTCGGCATGTCCGGCCTCGGCGGCCAGGGCGGAGCTCAAGGCTTCACTCATGCGGGTGAAGGCATCTTCCGGATCGAAGGCGGCGCGGCCGTCGGCCCATTCAAGCTGGAAGGCGGCCGGTGCCATGGCGGGCTCGGTGCGGAAGGCGACAATGCCCGAGAAGCCGGCGTCGGCGCACAGCTGCTGAATCCGCGCATGGGTCGCTTCGGTGAGATCGCCGGTACGGATGACCAGCCGCGGCGAGGCGTCGATCTCCTGGCCCAACGCTTCGAGCGCGGCTTGCAGAGGGGCCTCGGGGTGGCGGTCGAGCGCGGAAGCGGACACGACGCGGGCCGCCGTGAGGGCCAGCTCGGCGGCCTGCTGACGATGCAGCTGGGCCACCTGGGCGAGAGCCGGGGCGGCAGCGGCCAGCGCCTGGCCGATGGTCGACAGGGCCATGGCCTGGATGCTCTCGACCTCGGCGAGGGCCGCATTGCGGGCCTCCAGGCGGGCCTGGGCGACGAGGGCGTCCACCTCGGCCGGACCATAGGCACGCTTGATCGGACGGAAGACCGCGGCGCGAATGACCTCACCCGAGGCGTCGAACTCGGTGTCAAAGGCGAAGGGGGTGCTGAGGGGCTGAGGGGTCATGTCAATAGATCAACTCGTCGTCGCCGCCCTGGCCCACCAGCATGATGTCGCCCTTGGCGGCGAGATCCTTGGCGACCTGGACCATGGCCATCTGAGCCTGATCGACGTCCTTGAGGCGAACCGGCCCCATCGACTCCATGTCCTCGCGCAGAATCTTGGCGGCGCGCTCGGACATGTTGGAGAAGAACAGCTCGCGCAGGGATTCCGAGGCCCCCTTCATGGCAAGGCCGAGGGAGTCCTTCTCGACCCCGCGCAACAGGGTCTGCACACCGCCGGGATCCAGCTTGGCGAGGTCCTCGAACACGAACATCAGGGCGCGGATGCGTTCGGCAGACTCGCGGTTGCGCTCTTCCAGCGCGCCGATGAAGCGGGCCTCGGTCTGACGGTCAAAGCTGTTGAAGATGTCGGCCATCATCTCGTGGCTGTCGCGCTTCGAAGTGCGCGCCAGGTTCGACATGAATTCATTGCGCAGGGTCTGTTCGATCTTGTCGAGGATCTCGCGCTGGACAGGCTCCATCCGCAGCATGCGCTGCACGCATTCGAGAGCGAAATCCTCGGGCAGGCTGGTCAGGACCCGGGCAGCATGCTCCGGCTTGATCTTCGAGAGCACCACAGCGACGGTCTGCGGATATTCATTCTTCAGATAGTTGGCGAGGACAGCCTCGTTCACATTGCCGAGCTTGTCCCACATGGTGCGACCAGCGGGGCCCCGGATCTCCTCCATCATGCCTTCGACGCGGTCCTTCGGCATGAAGGCCGCCAGCAGGCGCTGGGTCTGATCGAAACTGCCCATGACGGCGCCGGAGCCGCTCATGCCCGAGACAAACTCGATCAGCAGATCCTCGACGACCTGGCTGCTGACCGTGCCGAGCGACGACATGGCCTGGGAGACCTCCTTGATCTCCTCCTCGTCCAGGGCTTGCCACAGACGGGTATGGTCCTCCCCGAGAGCGAGCAGGACGACGGCAGCCTTCTCCGGCCCTGTCAGCTTCTTGGCGTCATCAACCGCCTTTTTGCCAATCGAGCGCGCCATCAGCCTTCATGGATCCAGCTGCGCAGGATAGCGGCCGATTCGTCAGGATGCTTCTCGACGAACTCTGCGACCTTCTTGACCGAAGAGGCCTTCACCTGGCCCTCGATCCGGGCGATGTCGAGCCGCTGGTCCATCTCGGACGGCCCGCCCAGTTGGGCCATGGCACCGTCAGCGCCCCCCACGAGGGCGGTCTGCAGCGAGGTCACGCCGCCGCCCGCGCCGGCAAGCTGCAGCTGACCGGCTCCGCCCGCTGCGACCCCGCTCGCTGTTTTCAGCAGAGGACGCAGGACGAAGAAGATCAGGAGCAGGCCGGTGATCAGGAGCACCAGCAGCTCCACGCCGCGCATGATGTCGTCCTTGGTGAAGTTGAACAGGGACGACGTGGCCTCCTCACCACCGACGACAGCAAGGTCGCGGTTGAACCGGGCGTTGAGCACCTCGATCTTGTCACCCCGGGCCTCATCAATACCCACGGCGGCGGCAACCAGGGTCTTGATCTGGGCGATCTCCGCGGGCGTGCGCGGGGCATAGGTCGGGGCACCGCCATTGGCGGCGGGCGTCCAACGGCCGTCCACCGCGACCGAAACGGCCAGTCGCTTGATCTCGCCGGCCTCCTTCACGGTGGTCGTGGTCGTGTTGGAGATCTCGTAGTTGGTGGTCTCGGTATTGGCCGTGTCGCGTGACCCGGCCATGGCGGCCTCCGGTGGCGCACCGCCCGGGATGTTGTTCGTCGCGGTGGCACCGCCTTCCGCGGCAGGCTCCGTCTCGGTGGACTCGCTGCCGTTGGTCGCGGTGGAGCGCACCACCTGGCCGTCCGGATCGTAGCGCTGCTCCTGGGTCGTGGAGCGGCTGTGGTCGATATCTGCCGTGACCTGGACCCGCGCGCCGCCGACGCCGACGACGCCCTCGACAATGTCCATGATCCGCGCCTGCAAGCGGGCCTCGGTCGTTTGCTGTGCGTCCTGGGCCGAGGCGGCGCTGAAACCCTCGGCGTCCGAGCCGGCCGCCAGGGTCCGGTTGGACGTATCGGTCACGGTGACCTTTTCAGGCTTCAGATTGGGGACCGAGGAGGCAACGACATTGCGGATGGCCTGGACCTGGGCGCCGGTCAGCTGGCCGCCGGTGACGCCCACAACCACCGAGGCGGTCGGTTCGGCCGCATCGGACTGGAACAGTTCGCGGCGCGGCAGGGCGATCATGACGCGAGCGGAGTTAATCCCTCGCCAGGTCAGAATGTTGCGGGCCAGTTCGCCTTCGAGGGCGCGCTTTTCGTTGAGGTTCTGCTGAAATTCGGTCTGGCCGAGCACCGACTGGTTGTCGAAAACTTCGTAGCCGACCGAACCGGAGGTCACCAGACCCTTGCCGGCGACCAGCATGCGCGCCTCGCCCACCTCATCGCGACTGACGAAGATGGTCGAACCGTCTCCCTTCGAGGAATATTTGATCCCGGCGGCGTCGAGAGCGGTCGTGACCTCGGACGCTTCCTGGAGGTCGAGGTTGGAGTAAAGCAGGGCGTCAGGCGCCTGGCCGATGCGCAGCATGACGGCGACCAGCACGGCCGCGACGCCGGCGGCAACGCCCAGCACCACGGTCAGCCGACCGATTCCGAATCTCTGCAACGCCGCCGTGAAGCCGCCCACGCGTCCCGCCCCGAATACTCACGGGTCTTTACAGACGCCCGCCAGGCAGAAAATGCCGGGCGCGTGGTAAATGCGGGGTTAAGACCCTTGGTCAATCACCGCTTTTTGCGCTTCTGCATGACGAAGCCGATGATTTTTGCGGCCGCTTCGAAATGCTCGCGCGGGATGGTTTCATCGATGTCGACGGCGGCGTAGAGGGCACGCGCTAGGGGCACGTTCTCGACGATCGGGACATTGTGCTCCCGCGCCACTTCACGAATCCGCAGGGCGAGGGCGTCGACACCCTTGGCCACGCAGATGGGTGCGGGATCACCCTCGCCGGGCTCGTAGCGCAGGGCGACGGAATAGTGGGTCGGGTTGGTGACGATGACCGTGGCTCCGGGCACGTTCTGCATCATCCGCTGTCGACTGCGCTGGTGCCGGATCTGGCGCAGCTTGGCCTTGATGTGCGGGTCACCCTCGGACTGTTTGTAGTCTTCCTTGGTCTCTTCCTTGGTCATCTTCATCCGCTCGGCGAAGCGGAATCGCTGCCAGAGGAAGTCCGCGCCCGCGGTAAAGGCCAGGAAGATGATCGTCGCCATCATCAGGGCCACGGCCAGGTCACGCGCCGCCGGCAGGATCAGGGCCGGCGGCATGGCCGCCATATTCTCCAGCTCACGCACATGGGGCTTCAGCACCAGCCAGCAGATCAGGCCGACCGCCAGCAGTTTGAGAAAGGTCTTGAGGAACTGGACAAGGCCGTCCGGCCCGAAGATCCGGTGGAAACCCTTGAGCGGGTTCACCTTCGACCAGTCGGGTTTCAGCTTGTCGGCCGTGAACAGCAGGCCGGACTGGGCGACATTGCCGCCGACGCCGCCGATGATCGTGGCCAGCATGACCGTTCCGAGAAAAGGCACCATGGCCCAGACGGCCATGATGCCGATCTCGACGCCCGCTCCGGCCTCGAGACCTCCCAGCATGGTGTGCGGAGCCGCGATGAAGGGCCGAAGCTGTTGAGCCATGGAGCTGGCGAACCAGCCGCCGGACATCAATACGACAGCGGCCGCCCCGGCCAGGGAGAGGGCCGCGGCGACGTCGGGAGACTTGGCGACATCCCCCTTCTTGCGGGCCTCCTCAAGTTTTCGTGGGGAGGCCTCTTCTGTCTTCGAGTCGGGATCCGGCGTATCAGCCACCGGCGTCTCCGACGAAGACATTGGCCAGGGCGCGGTAGCGGTCGATGAAGACCGTTCCGACGACGCCGAGGCTGAGGGCGAAGACCGACAGGCCCAGCAGGATGCTGAGCGGGGCGGCGGCGAAGAAGACCTGGAATGACGGCATCACCCGGCCGACGAGACCCGAGGCGAGGTTGAAGATCAGGGCGAAGACCAGCAGGGGGGCGGACAACTGAACCCCCAGCATGAAGGCGTCGCCTAGGGTGCGGATCGCGAGGGTGGCGAAGTCCCCCGTGAGCAGGGGCCCGGCCAGGGGGATCAGGTCATAGGATCCGACCAGCCCGGCAATGAACAGATGGTGGGTGTTGGTCGCAAAGATCATGGCCGTGCCCAGCAGCATCAGGAAGGCCCCGATGGTCGAGCCGGGCTGGGCCTGCATCGGGCTGGCGGTCTGGGCGAAGGCGAGGGTCGTCTGAAGGGCGACAATCTCGCCCGCCGTGGCCAGGGCGGTCAGGAAAGACCGCAGAAGCGCGCCGATCATGAGGCCGACGATCACCTCGCGGATGACCCATCCCGCCATGCCGCTCACGGTCGCGGGCAAGGCCGGAAGGCCGCCGACGATCACCGGCCACAGGACCAGGGTGACAGCGAGGGCCAGGGACAGGCGGATGCGCGGCGAGACATAGCTTTCACCGATGCCGGGCAGCATCAGCAGGACGGCGCCGATCCGGGAAAAGATCAGTGCACCCTGCCAAACCTGCTCCGATGTCGCCCAGGGTTCCACCTACAGGTGTCCCATGACGATCACATGCCGGCGATGCGTGCCGCGATCGTCCGCATGAAGCCGCCCAGAAGCGCTCCCATCAGCGGCAGGAACAGCAGCAGGCTGACGAAGATGGCGATGATCTTGGGCGCATAGATCAGGGTCTGTTCCTGGATCTGGGTCAGAGCCTGGAACAGGCCGATCACCACGCCGACGACCAGGCCGACCAGCAGGACGGGCGCGCACAGCTGGATCGTCAGCCAGAGGGCGTCGCGCCCTACATCCATCACTTCCGTGCCGCTCATTGAAATCAAACTCCGGGGATACCGGGCAGAAAATGCCGGGAGCGTGGTTAATGGCGCGTTAGCAAGAAGTGGTTGACGGGTGACCGTCGGTGCCGCGCGGCCGGACCGGGTGCCCACAGGCGAGTGTCAGGGCGGTTGCCCCCCCCCGGTTCGACGCTCGACCCTCGACCCTCGACCCCCTATGTCTGGTCGGATGAGAAAATCGTCCGCTCCCCGATCCGCCGTCACCCAGTCTGATGCCGAAGCCGCCGTGCGCACCCTGATCGAATGGGCGGGTGACACCCCCGACCGGGAAGGGCTGCTGGACACCCCCGCGCGGGTGGCGCGCAGCTATCGCGAGCTTTTCGCCGGCTATGAGGTGGACCCGCGGGCCTATCTTGAGCGGACCTTCGAGGAGGTCGGCGGCTATGATCAGCTGGTCGTGCTGAAGAACATCCGCTTCGTCAGCTTCTGCGAACATCACATGCTGCCGGTCGTAGGCTTTGCCCATGTCGGCTATCTGCCGACCGACCGGGTGGTCGGCATCTCCAAACTGGCGCGGGTGGTCCGGGGCTATGCCCGCCGCCTGCAGATCCAGGAGAAGATGACCTCCGAGATCGCCAATGCCATCGAGGAGGTGCTCCGGCCGCAGGGGGTCGGCGTGGTCATTCAAGCCGAGCACAGCTGCATGACCCTGCGCGGAGTCGACGCACCGGGCACGAGCCTGACCACCAGCGCCCTGCGCGGCGTGGTCAGGGACGACGCGCGGACCCGGGAAGAGTTCCTGCGGCTGGTGCCGGGGTGACGGTCCGGGTAACCGCCGGCCGGGGAGCGTGCGCGGCATGGGCCGGCTGATCGAGGAACTGGACTATCGTGCGACCGCCATGGGGCCGCTGATCCTGCGGCGGCGCTGGGTGGCAGCGATCGACGCCGATGTGATCGAGGTCATACTCGGCGAAGAGCATCTGATGTCCAGCCTGTTCACGGTGGGCGAGACCGAACTGGCCGTCCGGGGCCTGGCGGCAGCGAAGAGCGGGCCATTACGGGTCCTGGTGGGCGGTCTGGGCCTGGGCTACACGGCCCGCACAGCGCTGGCCGACACCCGGGTCACGTCAGTCGATGTCGTCGACGCCCTCGCCCCGGTGATCGAATGGCACGAGGCCGGACTGGTGCCCCTGGGTGAGAGTCTCGGACAGGAGCCGCGCTGCCATCTCAGGCTCGGCGACTTCTTCGGCTGGTTCGACACGCCGCGCGCCCCGGGGGATCGCCATGACGTCGTACTCCTCGACATCGACCATTCACCCCGCGCCCTGCTCCACCCCGAACACGCGCGCTTCTACACCGAGCCCGGACTGCGAAGGCTGAGGGAGGGCATCGCCGCCGGCGGGGTGTTCGCCATGTGGTCGGACGAGGGACCCGACGCGGCCTTCATCGCCCTGCTGGAAGCCGTGTTCGTCGAGGTCCGGGCCGAGGTCGTCGCCTTCGACAATCCCCTGACCGGCAGCGCCTCGACCTGCACGATCTACGTTTGCAACCGGGCTTGAGCGGCGCAGGCTGACGCGGCCCGGTCCTTGCGGAATTCGCCTCAGAAGAGGTGTCTTCCATGGCCTGGACCGCGATTTCGACCCGAAACGAGACACTGCCGATAGCGCGCGGCGGCTGGCTGGACGCGCTGCGCTTCATTGTGGCCGGCCTGATCATCCTGCACCATTTCCAGGACTCGGGTCCGATCCCCCTGGCCGAGGGCCTGCACCCGGTCTTCGAGCGCGGCGGGTTCCTGCTCACCAACTTCTTCCTCATCGACAGCGGCTATGTGCTGATGCGGGTCTATGGCGGCTCGGTCGCCGGGGGCCGGATGTCCGCCGGCGACTTCTTCGCCAAGCGGTTCCTGCGGGTCTGGCCCGCGCACATCATCATGGGGCTGAGTCTGGTCGCCCTCGTCGTCGGGGGGACGGCCATCGGGGTCGGGCCGCGGGCACCGGAATGGTTCGCCTGGGACCAGCTGCCGGCCCAGCTTGGGCTGGTGCAGGCGTTCGGGATTCCGGGCGGCTACGGCTGGAACTCACCCAGCTGGTCGGTCTCGGCCCTGATCGGCTGCTATCTGGCCTTCCCGTGGATCCTGAGGGGTCTGGCCCGGCTGGGGCCCTGGAGCGTGCTGGCCCTGGGCCTGGGCGGGTATCTGATCGCCAACCAGCTGACCTGGAGCCTGCTTGGCTATCCCGTCTACCAGATGCCGATGGGCTTCGGCTTCTTCCGCGCCCTGCCGCTGTTCTTCCTCGGTATGGCCCTGGCATGGTTCGCCGAAAAGGTCTGGATCGCGCCGAAGCTGGCGGGCTGGGCCGGGATCGGCGCAGCCCTGATGCTGGCCTTCGTCCAGTATTTCGACAAACACGCCCTGATTTCGCTGGCCTGTATCGCGACCATCATCCTGGCTGCCGGTGCCGTGCCCACGCCGCGACCCTCGAAATGGGTGGAGAGGGCGGCGCAGGTCTCGTTCTCGATGTTCATCACCAATGAGGTCGTGCGGATCGCCTGGTTCGGGGTGGTCAATGTGATGATCGCGAAATTCGCCCTGCCCGTCGCCGTCCAGTGGGGGTTGTGGGGCTTGGGTATCCTCGCGGCCTTTGCCTTCGCCTTCCTGTTCCATGCGCTGGTCGATACGCCGATCCAGGACCGGATCCGCGCCTGGCGGACGCATCGGTCACGGCTGCGGTCGCGGCTGATGGCCGTAGCCGGGCCGGGTGTGCCGCTGAAAGGCTGAGACAGCAAACGGCGGACGCGGGTCGCGCCGGGCCGGAATTGGGATAGAAGAGTGCTGTGAGCATGCCGGACCCACATGATCCCCTCGCCCTCGCTGCGGCGGCTGACACCGGAGACGCCGCTGCCGCGCACCGGCTGGCGGTGCTGACGGCGATCGGGCTGGGGTTGCCGAAGGACTGGCCCGGAGCTCTGGGCCGGCTGGAGCAGGCGGCGAGGCTGGGACACCCGACGGCCGGGCAGCAACTGGCCCTGCTGTCGGGTCCTGCCGGAATCGATCTGACCGCCTGGCTGACCGCGCCTGCGCCACGAAGCCTGAGCCCGGGACCGGCCATCTTCGCCATTGAGGGGTTTCTGCCGGATGGCGTCTGCGACTGGTTGAGGAACAGGGCCGCGGCCATGACGGAGCCGGCGCTGGTCTATGATCCGGAGACGGGCGGCGGAAGGCGCGAGGGCGCGCGGACCAATGCGGCGGCGCAGTTCACCCTCGAGCACATGGATGTGGTGCTGGCGGTCGTGCGCGAGCGGATCGCGCGGGCGGCCGGCCTGCCGGTCCCCGGCCTGGAATGGACCCAGGTGCTGCACTATGCCGTTGGCCAGTCGTTCGACTGGCACGTCGACTGGCTGGATCCCGCCCTGCCCGGCTACGCCGCCGACCTCGCCGGGCGTGGGCAGAGGATCGCGACCTGCCTGGTGTTTCTCAATGACGATTTCGAGGGTGGGGAGACGGCGTTCGAAGCCGGCGACCTGAGGCATCGGGGGCGCAAGGGCGACGCCCTGCTCTGGGCCAATACCCTGCCGGACGGCTCCATCGACCGGCGCACGCGCCATGCGGGTCTGCCGCCGGTTTCCGGCGAGAAATGGGTGCTGTCGCAATGGCTGCGCGGGCGGGCGCCCAACGGCTGAGCGCCGTCAGATCGGCATCCGCATGATTTCCTGATAGGCTTGGATGACCTGGTCCCGGACCGCCATGACCGTCTCAAGCGAAGCCTCCGCCGAGGAGATGGCGGTGACCACGTCGATCAGATTGCCCTGCCCCTGAACCACCGCCGTCATCTGGGACTCCGCGGCGCGCGAGGACTGGGTCATGTCGCCCATGACGCTGGTCAGCATTTCGGCGAAGCCGGACGGCTGCGCCGCGCCGGTGGGGGCGGTGGGCATATCCGAGCCCTGGATCGCCGAATAGGCGCGCGCTGCGGCCAAGGGGTTCATCGGTCAGTCCCTATTTCTTGAGCAGGTCGAGGGTGCGGGCATCCATCGACCGCGCGGTCTCGATGATATTGAGGTTCGCCTCATAGGCCCGCTGGGCCTCGCGCATGTCCATGGCCTCGACCAGGGTGTCGACATTGGGCCGCAGCACATAGCCTTCGGCATTGGCCGCCGGATGGGTTGGATCGTATTCGGTCTTGAAGTCGCCCATGTCCGGCCGGACCTCGGCCAGGGAGACGCCGGTCACGCCGTTGATCTCGCGCGCCTGGAAGACGGGAACCTGGCGACGATAGGGCTGGCCGCCGGCGACCTGGGCGGTCGACTGCGCATTGGCGATGTTCTCGGCGATGATCCGCATGCGTGACTGCTGGGCCTGCAGCGCGCTTGCGGCCACGGCCATGGCCGAATTGCGGGGTGGGATCGGGTCGGGCATAGGCTATTCCTCGATCAGCGGCCGGGGGGACGGGCGGCCATGCGCAGCATCTGCATGGATTTCTGGTAGAAACCGATCGCCGCATCATAGGCCATTCGGCTCTCGGCCATTTTGAGCATCTGCTCCTCGACGACGACGGAGTTCCCGTCGAGCGTGGTTTCCGAATCAGGCGCGTTCCGACTCTCGAACCGCGCCGTCGGGCCGGGCGGGGCGATGTGCATGGCGCTGGTTCGGACCATCCGGAGCCCGCCGCCGGTGGCGAGGGCACGGGCGAAATCCGTCGGCTGCTGCAGGTCACGACTGACATAGCCGGGGGTGTCGGAATTGGCGACGTTCTGGGCGATGACGCGCTGTCGCTCGTCCAGCCAGGTCAGGCGGCCCTTGATCTGGCTGAGCAGTGGCAGGTCGGTGAAGCCCACGGGCGACTCCCAATCCCGGCGCGAGAGACGCGGATCGCCTCTCCGGGATGGGCAGAAACTGCCGCCTGCATGGTTAACACGGGGTTATCTCAATGGGGCGTTAACCATGATCGCCGAAATCTGGGGCATGAATTTTTTCCTCGACCTCGCCAGGGGGATTTTTGCCCTCGCCTTCACCCTCGGCATTATCGGCTTCGTCGCCTGGGCGTCGCGGCGTTATCTGCCGCAGCTTCTGGCCCGGATCAGCGCCGAACGCGGCCAGCGACGGATGAGCGTGGTCGAGACCCTGGTGCTGGATCCGGCCCGCCGGCTGGTGCTGGTCAGGATCGACAATGAGGAGCGGCTGCTGATCCTCGGCGAAGGTCGCGAGCTGATCGAACCGCGCGGGCCGGAGTCAGACCAGTGAAGGGCACCGGCTTTTGCCCTCCCCCGGCGGGGCAGGATGGTCGGCGCAGGTCGACGACGGGGGGAAGGGAGAAGATCTTCGCGCTCCCCACCCGCGCAGAGCTGAAGCGCGCGGCGATCCTGTCGCTGATCACTACCGGCTTCTGTCTGCTGTGGCCGCTGGCGGCCCTGGCCCAGGACCTGGCGGCGGGCGGAGGGGCCGGAGCCGCCATCAATGTGAACCTCGGTACCGGTTCGGGTCTGACCGAACGGGTGGTGCAGCTGATCGGTTTGATGACCGTCCTTTCGCTGGCCCCGTCGATCGTGATCATGACGACCAGCTTCGTCCGGATCATCGTGGTGCTGTCCCTGCTGCGCACGGCCCTGGGCATGCAGCAGTCACCGCCGAACGCCGTGCTGGTTTCCCTGGCCCTGTTCCTGAGCGCCATCGTCATGGCTCCGACCTGGCAGGACGCCTATGATTCGGGCATCCGCCCGCTGCTGGATCAGCAGATGGAGCTGCCCCAGGCCTTCGATGCGGCGTCAGAACCTGTGAAGACTTTCATGCTGGCACAGGTGGACCGGGACGACCTCGCGCTGTTCGTCAGGCTGTCCAATCTGGAGGCCCCGACAGCCGCCGCGGATCTCCCGCTTCGCGTGGTCACTCCGGCCTTCATGATCAGTGAGTTGAAGCGGGCCTTCGAAATCGGATTTCTTCTTTTTGTTCCGTTTCTTGTGATCGATCTGGTGGTCTCCAGCGTGCTCATGTCCATGGGTATGATGATGCTGCCACCGGTGGTCATTTCCCTGCCGTTCAAACTGATCTTTTTCGTGCTCGTGGACGGCTGGCGACTGGTCGCCGGAAGCCTGGTCGAGAGCTTCCAGAGAGCGTCAGGAAGCGGATAGAATCCCACCCCGTGGGGGTTACAGCGCCGAAGTCGCTTGCCAAGGGAGGCAAAAGCGGCGTCAATCCATCCGTCATCGTCCCTGAATCGGGACGAGCTTTCATCGGGAAACGACCCATATGACTACCCAAGCAGAACTCATTGCCGCCGTCGCCAAGGACGCTGGTGTCAGCCAGGCCGATGCCGGCCGCGTGCTCGACGCCCTCGTCAAGAACATCCACAAGTCGCTGATCGGCGGCGGCGATGTCCGCATCTCGAACCTCGGCGTGTTTGACACGGCCGCCCGTGCGGCCCGTGAAGGCCGCAACCCGGCCACCGGTGCGACCATCAAGATCGCCGCATCGAAGGCCGTGCGCTTCCGCGTGTCGAAGCCGCTCAAGGATGCCGTGAACAAGTAGGATCCTTCCCCGGTTCGCCGGGGAATCCTTATGCAGGACGGGCGGGTGCCGCGGGTCGGTTCCCGCCCGTTTTCGTTCTGAGTTCTGCCTTCACGGCCGCGACCCAGCCGGCGAAGGTGTCAGCCGAGGCGGCGAGGCTGGTGAAGTCCCCCGGCAAGGCACCCCCGTCCGCGTCGTTGTCGAGGGCGATGGTCAGGGCGGTCTTCGCCCGCGCACCGGCCACGAACGGCTGATAGTTGCGCGACAGTCGGGCCAGGGCGGCGGGGTCATCGCTCAGGGAATAGCCGACCCCCGCGCGGATCAGGCGGGCCTCCTCGCCGGCGCTAAGGGCGGCGGGATTGCGGAAGCGGTCGCCCAGCAGCCCCTCATAGATGGCGGCGGCCGGTGCCCAGTTCCGCTGTTTCCAGAACACTTCGGCGCGGACTTCACGGGCCTCGGGTGATGCGTCGTCGCCCAGCACCTCAAGTGCATGATCGAACCGGCCCAGATCCATCAGGGCGCGGGCCTCCAGCGCCCGGCGCTCCGCGTTCAGGGGGGCCGGCAGGATGGTCGTGCGTGAGGCCCAGATCGCCTGCAGGGCCGGTTCGGGCTGGCGATCCATCAGATAGATCGCGGCGAGATCGGTCGCCACCTGGGCCTTGGCCACACCCTCGAGCCGGTTCTCGACCTGGTATTTGAGCAGCTCCGACGCCTGATCCAGCAGGTCGACGTCGACCAGACGGCGGGACAGCCGGCGCACCATTTCGTCGCCGTCGGCACCGATGGGCGTCAGTTCGCGGAAGTCGTAGAACAGGCCGAGGGCCTGCACGGGTTGAAGGCCGTCGGCCCCGCCCTCCAGGAAAAGCATGCGGAAGGCGGCACCGAGATCCGCCTGGATTTCGGCGGCCCCCTCAAGCCGGTTCAGATTGGGGCCGGCGCCTTTCAGGGCGGTCAAGGCTTCGCGGTAAAGGCCCTGCGACAGATAGAGCTGACCCAACTGTCGAATGACAGCCAGTTCCGTGGCGTCGCCGCGCCAGCGCCAGCGGAGCCCCTCCAGCTCGCGGGCCGCGGCATCAGCCTTCATCGTTCCCTTGGCCAGGGACAGGCGGACGATCCCAAGCTTGGCAGGAACCGAGACCGCGTCCAGGGGTGCGCGGCTGATGGCGGTGTATACGGCCAGGGCCCGCTCCGGCTGGCCGACCAATTCGAACAGCCGGGCCTGAATCAGACGGGCCGTGAGCTGGTCCGCCGCGGGGGCGTTCTGGCTGAAGCTGTAGGCCAGCAGGGCCCGGGCACCGTCGAGGTCACCCAGCTCCAGCGCCGCCATGGCGTGGGCGGCACCAAAACGGGCGCGCCATTCGGCGGGAAACTCGTCCACCGCCGTAGCCCCGGCGTCGAAGGCCTGCCGGGCTGACTCCCAGTCGCCCTGGGTCGATGCGATATAGCCGCGCCAGACCGCCGAGGCCGGGTCGGCGGCGACGGCGGCGGAGGCGAAATCGCCCTGGGCTTCTTCCATCCGGCCGATCAGGGCGCGTGCGGCACCGCGCAGGCCGCGCAACTCCGGTTCACCCACCATGCTGGGGGCCTGGGCGACGATACTGTTCAGGACACCGATCGCCTCATAGCCGAGGCCGGAGCCCACCAGGAATCGGGCCAGGGCGAAGCGCGCCTCGGCGGGTGCCCGGGGATCGTCGCCGGCGGCCATGGATTCCTTGACCGCCGCATCCTGGAGACGGCGGTGGCGGGCGGTGAAGCCTTCTTCACCGACCTCGGCCCACTCGGCCAGGATCAGGGCGGGATGTTTCGCCCGACGAGGCGCGTCGCCCCCGGCAGCCGCCGCCTCGAGGGCAGCCGACGGCGGTGACAGGGTCAGGCCGCCCGGCCGACTGAGGGTGACCAGATCGCCATCGGCCTGGATGGCGAGATCGCTGGCCGGGGTCTCGACGGCCAGGCCGTGGGCTGTCGGCAGCAGGGACAGGTCTATGGTCCGGCGACGGTCCGCAAAGCCCTTGCCGGGTGCGAGGGCCGTGACGGCGGCGAAGCGGTCGCCCACAAGCGGATCGGTCAGCCAGACGGCGCGGGTGGCACCGGCCATGCGGGCGACAAGGACCGGCTCCCCGTCATCGTCCCGATCGACAGAGACGCCTTCAACGGCGGGGGGCTGGCCGCCGATGGTCACGGTCCAGGTCGAGCCCTGCGCCGCCGCGGAAACGGCAAGGCCTTCAGGGGCGGCAATGCGGAGGGCAATATGGTCGGGCCCGGCGGTCCAGCGGGCATCGGTAACTGGGCCGAGCTGTCCGGCAACCGGCATGTCGAGGCGGGCATTCTTGTCGAACACCACCCAGACGGCCTCTCCGCGCCGGAAGACGGCGGCTCCGACCGGCGTGGGCCAGGCAAACGACAGGCTGACCTGGGCAGGGGTCGCCACGGCCGTGACCGGCACGGTTCCGGCCGCCGCGGTCTGCGTCTCGGCCGGACCGGCAGCGGGGGCCGTCTCATACAGGTTCAGCCAGACCGCGCCGTCTGCCGAGCCGGAGCGGGCGTCCGCCCCCTCGGCCAGGGTGAGGACCAGTTCGGTGCCGCCCCGGACGGCCCGGGTCTCAACCTTGTCCACGCCGCGCGGCGGATCGACCTTGAGCCGCGATACGTCAGGCGCAGCGGTCGAGCCGATGCGGACGATGACGTTGCGGCCGTCCCGCCGAACCTGCGACCGGGCACCGATGACACCCGCGAACTCGATCCGGGTGAATTCGGCGTTGGAGCCGATGCGGATCGCGATCGGATCCAGCGGGGCGGAGGACTCCTGGGCCAGCGGTGTCAGGGGCGCGAACAGCACCGCACCCGCCGCGGCGGCGGCCACGGAGGTCTTGAGCATGCGTTTTCTGGCGGCGGCCCCGGACATACGCGCGCATACTCGCGCGAGGGGCCTTTCAGGGCGGTTAACGGATCATGACCGATTGACGGCGTCCGGGCCGCTGCGCAAGGCGTAGCTGTGGCCCCGAACCGGAGATGTTCATGTCCCTGCTGCCCCTGCTCGCCGCCGCGCTGTTTCAGCTCTCAGGGCCGACGCCCGATGCCATGAACGGGGCCTGGGCCGTCGACCTTTCCGCGGATCCGGCCGAGCCCTATGTGAAGGCCATGCACCTGACCTTGGCCGCCGACGGAACGGTCAGCGGCGACTTCTACGACAGCACGATCGAGGCCGGGCGCTGGAAGGCCCAGAACGGCCGGGTCTGCGTCGCCTTCCGCACCACCGACGGGGCCGGCCCCTATCACTCAGCCGCCTGTCTCGACGGCGACCGGATCGAAGGCCAGACCTGGGCGGAGCATCGGGACTTCGTCTTCGTCTGGAATGCCGCCCGGGGCGAGCCCGCGACCTGAGCGGGCCTGCCCGCGACACCGCGGTCGGTTGCGGTGCGACAGCCGCGAGCCGACATGAGACCCGGCCTTCCTGTCAGGAACCGAACGTGACCGAGCCCCAGTACCCCCGCCTGAACACCCTTTCGACCGGCCTGCGCTGCCGCTGTCCGCGCTGCGGCGAGGGGCCCTTGCTGACGGGGTTTCTGACCATCCGTGACGCCTGCCCGGCCTGCGGCCTCGACTACAGTTTCGCCGAACCGGCGGACGGCCCGGCCTTCTTCGGCATGACTGCGGTCGGGATCATCGGCATGGCCCTGTTCATGTGGTTCGAGTTCACGGTGCATCCGCCGATCTGGGTGCATATGGTCGTGACCATGCCCCTGCTGGTCCTCGGCTGTCTGGCCGTGCTGCGCCCGCTCAAGGGCTGGCTGGTGTCGGAGCAATTCATCCACAAGGCCGCGCCGCCGGTGTTCGAGAGCAACGGCAAGCACGGCGAGGGCTCGAAATGGCGCTGAACAGCGCCGTTTGACTTCCGCGCCGATGACGCGCCCCTTGCGCCCGTCCCGGGGAGGGGCGTGGCCATGGCTATCGAACGCATTCTGTCGTGGCTGCTGATCCTGGTGCCGGCGGTCATCCTGGTGATGGCCACCGTGATGATCATCCAGCGCAAGCGGTGAGTGGCGACCCCGGAGGGACTCGAACCCCCGACCTCTGCTTTAGGAAAGCCTTGCTCTATCCGGCTGAGCTACGGGGCCACGCAGGCTGAACTAGCGGCTGGCGACGCGGCGGGGAAGCGTCTGCGCGCGCCCTGCGTTCTGATTTTCTGTTCCGGCCCGGCGAAGGCTGGAACATCAGGAATTCCGATTGTGGTTAATCCGTCTTTAGATACAATATGTTGGGGTGAACAAATGCCGAATCGGCCGGTGTCGGTGATTCGGTCCTGATTCGTTTCGCCCCTGTTCCGTCAGGACGCCCCGCCCCATTAAGCCGGCCCTGCGGCCGTCGCTTCGGCAACAGGTCGATGTCCGGGGCCGTCCGCGTTGACGACTTAGTTTTGATATGAAACGGTCTCGCGAACCCGGGGGAAGCCTCATGTCGCTGAAGCCATCTTGCCTGATCGTCGGCGCCGGGGACGGCGTCGGCTCGGCCATAGCCCGCGCCTTTGCCCGGGAAGGCCTGGCGGTCTGTATCACCCGCCGCGCCCGCAATCTCGAGGCGCTGGAGGCGGTCGCCGCCGCCATTCGGGCCGAGGGCGGCGAGGCCCATGCCTTCGGTGTCGATGCGCGCAATGAGGCGGAAATGATCGCCCTGGTCGGCCGGATCGAGGCCGACATCGGGCCGCTGCAGGTCGTGGTCTTCAACATCGGGGCGAATGTGCGCTTCCCGGTCGTGGAGACGACGGCCCAGGTCTATTCCAAGGTCTGGGAGATGGCCGCGCTGGCCGGCTTCTTCACCGGACGCGAGGCGGCGCGGGTCATGACGCCGCGCGGCAAGGGGACGATCCTGTTCACCGGCGCCACCGCCTCCACTCGGGGCGGCGCGGGCTTTTCCGCCTTCGCGGGGGCCAAGGCGGCGCTGCGCCAGCTGGCCCAGAGCCTGGCCCGGGAGATGGGACCGAAGGGGATCCATGTCGCCCATGTCGTCGTCGACGGCATGATAGACGGCACCTTTGCCCGCGCCATCGCACCGGACATCCAGTCACTGCTGGACGAGGATGCGATCCTGAAACCCGACGAGATCGCCCGGAACTATGTCTGGCTGCACAAGCAGCAACGCAGCGCCTGGACGTTCGAGCTGGACCTGCGCCCATGGAAGGAAAACTGGTGATGACCCGTGCCATCGACTTCATCTTCGATTTCGCCAGCCCTAACGGCTATTTCGCGCACCATGGGCTGAAGGGGGTCGCGGAACGGACCGGTGCCTCCGTCAACCTGATCCCCTGCCTCTTGGGCGGGATCTTCAAGGCGACGGGCAACCAGGCCCCCTTCGTCGCCTTCGGCGGCGTCAAGGGGAAGCTGGACTATGAGATGCTGGAGATCCGGCGCTTCGTCACCCGCTACAGCCTGACCGACTTCCGGATGAACCCGAACTTCCCGATCAACAGCCTGACGGCGATGCGCGGCCTCTGCGCGGTCGAGCCCGGACCGGATTTCGACCGCTATGTCGAGGCGGTTTCAGCAGGCTTCTGGGAGCGCGGTCTGGCGATGGGCGATCCTGCGGTTTTGCAGTCGGTGCTGGATGAAGCCGGGCTGGACGGTGCGGACCTGATGGCCCGGGCCCAGACCCATGACGTCAAGGCGCGGCTGGCGGCCAATACGGAGGCGGCGGTCGCGCGCGGCGTTTTCGGCGTGCCGACCTTCTTCGTCGGCGAGGAGATGTTCTTCGGCAAGGAACGGCTGGATCAGCTGGAGGCGCTGCTGTCCGCCCAGTAGTCACCCACAGCTTCGCTTGAGGAAAGGCCGGCGAATCGCCACCTTGTTCCCATCATGAGTGACCGCGGCACCGGACAGGCCCCCTCGCGCGTCGTCGCGGTTCTGGGGCCCACCAATACCGGCAAGACCCATCTGGCGGTCGAGCGGATGCTGGGTCACGCCTCGGGCATGATCGGCCTGCCGCTGCGGCTGCTGGCGCGCGAGATCTATGACCGGATCGTCAAGCGGCGCGGGGCCGCCGCCGTAGCCCTGGTCACCGGCGAGGAAAAGATCGTCCCGCCGCGAGCCCACTATTTCGTCTGCACCGTCGAGGCCATGCCGCTGGAGCGTCAGGTCGAGTTCCTGGCCGTGGACGAGATCCAGCTGGTCTCCGATCCCGAGCGGGGCCACGTCTTCACCCAGCGGCTACTGCATGCGCGCGGGCGGTTCGAGACCATGTTCCTGGGCGCCGGGACGATGGCGCCGCTGATCCGGTCACTGGTCGCCGATGTGGAGATCGTGTCGCGCGAGCGGCTGTCGACCCTGAGCTATGCCGGGTCGAAGAAGCTGACCCGCCTGCCCGCCCGCAGCGCCATCGTCGCCTTCAGCACCGACCAGGTCTATGCCATCGCCGAGCTGATCCGGCGCCAGCGCGGCGGGGCGGCCGTGGTCATGGGGTCGCTGAGCCCGCGCACCCGCAACGCCCAGGTCGAACTGTTCCAGTCCGGCGAGGTCGATTTTCTGGTGGCCACGGACGCCATCGGCATGGGGCTGAACATGGAGGTCGACCATGTCGCCTTCGCGGGCCTGAGGAAGTTCGACGGACGGCGAACCCGCTGGCTGCACGCCCATGAGATCGGCCAGATCGCGGGCCGGGCCGGGCGGCACCTGCGCGACGGCACCTTCGGCGTCACGGGCGAGGCGACGGAGCTGGATCAGGATCTGGTCGAACAGGTGGTCGAACACCGGTTCGATCCGGTCGAGGGAGCCGAGTGGCGCAATGCGCGGCTCGACTTTGACACCCTGCCGGACCTGCTGCGCTCGCTGACGATCAGCCCCGGGGTGCGGGGGCTGAACCTGACCCAGCCGGCGCTGGACGAGACCCTGCTGCGCCGGCTGATCAAGGACGAGGAGGTGGCTCGTATCGGCCGCTCGCGTGGGGCCATCATGCGGCTGTGGGAGGCCTGCCAGCTGCCCGACTTCCAGAAGACCACGCTGGACGAGCATGGGCGGTTGTCGAAGGAGATCTTTCAGGCCCTGACCGGCAAGCGCGGGCGGCTGACGGCCGAATGGTTCGCGCCGCGCTTCGCCGAACTGGACCGCGACGACGGCCAGATCGACCAGCTGTCGGCGCGGCTGAGCGGGGTGCGGACCCTCAGCTATATCGCCAACCGGCCCGACTGGCTGGATCAGGCCCAGGGCTGGCGCGACAAGACCAAGGCGCTCGAGGAACGTCTTTCCGATGTGCTGCATGAGCGGCTGACGGCGCGGTTCGTCGACCGGCGCACGACCGCCCTGATGCGGGCCCTGAACGTCACCGAGGATGCGGTCGCCGAGGTCGAGGCGGGCGGCGCGGTCATCGTCGAGGGCCATGCGGTCGGGCAACTGACCGGGGTGGAGTTCCGCCTCGACAAGGGCTCCAGCGCGCTGGAGGACCGGGCCCTGCGGCACGCGGCACGGCAGGCGGTGACGCCCGAGATCGCCCGGCGGCTGGGCCGGCTCGCGGCGGACGAGGATGGGGCCTTCGCCGTGTCGCCCGACGGCGCGGTGCTTTGGCGCGGCGTGGCGGCGGGTCAGGTGACGGGCGGCGACTGGTTCGCACCGCGGGTCCGGCTGCTGGGGGAGTTGGGACCGGCGGCGGCGCGCGAGCGGGCGCAGCGGCGGCTGGAGGCCTGGCTGGCCGCCGAGGCCGGGCGGGCGCTGAAGCCGCTGGCGCGGCTGAAGGGCGCGGTCGAGAGCGGGGCGCTGAAGGGCCTGCCGCGCGGGATCGCCTTCCGGCTGATCGAGGCGGGCGGGGTCATCGACCGGCGCGCGGTCGAGCGCGATCTGGCCGCCCTGAGCCAGGTCGAGCGGCGCACCCTGCGGACCTTCGCCGTGCGGATGGGGGTCCATTCGGTGTGGCTGCCCGGGCTGTTGAAGCCACGGGCGCGGGCCCTGGCCCAGGCCTTTGTCGCCCGGGAGTCGTTCCGGCCGGGCATGACGGCCCTGACCGCCCTCCCCGCGACGCCGCCCTCGCCGCGCCTGTTGTCGGCGTTCGGCCTGCGCGCCATCGGCAAGGTGGCGGCCGGGGTGGAGATGCTGGAGTCGCTCGCCGAACGGCAGGCGGCCGGCAAGGGGGTGCTGAACGAGGCCGATCTGGCGGCTCTGGGCGTCTCGCTCGACGAGGCGAAGATCCTGACGGCGGCGCTCAAGGCGTCCCGCGCACAGAAGCCGGACCGCGACGACCGGCCGAAGGCGGTGAAGGACTCGCCCTTCGCTGCCCTGGCCTCACTGAACCAGCCGGCTGTGCCGCCCCGGGCGAAACGCAAACGCCCCCGCCGGACCCGCGCCCCCGGATGAGCGAAACGGGCTGCCGCATCGATGTCTGGCTATGGCGGGCACGGTTCGCGAAGACCCGGTCGCTGGCCGCCGCCATGGTCGAACGGGGTGCGGTGCGGCTGACCCACAACGGGGTCCAGACCCGGCTCGACAAGCCCAGCCGCACCGTCCACATCGGCGACACCCTGGTGTTTGCCTTGGGGGGACGGCTGGTTGAACTGACCGTCGAGGGGTTTGGCGAAAGGCGCGGCCCGGCGGAAGAGGCGCGGGCGCTCTACGGACTGCGGCAACCCCTCGGTTGACAGCGTCCCCCGGCGGGGCCATTTGCCCTGCCCGTTCCTCCCGCCAGCCGACAGCGCCCCAGACCGCCTCATGACCTACATCGTCACCGACGCCTGCGTGAAATGTAAGTTCATGGACTGCGTCGAGGTCTGCCCGGTCGACTGCTTCTATGAGGGCGAGAATTTCCTCGTCATCGCACCCGACGAATGCATCGACTGCGGCGTCTGCGAGCCGGAATGCCCGGTCGACGCCATCAAGCCCGACACCGAGGACGAGCCGGACGGCAAATGGCTGAGCATAAATTCGGAATATGCCAAGGTCTGGCCGAACATCACGGTCAAGGGCACACCGCCCGCCGACGCCGAGGCATTCGAGCGCGAGACCGGCAAGTTCGAGAAATACTTCTCTGAAAAGCCCGGCAAGGGTTCCTGAGCCGGCCGGCACAACACCGACCACCTCCCGGCTCCGATACGGTCGGGCTTTCCCGTGCTGCGCACGATGATGTTGCGGACGTTTTGAATTTCCGCAATTTTGTGATAGGTTCCTGTCATTGGGTCGGGCGGTTCAGCGATTTTCTCGCGCCGCCCGCGTTTGCGACAGAACTCCGCCCACGAAGGCGGGGTCGGCCAGAGGTTTGGTGATCCGTTTCCACAGTTGAAGCCTGAAACTGCCGCGCCGCTGACGGGAAGCCGTCGTCGGGGCGCACAGGTGTCTTCGGTGTCTGCGTCCCGCCCTCCCTGCGCCGGGAAAGGAATGACATGACGAACAAGACCGGACTGGAATTCAAGGTTGGCGACGCGGTCGTCTATCCGGCGCACGGCGTCGGCAAGGTCGCGGCCGTTGAGGTCCAGGAAGTCGCCGGCATGTCGCTGGAAGTCTATGTGGTGACCTTCGACCACGAGAAGATGACCCTGCGCGTCCCCACCAAGAAGGCCAAGACGGCCGGCCTGCGCTCGCTGGCCGCCGACGACGTCGTGACCAAGGCGCTGACGACCCTGAAGGGCCGCGCCCGCATCAAGCGCACCATGTGGTCGCGTCGCGCCCAGGAATATGAAGCCAAGATCAACTCGGGCGACCTGATCTCGATCGCCGAGGTGGTCCGCGACCTGCACCGCGCCGACAGCCAGCCGGAACAGTCCTATTCGGAGCGTCAGCTCTATGAATCGGCGCTGGATCGCATGGCCCGCGAAGTCGCCGCCGCCAACCGCATCGACAAGGACGCCGCCGTCCAGCTGCTGTCCAAGTCGCTGAGCGCCAAGAAGGCAGTCATCGCCGCCGCCGAAGCCGCTGAAGACGCCGCCGAAGAGGCCGAAGCCGCCTGATCCGGCGACATCGCTGACTGACGAAAGGCCCGGGCGCGATCCCGGGCCTTTTGCAATTCAGCTCCCCGGGCCGGTCCCGGAGACGCTTTCGAGATAAGCAATCAGATCGGCGATCTCGGCCGGCTGGAGCTCAAAGGCCGGCATGGCGGGGTGGGTGGTAACCAGGCCCTCGGCGAAGGCCTCCTGGAGGTCACTTACGGGGTATTTCACGCCCATGGTGCGGAACGGCGGTGCCGAGGCCATCGGACTGACGCCGGTCCGCTCCACCGCATGGCAGCCCGCGCATTTGTCGCGCACCAGCACGCCGCCGCGCTCCGCCGATCCCATGACGACGGGTTCGGTCCCGTTCTGGTGGACGGCCTGGCCGGCGCAGCCGCTCAGTGCAAGCACCGCCACAAGGGCGATCAGTCGACCTGTCATGTCCTGACTCTCCGGACGAGCGTCGTCGCAAGGACGCCCCGCGCCTGCCTGGACCACAAATGCGTTCAAGGCGTTGTTCCATAACAAAGCGGACGCGCGCCTGTTCCGGCACCTGTCGGAGCCACCGCCTGTTCAACGGGAGAACGCCATGACCCAGTTCCACCATATCCGGCTCGAGCTCGCCCGTGAGCCCGGCCATCCTGCAGGCGCGCCGGACGAGGGCTATGACATCGTCGCCCCGCTGGACGCGGACGGCCGACTGGACGGGGACACCCAGCGCGCGGAGCCGGGCCGCGGTCATGTCCGTCGCTTTTCGGGCAACCAGACTGTCAGCCAGGGGCAGCTCCGCCACGGTCCGGGTGGGCGGTGGCTGCTGGACATGGACGAAGCTGACGCCGGAGACGCCGTCGGCTTCCGCTTCGGTGAAGAGCGGTTCGCCGCCGGCGAATATGTTAGCCTGTCCCTGCCCTCGGGCGAGCAGCACACCTATGTCGTGGCGCGGGTCGTCGAGGTCTGAGTCTCAGAAATACTCGGCATCGGCCGGGCACTGGGCCGCGATCCGGCGGGCGGTGATGCTGGCCGGGATGTAGGGCGTTCCGCGTGCGAGCTGGGCCCCGCCGTTGAAGCGGAAGCTCTCGGGGGCATAGGGGCCCCGCAGCCGGACATTGACGCGACGGCCCTTGCGGTCCTGACAGGTGCCCTCGAACCGGGCATTGCCGTTGCCGACCTCGCGAACCGGATAGGTGCACTGCCAGCGCCGGGTCGACAGTCCGCCGAAGAAGCGATTGATTTCGCTGGGTCGGACGCATTTGGTTTCGGTGTCCCGCATGCCGAGCGCACTGGTGGTGTATTGCCAGTAGCCCGGCAGGACGGTGTCGGCGGCCGCCTGCGGGGGCGAGGCCGGCATGGTCGAGGCAGACGGTGCCAGCAGGGCGGCTCCGGCGAGCACGGCGACAGCGATAAGGCGGGTGGTGGTCATGACGTCCCCGGAAATGCGAGTTTTCATTTTGCATCAGTATATGGCGGGAATTGAACGGTGGCTGAACGGCCGTCGAGCCTTGACGAAACGCGTCCACCTCCTCTATACGCCCCCCTCTCGCGCGGTCGGCTTCCGCGCGTACCTGTTTCATGCGTCCACCGTTCAGCGGACCGCACCCGAAGGATAGTCCCATGTCGCGTCGCTGCGAACTCACCGGTATCGGCCCGATGGTCGGCCACAGCGTGAGCCACTCGAACATCAAGACCAAGCGCCGCTTCCTGCCGTCGCTGAAGACGGTCAAGGTCGCTTCGGAAGCCCTGGGCCAGACCTTCAGCCTGCGGATCTCGAACGCCGCCCTGCGCACCCTCGACTTCAAGGGCGGCTTGGACCCCTTCATCGTCAAGGCCAAGGACGAGCAGCTGTCGCTGGCCGCCCAGCGCATCAAGCGTCAGGTCAAGGCCAAGATCGCCGAACAGGCCGCCGCCGCCTGATCGGGCGACAGCACTGAGATTTGAAAGGGCCGGTGGAAACACCGGCCTTTTTGTTTGCGCGATTCGCACCCGTCATTAGGCTGACCCGGTCGCCCCGGGGAGCCTGCCGTGTCCATCAAAGCCTGCCGCGCCGCCCTGATGGGCGCCTCCCTGCTGACGCTCGGCGCCTGCGTCTCGATCACGGTGACGCGCGAGGTGGAGACGGGTCCTGTGGCGGTCCAGCCCGCCACCGCTGAACCCGCCGTGATCGTGACGCCCGTCCGCGAATCGACCGCATTCACCCTCGGCACCGACCAGCCGCGCACGCCTGAGCAGCTGGCCGTGGTGTTCGACAAGGCCGACCTGTCGATCCGGGTCATGCCGGAGACGAAGACCATCGACGCCGTCGCCGTGCTGGATTTCACCGCCACCGCGCCGCTGGCGGCCGTGGTGGTCGAGCTGGATACCCTGCTGGCCGTCTCGTCGGTGCGGGTCGACGGGCGCGAGATACCGGCCGGCGAGGGCGGCTGGAGCAATCCCGAGGGGCGGATGACCATTCCGCTGGCCGAGCCACTGACCGCCGGCGGGACGGTGTCGGTGCGGATCGCCTATGCCGGTGCGCCGCGCGTGGCTCCCCGGGCGCCGTGGGACGGAGGCTTTGTCTGGGCCACGACGGCGGACGGCTCGCCCTGGATCGCCACCGCCGTCCAGCCCGAGGGCTGCGACATCTTCTGGCCCTGTATCGACCATCCGCTGGCCGAGCCGCAGCGGGTCGACATGCATATCACCGTGCCGTCGAACCTGGCCGCGCCGTCGAACGGGCGGTTCATGGGCACGGTCGACCACGGCGACGGCTGGACCACCTGGAACTGGAGCGCGGCCAATCCCAACACCTATGCCATCGCCCTGAACATCGGGCCGTATGACGAGGTGCGGGCCGACTATCAGAGCCGGTTCGGCAATGTGATCCCGATGTCCTACTGGCATCTGCGGTCTGACGACCCGGCCAAGGTGGCGGCCCTGTTCGCCCAGTTCGCGCCGATGATGGATTTCTATGAGGCCACCGTCGGCCCCTACCCGTTCGGCGACGAGAAGATGGGGGTGGTCGAGACGCCGCATCTGGGCATGGAGCACCAGACCATCAACGCCTATGGCAATGCCTATCGCCTCGACGGCAAGGGCTATGACTGGCTGCTGCACCATGAGCTGGCCCATGAGTGGTTCGGCAACCAGATAACCAACCGCAACGCCGACGACATGTGGCTGCACGAGGGACTGGGCAGCTATATGCAGCCGCTCTACCTGCGCTGGCTGAACGGCGAACGCTATATGCAGGCCGAGCTGCAGGAGCAGCGTCGCGACCTGATCAACCGCTTTCCGGTGGTCACGGGCACCGACCGGGCCGAGGACGATGTCTACAAGAGCGAGGTCGGGCCGGGGCTGGACCTCTACAACAAGGGCTCGCTGATCGCCCATTCGCTGCGGATGCTGATCGGGGACGAAGCCTTCTTCCGGTCGATGACGCGGCTGGTCTATGGCACCGCCGACCCCCGGCCCGGGAATTTCACGACCCGCTATGGCACGACCGACGAATTCCTCGCCCTCGCCAGCGAGGAGTCCGGACAGGATCTGACCTGGTTCTTCCGTGGCTATCTCTACCAGGCGGCCCTGCCCGACCTGCGCCAGACCCGCGAGGGTGGCCAACTGTCGCTGGAATGGGTGACGGGCGACGGCGGGGTCTTCCCGATGCCGGTCGAGGTGGAGATCGACGGCCGCCGCCAGACCGTGGCCATGAGCGGCGGGCGCGGCCGGATCGCGGTTCCGGCCGGTGCCCATGTGCTGATCGACCCGGACAACAAGGTCCTGCGCCGGGATGGCTTCATCGAGGCATGGAGGGCCGCAGGCGGCCGCTGACTCAGACCGCCTCGGCCCTGACCGACTGACGCACCAGCCGGCACGAGCCCTGGGTGGTCAGGAAGGCGATGTCGGCGGCGTCGCGGCCGCAGGCGATGCGGACCAGACCCTCGACCGGGGCCAGCCCCGTCGGGTCGACCAGCCACCAGCCGTTCGACAGCCAGACCTCGAAGATGGCGTGGAAGTCCGGCGGGTTCAGCTGGTGGGCAAAGGCGCTGACGGCGCGGGCGGGGATGCCCGAGGCGCGGCACAGGGTGATGCCCATATGGGTGAAGTCACGGCACACGCCGGCCCGGTCGATGAAGGTCCGCGCCGCCGTGGTCTCGCTGTCCGAAGCGCCCGGCTCATAGTCGATCTCGGCCTTGATCCAGTCGAGGATCTTCAACACGCGGTCGCCGCCGACCGTGCCGCCGAAGGTGCGTTCCGCGAACCGTCCGAACTGGTCCGACGGGCAGTAGCGGCTGGGGTTGAGGTAGGTCAGGACCTCGGCCGGGAGGTCGTTCCAGTCGTGCTGGACCGTCACCGGCGGCAGGCCCTTGAGCACGCCGTTGTCGACCACGGCCCGATAGGTCAGGGCCACCTCGCCGGAGAGGTGGGCGCGCAGGGTCCGGGCCCCGAACTCCACGTCCTCGTCCTGGATGAAGTCGACGGCGGGCGTGGTGGTCAGGCTTTCCTCAAGAATGGTCTGGCCCGGCCAGTGGGCGACCTGGATCTTGTAGATGGCATCGGTCGGCGGATCGAAGCGATAGACCAGTTCGGCGCTTACGCGGATTTTCATGAGGGCTCGACTGAAGCAGGACGGGCCTCCCGTCAACGGCGGGGAGTCGTCGCCGTTCCGCGCCGGCGGCTCCGACAGGCGATCAAGGTGAAGGCGGTGCTCGCTGACAGGTCCGCTACACGCCCCCACCATCCCGGCCCGGGCGAGGCGATCCATGAGCGCACCACCAGACGAGCCGGTTATGCGATCCACCTGTAAACCGGGGCCCGCTTTCGGATAAGGTGCCCACTGACTGGCGACCAACGGGCAAAAAAGAAATGACCACGATCATCGTTGGCGCGGGACACGGCGGGGGAACCGCGGCGGCCCTGCTGCGTCAGAACGGCTATACCGACCCCGTCATTCTGATCGGCGAGGAACCTCACCCGCCTTACCAGCGCCCCCCTCTCTCCAAGGGCTGGCTGAAGGGCGAGGTCGATGGTGACGGCCTGCTGCTGCGGCCTTCGGCCTGGTACGCTGAGGCGAACATCGACCTGCGAACCTCGACACGGGTGGTCAGCCTCGATCGCGCGGCAAGGACCGTAACCCTGTCGACCGATGAGGTGCTGGCCTATGACAAGCTGATCATCGCCACGGGCGCGCGCGCGCGTCGGCTGGTCCTGCCCGGCAGCGATCTGAACGGCTTTCTGGAACTCCGGACCATCGAGGACGCTGAGGCCATCAAGGCCCGGATCAGGCCCGGCTTCCGGCTGGCCGTGATCGGCGGTGGCTATGTCGGGCTCGAGGTCGCCGCCTCGGCACGGAAACTGGGAGCCGAGGTCGATCTGCTGGAGCGCGAGGACCGGCTTCTGGCGCGCGTCGCCGGACCTGTCCTGTCGGGCTTCTTCCAGCAGGTGCACGAGGAACAGGGGGTCCGCTTCCATTTCGGCGTCACGGTCGAGGCGTTCGAGGGGCTGGACGGTCAGGTCTCGGGGATCCGGCTGGCAGGGGCCGGGCCCCTGGTGTGCGACGCGGTCCTGGTCGGTATCGGGGCCATACCGAACGATGACCTGGCCCGGGAGGCCGGGCTGGCTTGCGATGAGGGCGTGGTCGTCGATCATCAGGCCCGGACCTCGGACCCGGACATCTTCGCGATCGGCGACATGACCCGGCGGCCGCTGGCCCTTTATGATCGGTCCGTCCGGCTGGAAAGCGTGCCCAATGCCCTCGAGCAGTCGCGTCAGGCGACGGCGGCCATCTGCGGCAAGCCGGATCCCAAGCCGGATGTGCCCTGGTTCTGGTCCGACCAGTACGACCTCAAGCTCCAGATCGCCGGCATGCCCTTCGACGTCGACCAGATCGTCGTTCGCGGCGATCCGGCCAATCGGTCCTTCGCGGTCTTCCACCTCTCCCGCGGCCGGGTCCAGGCCGTCGAGGCGGTCAATGCCGCACCCGAGTTCATGGTCGGACGCCAGTGGATTGCGTCAAGGCGCGAGGTCGACCCGGTCAGGCTCGGCGATGTCGGGGTTCCGATCAAGGACGTCTGACCGTCGCAAACCGGCACCGCCCCGCCATCACATCGGGCCTGCTTGGCACCCGCACGTGCCAGTCGACAGGCCCGGCGTCAGCCCTCAGGGCTCCAGCTCGATGTCCCAGTAGAGGTAGTCCAGCCATCCGGGGTGCTTGCTACGCAGAATGGTGCAGGGATCGGAGCCCGCACCATGACCGAAAAAAGAATATCGATTTTTGATGACCGACTCCCGCATACGATTGGGATGCAGTCAGCCATCCCATACATCCGATACTCCGATCCCAAACAGGAACGAGGCTCCAGCCGTGAGCGGCAGCGAGACCTGATCGCAGACGAGTGCGCGCGCCGTGGGTGGCAGGTGACCGAGGTCGTCGAAGACCTCGGCAAGTCCGCATGGCACGGCAACCACCTGCGCGGCGGGCAGCTTGGCGTTCTAACCGACCGGATTCTCAAGGGTGAGATCGCCGCCGGCACAATCATCGCCGCCGAAAAAATCGATCGGTTGAGCCGCCAGGGCTATGACGAACTGACTGACTGGATGAAGACAGTCACGCGCGCCGGAGCGCTTGTTTTCACAGTCGATGACGGCAAGCTCTACGACGCATCGAACGTCACACGCGGCATGGAATCCCAGATGCTGCGCCTCATGAAGGCGGAAGCCGCGCGCGACTACGTGGAAAATATGCGAGGTCGCGTTATCGAGGGGATACGAAGCCGCCAGCGTCGGGAGGTCGAAAGCAACAGGCCGCTGACCTCCGTCCTGCCCGGTTGGCTTCGCCGGAACGCCGTTGGCGAAGTCGAAATCATCGAACCCCGCGCTGAAGTCATTCGGGACATCTATCGCTGGTCAGCGGAGGGGATCGGCTCACAAACGATCGCAACCCGCCTTAACCGGGCATCGCGCCTAACCTGGTCGGGCAAGGCATGGCAGCCCTCATCGATCTACAAGCTCTTGGAGTCCTGCACAGTCGAGGGCGATTTCCAGTCTACCGAAGATCGGGCGGTCGTCGGGCCGAAACGTGTAGGGTTCTATCCCCGGATTGTAGAGCCAGACCTGGTGAAACAGGCCCGTGATGCGAAGCAGCGAAGACGGGGTTTGAAAGCAGTCGGTCCGTCGGCCGATTTCATCAACATCTTTCAGGGATTGGCGAAATGCGGAGAGTGCAACGGACGTCTTCATGTTCAGAAATGTCGTGACGATCGTGGCACGGTGCGCCGCTATTTCCGCTGCGACCGGGCAGCCCGCCATGCTGGGTGCACCAGCAAGACGATGTTCCACTACGGCCGGGTCGAAGGCCCGATTCTCGATACGATGCTTCATCTCGCCTTGGATGATCGCTTCTTTTCGCAACCCGACACTGCCCGTCCCTTAGCGAACGAGGTTGCGGCCCTGGAAAAGCTTGTTGACGATCTGAAGGACCGATCGCGCCGCCTCATCCGCTTGATGACGAGTGCCGACGAATGCGACCCGTTGATGGTTGAAGAACAAGCCAGTGTTCGATCACGCATCCAGACGACTGAGGCCAGGTTGGACGCCGCCAGGACCGAACTCCTCGCAGCTCGGGGAGGTGCATCCCCCGAGGTGCATATGAAGCGGGTTTTGGAGATCAGGGAGGCCATCGCGGCCGACGATCTGAAAACTCAAATGGCTGCGCGCAGGGCAATACGTGACGCGATGCCGGGCGTAGTCGATTTCGTCTTGGGAGACGTGAGGCCAAACGGCGAACCCATGCTGATCGTTTCGCTGGTCGGAGGGCTCATCGGCTTTCGGGTGTCGGCCAAAACTGGTGCGGTATCCGACAAATACGATCTGACCCCTCAGCTCAAAGGCAATCCCCGCTTGCGGATCGGAGCCACGTCATTTCGTCGCGACGGCACCCAACGTCTGGACGCCCTGCTTAAACGGCGAGCCTGACGCTTCCGAAGGGCGCGACCGCCTATCCGTTGAGTCGCTCGGTCGCCTGACGTCCGATACGAGCACACGTTTCGGCAGTGCTGGCCAGATACCCGCGCGGATCTTCAAGATTTACATGAACCTGATCGTTGATGGTGATCCGGCGGGTTTCGTTCATGGCCGTCAGGATCGCCGTCAACCGCGACCAGTTTCGAGCGACTTCGGATCCTTCGGGGTGTCTGAACTGGAAGACGTAACTCTGAGAGAAGTAGCCATCCAGATCGCGACGCAGGACGATCTCCTCGTTCCCTGACCGCACCCGGATCGAGGTTTCGAACTCCCATCCTTCGGCTACCATCTTGAAATCGGCGAGGTGGTCGAAGGTCCGGCATCGGAACCGCAGGGCCATAAACGGCTCGTAACCGCCGACATCTACTCCGCTCAGATCGATGGGAATTGTCCAGTCAGCGCCGCGTTCGTCAGTGACCACAGCCGTTTGCGGATTGGCCAACGTTTGGACGGTTTGCTGGCGGGGTGAGCTCTGATCAACAGGGGCGACGGGAGCGACGGGAGGTTCTGTCGCGGGCGCTTCACAGGCGACCAACGCCAAGGCTGCACCCGCTAGAATCCGGTTTGCATAAGCGCGCATGACCCCTCCCCGTTTGAACCTTCGGTGGGATCATAGAGATGCGAGGGCAAGGACGGCAACATCGTTTTGGATGTTCCCGCCATGCCCGACCGGGTGCCGTCACCGCGCTATCGCGCCATTCCCGCCTGGATGTCGTCGTCCCGGCATCGCCTGTTCATTGAGGCCTTGGTCGAGGCCCGAAAATCGGCTGGCCTGACTCAAAGAGACTTAGCCGCCAAGCTCAAAAAGCCGCAGTCATTCGTGGCGAAGGTCGAGGCGATTGAACGCAACCTGTCTGTGCTCGAATTCGTAGACTGGGCAGACGCCATCGGGATCACGCCGGCTTCCCTCCTCACGCTGCTGGATCGCGAGAACGAAGCGTAGCGAACCCGGTTTCGGTGGCGACCGGGCATTCGCGACATAGCCGCCAGCAGGACAGCGCGGGCGCGAGATGGAAACGCTGATCCGCCTCCTGGAGCGGTTACGCTGACATCCCAAGCATGGACGTCCCCGACAGCTTCATGGCCAGCATCCAGACCGCCATGGCGATCATCATCAGGTTCTCGGTGAGGGACAGAAACCCCAGCGGCACATTGCTGTCTCCACCGACGCAGGCGCACTTCAGTTCGCGCTTATCGATGTAAACGGCCTTGAATACGGACACCGCTCCGATGCCCCCGATAAACAGTGCGACCGGCACTGACAGCCAGGTCAGCACGCCGGCGACCATCAAGGCGCCCGCGCCGAACTCGGCGAAGGGATAAATCTTGCCATAAGGCACCCAGCGTTTGGCCAGGAGGTCGTAGTTCAGGAACATGGACGAGAAACTCTCGATGTTCTGAAGCTTCAGCATGGCCAAGGCCATCATAGAAAGTGCGATGAACCATTCGCCGGCCCGGATTGTCAGGGGTGTGCCATAGGCTGTCAGGCTGAGCATGGCGGCCATGACGGCCGTGGTCAGGAACACAACCAGCACCGGAGTGTAGGTCGTCGCCTTCGGATCGCGAACCTTCAATCCAAGGAAGCGCCTCAGGTCATCATGGCCCCCGATCCGCTGGCCGTCGATAAACACCTGCGGCGTGGTTTTCACCCCGTGCTCAGCCTTGAAAGCATCAGTTTGCTCTCGGGTTGTCAGCCAGTGGTCTTCGACCTTGTAGCCCCGGCTCTTGAGCAAATGGCGGGCCTTCAGCCCCCAGGGACAGGTGTGTTCAGGCATCACCATACGGTAGATGGTGGCGGTCTTGGTCATGTCGGCTCCTTGGTCTTCAAATCCGAGGCCGGCACCTTAGGTTCCGTATCATGATACGGAGTCAAGCATGAGTGTGAGGACGATCGCAGGCCTGGCGCGAGACGGTGGAGTCGGCGTGGAGACGGTGCGGTTCTATCAACGGCGCGGTCTGCTGCCGACGCCGGAGCGCTGGTCGCGGGACGGGATCGGCGGTGGCATCCGACGATATGGCGAGGAGGATGTCCGTCGATTGCGTTTCATCCGCTCCGCCCAGACGGCGGGGTTCACCCTTGAGCAGATCAGGGAATTGCTGTCGCTGGACGCCGGAGAGGATCGCGCCCGCGCTCGCGAACTGGCCGCCGGGCGGCTAGAGGCATTGGACAGAACTATCGCCGATCTGGAGGTGGCGCGCACCGCCTTGCGACGTTTAGCCAGGGCCTGCGCATCGGAGGACAAGGGTCCCTGTCCGATCATCGCAGCTTTCCAGGGCACACCTTCTTGAATTCGAGGACTGCCGGAACGGGCAGAGCACTCACCAGTTGGTGTTCCTCAGTCATTTGGAGACCACGATGTCGATTCCGATCAAGCCGGCCCTTGCAGCCATCGCCCTGTCCAGCCTGCTGATGGCCTGCACGCCCGCCGAAAACAGCGAGACGGCCGCGACCGGGGAAGCGGACATGGCTGCATCTTCGGAAATGTCCGCTGGAATGCCTGGCGAAAAGATGTCCGGCCCCACCACGCCCTTCACCGCTTCGGAAGGCAAGATGCATCGGGACATGATGCAGGCCACGGGCGCGGACGTGCAGGAGACCTACGCCCGCAAAATGATCGCGCATCATCGCGGAGCGGTGGAAATGTCCCAAGTCGCGCTTCAGGAAAACCCGGACGCCGAACTGCGGGCGATGGCGGAGAAAACTATCGCTGATCAGACCCGCGAAATTTCCATGCTGGAACAGTGGATCGTGCGGCATCAGGCGACCAGCGCGAACTCGGCCTCGTCGGCCGAAAAGTCGAACTAGCGGCCTGTGCGCCCCCACGCGCGACCGCACCCTCGGCAATTTTATGGTTGCCGGGGGATCAGGCCTGAGGGGTGCGGCCGCGTGGCGCGTAGAATGACGTAAGGCCGAACTGGTCAGACGTCTGGAGAGTAACCGTGCGTAACTTCAATCCCGTGCCCTTTGTCGCGGTCGCCGCCGCAGCCGCCCTCGCCGCAGGCCCGGCTGCTGCTCACGCCAGGCTGGTGAGTGCGACACCCGCGCCCAACGCGACCGTAGCTCCCACCCGATCCATCAGCCTGACGTTCAGCGAGCGCTCTGTGCCTGCCTTCTCCGGCTTCGATGTCGTCAATTCAGCGGGCGAGAAGATCGCGGCCGAAACCTCTTTTGGCGAGGATGGCAAGACGCTGGCAGGAACCCTCGCTCGGCCGCTGGCCGCCGGAGTCTACCGTATCGACTGGCGGATCGCGTCGAGCGATGGCCACCGCATGACAGGTTCCTACACCTTCACGGTCCGCTGATCCCATGCTCGAAGTCGCGGTCATAGCGCTCCGCTGGCTTCAATACAGCGGCGCCGTCATCCTTCTCGGCGTGCCGCTGTTCCTTCTCTACAGTTTCAGGGACGACGACCGGCCCAACCTTGCCTGGGCACGCCCGGCGTTGATCGTCGCGGCCCTAGTCGTCGCACTCGGCTCTCTGGTCTCCCTGATAGCCCAAACCGCAGTGATGGCGGGGTCGGTCACCGAGGCAGTCAAGCCGGCATCCCTTTCCTTCATGGTCAGCGGCACCGGCCTCGGCATGGCCATGCTGGCTCGGGCCATCGTCGCCCTCCTTGCTATTTTTGGCCTCCTCTTCTTCAGATCGGGCAGAGCGCTCCAGGGACTGGCTGTCGTCGCTGGGCTCCTCATCGCGGCCAGTTTTGCCTGGACGGGGCATGCGGGATCAACCGAGGGGGCAGGAAGACTTGTTCACGTCAGCGCCGACATCATCCACGCCATCGCCGCTGCGCTGTGGCTAGGGACACTGGTCGCCTTGACAATTCTCCTGCTGCGCCGGGCTGGTCCGGATGATCCCGCGATACACCGCGCCCTGAACGGCTTCGCGGGCCTCGGAACCCTGGCCGTCTCCCTTCTGGTTCTGACCGGTCTCGTGAACAGCTGGTTCCTCGTGAGCCCTGCGCGGGTCGGAGAGCTCGGAACCAGCCCCTATGGTCAGCTTCTTATCGCCAAGCTCCTCTTCTTCGGACTGATGCTCGTGTTCGCAGCGAGCAACCGCTTCCGGTTGACACCGGCGCTCGGCTCCGCGCTCGACGCGGCCGACCCGTCTCCGTCCGTCCTGTCAGACCTGAAGCGCAGCCTGCTGCTCGAAACCGGGCTGGGGTTGGCGCTTCTTGGCATTGTGGCAGTGATGGGAACGCTCCCGCCACCCGCATCGCTCTAAGGCTGGCGGAGGGCTCGGAACATTGTAAGCAAGATTGTCATCTCGCCGGGCATGTGGGGTATAGTGGGGACCATGTCGTTCCTGCGCCAGGACCGTTTCCCGCTGATAGCTGCGCTCCTCGCGGTGCTGGCTGTGCTGTTTGTGTCCACTGCTTCGATGGCGTGCGAAACACCTCTCGACCAAGACATGGCTTCCATGTCGATGAACGGCGATGAGCCATGCGGGCAGACGGTCACAAAGGTGTCCTGCCAGAAGGCATGTCTGATCTTTTGCCAGAGCCTCATCCCGCGAGTCGACAGTCCGGCACCTGCACGCCTTTATGCCTCGGTCCGCTATCCGGCGCTCGATGTGCGAGATGCTGGCTTCACGCTGGAGACTGACGACCCACCTCCACGACCCTGATCCTGCCAGCTGAAGAACGACTTCATTCAATCAAACAGAGATCAAAACCATGAAACGCACTCTCACCATCGCAGCCCTGGTGCTGCTGGCTTCCGGTTCCGCCGCCTTTGCGGCGGCGCCGGACGCTGTGGTTCAGGCTGTATGCGCCTGCTGCGACGCGATCGCGGCCTGCGCAGAAGCCTGCACCTGCTGCTGATCGCCTGATCAGGGACGCCCGCCCGAAAGGGCGGGCGTCTTCCCTTCCCGAACTATCCAGCCAATCCCGCGCTGACGAGGCGAAACGCCCTGCGATTTTCGACGAAATTCACGCCTCGGCAGTCCCGCTCGGCGCTCCTGTTCCAGCGACACTCTGACGACCGCGCCGGCCTGCGAACATCGCGAACAACACAGGTAACACCAGCAGCGTCAGCAGGGTCGCCGTGGTCAGGCCGCCAATAACGACCGTCGCGAGCGGCTTCTGCACCTCGGCTCCCGGACCGAAGGCAAAGGCCATCGGAATAAACCCTAGAACCGCCACCAACGCGGTCGTCATTACAGCGCGGAGGCGGCTGACGGCACCTTCGACCGCTGCCTGCACCGGTGCCATACCTTCCGCAATCCGCTGCCGCATGGCCTGCATCAGGACGAGGCCGTTCAAGGTCGCGACGCCCGATACGGCGATGAAGCCAACGGCCGCCGTGATCGAGAAAGGCATTCCTCTCAGGAGCAGGGCCAGCGCGCCGCCCACCAACGCGAGCGGCACGCCTGCGAAGACTAGGGCGGCATCCCGCAGGGATCGCAGGGCGAGATACAGGAGGAGCCCGATCGTCAGGAACACCAGTGGAATGATCAGCGCCAGCCGGGCGCTGGCCCGTTCAAGGTGCTCGAACTGCCCGCCCCAGTCCAGCCAGCCTCCCACCGGCGGGTTCACATTCTCGGCGACGGCAGCCTGCGCCTCGGTGACGAAGCCGCCGAGGTCACGGCCCCTGACGTTCGCCTGGACCACCATCACGCGCTTGCCGTTCTGCCGACTGATCTGATTGGGGCCTTCCGTGGTCTCGAACCTGGCAACCGCCGACAAGGGCACGGTCGGCGCGCCGGACTCCGCTTCCTCTGGCATGACCGGAAGCTGGGACATGACGGCTGGATCGTTCCTGAGTTCGTCCGACAGCCGCACGACCACGTCGAAACGGCGGTCGCCCTCAAGAATGTGGCCGGCGGAGCGCCCGCCCAGAGCGATCGCCAGGGCGTCCGCCGCGTCGCTGGCGTGGATGCCCTGCGCGGCGGCGACGGTGCGGTCGATGGAGGCCGTGATGGATGGCTGGCCCGACACTTGTTCGACTCGGACGTCGGCCGCTCCGTCAATTCTGCGCAACGTCGTCGCGACCTGTTCGGCGGTCCGGCTCATGGCCGCGAAGTCGTCGCCGTAGACGCGGACCGCTACATCGGACCGGACGCCGGCGATCAGTTCGTTGAACCGCATCTCGATGGGCTGGGTGAATTCGTAGTTGTTGCCGAGAAGGCCGCCGAGTTCGGTTTCCATCCGCTCGACCAGTTCCGCCTTGGGCAAGCGCGGGTCAGGCCACTGATCGCGTGGCTTGAGCATCACGAAGGTGTCCGAGATCGACGGCGGCATCGGGTCGGACGCCACCTCGGCGGTGCCGGTGCGGGTGAAGACCAGTTCGACTTCCGGCATGGCCTTGAGGGTCCGCTCGACGCGGAACTGCATGGCCTGGCTCTGTTCCAGCGAGGTCGAGGGCACGCGAAGCGCTTGAACCAGCAGGTCGCCTTCATCGAGCGTCGGCACGAACTCGCGTCCCAAGCTGAGGAAGGCGATCAGGCCGGCGATCAGCGCCACGCCCGCGCCGACCAGGATCGGACGGGGACCCGCCACCACCTTGCGGAGCAGCGGCTCGTAGCGGGCCTTCGCGGCGCGGGACAGCCGAGTTTCATCGTCGTGGGTCTTGGGCTCTCGCACCCACAGGGCCGCCATCGCCGGGACGAAGGTGAACGACAGAACGAACGCCGCCGCCAAGGCCAGCATAACCGTGGCCGCCATCGGGCCGAACATCTTGCCCTCGACTCCCTCGAACATCAGCAGCGGCGCATAAACCAGCAGGATGATGGCCTGACCGAAGGCGGCGGGCCGGGCCATTTCCTTGGCGGCGTCGGCGGCGACACCCAGTCGTTGCGAAGCGGTCAGGGATTGGCCTGTTTCGGCCCGTTTCAGCGAGAGGCGCCGCAGGGTGTTCTCGATCACCACCACGGCGCCATCGACGATCAGGCCGAAGTCCAGGGCGCCGAAGCTGAGCAGGTTGGCGCTGATGCCGAAGCGGTTCATCGCCGAGGCGGCGAACAGGAACGACAGGGGAATGACCAGGGCGGTGATGATCGCTGCACGGACGTTGCCCAGGGCGAAGAAGAGCACGGCGATGACTAGGATCGCGCCGAGCGCTAGGTTGTGTTCGACCGTGCGGATCGTCGCATCGACCAGGGCTGTCCTGTCGAGCGCCGGCCGGATGGTGACGCCGGGCGGCAGGCTGGGTTCGATCTCGCGCAGACGTTCGCCGACGCGATGGGCGACCGCGCGTGAATTTTCGCCCTGAAGCATCAGGGCGGTGCCGACCACGGTCTCGCGGGCATTGGCGCTGGCCGAGCCGAGGCGGGGCGCGCGGCCGATTTCGACCGTCGCCACGTCCGAGACGCGGATGACTTGGCCGCCGCGATTCAGGATCGGCGTTTGCGCCAGCTCCTGAAGGCTCCTGATGCGGGCGTCGGCGCGGACGATGTAGGCTTCGCCGGCGCGGTTGACATAGCCCGCGCCCGCAATGCGGTTGGCGTGTTCCAGGGCCTCGACCAGCTGGACCAGGCCGACGCCATAGGCCGCCAGACGGGCCGGATCGGGGTGAACGGCGTATTCCTTCACATAGCCGCCGAGGACGTCGATGCCGGCGACGCCTTCGACGGTCTTGAGTTGCGGCGCGATGATCCAGTCCTGGACCGTGCGCAGATAGGTCGCCTTCTCCTGATCGGTCCTCAGCCGCTCACCCTCGGGCGTGACGTAAGGCACGCCCGTCGCGGCGGCAGGGCCGGTCAGCTCGACCGTCCAGATGTAGACCTCGCCCAACCCGGTCACGACGGGTCCTATCGAGGGCGTCAGCCCCTCGGGAAGATCCTCGCGGACGCTCTGCATCCGTTCGTTGACGAGGCTGCGGGCGAAATAGATGTCCGTGCTGTCCGTGAATACGGCGGTGATCTGCGAGAAGCCGTGCCGCGACAGCGACCGGGTCTCGATCAGGCCGGGGAGGCCGGCGAGCGCCGTCTCGACCGGGAAGGTGACCTGGCGTTCGACCTCCTCGGGTCCGAGCGCAGGCGCCACGGTCGTGACCTGCACCTGCCGGTTGGTGATGTCCGGCACCGCGTCGATAGGCAGCTTCGTCAGTTCCCTGATGCCGAACCCCGCCAGAACGACGGCGATGAGCACGACCAGCCACCGGAGGCGAACGGCGGCGACGATGATCTTGTCCAGCATGATCAGTGTCCGTGCTCGGCTTCGCCCTTGGCCAGTTCGGCCTTGAGCAGGAAGGCGCCGGCCCCGGCGATACGCTCGTCGCCTCGCAGACCGTTTACGATCTCAGTGCGGCCGTCGGCGGTTTGGCCAGTCACGACAGGCCGGGCGCGGAAGCCCGCGCCATCGACGACGAACACAGATTGCACACCTTCAACGGTCTGGATCGCTTCGCTGGGCACAACCAGTGCGTTGCGGGAAGCCCCGGCACCCAATCGCGCGGAGATGACGGTCCCGGCCGGGGGGATCGCCCCGGCCGGTCTGGCGCGGACGGTCACTGTGCCGCTCAGGCCCGGTGGAGCGAGCGCGATAATCGTGCTGATGATCTCCTGACCGTCGGCACTTCGACCCGATAGCTTGTCGCCGACGCTGATCAGGCGGGCAGTGGCAGGCGGCGCTTCGAAGATGAGCTCGACGCTGCCGAGGTCAGCGACAGCGGCGACCTCCTGATCCTCTTCGTGCAAAACCTGTCCCGGAGTCGTCGCCACCCGAGTGACCACGCCGTTGATGGGGCTGCGCACGACGACCAAGCCCCCGGCCTCCGGCGATCCGTAGGCGCTGAGGCGAGCACGAGCCGCGCGAAGTTCGGCCTCTGTCCGACGAGCCTCGGCCTCGGTGATGTCGAGCCGCGATTGCGCAACGTATCCCCGCTCGAAAAGTGTGCGGTCGCGCACCACGGCGGCGCGAGCCGCGTCCGCTGCGGCAGTGGCGGCATCGACCGTCGCGCGCGAGGCAGCCCCTTCGGGACTGCGCAGGGTGACGAGAGGGGAACCCGCCCGCACTTGGCTGCCAGCTCCGACGTGGACCCGGACGACGACGCCGGGCAGCGGCGCATCGACCACAGCCTCGGCCCCTGGGGCGAATGCGACACGACCGGGCAGCATCAGACCCGCCCCGCCGCCTCTCTCAACTGCGACGATACCGACCCCCGCTTCCGCAGCGGCAGTCGGCGTCAGTGCGACGAAGGCCTCGGCGGCGGCATCCTCATGATTTTCTTCCTCCGCCTGGGGATCAGCCGCCCCGTTGCGGCCGAGCATCAGTTGGGCAGTTCCGAAGCCTACCGCGAGAGCGACGACCACAGCGCCGCCCGTCATCAGCCAGTGTTTCTCGATCTTCATTGTCGGTCCCTGCGGCCTCGATCGACGGCAAGACCGTTCGTCGGGGCGGATTCATGTCAGGCCCAGCAAGGCTCAAGGCTGTGCTGGGCGGGGGTCATGGAATCTTGGCTGACGGTCTTAGCGACCGCCGCGTCCGTCAGGGGCGTGGGGGTCGCAAGAGCCCAGCTTGCTCAGGGAGGGGAATGCCGAGCGAGTCGCCCCACCCAGCCGGTGCCTCGAAGCGGGGTGGGTTGAGTGAAAGGTGCACCCCGCTCGGAACGCCCAAGACGGATGCGTGACAGCACCCGTGAGCGCAGGCGATTACGCAATCCCCGCAGTCGCCCGGTGCGCAGGGTTCGGACGTATTCGAACCGGCAACGGCCATCGCTTCAGCAACAGGCGCACACGTCTCAGCCCGCGCAGGCACCGCAAGCATGGCAACGGCCAGCGCCAGCAGGATCATGCTGACGAAGGTGGATTGCCGCAGGATGTTGCGCACTGGGTGGGGCATTATCCCGGTCCCTTATCATGCAACTGGGGACCGTGCTCAATCTTCTCGGCCCCAGCGATCGCCATGGGTCCTTACAGTGACTAACGAGGCGCACGCGACGACCAGTGGATGTGGTGGATGCGCCAGCCGTCGGCGTGGCGCTTAAGCAACATGGTCTCGGTCGTCAGACGGTCAACTACACGGCCATTGAACTGACCTGTCGTGCGGCCTTCGCTGGTGATCCAGGCGACGTCGCCCTCCGCCCAGCCTGACCTGCGCGCCACGGTAGCTTCCGACGCGGCGGCGAAGGCGGCATCCGATGAGAGATGGTGCGAGGCGTATTCATCGCGGGACCGTTCCGCACCACCTTCCTCGAAGATCATGACGTCCGGCGCCATCAGAGCCAGTGCGGCAGCCGTATCACCCGCCTTGAGCGCGGCGTGGAATGCATCGACGACGCCGGCCGCGTCAGTCGCTTCGGCAGCGATCGATCCTGCGGCGGCCTGATGGCCGTGGGCGTGATCCTGGGCCAATGCGGGTGTTGCCGCGAGAACGGCAATCGACAGCGCCAGGGCAAGAGAACGACGGGACATTGAAGGCTCCATATTTCGTGGTGTGGGTGGACGGGATGTGACCCGCATCAGGCTGGTTGGTTATGACGAGCAAACACGCGGGTGGCGCCGAACCGGAGCACCAACAGCGTCTCGTATGGCTCCCGGTGTCCTTGCGGCGTTTCCATACCCGGCGAGCCCAAGGGCATCGCCGGCACGGCGAGACCTATTGCAGCCGGTCGTTCAGCGAGCAGGCGAATGACATCCTGGGCGGGCACGTGACCCTCGACGAGATAACCGTCGATCAGCCCTGTGTGACAGGACGCCAGCGCATCCGGCATCCCCCGGCTGCTTCGCACAGACTGAAGGCTGGGAAGGATCGTGATCGTTGTGCTGAAGCCCGCATCGCGCATGTGTCGGATCCACGCGTCGCAGCACGCACAGGTTGGTGTCTTGAAGACCGTGAGATTTCTTGACGGCCGAGCCTGAGCGCAGGCCGTCCCGGTCATGCCGACAAGAACAGTGGCGCCGAGCAGCAGACGCCGGTTCCAGATGGGTTTCAAAGTGGTTCTCCCTGATCGCTGCGAACGGTTCGCCTGGCTTCGGCGGGATCGACGCGCGGCGGTCCCATCCGTCTCCGAAGCCATCCTCGGCCGGGGCGCTCAACGAAGACATGGATGGCGGCGGCGGCAACGAGCGTCAACGCCAACAACCAAGCCAGCTCGACAACGCCCATTCGGTAACCTCCGGGCACGTCCGTGACCGCCTGCACTGCGTTACGCCACACCATGAGAATCGGGATGTGAACAAGATAGAGGGCAAACGAGGCCTCACCCGCGAACAGGATGGCGGGATGAGACAAGACGGTGCGCACGCCGGCCTTCGCCAGTAACGCGAGCGAGAGGATGAAGGGACCGGAAGCCGCGACGATGATCCGATCGTCCACGCCCAACTGCATGAGGCCCAGCAAGCCGCCTGTGGCCACCAAGGCGCTGATGGCCGACAGGCAACGTGAGGGCATCCAGCGCTGGCCGAGATAGTAGAGCCCGACCCCATAGAGAAATTCAGGGACGATACGCAGGATGCCGAGGCTATCTTCAGCCCGAGGCAAGACCCGGCCGAATTGGACGCGGTAAAAGGCGTCGAGCGCGATGAACGACGCTATGGCCAAGGCGATCAAAACCCACGGCCTGGCGCGCAATCGGAGCGCCAGCGCTGCATAGGCTGGAAACGCCAGGTAGGCGAACCATTCCGCAGACAGCGACCATGCCGGCCCATTCCACAAGGCCAAGGTATCGCGGGGGAACCAGGCCTGAACGAGCAACAGCGTGCCCACGAAATCGGCGGGATTGAACCGGCCCGGCTCCAGCCCGATGCCGAATACGGGGGCGACGAGCACCAGCCCGAGCATGGCGAGAAGGATAAACAGGTGGGCCGGGTAAATCCGCGCAAACCGTGCGGCCAGAAACCGTCCGTAGTCCGGCGCCTTGTCTCCTTGCAGGTAGACATGCGTCAGGATGAAGCCTGAGAGGATGAAAAAGACGTCCACGCCCAAGCGGGCGCGATTTAACAGGCCAGCACTCTCCGGCGGCAAGGTCCAGTAGAGCTGGAAGTGAAACAGCACGACCCCCAGGGCGAGGAAGAACCTCACGCCCGTGAGCGGATCCAGCACGTCCGGAAATGGAACTCGCACGGAGCCTGTGCTGTCGCTCACATCGATCCCCCTCGACACCGCTGCCCGGTCGTTCTCTGGTATCTACGCGTGTGCCGGGTCGTCCCCTCATGAGGGGATCGAGGACCGCACGCGTATGGCAGATGGGGCGTGACGCAGGTGTGTGATGACTGACGACATGGATGGATTGATCGGGGTGGTCGAACCGGTCGACGCGGTGCGACTTGCGGGCGTGGAGGCGGCCGTCTGGGCGAGGGTCGCCGAGCACAGGGATCGGGCTCGTATTGGCCAGGTCCGGGTAGCCGCCGTGGCTGTGGCCCTGGCAGTGGGCGGCATGAACGGGGGCCTGATGCTTTTCGCTCCCCGTCCCGAGCCGTCTGAGATGCGGATTTTCACGGTGTCGGCGGGCTTGTCGCCTCTCTCTGGACTGGATGTGCGCGGATGACAGCAAGCTGGAAGTCGATCGTGGTCACGGCTGTGCTTGCGGCAATGGCCAGCGGTGCGGCGACCTGGGTCAGCGCGACCTGGATCATGCGGGAACGGCAACCCCCGAATCTGCACAGTGTCGTTCATGAGAAGCTCAATCTCAGCGCGGAACAGGATCGCCGACTCGACGTCATCGAAGCCCGCTTCGCGGCTCGCCGACCGGCTCTGGAAGCCGAGGTTCGCGCCGCCAACCGCGAGTTGGCCGCCGCGATCGCCGCGAGTGACGGCGACACGCCTCAGGTTCAGGCGGCCGTCGATCATTTCCATACAGCCATGGGCGATCTTCAGAAGGCGACGATCACCCACGTTTTCGAGATGAGATCGGTCTTGACCCCGGCCCAGGCCGAAGTTTTCGACGCGGCTGTCGTCGAGGGCCTTCGCGACGATGCCGACTAAGCGCGGCGCGTGGAGATCGAACAGACCATAGAAGTCCGTGCCGCAAACGGAGACCGAGCCGCCTTCACCAGCCTGATGGCCGCCACCAAGGCCGATCTGTATCGGTTCATCCGCCGATACGTCGGCGATGAGGCGGAGGCCCATGATGTGCTTCAGGAGGCCTATGCATCCGCCTGGCTGGCGATGCGGCGATATGATCCGGGGCGGCCCTTCGATGTCTGGCTGCGTTCCATCGCGCTGAATAAGTGCCGCGACTGGAGCCGGCGTCGCGCGGTCCGTCGGGTTGTGCGGGGCGTGATGGGCCTCGACGCTCCGGAGGCCGTCTCAATAGGTGACGAGACGCCCATACCCGAAGCCCGGCTGGACGATCATCGCCGGGCCGTAGAGTTGCAAAGGGCATTGTTGGACCTGCCCGACGCCCTGAAGGCTCCGCTGCTGCTCGCGACCCTTGACGGGAGGTCTCATGCCGAGGTCGCCGACATCCTCCGGATCACACCCAAGGCCGTAGAAACGCGGATCGCGCGCGCTCGCAGGAAGCTCGCAGAGAAACTGACACCAGAACGATAGTCGGGTGCTTGACCTTGCCATGAGGGGAAGGTCCAGACGTATGCGCTCCCCGTGCTGCGGCGACCTGCCGCAAGGGATGGGTCGCGGGGATGCGTATCTGAGGGAGCACCCCAACAAGCCCGCCAAGGATTGCATTAGATGTCGATGCCAAGCCTCGATCGCCGATCGCTTCTTCGAGGCGCCGCTGTGGGTGGCGGCCTGTTGGGTTTGCAGGGTCTGCTGCCGGCCTGGGCGCAGTCGGGCTCGGCGGGTCTGCGAGCCGACCTGCCCACGATGACCGGTCCGAACATTGACCTGACGGTCGGACACACGCCCTTCACGGTAGGCGGTCGCACCGGGCATGCGGTGACCGTCAACGGAGTTTTGCCGGCCCCGCTGCTGCGACTGCGGGAAGGCCAGAACGTCCGTCTATCCGTCGCCAACACCCTGGACGAAGACACCTCGATCCACTGGCACGGCCTGCTGGTCCCGTTCCAGATGGATGGCGTGCCCGGCATCAGTTTCCCCGGCATCAAGGCCCGCGAGACCTTCGTCTATGAGTTCCCGATCAAGCAATCGGGGACCTTCTGGTATCACAGCCACTCCAACCTCCAGGAGGCGATGGGCCATTATGGACCTATCGTCATCGACCCGGCGGGCGCTGATCCGGTCGCCTATGACCGGGAGCATGTCCTGGTCCTTTCGGACTGGAGCTTCATGCACCCGCACGAAATTCTGGAGAAGCTGAAGAAGAGCCCCGGCTACTTCAACCAGCAGCGCACGACCTTGGCGGGGTTCCTGGATCGTAGCGACCGGATGAGCCTGGAGGAGCGCCGCATGTGGGGCCAGATGCGGATGGACCCGCGCGACATCCTCGACGTCAACGGCTCGACCTACACCTATCTGATCAACGGCCACGGTCCCCAGGAGAACTGGACCGGTCTGTTCCGGCCCGGCGAGCGGGTTCGCCTGCGCATCATCAACGCATCGGCCATGTCGATCTTCAACATCCGCATTCCCGGCTTGCCGATGACCGTGGTCCAGGCCGATGGCGAGAACGTTCGGCCGGTCGAGATCGACGAGTTCCAGATTTCAGTGGCCGAGACCTATGACGTCATAGTGCGGCCGACCGAGGATCGCGCCTACACCATCGTTTCCGAGGCGATCGACCGCTCCGGCATGGGTCGGGCGACCTTGGCACCGCGCCTCGGCATGACCGCCGAGGTCCCGCCTCTGCGCGAGGTCCCGAACCTGACCATGCGCGACATGGGTATGGGCGGGATGGATCATGGCTCAATGGGCGACATGTCCGGAATGGACCACGGCGGGATGACTGGCATGGACCACGGAGCCCCGGCCCAGGGCGTGGCGCGGGCGGGCGAAATGGCCGGGATGTCCATGGCCGGCATGAATATGCGCGACCCCGAGAACGCCCCGCCTGACATGGCGGTCGGCGTCGGCGTGGACATGGTCGCAATGTCGCCCACGAACCGTTTGGGCGAGCGTCCAATTGGTCTGGCAGACGTCGATCACCGCGTCCTTGTTTACACCGACCTAGTCTCGCTCACTCCCAACAAGGACCAGCGCCCGCCGTCGCGGACCATGGAAATCCACCTGACCGGCAATATGGAACGGTTCATGTGGGGCTTCGACGGCCGCAAGTTCAGCGAACTGGTCGAGCCTATCCGCTTCGAGCGTAACGAGCGGGTGCGGGTGACCCTGGTGAACGACACCATGATGGCCCACCCCATCCACCTGCACGGCCACTTCTTCGAACTGGTGACTGGCGGTCCCGCCGGGCATCAACCGCTCAAGCACACGGTCAATGTCGCGCCCGGCGGCAAGGTGACGTTCGATCTGACCGCTGACGCGCCAGGCGACTGGGCGTTCCACTGTCACATGCTCATGCATATGCACGCTGGCATGTTCAACGTTGTCACCGTGCGGCCCATGGACGGAGCCGCGTCATGAATCGTCTCGCCTTGGCCCTCGCTCCGCTGATCCTGGCGGGAAGCGCCTTGAGCGCCCACGCCCAGGACGCACATGCAGGCCATGTCATGCCAGCGCAGACGCGGCCCGCCCCTGCTCCCGTGCCCCAAACGCCTGCGCAGCCGGCCGAACAGGACCCCCACGCCGGACACACCGTGCCGCCGGCCCAGACGCCACCGGCTGCGGACCCCCATGCTGGCCATCAGATGCCATCCCAGTCCGCGCCCATTGACCCTCATGCGGGTCACGACATGTCGCAAATGGCTCCGGCGCAGCCTGACCCGCATGCCGAGCACGACATGCCGCCGGCCCAAACGCCACCAACTGCGGACCCCCATGCGGGCCACCAGATGCCATCCCAGCAGCCTGACCCGCATGCCGGACACGACATGTCCACCATGAACCCTGTTCCAGCCGATCCCCATGCCGGCCACGACATGTCGGGCATGAGCATGGGACCGCCCGACGTGCCGACCAGTGCTGACACTCCCGGCCGCCCTGCTGAACCATCCGTTCCCGCCGCCGCCCTGAGCGGACCGGTCCACGCTGCCGATCTCGTCTTTGGCGCGAACGCGATGGCCGCGTCGCGCCAGACGCTGATCCACGAAAATGGAGACGTGCGCACCACAGCCGTTGTCTTCGACAGGCTGGAGGCAGGGTTCGGCGACGATGACGAAACCTATCTCTGGGACGTCCAGGGCTGGAGCGGCGGCGACATCAATCGCTTCTGGTGGAAGACCGAAGGCGAAGGCGAATTCGGCGGCGAACTGGAGCAGGCCGAAATACAGGCTCTCTACAGCCGAGCGATCGCGCCCTTCTGGGACGTTCAGGTCGGTGTGCGCCAGGACTTCCGTCCGGACACCGAAGACACCACTCACCTGGTGCTCGGTCTCCAGGGTCTCGCCCCCTATTGGTGGGAGATCGACGCCGCCGCCTTCCTGTCGAACGAAGGCGACCTGACCGCGCGTGTCGAGGCCGAATACGACCAGCGGATCACCCAGCGCCTGATCCTCCAGCCCCGCCTCGAAGTCGACGCCTCGGCCAGTGATATTCCCGAACTGGAGATCGGCTCGGGCCTCAGCTCAATCGAGGTCGGTCTGCGTCTGCGCTACGAGGTCCGCAAGGAGTTCGCCCCCTACGTCGGCTTCGAGTGGAGTCGTTCATTCGGCAACACCGCCGACTACATCGAAGCCCGTGGTGGCGAGGCGGACGAGACCCGCTTCGTCGTCGGCCTCAAGGCCTGGTTCTAAGGAGTGCACCAATGAGGAACAGACTGATCCCGCTGATCGCTACGCTCGGCCTCTTCGCGTGCAAACCGACGGAACAGCCAACGACCCCGGCGCAAGCAGAGGACGCTGCGCCCGTAGCCGAGCCGGCGCCGCAAGTCGTTGCCGAGCCGGAGAGTGTTGCGACTACTCCGGCTTCGCCTTCGCCGAGCCACCCGCAGGCTGTTCGCGTGAGACCTGCCGCGAAAGTGGACGCCCCGGTTCCGAGCGCGCCGCCGCCCCCGCCTACCACGGAGCCCCCGACCGACCATTCCGGACACGACATGTCCGCCATGCCTGCGACCCCCAAACAGTGAGAGGAACTCACCCCATGATGCGCACTCTGGCCCTTACCGCCGCCCTGGCTTTCGCCGGCACCTCCGCCGCCCAGGACCCGCATGCCGGCCACGCCGGCATGCAACACCAGGCTTCAGCCCCCTCGGAGGTCGTCACCACGCCGGCGAATGGCGCCATGACCCACGGATCGCCGGAACGGTTCACCGCCACCTTCCCGCATCCCATGATCCTGAAAACCGTGACCCTGGCCGCCGATGGTCAGGCCCCGATCGTTGTGACCGCTCCCGACACACCGCCAGCCGCGACGGTCGGCGTGGCCTTGCCGCGTCTTGCGCCGGGAACCTACGCTGCGGCCTGGACCGCCGTTGGGTCGGATGGTCACACCATGTCCGGCTCCATCAGCTTCATGGTTCACTAGCCGGGCGCGATACCCGGCGCGGTCAAATATGATGATCGTGGTAATCGCATGCATCATTTGGCTGGCCCGTATCCGGCTCGCGCTGGGCCATTGATTTTCTTGACGGATTGGCGATCCGTGAGAAGATTGTGCGTATGGCTAACTCGTCCGAAATCCTGCCGATCCTGCTGGCTCACCGCTTCCCAGTAAGCGGCTGAGCATCGGGCTCGCCGCCTTCGCTGGAGGGCGGATATGCAGGGAAATACTGACGACGGCTTCATGGGGCGACTGCCCGGTGACGCCATCTTCCCCATTCCTCGTGGATGGGTCCTGGACCTCACGGACCGGATTGACGCGGTCGCGGCAGGGTTCATGCGGCGCATGTGCCGTGCCCGGTTGGCCTGGAGACAGGGTTGCTGGGCAGCGCTGTCCATCGGGGCGATCGACGATCCTGATTTCCTTGTCCGGGCGACGGGCTCGGCTGACTGGCTCGACGCATCGGCCTCCGATCTGATCCTTGGGTTCGCCGAACTTTCCATCACGATGTCGGCGCGACAGCTGATTGAGGCCGCATTCCACTCCTGTCCCCCTGGCTATCTCGGCGTGCTGCGCAAGCTTCACGGCGAGGCGCCGGCCTATCCGGCCTTCTATGCGCACCTGCATCGGGTGTTCAGTTCGAACGATCCCCGCGACCGATTGCGCGCGAGGTCTCTCCAGCAAGTTGGGGGGCTGAACGAAACCAAGATCGAGGCGGCGCTCGCCCTCCAGGACGTCGCGCTTCTCACCCCGGTCGCCCTGACCCGATTTCATTCTGTGCAGACTGCCTTGGTGGCCGAGGCTCAGGCGGCGGCTGCGCGGCGGCTGAACGTCCACCTGACCGACGACGACATTTCGGCTGCCTTCGCGGCAGGGCGCGAAGGTTTTCAGCCCTGGTTCTACAGGCTCCTTCGTCAATCCAAACCCGAGCACGCCCTCCCGACGGATAGCGAACCCGATCTCGACCGCGTCGATGGCGAGAACGCGAAGCAGATCGGCATGGCGATGGGGAATTGCCTGGACGTGGAACGCGTGATGCCCCGATCGCTTTCGGGCATCTGGTCCCTGGTCCACTGGCGACCCGAGAATATCGTGTTCGCGCTCAGGCGGTTCGACATCGGTTGGGCTGTGACGGAGGTCCATCTCCCGAGGAATGCCGGCCCCTCCGCGAGCGATGTGAGGAAGGTCGCTGATCGGGTCCGCCCGCTCGGCATCCTGTGCCCGGTGCCCGCTGACCCGGAGCCGAACCTCAGGGTGCTTTCCGATGCGTTCGGAGGATGGAAGATCGGAGACGTCTGGGACTTCGATGAGGGTTAGAACTGGCCCAGCTAGTTTCTCAATGCCGCCGCCGCCGCTTCGTTGGCACCGTAAACTTCGGCGTCCAGGAACCGTTCGTATAGGTTCATGGCACGTGCCCGCTGGGCGCCGTGCGTGCGTTGAAGTGCGATGGCGATCGCGACGAAGTCACTTTCGACACCACGACCGCCACCGCTGCGATCTGCAACCAATGTGTCGGCTGCTGCTTCGGCCACGGCCAGAACGACCTCTTCAAATCCAGGGTGTAGCAGGAGGGCCTGCAAGGCGTCGGCGAGCCGGCCATTGAGCGCGGCGAGTAAAACACGCGGATTGCTCAATGCGATGTTGAGCATCTCGCTCGTGGCGGTGTCGGGCAGCAATGTCCGCTCCCCATCGAGAGCTGTGGAAACAGCCTCGGCTTCATCTCCGGCCGCAGCCTCTGCGAACCTCAACAGTAGCGCGTGGGATCGCTCCCGCAGGCTTCCGGCATTCTGTCGCCACGCGGCGGCTGCGGCGAACAAACCTCCGAGGCGTTCACCTGATGGCGGGCCATCCATGATCTGTTTTGCCAAGGGCGCGAGGACATCGTCATCCCCACCGACGACCATCGCGGCGACTGCAAACTCTCCGGCGGCTTGGGCGCTTGTAGTGTCACCCCCCGCGATCCACGCCTCCAGCATGGCGGTCTGAACCGCCTCCGGGATCATGGAACGATAGCACCAAAGGCTTCCTCCAACGATGGCCGTAAAGGCAGCCGGGAACCGATCCCAAAGGGTGTTGAAGAGCTTTAGCGTTCTTGGCCGGTTTGCCCAGAAGAGCGTTCGGCCATGGTAGGCGAGAATGGTCTGCCAGATGTGCGGGTCGTCCGCGCGGCTGGCATGACGCTCCAGAACTTCCAGCCAAGCGTCACAATCCGGCGGATCGCGACTGAGCACTCCCGCAGCGATGGCGCTGAGAAATGCGTAGTTGTCCTGAGGCAGAATGCCAAAACCTCTCCCGAAGCCATGGCCGAAGATCAGAGCCGTCGCGGGCTGGGCGTCGTCATTCTTCTTGTTCAGCTGACGATTGGCGGCCTCGTTGTTCAGGCGGCGAGCGATGCGATCGCGGGCCAGATCCGCGTCATCGACGATCCAGCTTTCCAACAAGCTGAGGTCGGCGGGTTGGAGTCCGCCCATTCGACGGGCCAGCTTCTGGAATGCCCACGCGGCGTCGCGGCGCCAGCTTTCACCCTGAAATCCTCGGCCCGAGAGATCGTGTATCAGCTCGATCAGCACAGCGGGATCGACGGTCTCCACTCCGCTGATCTCATTGATCGCACTCCCGGATGCCTCCTGGTGTCGATCAGGGGACAGCCGTTCCCGGACAAGACGAAGCACCCGCGCAGGATCCTCCTTGCCCAACGCCGCGAACTCACGCCCAACCTGGATCGAGCCACCGCTTTTGGAGATATGGCGTCGGCGCTCACCCCGCCTATCACCCCAAGCGGTGCCGTCAGAACATTCGTCCAGCAGGCCCATGAGATCGTCGTCACTGGCCTTGGACATCTGGTCCGCAGACATCGGAGCGCCGACGAAATGGGCCATCATTCGCCCTTTCGTGGTCAGAACAGGTTGCTGTGCGCTCCATTCCCGCATGCGCCGCCGCTCACGCGGAGTGAAGAGCTCGGAAGGAAGGCGTTCAAGTAGGCCAAGACGCGCTTCCTCGACCCAGCCTCTTCGCAGCTTCCGGTCGGCCGCGCTCCAGTCATCCCAAGCGTCGGGAAGATAGCGATCCCACCCTTCAATCGTGGTCTTCAGCCGCAACAGGTCGCCCGTATCCAGGTAGGGCGCGATGGCTGATATCAACTGCTTCGACGAATAACCCTGCACATGATTACTGCATCCCTCCTCGTCGTCGAAAATGCCTTCGCCAACCGAGAGCCGCCGGGTATCTGCGAGCAAGAAATCCAGAGCTGCGCCAGCATAGACTTCAGGGTTTTCCGCGTAAGCGTCAGCAACCAGTTCCTGTGCCTCCGCCACCGGAGTTCCAGCCAGTTGGTCCAGAATGGCCGCTGCGGCCTTCGGATCAGACTGGACTGCAAGGGAGAGGGCAGTCTTCAACGCGCTGTAGATGCTGTCCTCGTGCTCATCGCGATCCCAATCGAAGGGAAGAGCATGGGAAGACGGAAACTCAGACCTGACGTGAGAGACCTCTTCTGCTCCCTCAACCAGGCCGACAAACCAGGGCGTCAGGGTTGTGGCGAGCTTCAGGGGAGCGGCGTTTACAAGTTTTCCAAGCCCATGAAGTCGGAGACGCCGCCGGTCAGCGACCGGCGTGGCGTCCAGATAGGTGGTCAGCAGCCCGATCGCGTCGTCCGGCCGCCCACCTTCAGTGAGATCCTCGATATACTGGGCGACGGCAAAGTCCTGGACGCTGTGCCGGCCCAGGATGTCTCGTATCCGCGTGGCGACCCAAGGATCCCAGAGTTTCGCACGCCAAACAGCCTGGAAAAGGTCCAGGTCGGCGTCAGGCTCGCTCCATTCCTCTCGTAATATCGAGATCGCGCTTGCGGGGTCGATAGCGGCTTCGGCCTGCACTAGCCGGACGGATGTCCACCTGAGATCAGCCGATCGCATGATGGTTGGCAAAAGCGGCTTCAATGCTGATCGCCACCCTATCCATCGATCAGCGATCTTGCTCGCAGCCCGACGGGTGAGCGGCACATCGGATTGAAACAGACGCTGAACCCAACCCTGTTCTCGCGATGTTGGCTGATCCTGGCTCGCGACCACATCGATGACCAGATGAAGCAAATGGCGGCGCGTCTTGGCATCGCCAAGCAGCAAGTCGAGCGCGGCCTCATAGGCACCGACATCATATCTGCGTTGGCGCTCCAGAGCCCTTAGAACCGTAGCCCGTGCGAACAGTCCGTCCTGACGGTCCCACGCGAAATCGGCAATTTCGGCGCCGTTCGCGAAACCCTTCGCCTGGAAGTCATCGAGCCAGGACTGGTGGCTGAAGCCGAGGCGACCGTCTTGCCGTATGACCAGCCCAGAGGCTTCGGCGATCGAAACAACATCGCCGGCTTCAGCGTCAAATGTGTCCGCAGCGCGCCAGAGCGTTTCCGTCTCTGTCATCGACGACGCCAGACGTTCGAGGAAACTGATCACCCTTGGTCGAGTTGAGGCATCTCCGAGATTCGCCGAGCGGAGCCATTCGTTAAGCAACTCAGAGGCCGTGACCTTGCTGACATCGACACCACGTCGGACGAGATCGACAAACAGCCGAAGTGCAAATGGCCGTCGCAGCGTTTCCCGAAGGCCATCAGGGACCGTCTGGGCGTCGATCTCCAAGCCCGACAGAAGCTCCTGGACGCTTTCGTTCGATGGCAGGTTGAGCTTGATTGTCTCCGCGCCGAGGCTTTGGAACCGGCCATCATGAGCCGCCTCGAACGGGCGGGACGACACCAACACATGGACAGGGGGACCGTCTTCGAACCGACGGTCTCTTCGGAATCCATTCGCAATCCTCAACAACAGTTTCATGCGCTGCGAGGTGCGATCCATCACATCGCTCACGGCGTCCAGCTGATCGATAACCAAAACGACAGGTCCTGCTCCGGCGAGCAGTTGCAGTTCAGCCTCAAGGTCTCCGCGAAGACCAAGAGCGCGCGAAAGATCGGAAGGGGTCAGAACTTCGGCCGGGAGCATGTCAGCCTTGATCCCGAAAACCGTAATGCCGTCGTCTTGGAGCCGCTCAGTAAGCTCAGACAGGAGCGCAGATTTTCCAGACCCTGCCTCGCCGATGACGTGACCCCCTGAAACTCCTCCAAGAATAGCTAGAGTCCGCCCCTCGAAAGGACGGACAGAATGAAGCGATCAAGGTTCACGGAAGAGCAGATCATCGGGATCCTGCGGGAGCAGG
>NZ_JAIYCP010000032.1 GCF_027487935.1 Brevundimonas sp.
CCATAGCCCATGGCCTGGTCCTGCAGGTCGCACTCGCCGCCCTGGTCGCAGATCGGGCAGTCCAGCGGGTGGTTGATGAGCAGGAACTCCATCACCCCTTCGCGGGCCTTCTTCACCATCGGCGTGTCGGTGAAGATTTCCTGTCCCTCGGCGGCCGGCAGGGCGCACGAAGCCTGCGGCTTCGGCGGTCCGGGCTTCACCTCGACCAGGCACATCCGGCAGTTGCCGGCGATCGAGAGCCGCTCATGATAGCAGAAGCGCGGAATCTCCTGTCCGGCGCGCTCGGCGACCTGAAGCACGGTCATCCCGGGCTCGAACTCGACTTCTACGCCGTTGACCTTGGCGACGGGCATCAGCGGGCCTCTTGTTTGGCGGCATCGGCCGCCGTCGGTACATTGACGGTCACGGACCGGCCATCGCGGAACAGATCCGCACCGGCTTCGCCCATCCGGCATTCGAAACTCAACACACCACCATCCACGGGCGCCGCCCAGGACACGGTCGCGCGCGCTGGACCCTGCGCTTCATAAGTGACGGATGTCCCCGTCTGGCCGAACTGCTCGGTCACGCGATCAAGACAGGCCTGCTCAAGAACCGCCGCCGGCCGGACCAGGGGCCCGGGCATGGGCTCAGCCGGCGCAGAGGCCGCCGCCTCCGGCCCCGACACCGGACCCTCGGCAGACCCGGACGCGGCGGGTGCCCCGCAGGCCCCCAGCGTCAGGATCATGAACAGGGCAGGATAAACACGCATCCCCTACTCCGCCGCGATCGCATGGCCGGCGAAATTCGCGCGGCGGCTGCGGTAGGAGGCGATACGTTCCTCGATTTCATGACGGAAATGCCGGATCAGCCCCTGTACCGGCCAGGCGGCGGCGTCGCCGAGCGCGCAGATGGTGTGGCCCTCGATCTGGGTCGAGACTTCCAGCAGCAGGTCGATCTCGGACGGGTCCGCTTCACCGACCGCCATCCGCTCCAGCACCCGCCACATCCAGCCCGTGCCCTCGCGGCACGGCGTGCACTGGCCGCAGCTCTCATGCTTGTAGAAATAGCTGATGCGGGCGATGGCGCGGACCAGATCGGTCGACTGGTCCATGACGATCACCGCCGCCGTGCCGAGGCCCGAGCGCATTTCGCGCAGGCTGTCGAAATCCATCAGCGCGACTTCGGACATTTCGCGCGTGATCAGCGGCACCGAGGAACCGCCGGGGATGACGGCCTTCAGATTGTCCCAGCCGCCGCGCACGCCACCGCAATGGTCTTCCAGCAGCTGACGCAGCGGGATCGACATCGCCTCTTCGACATTGCACGGCCGGTTCACATGGCCGCTGATCGACATGATCTTGGTGCCGGTGTTGTTCGGTCGGCCGAAGCCCGCGAACCACTCGGCCCCGCGACGCAGGATGGTGCCCACCACCGCGATCGACTCGACATTGTTCACCGTGGTCGGGCAGCCATACAGGCCGGCCCCTGCCGGGAACGGCGGCTTCAGGCGCGGCTGGCCCTTCTTGCCTTCCAGCGACTCCAGCAGGGCCGTCTCCTCGCCGCAGATGTAGGCCCCTGCACCGTGGTGGATGTAGACGTCGAAATCCCAGCCATGGACGTTGTTCTTGCCGATCAGCTTGGCCTCATAGGCCTGCTTGACCGCCGCCTCCATGCGCTCGCGTTCCAGCACATATTCGCCGCGCAGATAGATGTAGCAAGCGTGCGCCTGCATCGCGAAGCTGGCGATCAGACAGCCTTCGATCAGCAGGTGCGGATCGTGGCGCATGATCTCCCGGTCCTTGCAGGTCCCGGGTTCGGATTCATCGGCGTTGACGACCAGATAGTGCGGCCGGTCCTTCACCTCTTTCGGCATGAAGGACCACTTCAGACCGGTCGAGAAGCCCGCACCGCCGCGTCCGCGCAGGCCCGAGTTCTTGACGTTGGTGATGATCCAGTCGCGCCCGAGGTCGAGCATGTCCTTGGTCGCGTTCCACGCGCCGCGCTTCTTCGCCCCCTCCAGCGTCCAGTCCTGGAAACCGTAGAGGTTGGTGAAGATGCGGTCCTTGTCTTCGAGGATGCCGACCATGGTTCAGTTCGTCTCCCGCATGCGTTGGCGGTGATAGCGGGTGCGCAGGAAGATGGCGGCCAGCATCAGGGCCCAGCCGAGCGCCAAGGCCGCATAGCCGACCCACTGCACCATCGGGCCGGCAGGTCCGGCAGAAGCGGCAGCCCACACGGCAATGGCCCCGAAGATGACCAGGCCGAAGCCGCCCAGACGCTGGTTGCGGCCGACAGCCCTCAGTTCGGCGCGGTACTGCGCGACCTTGGCGGCGTCTGACAGATCAGGGCGCGTCATGCGGTCACCGGATCCGAGTTCGGCAGCTTCTTGATCTTCTTGCCCGCCGAGCCGTCATAGATCTTGGGATCAGTCAGGGTCAGGGCCCCGCCTTCCGGCTCCGAACTGGTGCGGCCGACACGGCTGCCCGGCTTCGGCTTCTTGCCGGCGGCGAAGTCGTCGATGATCTTCGCCATGCTGTCGGCGGTCAGATCCTCGAAATAGTAGTCGTTGATCTGGGCCATGGGCGCATTGGCGCAGGCACCCAGACATTCAACTTCCTGCCAGGTGAAGCGGCCGTCAGCGCTCAGCGTGTCCTTGGGGCCGATCTTCTTCTTGCAGACGTCCATCAGCTCGCCCGCGCCGCGCAGCATGCAGGGCGTGGTGCCGCAGACCTGTATCAGGGCGGCCGAGCCGACCGGCTCCAGCATGAACATGGTGTAGAAGGTCGCGACCTCCAGCACCCGGATGTAGGGCATGCCCAGCAGCGCGGCGATGGCGCGGATGGCGGGCTCGGAGACCCAGCCTTCCTGCTTCTGCACCAGCCACAGGACCGGGATCACCGCCGACTGACCGCGGTCCGCGGGATATTTGGCGATCCACCAGTCGCATTTGGCCTTCGTCGCCTTGGAGAAGGCGAACGATGCCGGCTGTTCCTTGGCGAGACGACGAACGCTCATCGGTCCACTTCTCCGAAAACGATGTCGAGCGAGCCGAGGATGGCGCTCACATCGGCCAGCATGTGGCCGCGGTTCATCCAGTCCATGGCCTGCAGCGAGCGGAAGCCCGGGGCCGAGATCTTGACGCGCCAGGGTTTGTTGGTGCCGTCCGAGACCAGATAGATGCCGAACTCACCCTTGGGTGCCTCCACCGAGGCATAGACCTCGCCCTCGGGCGTGCGGAAGCCCTCGGTGTAGAGTTTGAAGTGGTGGATCAGGGCTTCCATCGACCGCTTCATCTCACCGCGCCGCGGCGGAACGATCTTGTTGTCCTCGACCATCACCGGCTCGCCGGGGCAGTTGCGCAGCAGGTGGATGCACTGCTCCATGATGCGCACCGACTGCTTCATCTCCTCGATGCGGCAGAGGTAGCGGTCCCAGCAGTCGCCGTTCTTGCCGACGGGAACGTCGAACTCGAGGTCGGCATAGCATTCATAGGGCTGTGACTTGCGCAGGTCCCAGGCGATGTCCGAGCCGCGCAGCATCACCCCGGTGAAGCCCCAGTCCAGCGCCTGCTGTTTCGACACCACCCCGATGTCCACGTTGCGCTGTTTGAAGATGCGGTTCTCGGTGACCAGCGACTCAATGTCTTTCAGCGCCGCCGGGAATTCGGCGCACCAGCGACCGATGTCGTCGATCAGGGCATTGGGCAGGTCCTGATGGACGCCGCCCGGACGGAAATAGTTGGCGTGCAGCCGGGCTCCCGAGGCGCGCTCGTAGAAGACCATCAGCTTCTCGCGCTCCTCGAAGCCCCAGAGCGGCGGCGTCAGGGCCCCGACGTCCATGGCCTGGGTGGTCACGTTCAGCAGATGGGAGAGAATGCGGCCGATCTCGGAATAGAGCACCCGGATCAGCTGGGCCCGGTAGGGCACGTCGACGCCGAGCAGCTTTTCGATAGCCAGGCAGAAGGCGTGCTCCTGGTTCATCGGCGCGACATAGTCGAGGCGATCCAGATAAGGCACGTTCTGGAGGTAGGTGCGGGCCTCCATCAGCTTTTCAGTGCCGCGGTGCAGCAGGCCGATGTGCGGATCGACGCGGGTGACCAGCTCACCGTCCAGCTCCAGCACCAGACGCAGCACGCCGTGCGCAGCCGGGTGCTGAGGGCCGAAATTGATCGTGAACTTTCGGTCGTCCAGCGCGCGGGCGTGGTCGGTCAGACCGTCATCAAAGATGTCGGTGGCACCGAGCGGAAGTGGGGTATTGTGACCGTCAGCCATCAGGCCTTGCTCCCCGCCTTTTCATCGCCCGGCAGGACGGTATCGGCATATTCCGCGCCCTCCCAGGGCGACAGGAAGTCGAAGTTCCGGAACTCCTGGGTCAGTTTGACGGGTTCATAGACAACCCGCTTCTGCTCTTCGTCATACCGGACCTCGACATAGCCGGTCATGGGGAAGTCCTTGCGCAGCGGATGCCCCTGGAAGCCATAGTCGGTCAGCAGCCGGCGCAGGTCGGGGTGACCCGAGAACAACACGCCGAACATGTCGAAGGCCTCGCGCTCGAACCAGTCAGCGCAGGGAAAGACGCCCACGGCACTGGGCACCGGCTGGACCTCATCCGTGGTCAGCTTGACCCGAACCCGCGCATTCCGGGTCAGGGACAGCAGGTGATAGACCACCTCGAACCGCTCCGCCCGGTCGGGGAAGTCGACGCCGCAGAGGTCCAGCAACTGCTGGAAACCGAACCGCTCCTTCAGCGCCGTCAGCACCTCAAGAATACTGTCCCGGCTGGTGATCAGTGTCAGTTCGCCGAACGCAACCTGCGCCTCGACGCCCAGTGCCCCGACCATCTCGGCACCGAGCGGCGTCAGGGCGGTTTCCATCTCCCGGATACGAGCCAGCGCGTTCATCGGTCGATCGTCCCGGTGCGGCGGATTTTCTTCTGCAACTGCAGCAGCCCGTAAAGCAGCGCCTCCGCCGTCGGCGGGCATCCCGGCACATAGACGTCGACCGGCACGATCCGGTCACAGCCGCGCACGACGCTGTAACTGTAGTGGTAGTACCCGCCGCCGTTGGCGCAGCTGCCCATCGACAGGACATAGCGGGGGTCCGGCATCTGGTCGTAGACCTTGCGCAGGGCCGGGGCCATCTTGTTGGTCAGGGTACCGGCCACGATCATCAGGTCCGACTGACGCGGGCTGGCGCGCGGGGCCATGCCGAACCGCTCCATGTCGAAGCGCGGCATAGAGGCCTGCATCATCTCCACGGCGCAGCAGGCCAGGCCGAAGGTCATCCACATCAGCGACCCGGTTCGGGCCCAGTTGATGACGTCATCCAGCGAGGTGGTGATGAAGCCCCGTTCACCCAGCTCGGCATTCACGGCCTCGAAGAATTTGTCGTGGATGGCTGGATCATAGCCCTCCACCGACGAACGGGCACCGGTGTTGAACATGGTCGTGCTCATGGGTGCGGCAAGGCGCGACGACGCGGCCCCGGCCTGCGAGCCGCCCGGATTGCCAACCCCGATCAGCGGGACATTGTTGGTCGTCACTCCCATTCGAGCGCGCCCTTCTTCCATTCGTAGATGAAGCCGACAGTGAGCACGCCGAGGAAGACCATCATCGACCAGAAGGCGAACACCATACCCGCCTGCGAGAGGTCAAACATCGACACTGCCCAGGGAAACAGGAAGGCCACTTCCAGGTCGAAGATGATGAACAGGATGGAGACCAGATAGAAGCGAACATCGAACTTCATGCGCGCGTCGTCGAAGGCGTTGAAGCCGCACTCATAGGCCGACAGCTTCTCGCTGTCCGGGTTCTTCGGGGCCAGAACCCAGGCGGCGAGCATGAAGCCGAGGCCGAGGACCGCCGCGATCCCGAGAAAAATCACGATCGGCAGATATTCGAGCAGGAATGCATTCATCCGGAAGGGACCTTGTCCGCCGTCAGAGGGAGGAGCGGATTCGGCGCTTTCTAGCCTTGGAACCGCGCCCGTTCAAACCCATGTGATGAAAGGTTTTTGTTGAGAATGGTTCGCAGACTTTGGGACAGGATGTCGCAGGCCTGCTGCCTTGCCTCGCGCGCTCCGCTCCCGCCCTACTGTCCACTGATCTGATCACCGCCCGGGAGCGAAGCATGTCCATCGGAAGCCGGGTGCTGAACGGCATCGAACGCATCGGCAACAAGCTGCCGGATCCCGTCTTCCTGTTTCTCTGGTTCATACTGGCTCTTGTCATCCTGAGCCTGGTCGGCGCAGGCCTTGGCTGGCAAAGCGTCAATCCGGTGACGGGTGATCTGCTCCAGGCAAGAAGCCTTTTGGCACCAGAGAATCTGGAAAAACTGTTCATCGAGATGCCGAAGACCCTGGCGGCATTTCCGCCCCTGGGGATCGTGTTGACCGTCGTCTATGGCGCAGCGATCGCTGAGCGGGCAGGACTGTTCACAACGGCGTTCCGGGGCATGCTGCTGAATGCGCCGCGCTTCATTCTGACACCGGTCGTGGCCGTGACCGGCATGGTGTCGCACCATGCCTCGGATGCGTCATACGTCGTGGTGATTCCCCTGGCAGCCGTGATCTTCGCGGCGGCAGGCCGTCATCCTCTCGCCGGACTGGCAGCAGGCTTTGCGGCCGTGTCCGGCGGATTTGCGGGCAATCTGTTCCCGGGTGCATCCGATGCCCTGATCCTGGGCATTACAGAGCCGGCCGCGCGCCTGATTGACCCGAACTATAGCGTGACCATTGCCGGCAACTGGTTCTTTTCCATCGGCATGGTGGTCGTCTTCACCCCGATCATTTGGTTCCTGACCGACGCCGTGATCGAGCCGCGCCTGAAGAAGCGGTCGCCCATCGAGATCGAGGGACCGAAGGCCGACGAAAAAGTACCGCTGACGCCGGCAGAGAAGCGCGGCCTGGGCTTTGCCGGCTTGACCCTCCTCGGAATGGTCGCGCTCTGGACCTTGATCCTGCTGATCCCTGGCTCGCCCTTCATCGACACGGAAGCCGACGCCAACACGCGGTTGAACCCGCTCTACCAGTCCCTGGTCGCTTTCTTCGCCATCCTGTTCTTCCTCGCAGGTGCCGCCTATGGGGTCGGTGCCGGTACGGTAAAGAGCCATCGCGACCTGGTCGTCATGATGCGCGATGGCATCGCCCAGATGGCCCCCTATATCGTGCTGGCCTTCTTCGCAGCCCATTTCGTGGCCATGTTCAACTGGTCGGGCCTGGGGCCGATTCTGGCGGTCAGCGGAGCGGAGTATCTGAAGGGCGTGGCCCTGCCGACGCCGGCCCTGCTGGTCGCGGTCGTTCTGGTGTCCTGCTTTTTCGACCTGTTCATCGGCTCAGCCTCGGCCAAGTGGTCGGCGTTGGCACCCATCGTCGTGCCGATGTTCATGCTTCTGGGCATCAGCCCGGAGATGACGACCGCAGCCTACCGGATGGGCGATTCGGTGACCAACATCGCCACCCCGCTGATGAGCTACTTCCCCCTTATCCTGACCTTCGCCCAGCGATGGGACCCGCGCTTCGGTCTCGGGTCGTTGCTTTCGACCATGCTGCCCTATGCCGGTGTCTTCCTGATCGCGGGTCTGACTATGGTAGGAACCTGGGTCGCGCTGGACCTGCCGCTGGGACCCGGCGTCGGCGTCCATTATGAGCCGCCGCCGATCCAGACCGCCCCGGTGGCGACCCCGGCACCCTGAACTGACAAACTGTCATTCCCGCGCTTGACAGTGGAAGCCGCGCCCGCCTAAACGACGCCCCTCGCCGCGAAGCACTGCTTCGCGGCGGGAATACGCGGGTGTAGCTCAGTTGGTTAGAGTGCCGGCCTGTCACGCCGGAGGTCGCGGGTTCGAGCCCCGTCACTCGCGCCATTCCCTTTGAAATCGAAAACAGGGAATGGCGCGGCCCCGCCGGGGCAATGCGTCACAGCTCACCGCCCCGTCAGCACCGCATACTTCGTCACCAGCGCCTTTTCGCTTCCGTCCGGCACAGCCATGATCCGGGTCAAGGTGCAGGCCTGCAATGACGGCTCTTTCGGCAAGTCCGTCATGGCAGCGTTCAGCTGCGGTCCGGGTCCCATAAAGGGTTCAGCAAGCCGCCGCGGTTTTCCTCCGCCGCGTTCGGCGCAAGCACGCGACGGATGGCTATGTAGCCCCTTAGGGATTCCGGCCCGCGACCAGGACGTTCTGGACCCGGCGGCCCAGCGGATCGCGAGATTGCCAGGTCTCGCCGACCTCGGCCTCGACCATCCGGGTACAGAACCGCGGGATCAGCATATTGGGCCGCATGTTGCTCAGGCAGATCTGCTCGCCGGCGACGGACCACCGCGCCGCCAGCCGACGCCCATCCGAAAACTGGGCTGCATAGGAACCGTCGGGGTTAAACCAGTGCCGGACCCAGCCGCCGTCGGGGTAGCGCGAGACAACCGTATTGCCGAAAACGGAACTCATTTCGGTCCGGCCCGGACTCGCGACCAGCGATGCGACAATCAGTGTCGCGACGGCGAGCGTTCGCAGCATTCCAGCCCCCTCTTTGGCCCTTCCTTTGTGAAACTATTAACAAATGGTTAGGAAAAGCCAAGCCCCGACGCCGTCTATGCGAATAGTTGACTCTGACGTAGGGGCTTCTATACGCGGGGCACGTTCGGGACAGGACTGGCGAATCCGCGCCGCCCGCTCGCCCAGAGACAGGGCGGTTCCGCGACATCGCACGACGGCCCGATGCGCGGGACGTCCTTCACCCGTCCCAAGGACCCATGACCGAATTTTCCCAGCTCGGCCTCTCGGCCACGACTCTCAAGGCCGTCGCTGACACCGGCTATACAACCGCCACCCCTATCCAGGCCTCAGCTATCCCGGTCGCCCTTGCCGGACGCGACGTTCTCGGTATCGCCCAGACCGGTACGGGCAAGACCGCCGCCTTCACCCTGCCGATGATCGACCGGCTCGCGTCGGGCCGCGCCAAGGCGCGCATGCCGCGCGCCCTCGTCCTCGCCCCGACCCGGGAATTGGCGGACCAGGTTGCCTCGTCCTTCGAGAAATACGCCAAGGGTACCAAGCTCAGCTGGGCCCTGCTGATCGGTGGTGTATCGATGGGCGACCAGGTGGCCCTGCTGAACAAGGGCGTCGACGTCCTGATCGCGACTCCCGGCAGGCTTCTGGATCTGTTCGAACGCGGCAAGGTGATGCTCAACGGCGTCGAGATCATGGTCATCGACGAAGCCGACCGCATGCTCGACATGGGCTTCATCCCCGATATTGAGCGCATCTTCAAACTGACGCCGCCACGCCGCCAGACCCTGTTCTTCTCAGCGACGATGCCGCCCGAAATCACCCGGCTGACGACCCAGTTCCTCAAGGACCCGACGCGGCTGGAAGCCTCGCGCCCGGCCCAGACCGCCGACACCATCACCCAGTATCTGGTCCGCATCCCGACCAGCGACCCCAAGGCAAAGCGCGCCGCCCTGCGGGCCCTGATCGGCCGCGCCGATGTGCGCAACGGCATCGTGTTCTGCAACCGCAAGACCGAGGTCGACGTCGTCGCCAAGTCGCTGAAGCAGCACGGTTTCGATGCTGCGCCAATCCACGGCGACCTCGATCAATCGCTGCGTATGAAGACCCTGGCGGCCTTTCGCTCGGGCGAGCTGAAGCTGCTGGTGGCCTCCGACGTCGCCGCGCGGGGCCTGGATATTCCGGATGTCAGCCACGTCTTCAACTACGATGTGTCCCACCACGCCGACGACTATGTGCACCGGATCGGCCGTACGGGTCGTGCGGGCAAGCTGGGCCAGACCTTCATGATCGTGACTCCGGCGGACGACCGGTCGCTGGACAAGGTCCTGAAGCTGATCAAGATGGACCCGGAAGAACTGGTTCTCGACGGCGCAGACTTTTCGCCCGGGAAGCCGCAGCCGCATCGGGATGCGGAACGGCCCGAGCGTGCAAAGGCCGGCGGGCGGGGCAGAGGTTCCCGGGCAGCGCTTCAGGACCCGGCCGGGCCGTCGGAAAGCCTCGGCCCGGTTCCGACCGGCGACCCGATCATGAAGCCAGCGGCAATGGAGGCGTCCACGGCGGACGCGCCGGCATCGGAACCGGCCAAACCGCGCCGGACCCGCAGTCGCCGCGGCTCGCGGTCCACCCCAGACGGGGCAACCGGGAGCGTCGAAATCCAGACCGCCGCACCCGTCGCTGAAGTGGCCCCGACACGGGCGGCTCCCTCCCCGGATCGGCCGGTGCAGGAGACTCACCTGCGGCAGTCAGACCGTCGAGGCGACCGCGCGAGCGCTGAGCCCAAACAGTCAAACGGACGGCCATTCGGAGAGGGCGACATCCCTGCCTTCCTGCGCCGACCAGCTTCCAGCAAAAGCTGAAAACACTCCCAATTCAGCGGTCATCGAACCAGATTTAACCAGTCGTTACGGAACCGCGGATAGGCTGTTTTTCTAGGTCGGTCGCGTCGGGCGGTCAGGCGAGGACTCGGTATGGCGGACAAGCTGGAAACCACGCTTCGGGGACCGGAAGCCTACGGTCTGGCCCGCCGGGTCATCGAAGCGATGGAGTCGGCGAGCGTCTGGCCTACGCCACTGAATTTCGAGATCTGGGTCCATTATCTGGGCACCCCGGAAAGTCCACTGGGCCGGGAGATCAATCGCATTCTGGCTGCCTCGGAACCCTTCACCGAGGCTACAGCCGAGATTCTCGCGGCTGAGTATCTGCCGCGCGGGCGATTGAGCGAAGAGATACGCGATGCCGGCCAGGTGCTGGATCGAGAGCTGTCCAGCGTCTCCGACGCCATCTCAAAGGCCCACAAATCGCAGGCCACCTTCGGACAGACCCTGGACCAGGCCGCGACAAGCATCGCGACCGCAAGCGGTGATGCCGGCCTCAAGGCCATCGTCTCAGGTCTGTCGTCGGCGACCCGCGAGGTCCGACGCGAGAGCGAAACGCTGGAGAACCGCCTCGAGGCGTCGACCCGCGAGATCGCCCGTTTGCGTGATCACCTTGAACAGTTCCGCCGCGACGCGATGACCGACGCCCTGACAAATCTGGCCAATCGCAAGGCGTTTGACGAACAACTGGATGCCGCCTGTAGCCAGGCCGAAGCCGAGCATGGGGCCCTGACCCTGGCCGTGCTCGATATCGATCACTTCAAGCGATTCAACGATACCTGGGGGCACCAGACCGGCGATCAGGTGCTGCGCTATGTCGCCAGCGTAATGGGTCGGATGGCCAAGGCCCCCCGTGTTGCGGCCCGGTTTGGCGGCGAGGAATTCGCCATAATTTTCCCCGGAGAGAGCCCCGGCGAGGTCCATCAAGTGCTCGAAGCCATCTGCAAGGAAATCGCATCCCGGTCGCTCCGGCGCCGGTCGACAGATGACGAGCTGGGTGCCGTGACCCTGTCCGCCGGCTTCGCGCACCGACGCCCGGGCGAGACAGCCTCCTCACTTCTGGAGCGGGCGGACACCGCCCTCTACGCTTCCAAACATGCCGGCCGGAATCGTGTCACGAGCGCCGACGCTATGGACCAGGCCGCCTGACGCCTTCCGCTTCTGTCGTTTCACGTCATAGTGGACTGATGCGCAGCCTCGCCTTCAACGTCGCCTACTGGCTTTTGTCGATCCTCTACGCTTCCGCTGCGGCCTTTGCCGCCCTTGCCCCCGGACGCGAGGCAACCAGTTGGATCATCCGCCGATATGTGAAGCGTATGGTGCAGGCCATGCGCCTGCTGGCCGGGATCCGCCTTGAGATCCGGGGTCGCGAACGTCTGCCGGCCGGTGCCTTCATCATCGCCTCGAAACACCAGAGCTGGGGCGACGGCTTTGCGACCTACGACCAGTTCGACGACCTCGCCTTCGTCACCGGCGACCATCTGGAAAAATTTCCGCTACTCGGCACGGTCCTGCGCAAGCTGGGAGCCATCGTCGTCAACAACTGCGGGGGCCGCGAAGCGCGCGAGGCGCTGAAGCATCGCTCGGCCGACGCCCATGCCGCCGGCAGGAAGATACTGATCTATCCCGAGGGCAATCTGGCCAAGGTGGGAGAGAAGTTCCGCTATCGCTCCGGCGTCTGGCACATGTATCGCGACTTCGACATGCCGGTCGTACCCCTGGCCACCAACCTCGGCCTGTTCTGGCCACAGGAAGAGTTCCGCAAGAACCCCGGCACGGCAACGCTGGAGTTCCTCGATCCGATTCCGACAGGGCTGGGCAAGGAAGAGTTCCTCGCAAGGCTGGAGGCCTCGGTAGAGGGCAAGACCGCCGAACTCGTGGCCGAGGCCACCGGTCAGCCAGTCATCGCGGCGGTGCGGGTGCTCGCACCCGATGAGGCGGCAAGGGCCGCCAAGCTGGCGACAGCGGTCTAGGCCGCCGGGATCACGGCCCCATCGTATTTCTGGGCGATAAAGTCCTTGACCGCCTGGCTGCGCAGCATGGCCGCCAGGGCGACGATGCGGGGGTCCGCCCGGTTTTCCGGCCGCGCCACCAGATAGTTCACATAGGGGCTGTCTGACCCTTCCAGCGTCAGCGCATCCGTGCGCGGCTTCAGACCGGCGTCGAGAGCATAGTTGGTGTTGATCACCGCCATATCGACCTGATCCAGCACCCGCGGCAGGGTCGCGGACTCAAGCTCGCGGAAACGCAGGTTCTTCGGATTTTCCACAATATCGCGCAGGGTCTGCAGCGGATTGACCGGGTCCTTGAGCCGGATCAGCCCGGCCTTCTGCAGCAGGATCAGCGACCGACCGATCGAGGAGGCGTCGTTGGGAACGGCGACCTCGGCACGGTCCGGAAGTTCGGCGAGCGTCCGGAAACGGCGCGAATACGCCCCCAGCGGCTCGACATGGACACCCGCCACAGTGACGAGGTCCGAACCGCGCGAGGCGTTGAACTCATCGAGATAGGGCTTTGTCTGGAAATAGTTGGCGTCCAGCCGCCCCTCGGCCAACTGGGTGTTGGGCTGGACGTAGTCGTTGAACACCTTGATCTCGATCTGGATGCCCTCGGCCGCCAGCAGCGGCTTGATGTGTTCCAGAATTTCAGCGTGCGGGACGGCCGTCGCACCGACGATCAGCGGCGCGTCGGCATCGACCTTCGTCGCAGCACCCCGCCCGCAGGCGGCGAGCACCAGCGAAGCGGCAGCGAGGGTCAGGAGCGAACGGCGGATCATGGGCGAGCCTTTCGGGGAAGCGATCAGCGATGGGAAACGGCGGCGACCAGCCGGTCACCGAGCATCTGGAGAAGCTGCACCAGCAGGAGCAGGAGAACGACGGTCACGACCATGACATCGGTCTGGAACCGCTGATAGCCGAAGCGGATGGCAAGGTCGCCCAGTCCGCCTGCGCCGACGACGCCGGCCATGGCGGTGTAGCTGACCAGGGCGATGGCCGTGACGGTGGCCCCGGCGAGGATGCCGGGCATGGCCTCGGGCAGCAGGGCGCGGGTGACGATCTGGAAGGTCGAGCCGCCCATGGCCTGGGTCGCCTCGACCACACCCTTGTCGACCTCGCGAAGAGCCGTCTCGACCAGCCGCGCATAGAAGGGCGCGGCCCCGACGACCAGCGGCGGAATGGCTCCAGCCACGCCCAGGGAGGTCCCGACCAGCAGCACCGTCACCGGCAGCATGACGATCAGCAGGATGATGAAGGGCACCGACCGCAGGATGTTGACGATCAGCGAAAGCAGCGCGTTCACCACGGGATTGGCAGCCAGCCTTCCCTTGCCGGACAGGTACAACAGCACCCCCAGAGGGATGCCGAACACCACGGTAAGGACCATTGATCCGCCGAGCATCAGCAGGGTGTCGCGCGATGCCCGCGCGATCTCCGGCCAGTCGATATTGACGAAGAAGGCCTCCATCACGCTGCCTCCACCGTCACGCCGCGGGCCGTCAGCTGTGCCACCGCCGCCTCGGCGTCGCCGCCCGTGAAGGCCACCACCAGCTGGCCATAGGGCTCACCCCGGATGCGGCTGATACGACCCGACAGGATCGAATAGTCCACACCCACCGAGCGCGCGACACGGCTCAGTTCGGGCTCATAGGTCGAGCCGCCCCGGAAGGTCAGTCTGGCCAGCCGTCCACCCGGCGGCACGTCGGCGGCCTCGAAACCCTCCTCACCCTCGGCCAGCATGGCGCGGGTCGCGGCGTGCTGCGGATGCAGGAAGACATCGGCAGTCGCCCCCTCCTCCACCACCCGGCCGTCCTTGAGCACCGCCACCCGGTCGCAGACGCGGCGCACCACCTCCATCTGATGGGTGATCAGGACGATGGTCAGTTTCAGATCGCGGTTCAGCTGGTCGAGCAGCGACAGGATTTCGTCCGTCGTCTCGGGATCCAGGGCGCTGGTCGCCTCGTCGCACAGCAGGACGCCGGGTTCGCAGGCGAGAGCCCGGGCGATGCCGACCCGCTGCTTCTGCCCGCCGGACAGCTGCGCAGGATGCTTTTTCGCATGGTCCGAGAGGCCCAGCTGCGCCAGCAGATCCGCCACACGCCGGTCGATCTGCGGCTCTGCCCGGCCCTCCAGTCGCAGCGGAAAAGCCACATTCTCTGCGACAGTTTTTGCGTTCAACAGATTGAAATGCTGGAAGATCATGCCGATTCGTCGCCGCGCAGCGCGCAACGCCGCCGGCGTCAGGGTTGTCATCTCGCGCCCGTCGACGGTCACTCGTCCCGCGTCCGGCCGTTCCAGCAGATTGATCGTCCGGATCAACGTTGATTTTCCGGCACCCGACCGCCCGACCACACCGAACACCTGGCCCGCCTCGACGGTCAGATCGACCGAGTCCAGCGCCACGCGCTCGCCTGCCGCGCTCCGGAAGCGTTTGGTGACCCCTTCCAGCCGGATCATCAGTCGGCGTCCAATGCCTTTGCGGGAATGATGGTGACGCTCTCACCACAGCCGCAGGCGTCGGTCTGGTTCGGGTTCCGGAACACGAATTTCGAGGCCAGCTTCGTGACCTCATAGTCGAGCTCCGATCCGATCAGGAACAGGATCGACTTGGGATCGACAACCACGGTCGCACCCTTGTCGACCACCACCTCGTCCAGCGGCCCGAGTTCGTCAGCGAAGGCGAAGGTGTATTCCTGTCCCGCACAGCCCGCATTCTTCAGCCCGACGCGCAACGCCTTGTGTCCACCGGCTTCGGTAAGGGCGCGCACCCGTTCTGCTGCCGCCTCGGTCAGGGTGACGACAGCGGGCCGAGGGCGGCGGGCACGGGGTGTGGTCTGAAGCTCGGTCATCGGACGGTCCATCAGAACATGTTCAGGGCCAACTTGGCCTCGTCGCTCATTTTCGAGGGGTCCCACGGCGGATCAAAGGTCAGTTCCGCGCGCGCCGACTTCACGCCCTCGACCTTCTTCACCGCCTCCTCGACCCAGATCGGCATCTCGCCGGCCACGGGGCAGCCCGGCGCTGTCAGCGTCATCTCGACCACCACATCGCGGTCGTCGGACAGGTCGACCTTGTAGATCAGGCCCAGCTCATAGATGTCGACCGGAATTTCCGGGTCGAACACCGACTTCAGGGCCTCAATGATGTCGTCTGTCATCCGGTCTATCTCGGCCTGGGCCAGGGCGCTCTTCTGGGGCGCGTCCCAGGCTTCGGCAAAGGCAGCGCTGTCGGTCTTGGGGGTCGTCGGATCGCTCATGCGAAGAACTCACGGGCCTTGATCAGGGCGTCGGCGAAGGCGTCGGCGTCCTCGAGGGTGTTGTAGAGGGCGAAGCTCGCGCGGGCGCTCGAGGTGATGCCGAACCGGCGCGACAGCGGCTCGGCGCAGTGCAGGCCGGCACGCACGGCGACGCCGTAGCGGTCCATCACCTGGGCAATGTCATGGGCATGGGCTCCTTCGACGGTAAAGGTGAAGATGGCCCCCTTCCCCTTCGCCGTTCCGATCTCGGTCAGCCAGTTCCGGCCGTCCAGTCGCTCGCGCACCCGATCCATCAGCGCCTGTTCGTGGGCCCGCACCGCATTCGGGTCGAACTTCTGCATCCAGGAGATCGCTGCCCCGAGGCCGATGGCCTCCAGGATCGGCGGCGTGCCGGCCTCGAACCGGTGCGGCAGGCCCGCATAGGAGACCGCATCCTCGGTCACCGTGGCGATCATCTCGCCCCCGCCCTGATATGGCGGCAGGGCCTCCAGCGCGGCGCGCTTGCCGTACAGCCCGCCAATGCCGGTAGGACCGAACAGCTTGTGCCCGGTGAAGACATAGAAGTCGGCGTCCAGCGCCTGGACATCCGGGCTGCAGTGCACCGCCCCCTGACAGCCGTCGACCAGAACCAGCGCCCCGGCCGCGTGGGCCAGGTCGGCGATGGCGCGGACATCGTTCACCGTGCCCAGAACATTCGACATATGGGTCACCGCCACCAGCCGCGTCCTCGGCCCGATCAGCGCCGCCAGCGCCGCCATGTCCAGCGACCCGTCATCCAGCACCGGGGCCCATTTCAGCACCGCCCCGAAACGCTCACGCAGCATGTGCCAGGGCACGATATTGGCGTGATGCTCCATCTGGGTCACGACGATCTCGTCGCCCGGCTGGATCGACTGACCCAGCCCCGCCGCGACCAGATTGATCGCCTCGGTCCCGCCCTTGGTCCAGACGATCTGATCCGGGCTTTCGGCATTCAGGAACCGCGCCATGGTCTCGCGCGCCGCCTCGAACGCCTCGGTCGTCTCATTGGCCAGCGTATGCAGCCCGCGATGCACATTGGCATAGGAGTGTTCCATCGCCGCCGTCAGGGCGTCGATCACCGCCCGCGGCTTCTGCGCCGAGGCAGCCGAGTCCAGATAGACCAGCGGCTTGCCGTTCACCGCCCGCGACAGGATCGGAAAGTGGGCGCGGGCGGCATAGGGGTCAAAGAGGGTCACAGGCGAGCCGTCAGCCATTCCCGCACCACCTCTCTCGCGCCCTCATGCTCGATCCGGTCGACCACCTCGATCAGGAAGGCCTGCGTCAGCAGGGCCCGCGCCTCGTCGACGGGGATGCCGCGCTGCTGCATGTAGAACAGGGCGCTCTCGTCCAGATTCCCGACCGTATTGCCGTGCGCGCACTGCACGTCGTCCGCATAGATCTCCAGCTCCGGCTTGGCGTCGATCTCGGCGCGTTCGCCGAGGATCAGGGCATGATGCCCCATCCGCGCATCAGTGCCGTCCGCCCCGCGCTCGACGATGATCTTGCCCTGGAAGACGCCGCGCGCCGTGTCGCGGACGACGCCCTTGGTGAGTTGGGAGGTGAGGCCGTTCAGGCCGCCGTGGGACACCACGCTGGTCAGGTCCGAATGTCGCGCGCCGTCGAGCAGATACAGGCCGTCGATCCGCACCTCGGCACCTTCGCCGGGATGAGCCAGTCGTGTCTCGTGCCTTTGCAGTTTCGCGCCGGTGGTCAGCACGGTCTGGGCAAAGTGGGCACCCTCGCCCAGCGATACTTCGGCCGTCGCGATCGACACCGCGTCTTCGGCATCGTCCTCGATGACGACCCGGGACAGCCGCGCGCCCTCGCCGAGGCTGATATCCAGCGCGACATTGGACACATAGCCCGCCGCCCGGCCTTCATAGCTCTCCAGCAGGAGCAGCGACGACCCTGCCCTGACCTCCACCGACACCTTCGTCTGATGCCCTGTCCCGTCTGCCGTCGAGACGAACCGGAGGCGCGCGACATGGTCACCCGGCCCCTCGGCGATCAGGCCGGAACGGCCGTTGCCGTGGCCGTTGACCACTGCCAGTTCATCCCCGCCCAGGGCCGCAAACGGCCCGCCCGGCGCGACATCGGCATGGGGCGACACCGGCGGTGTCTCGCGCAGAGCGCGGCTCAGGTCGGAGTATCTCCACGCCTCGACGCGGCGGGTCGGGAAGGAGGATGGGTCGCGGAGGTCTATAGCCAGACTCATGCCCTTCTCCCCTTGCGGGAGAAGGTGGCAGCCGAAGGCTGACGGATGAGGGGTCGCACGGACCCGTCCGATATGCCCTCGACGTGCGCACCTGTACCGCTGATGCGACCCCTCATCCGACCCGCTGCGCGGGCCACCTTCTCCCGCAAGGGGAGAAGGGTAATCACGCCGCGGCCGGCAGGTATTTGTCATACCCTTCCGCCTCCAGTTGCAGCGCCAGTTCCGGTCCACCCGACGCGACGATCCGCCCGGCGGCCAGCACGTGCACCCGGTCCGGTTTGATGTAGTCCAGCAGCCGCTGATAGTGGGTGATCACCAGCATGGCACGGTCGGGACTGCGCAGGGCGTTGACGCCTTCCGACACGATCCGCAGGGCGTCGATGTCGAGGCCGGAATCCGTCTCGTCGAGGATCAGCAGCGACGGTTCCAGCAGGGCCATCTGCAGGATCTCCATCCGCTTCTTCTCGCCGCCCGAGAAGCCGACGTTGAGCGGCCGCTTGAGCATGTCGAAATCCATCTTCAGCGCCGCCGACGCCGCCTTGACCAGCTTCAGGAAGGCGGGGGCCGAGACCTCCTCCTCGCCCCGCGCGCGCTTCTGAGCGTTCAGCGCCGTACGCACGAAGGTCAGGGCCGGGACGCCGGGAATCTCGATCGGATACTGGAACGACAGGAAGACGCCCTTCGCCGCGCGCTCGGCGGGCTCCAGACCCAGCAGGTCCTCGCCCTTCCACGATACGGACCCTTCGGTCGCCTCATAGCCGGGCCGCCCGGCCACGGCATAGCCCAGCGTCGACTTGCCGGCCCCGTTCGGCCCCATGATGGCGTGCACCTCGCCCGCCGGAACGTCGAGCGTCAGCCCCTTGAGGATCGGCTTGTCGCCGACGGAGACGTGGAGGTTGGAGATGGAGAGCATTGAATTCACAGGTCTGACCGCGTCGAAACGAAGCCGTTGTAGATGAGGATGAAGACGACGAGAGCGCCGAGAACGATCTGACCAGCCAGCCACTGGCCCGAACTCAGAAGGATCAGTCCAAGGCCGCCGAGAACGAGGAAACCCACCAGCCCGGCAAGCGCATAACGCCGAGCCTTCGGACCACTGGGATAGAAGTGGCCAAACCGGTTCTTCCGGAAGAAGCGTTCGTGGAAACTGCTCACCCCACGCTCCCTTCCAGACTGATCGCCACCAGCTTCTGCGCCTCGACGGCGAACTCCATCGGCAGCTTCTGCATCACGTCGCGGACGAAGCCGTTGACAAGCAGGGCCACCGCCTCCTCCTGCGACAGGCCGCGCTGCTGGGCGTAGAACAGCTGGTCGTCGGACAGGCGCGTCGTCGTCGCCTCATGCTCCAGCTGGGCCGAGCCGTTGCGGGCCTCGATATAGGGCACGGTGTGGGAGCCGCAGTCCTTGCCGATGAGCAGGCTGTCGCACTGGGTGAAGTTGCGCACGCCCGTCGCCTTCGGGTGCACAGACACCAGGCCGCGATAGGTCGAGTCCGACTTCCCAGCCGACACCGCCTTGGCGATGATCCGGCTCTTCGAATTCTTGCCCAGATGGATCATCTTGGTGCCGGTGTCGGCCTGCTGATGTCCGTTGGTGATAGCGATCGAATAGAATTCGCCCGAGCTCTCCTCACCGCGCAGGACGCAGGACGGATATTTCCAGGTCACGGCCGAGCCGGTCTCGACCTGGGTCCACGACACCTTCGACCGGTCGCCCCGGCAGTCCGCCCGCTTGGTGACGAAATTGTAGATGCCGCCCTTGCCCTCGGCGTCGCCGGGGTACCAGTTCTGGACCGTCGAATATTTGATCTCGGCGTCGTCCAGGGCGACCAGTTCGACCACCGCCGCATGCAGCTGGTTCTCGTCGCGCATCGGGGCCGTGCAGCCCTCCAGATAGGAGCAGTAGCTGCCCTTGTCGGCGATGATCAGCGTCCGCTCGAACTGGCCCGTCTGGCTCGCATTGATGCGGAAATAGGTCGACAGCTCCATCGGGCATTTCACGCCCGGGGGGATGTAGACGAACGATCCGTCCGAAAAGACCGCGCTGTTCAGGGCCGCGAAATAGTTGTCCGAGACCGGCACCACCGACCCCAGATATTTGCGCACCAGCTCAGGATGTTCGCGCAAGGCCTCGGAAATCGGCATGAAAATCACGCCAACCTTTGCCAGCTCGGCCTTGAAGGTGGTGACCACGCTGACGCTGTCGAACACCGCGTCCACGGCATAGCGCGCCGCGCCCTCGACGCCCGCCAGCACCTCCTGCTCCTTCAGCGGGATGCCCAGCTTCTTGTAGATCTCGAGGATTTCCGGATCGACCTCGTCCAGCGACTTCGGCCCGTCCTTCTTCTTCGGCGCGGCGTAGTAGAACAGGTCCTGATAGTCGACCGGCGTGTATTTCACCGACGCCCAGGTCGGCTCCTCCATCGCCAGCCAGCGCTCATAGGCGGCCAGGCGCCATTCCAGCATCCACTCCGGCTCGCCCTTCTTCTCCGAGATGAAGCGGACGATGTCGGCGTTCAGCCCGCGCGGGGCGTATTCCGTCTCGATGTCCGAGGTGAAGCCGTGCTCGTACTTCTCCAGCGCGGCGACGGCGTCGATGGTCTTCTGGACGGCGGCCATCAGGCGTCGGCTTTCTGGCGTTCGGCGGTGCGGGCGCGATGTTTCGCATAGGCCTCGACCCAGGCGGCGGCGAACCGCTCCCAGTCGTCCCGGGTCGTGCCCCAGCCGCCCGAGACGCGCACGCCGCCGGTGGCCAGATGGTCCAGCCCCATGGCCACGATGGTCTTGGAGGGCTTGGTCTTGCCCGAGGAACAGGCGCTGCCGGCCGAGACCATGACGCCCTGCAGGTCCAGCGTGATCAGCTGCTGCGGGCTTTCCCAGCCCTCGACGGCCATGAACAGGGTGTTGGGCAGGCGCTCGGCGGCCCCGCCGATGATGATCGCCCCGGCGGCCTTGACGGTGTCAGCGGCCGCGTCGCGCCAGGCCGCATGGGCCATGGCCTCGGACAGATCGCGCGCCGCGCAATCGGCCGAGACGCCGAAGCCGGCGATGCCGGGCACATTCTCGGTGCCGGCGCGCAGCCCCCGCTCCTGCCCTGCGCCATGCAGGGTCCGGATGATCGGCGCACCGTCTTTCGAGATCAACGCGCCCACGCCCTGCGGTCCACCCAGCTTGTGGGCCGACAGGGTCAGGGTGTCGGCGCCCAGTGCCCGCATGTCGACCGGGATCTTGCCGGCCGTCTGGATGGCGTCGACGTGCAGCCAGCCGCCGGCGGCCTGCACCATCCGCGCCGCCTCGGCGATCGGCTGGATCACGCCGCTCTCATTGTTGGCATGATGGATGGCGACCAGCGCCCGGCCGCCCGGCCGCGCCAGCGCCTCGGCCAGCCAGGCCAGATCGACGACCCCGTTCACATCGACCGGCAGGATCTCGACCGGCACGCCGCTGGCGTTCGCCGCCTCGGCCACGCACGGATGCTCGGTGGCGCTGACAATCAGCCGCTCGCAGCCCGCCGCGATGGCGCTGGCCACGGCCTGGGCATTCGATTCCGTGCCGCCGCTGGAGAATACCACCGCGGTCGGATCAGCCCCGACCAGATCGGCCACCCGCGCCCGCGCCGTCTCGACCCTTGCCCGCGCCCGTCGGCCGGCCGCATGAACCGCATTGGGGTTGCCGCCGTCCGCGAGGGCCTCGGCCATCACAGCCTGCACCTCGGGGCGCACCAGCCCGGAGGCGTTGTAGTCCAGATACACGCCGCTCACGCCGCCACTCCCACTTCGGCCTCGGTCGCCCGGCGCCGCGCGCCGGTGCGGTTCATCACCACATCTTCCAGGGACACCCCGGCCAGATAGCGATGGATCTCGTCGCCGAGGTCCTCCCACAGATTGTGGGTGATGCAGCGCTCGCCGGCCATCATACAGCCCTTGGGCGAGGAATGGCCGATGCAGCGGGTGGCGCGGATCGGCTCATCGACGGCCAGCACGATCTCGGCCACCACCGTCTCTCGCGCACCCTTGGCCAACCGGTAACCGCCGCCAGGCCCGCGCACGCTCTGCACCAGACCGCTCTTCCGCAGCCGCGCGAACAGCTGTTCCAGATAGCTCAGCGAAATCTCCTGACGCGCGGCAATTTCGGCCAACGAAACGGCCCGGGCACCACCCTCGCCCTGCCCGTTGCGGGCCAGATCAGCCATCGCCATTACGGCGTATCGTCCCTTGGTCGACAGGCGCATCGTCCACCTTCAAAAATCGCGCGCTTTTCGGGGGTCCTGTGCTAGAACCCGCGCCTTCGCAAAGGCGTCGGCGCGCACGGGGGACTTAGAAAGTCCTACCCCTGCAGTCAAGTATTACGCAGTTGCGAAATGACAGTTGAACACGGAATTCGACGCATATGCCTGAAGTCATCCTGCCCGGCGCCTCTGGCCGTATCGAAGGCCGCTATTCGCCCGGCAAACGCCCGAACGCGCCGATCGCCCTGATCCTGCATCCGCACCCCAAGGCGAACGGGCATATGAACAACCCGGTCACCGTGACCCTGTACCAGCTGTTCCAGAAGCGCGGCTTCGCGACGCTGCGCTACAACAGCCGCGGCGTCGGCAAGTCGCAGGGCGAGTTCGACTCCGGCATCGGCGAACTGGCCGACGCGGCCACCGCCCTCGACTGGCTCCAGTCCAACAATCCCGGGGCCTCCCAGACCTGGGTCGCCGGCTATCAGTTCGGGGCCTATATCGGTATGCAGCTGCTGATGCGCCGCCCGGAGACCGACGGCTTCATCTCGGTGTCGCCCCCATCGAACATGTACGACTTCAGCTTCCTGGCCCCCTGCCCGGCCTCGGGCCTGTTCCTGCACGGCACCAATGACACCGTCGTCCCGCCGGTCGAGGTCGAGCGCGTGGTCAACAAGCTGCGCACCCAGAAGGGCATCATCATCGACTATGAGCTGGAAGAGGGCGCGACCCATTTCTGGCAGGACCACATCGGTGCCGTGGACACCCGCGTCGGGGCCTATCTGGACAAGCGGCTGACGGAAAAGCCGGCGTAAGGCTCCCCCTGTTCCGCTCATCCCCGCGAAAGCGGGGACCCAGTTCTTGGGGTGATAAAGCGGGGCGTAGGATCCGCCTACCTTCAGTCCTGAAACACCGGCGTCACGCTGGACAGGACTAGGTCCCCGCTTTCGCGGGGATGAGCGGGATTATGGGCTCAATACAGCAGGTATGGCTTCCGCAGCTCCACCCACGCCGCCTCGTCAGGCCCCGCCAGCGCCTCCAGATCGGCCGGCGTCGCCGCCGGATCATCGACCCATTCGCGCAGCCCCGGCCCGCCGTTGATCACATCTATGGCCAGCTTGTCGAAGACGTATTCGTACGGAAAATCCCGCCACAGGGCGTAGTCCGGATACAGCCGCCGGATCGCCTTGAACCCCAGCGCCTGCAGCCGCCAGGGCAGGAACGCGGCATGCTCATAGGCCGGGTCGTCGACATGGATCTGCACGCCGTTGCACAGCTGGTGCAAGTGTTTGTGGAAGGTCGGCTCGAACCAGCAGTCGCGCAGCACGCAGCCCTTCAGCCACTGCGGCGCGAAGGCCTGCATCTCCGCGATCACCGCCCGGGCGTCGATGTCCGGCGCCCCGAACAGCTCCAGCGGCCGCGTCGTGCCCCGGCCCTCGGACAGGGTCGTCCCCTCCAGCATCACCGTCCCGGCATAGGCCCGCGCCATCCACAGGTTGGCGGCGTTGGGGCTGGGGTTGATCCAGCTGCGCTCGCCGATAGGCCAGCCGAAGCCCGGCCCCTGATCCGGTGCCCAGCCCTGCATCTCGATGACCCGGTATTCCACATCCAGCTTGAAGTGGTCGATGAACCAGCGGCCCATCTCACCCAGGGTCATGCCGTGCCGCATCGGCATCGGCCCGGCCCCGACGAAACTCTCCCAGCCCGGCAGCAGGGTCGTGCCCTCCACGGGCCGCCCGGCGGGGTTGGGCCGGTCCAGCACCCAGACCGCCTTGCCGTGCTTCGCCGACTCTTCCAGCACATAGAGCAGCGTCGTCACGAAGGTGTAGATCCGGCAGCCCAGGTCCTGCATGTCGACCAGCAGGACGTCGAACGTCCCCATCGCCTGGCCGGTGGGCCGCCGCACCTCGCCATAGAGGCTGAAGACCGGAATGCCGTGCCGCGGATCGGTGAAGTCCGGGCTCTCCATCATATTGTCCTGCAGGTCGCCGCGCATGCCATGCTGCGGTCCGAACGCCGCCGTGACGTTCAGGTCGGGACAGGCCTTCAGGGCGTCGAGCGAATGCGTCAGGTCCGCCGTCACCGAGGCCGGATGGCCCAGCAGGGCGACGCGCCTTCCCTTCAGCGCGTCCCGCAGCTCGGGCTCGGACAGCAGGCGGTCGATGCCGAATTTCATGGCTTCCCCAGCACAGGCGACTTCAGGGCGAACGATTCAGGATGGTGGAAGTCCGGCTTATCCGATGGATGATTGAGCGCCCACCAGGATTTCGCTCCGCCGACGGTTTCGATCACCGCTGAAAGCCCGATGGCGTCCAGATGCGGCCACTCGTTCCAGAAGAGGATGGCCGTGAGCTCGAATCCTCCTTCGCTCTTCTCAAAGGTGATCCGGGGTTCGCCCACATTGAGATCGGCCATGTCGGCCCGGTAGCCGGAGAAACCGTAGGCGGCCCATGCCATCGAGGGCGACAGGTTAAACTCGGCGTAGCTCCGGTCCTGGCGTCGGCCGAAGACCTCGCAACAGGTGTGTTTCCAGAGCTCGTCGCGGCGCCCGCCGCCCGCTGCGGGAAGGACAATGCCGTCGCTGAACCCTGACGCACGAAACACCACATGGATCCACGAGCGTCCTTCCCAATCGACCTCGACGTCGATCCGCCCCGCGAGCGGCTCAGTCGTGTCGGGGTATGGAACAAGGGCCCGCTCGAATTGCATATCCTCTCGATAGCGCGGGTCGCTTCCGGGTCAAACGTCGAAACTCTCTCGCCCGTCTGAGCCTTGACCGCTGCGCCGCCCAGGTCCTATCCAAACCACATGATCGCCGCCCGCGCCCTTTCCGGCCTGTATTACCGCCCCTCGATCTGACGAGCGGCCAGCGAACACACGCGCCGCCCACACCGGCGCGCAAACTCCCATGACGCCCGCCGGCATCCCTGCTAACGGAGCCGCCATGAGCGACCAGATTTTCAAGTCCGACTTCCTGCAAACCCTCCAGGCGCGCGGCTACATCCATCAGATCACCCACCCGGCGGAGCTGGATGCCGCGGCGGCGACGGGCGTTGTGACGGGCTACATCGGCTTCGACGCCACGGCGCCGTCGCTGCATGTCGGCAGCCTGATCCAGATCATGATGCTGCGCCGGCTCCAGCAGGCCGGTGGCAAGCCTATCGTCCTGATGGGCGGCGGCACGACCAAGGTCGGCGATCCGACCGGCAAGGACGCCTCGCGGCCCCAGCTGACCGACGAAACCATCCAGGCCAACATCGCCTCCATCAAGACGGTGTTCGAGAAATTCCTGACCTTCGGCGACGGCCCGACCGATGCGGTCATGGTCGACAATGACGCCTGGCTGTCGACCTACGGCTATGTCGAATTCCTGCGAGAGTACGGCACGCATTTCACCATCAACCGGATGCTGGCCTTCGACTCGGTCAAGCTGCGGCTGGAACGCGAACAGCCGATGACCTTCCTCGAGTTCAACTACATGCTGATGCAATCGGTGGACTTCCTCGAGCTGAACCGCGCCCGCGGCTGCACCCTGCAGATGGGCGGGTCGGACCAGTGGGGCAACATCGTCTCGGGCGTCGACCTGGTACGCCGCGTGGACCAGAAGGCCGCCTTCGGCCTGACAACGCCGCTGCTGACGACAGCCTCGGGCGGCAAGATGGGCAAGACAGCCCAGGGCGCAGTGTGGCTGAACGCCGAACAGCTCAGCCCGTACGACTACTGGCAGTTCTGGCGCAACGCCGACGACGCCGACGTGGGCAGATTCCTGCGATTGTTCACCGACCTGCCGCTCGACGAGATCGCCCGACTGGAGGCGCTGGAAGGGGCCGGCATAAACGACGCCAAGAAGACCCTGGCCGACGCCGCCACGACCATGCTGCACGGCGCTGACGCAGCCGCCACGGCCCGCGCCGCTGCAGAGGGGGCCTTCGAGCGCGGCACCCTGTCCGCCGACCTGCCCACCGTCGAACTGCCGCATGACGAAGTGATCGGCGCCATGATCGCCGCCGTGACCACAAGGGCCGGGCTGACCGCCTCCAACGGCGAGGCCCGCCGGCTCGCCCAGGGCGGCGGCCTGCGCCTGAACGATGCAGCCATCGCCGACGGTGCCCGGCTGATCGAGGCGTCCGACGTCAATGCCGACGGTGTGCTGAAACTGGCCGCCGGCAAGAAGAAGATCGTCCTGGTCAAACCCATCCAGTCCTAGAGAGACCTGAAATGCCTGATGTTACTGAGGGTTCGAAGGCCCCCGCCTTCGACATGGCGACCGCCGATGGCGGACGGGTCTCGCTGGATGCCCTGAAAGGCCGCAAGGTCGTGCTCTATTTCTACCCCAAGGCCGATACGCCGGGCTGTACGACCGAAAGCCAGGACTTCTCGGCCCTGATTGCGGACTTCGAGCAGATCGGCACGACCGTCATCGGTGTGTCCCGTGATCCGGTGAAGAAGCTCGACCGCTTCAAGGCCAAACACGATCTCAAGGTCGTCCTCGCCTCTGATGAACCGGAGGACGTGACGGAGGCCTTCGGCGTCTGGGTCGAGAAAACGCTTTACGGTCGCGCCTATATGGGCATCGAGCGAGCCACATTCCTGATCGACGGTACGGGCGTCGTTCGGCGGGTCTGGCGCAAGGTGTCAGTCAAGAACCACGCGGCGGAAGTCTTGGCGGCCACAAGATCGCTCTGATCACGGGACGATCCGGCCCCCGGCAACGGGTTAACTGTCGTTACGTAGATTCGCGAACTCGCCTGTCAAGCGAGTCTGGGAGGCGAATACCCACGTTATTCGCGCTTGGGCAGTTCAGGATGGTTAACAAGTTGTGAACAGACTTGTCCCGGGACTGCAGCATGGCGCATAACCCTTCGTCCTACGTTCTGGGGGCGTTGCGTAATGACCGTGCAAGAGCCGTCTGTCCGGCCGTCTCTGATCGGAACCTGGTTTCCGACCCGATATCTGTATCTGCGCGATGGCGACTCCGTCCGCGCCTGGGCACTCACGCCCGGCAAGCAGGCGGTGGGGGCCTTGGCCGCTGTCCTGCTGGGTGGCTGGACCCTCCTGGCCTCCGGCAGCATGATCTTCGACATGGTGGCGCAGAGCAGGGCGGACCGCACCGTCGCCAGCGCTCGCGCCGCCTCGGAACGGATGAACGCCGACCTGCAGGCCCGGCTGGACAGCGCCGTGGTGCGCATGACCGCCACGACCGGCTCGCTCGACGAAATGGCCCAGATGGTCGAACGCCGCCATGCGGCCCTGACCCAGGTGATGGGCATGTTCCGCGGCGTCGAGGGTGCCGAACAGGCCCTGCGGCCTGCGCCGGCCCTCAATCCCGACCGCTCGTCGCCAGTCCAGCGCATGATCGCCGTGCGGATGGATCAGGAGCGACTGATCGCCCGGGCCGAAACCGAGGCCCAGACCCGCGCTGAACGACTGCGTCTGGCTTTCCGACTGGCTGGACTGAACCCGGCGGCCTACACGCCTCATGATACGGCCCTTGGTGGACCACTGGTTGAGGCCCGCGACCCACGGGCCCTGGCGGCTGTGCTGGACGTGGATGAAGCCTTCGCCGTGCGCATTCGCCACGCCGCTGACAACCTCTCCGACATGCGGTCCCTGGCCAGCGCCGCCGAGGGTATGCCCTTCCACCGCCCGACCCAGGCCCGCACGACTTCGGGCTTCGGTGTTCGCTTCGACCCGTTCAACGGCCGCCCTGCCCTGCATCAGGGTCAGGACTTCGCCGCGCCGCTCAACACGCCGATCTACGCCCCGGCTCCGGGAACCGTGTCTTTTGTCGGAGTTCGTTCAGGGTATGGCAACACCGTTGAGATAGACCATGGTCGCGGTTTCAAGACGCGCTACGCCCACCTGAATGCCACTGCTGTCCGAGCCGGGCAGCGGATCAAACTCGGTCAGCCTGTCGGCGCCATGGGAACCACCGGACGCTCCACGGGCGTGCATCTGCATTATGAAGTGTGGATGAACGGCCGACCTCAAAACCCCGCCCGCTTCATGAGAGCCGGAGACCAACTTGTTCAACAAGACTAAATCCCCCGCCCCGTCGCCCCAGCCCCGCGCTGACAACGGTTCTTCGATCCCGCCGCTCCCCGACCTGCCGTCACCGGGCGGTTCGCCGTCTGCCCCGGTGCGTGCCGCAGCGTCCCCGGCACCCGGCGCGCGCGGTCTGTCGACCCTGTCATCGGATCTCCAGTTCGACGGCAGTATCTCGGGCGGCGGCGATCTTCAGATTGACGGCGCGGTCAAGGGCGACGTCCGTGTCGGCCGGCTGATCGTCGGTGAGACCGGTGCGGTCGAGGGCAATGTCTCGGCCGACTATGTCGAGGTCCGCGGCCGCGTCGTCGGCGGCATCTCGGGCAAACAGGTCAAGCTGATCGCTACGGCCTATGTCGACGGCGACATCACCGCTGAACAGATGTCGATCGATATCGGTGCCTATTTCCAGGGCCGCGTCCTGCAGGGCCGCCGTGAAGCTCCGGCTCCCGCACCGGCCCCGCGCCCGGTTGCGCAAGAGCCCGCGCCGCAGATCATCGACATGAAGGGTCCTTCGGCCTGATCCATCAGGTCTGAAAGACAAAAGGCCCCGGATCGCTCCGGGGCCTTTTTTCTAGTCGACGGTCGATCCGCGCGTCTCGCCGACCCGCGCAGCCAGCGCGGCCCCCATGAACAGGTCCAGATCGCCGTCCAGCACGCCCTGGGTGTCCGAGGTCTCGACGTTGGTCCGCAGGTCCTTGACCATCTGATAGGGCTGCAGGACGTAGGACCGGATCTGGTGACCCCAGCCGATATCGGTCTTGGCGTCGGCTACGGCCTGGGCCGCGGCCTCACGCCGTTGCAGTTCCAGTTCATAAAGGCGCGCCCGCAGCATCTTCCACGCCTGTTCGCGGTTCTGGTGCTGCGACCGGCCCGCCTGACAGGCCACCACGGTATTGGTCGGAATGTGCGTCAGGCGGACAGCCGAATCCGTCTTGTTGATGTGCTGACCGCCCGAGCCCGAGGCGCGGTAGGTGTCAGTACGCACGTCCGACGGATTGATGTCGATCTCGATGGCATCATCCACCACCGGCGACACCCCGATCGAGGCGAAGGAGGTGTGCCGCTTGGCTGCCGCGTCATAGGGGCTGATGCGAACCAGCCGGTGCACGCCCGATTCCGACTTCAACCATCCATAGGCGTTCGGCCCGGTGATCAGGATAGTGGCCGACTTGATGCCGGCCTGATCGCCCGATTCCTCGGCCTCCAGCTCGACCTCATAGCCGTGCGCCCGGGCCCAGCGGCTGTACATGCGCAGCAGCATACCGGCCCAGTCGCAGGACTCGGTCCCGCCGGCACCGGAGTTCACCTCAAGATAGGCGTCATTACCGTCAGCCTCGCCCGACAGCAGCGCCTCCAGCTCGGCTCGCCCGGCGCGCTCCTTGATGGCCTTCAGCGAGCTGCGCGCCTCCTCCAGCGTCGCCTCGTCGCCTTCCTCGTCGGCCATGTCGGCGAGCATGACACCCTCCTCCAGACCGGTTTCCATCGCGCGGACGGTGTCAATCTGGGCGGCCAGCCGCGACCGGTCGCGTGAGACGGCCTGGGCCGCCTCGGGATCGTTCCAGAGCGTCGGGTCCTCGACCCGGGCGTTCAGCTCATCGAGTTTTCGAAGCGCGACATCCCAGTCAAAGACGCCTCCTGAGCAGAGCGATGCTCTGCTCGATGTCGGCCTTCATGGCCTCAACATCCGGTCTCATCGCGAACTCCTGCGATACAAAAGTGAGGCGCGGACATAGGACGCGCCGGGGTGGGTGGCTAGTGGCTCGCGGTCGTGATTGCCGCTTTACCGTCGCCGGAAGAGCGACGCTGTCTGCGCGGCCCGGCAGGCGTCGACCAGCCTATCAATAAAGTCCGCTCAAGTCCTCTGCGGGCTCCTTGCGGGGGACCTGCGGTGTGGCCGGCGGAGCAGCGGGGGCGGTGGTGAGTCCCTGCCCCTCGGCCTCTTCCTCCTCACGACGAACGATCTCGTCGTAGTTCTGAGGCCCGATCGGGATTTCCTCTGTAGGAATTTCCTCGATCCGGCGCTCGGTGCCGGGGCGGAAAGCCTCCTCGATACCGTTGACCGTGCGGAAGACCGCGTTCCGCGGCCGGACGAACGGCCGGGCCGGACGTTCGCGCAGGGCCACCTGCATGAACTCGGTAAAGACCGGCACCGGGCCGGTCGCGCCGGTCTCGCCCGATCCCAACGGCCGGTTGTCGTCAAAGCCGATGAACACCCCGACCACGATGTCGGACGAGAAGCCGACGAACCAGGCCGAGCGGTATTCATTGGTAGTGCCCGTCTTGCCGCCGACCCACCGACCGAGCCCGCGCGCGCTGGCCCCCGTCCCGCGCTGGATGACACCCTCCAGCATCGAACTGATCTGATAGGCCGTGATCGGATCGATCACCTGTGTCCCCCGCCCCTCGAGCCGGGGCGACTCCTGCCCGCTGAAGACCCGGCCGCAGTCACGGCAGCGACGCCGGTCCGCACGGAAGATGGTCTCGCCGTCGCGGTCCTGGACCATCTCGATCAGATAGGGATCGACCCTGCGGCCACCGTTGACGAAGGCGGCATAGGCAGCCGTAAGGCGATAGGGGGTGGTCTCGCCCGCACCGAGTGACACCGACAGGTTCGGCTGCAGATTGTCGGCCACGCCCATCCGCCGGGCCAGATCCACAACATTGCGCATGCCCACGTCCTCCGCCAGCCTTACGGTCATGACGTTGCGCGACAGCTCCAGCCCGCGCCGCAGGCTCTGCGGTCCGTAGAATTCGCGGCTGTAGTTCTCGGGGCTCCACCGCGTACCGTTGGGCCCGCCGGCGAAGCTGATCGGGGCGTCCAGAACGATCGAGGCCGGCGTGTAGTCGCCCTCCAGAGCCGTTGCATAGACGAATGGCTTGAAGGCCGAGCCCGGCTGGCGGTTCGCCTGTGTCGCGCGATTGAAGCTGGACAAGGCATAGGAATAGCCCCCGACCATGGCCAGCACCCGCCCGGACTGGGGCTCGATCGCCACGAGGGCACCATTGACGTTGGGCACCTGTTTCAGGGCGTATTGCCCGTTGCGCGCCTCGACAAAGATCAGGTCGCCCCGCCGCAGCGGCCGGTTGGCATTGGCCCAGGCCGCATCGGCGGTAATCAGGGAGCCCGAGCGGTTGTCGCGCGCGGTGCGGATACGGACCGTATTGCCTGAGACGGATTCCACGGCTGCGGCTTCCCAGGCCCGGCGCTCGGGGGGGCGCTGGCCCCGAACGGCGGTCTCGCGCCAGCCCTCGGCGAAATCGGTGCGGCCCCACGGCCCGCGCCAGCCGTGCCGCCGGTCATAGTTCTCCAGCCCCCTCATCAGGGCGTCACGGGCCGCCGACTGTAGCGTCGGGTCCAGCGTGGTTCGCAGATAATAGCCGCCACGGTTGACCTGTTCCTGACCGAAGCGGGCGATGGCCTGACGGCGGGCTTCCTCGACGAAGAAGTCGGCGTCGGCATACTGGGCCCGGCGCGGCGCATCCTGCGCGGCCAGCGGCCGGGCCAGCGCCGCTGCCAGCTGGCCGTCATCGATGAAGCCGTTCTGGTTCATTTCGCCCAGCACCCAGTTGCGGCGGCCCAGGGCGGCCTCAGGGTGGCGTTTGGGGTGGTAGTTGTTCGGCCCCTTGGGCAGGGCGGCGAGGAAGGCCGCCTCATCCGGGGTCAGCTGGCTCAGCGACTTGCCGAAATAGTTGTAGGCCGCCGCTGCGACACCATAGGAGCGGTAGCCGAGGAAAATCTCGTTGAGATACAGCTCCATGATCTGTTGTTTGGTCAGGGTCGCTTCCAGCCGGTTGGCGAGGATGGCTTCCTTGACCTTGCGGTTGATGCTGCTCTCATTGGTCAGCAGCACGTTCTTGGCCACCTGCTGGGTGATGGTCGAGCCGCCCTCAAGACGCCGGCCCGTGGCGGCGTTGAAGATGTTCTTGAACATGGCCCGGCCGAGGCCGCCCACATCAATGCCGCCGTGGTTGAAGAAATTGCGATCCTCAGCGGCGAGGAAGGCCTGGATCACCGGCAGGGGTATCTGCTCATACGGCACATAGATGCGCCGCTCGTCCGAGAATTCGCCGATCAGGGTGCCGTCGCCGGCATAGACGCGCGTCGCCGTCGCCGGCCGGTAGTCGGCCAGCTCGGATGCATCGGGCAGGTCATGAAACAGCCAGGCCGCATAGATGGCCAGGATCAGCCCGGCCAGGGCAATCGCCCCCAGCAGGGCCACGCCCGCCATCACGAACCAGCGTTCGGCAATCTTCACCTGATACTCCGAAAGACGGACTCGCCGGATTCGTTTAGCCCGCGTCGGAGGCCCCGGCTAGAGCCGTGACGCGACGGTTCAGCTCCTGTCGCGCGGCGGCCACGACATCGGCGTCCATATCGCCCTGCCCGGATCCTCCCTGGCCGACCATCCAGCGCAGATAGTCATCCGGCGGCTCGGCCCACGGCCGTCCGCGATGTTTGCCGAACGGAATCCGGTCCAGCCGCCGCGGTTCATTGGTCCAGGCCAGCATCTGCTCGACCGTGGCGACCTTCAGCATGTCGATCAGCAGATGCGCCGTCACCCAGGCGTCCGGCCCCGCCCGATGCGCCGGATCGGCCAGCGCCGTATCCAGCCGCAGGCCGCGCCAGTACCGCAGCACCTGATTGGAATGCCCCGGCGCCTCGGGCCAGACGTTCTTCGCCGCCCGCACAGTGCAGATCCACGGCAGGCCGCCATGGGCCGTATCGGCGATAAACCCCCGCTCGAACCGCGCCGAATGCGCCACCATCACATCGGCGGGCGTCGGCAGAAACATCTCGCGCAGCCGGTACTCATCACAGTGCGGATCGTCGTCGCAGAAATGCTCTGGCGTCAGGTGGTGCACCGCCATGGCGTGAAACGAGATCTCGCCCCGCGGCCGGAACAGCTTCGTCACGGGCGGCAGCGCGACCCAGCCCCCCGCGCCATCGGGCACGACATCGACGATCCCGACCTCAAGGATCTCGGCGGACCGGTCTCCACCGGAGGTTTCCAGATCAACGACACGCAGGCGCATCGAAATCAGATAGCGCTTTCAGCCCCGGCGCGCACCCGGTTCCGCCCGTAAACGATCAGGGCTGGCCCTGCGCTCCGCCCACCGAGGCCATCTGCAGCGTGCCCGAGGGTTCGCGGAAATAGCGGTCGATGCCTTCGGCCACCGCCCGCATCAGGCGGCGGCGCGCGCGGCTGTCATTCAGCAGTCGCTCGTCCTCGGGATTGGTGATGAAGCCCATCTCCAGCAGGACAGCGGGCACATCGGGGGCCAGCAAGACGGCCAGGCCGGCGTCGCGGTGGCTGCGGCGCAGCATGGGATGGTCGGCACCCTCCAGCTCGCCCAGCAGGGTGCGGGCCAGCTGGGCCGACCGGTTCTGGGTGGCGCGCTGGGTCATGTCCAGCAGGATGCGGTCAACCGAGGGGTCGCGCCCCGGCAGGTTCAGGCTTCGGTGCCAGTTTTCGCCGCGCGTGAACTCGCGCACGGCCCGGCCCGCGCCCTGTTCGGACAGGGTGTAGACGCTGGCGCCTCGCGTGGCCGGGTCGGCGCCGGCGTCGGCATGCAGGCTGATGAACAGGTCTGCATCGGCCTGACGGGCGATGGCGACGCGGCGGTAGAGGGCGACATAGGTGTCGCTGTCCCGCGTCAGGCGGACCCGGTAACGGCCGGTGCCTTCGAGCTCACGCTTCAGATCGAGCGCTGCGGCAAGGGTGATGGCGCTCTCACGACTTTCCGCCCCGGTGGCACCCGGATCCCGGCCACCGTGACCGGCGTCAATGAAAATGAGCGGACGGGTGTTCGGGCGGTCGGCACGACGGGATGAGGTTGACGGAGCCCGGGGCGGACGTGCCGTCGGAGCGCGCCCGACCGCCTTGAGGTCGATCACATAGCGGAAATGGCCAATGCCGTCGCCGGGCGGCAGCAGAAAGCGGCGTTCGATCTCGGCACTGGTCGCAAGGTCGAGCTCCACCCGCGAAGTCGCGCCTGCGCCGGTCACCCGCCAGCCGCGGACCAGACCCGTGCCTCTGCCGTTCAGACCGCGACCGGGCGAGACTCCAGCCAGCGACAACACCACCCGGCCGTTATCACCGGGCTGGATCACCTGTCCGCGCGATGTCCGGTCGAGGTCCAGGACGATCCGGGTGTGTTCGGAATCGCCGCCGAGGCGGACGCGCAGCACCTCGCCGACGGCTCCGGAAGCCAGACCGCGACCGGCTGTCAGCAGGACAAAGCAGATGACGACGAAGGCCATCGCCGTCATCGCCCATTCGCGAACGCGCCACTGCGCCAGATTGATACGTGACCGGCCGTACATTTTGACGGAGACCCACCTTTTTGGTTGAGCCCATGATGCGGCAACGTCGTCGCCAATCGGTTAAGGCGCATTCGGCTTTTAATTCGCGATGGGCAGGCCTATGCTTGGTCTGCTCGCGAACGATCGCGTCCCCTGAACCTTCAGGCTTGGGCGCGCCCTCTTCGCGGCATGACTTTCACTGATCCGAGAGCCGGCCGGTTACCCCCGCCGATTCGACGACCGGGTCCGGGACGCCCTTCGACGGCGCGTCCGGATCCAGGACCATATTGAACCCCCATGGGCCTTTTCGCCTGCGCTCCCTTCCGGTTTGAAACAACCGACATCTGCCGCGGCCTTCGCCGCGGCGACGGGATGACGCCTGCGCCTGCCCGCAATCCCATTCGGCGAGCCGCCTTGCCCCTTCGCGGGGATGGCCGTGCGCGCCAGAGAGAACTGTTCCATGTCAAAAACCATGTTGATCGATGCGGCGCATCCCGAGGAGACCCGGGTCGCCATCGTCGAGGGCCGTCAGGTCGAGGAATTCGACTTTGAATCCCGTGCGAAGCGCCAGCTTCGCGGCAATATCTATCTTGCCAAGGTCGTTCGCGTAGAGCCCAGCCTGCAGGCGGCTTTCGTGGAGTACGGCGGTAACCGCCACGGCTTCCTCGCCTTCAGCGAAATCCACCCCGATTATTACCAGATCCCGGTCGCCGACCGCGAAGCCATCATGGCCGAAGCGCATTCGGACGACGACGATCACGAAGAGCATGCTCGCGAGGGTGACGACGAATCCGAAGGCGGCATGGCCGAGGAAGAGCGGCTCAAGCGCCGCCTGATGCGCCGCTACAAGATCCAGGACGTCATCAAGCGTCGCCAGGTCATGCTGGTCCAGGTCGTCAAGGACGAGCGCGGCGGCAAGGGTGCGGCCCTGACCACCTGGCTGTCGCTGGCCGGCCGCTACTGTGTGCTCATGCCCAATACCGGCAAGGGCGGCGGCATCTCGCGCAAGATCACCCAGGCCACCGACCGCAAACGTCTGAAAGCCGCCGCAGCGGCCCTGCATGTGCCCCAGGGCATGGGGCTGATCATCCGCACCGCCGGTGCCAAACGCACCAAGGCCGAGATCAAGCGCGACTACGAATATCTGCTGCGCCTGTGGGAAACGATCCGCGAAACCACGCTGAAGTCGAACGCGCCCTCGGTCATCTATGAGGAGGAAAACCTCGTTCGTCGCGCTGTCCGCGACATGTTCGACAAGGATTTCGACGGCATTCAGGTCGAGGGCGTAGAGGGCTTCAGGGAGGCCCGTGACTTCATGCGCGTGCTTATGCCTGCGCAGTCGAAAAAGGTGCATCTCTACCAGGGGGCCCGGCCGCTGTTCGCGACCAACGGTATCGAAGAGATGCTGACCCAGATCCATCAGCCGGTCGTGCCCCTGCACTCCGGCGGCTATCTGGTCATCAACCAGACCGAGGCACTGGTCGCTATCGACGTGAACTCGGGTCGCTCCACCAAGGAACGCAACGTCGAGGCCACTGCCACCAAGACCAATATGGAGGCCGCCGTTGAGGCCGCCCGCCAGCTGCGTCTGCGCGACCTCGCCGGCCTGATCGTCATCGACTTCATCGACATGGATGAGTCGAAGAACAACCGCGCCGTCGAAAAGGCCCTGAAGGACGCGCTGGCCAAGGACCGTGCCCGCATCCAGATGGGCCGCATCTCGGGCTTCGGCCTGATGGAAATCAGCCGCCAGCGCCGCCGCCTCGGCGTCATCGAGGGGGCTACCGAGGTTTGCCCTCACTGCCAGGGTGCCGGGCGGGTCCGGTCCGCCGAGAGCGCTGCCCTGATGACCCTTCGGGCGGTTGACATCGAGGCCGGCAAGAACGGCGCGGGCTCGATCAATCTGCGCCTCTGCACCGCCGTGGCCCTCTACATCCTGAACCACAAGCGCGACTATCTGCAGCGCATGCTGGTCCAGCGCGGCCTGAACGTCGTCATTCTGATCGACGACAGTCTCGGCCAGGGCGAACATGCCGTCGAGCGAACTGAAACCAACGAGGATTTCGTCCCGCCCGAACGCCCCGAAGCCTTCGTTGATCTGGACGACGATTTCGACGACAGCGACTTCGCTGATGAAGACGACGATGGTGAAGAGTTCATCGCCGACGATGACGCCGACGAGGATCGGGAAGACGCAGATGACGACGGGCCGCGCGAGCGGACCGAACGTGTCGAAGGCGAAGGTGGTCGCGGACGTGGCCGTCGTCGCCGGGGCGGACGTCGCGACAGTGCCGAAAACTCAACGGCCGAGGCCGGTGCAGGGCTTGCCGCGCCTGCCCTTATGGCCGGAGACGATGATGACGACAGCGAAAGCGGCCGCCGCCGTCGCCGGGGCCGCCGCGGCGGACGTCGGGTGCGTGAGGAAGGCGGCGAACGGGACGGGTTCACCTGGGTTCGCGGTCGGACTCCTTCGCTGGACGACCCCTACGTCTGGTTCGACCCGATCAATCCGGAGCGGACCGAGACAGTCGGAAGCGGTCCGGTCGCTGCGCGCCCTGCAGCCGACGTCGATGAGCGTCCCGAGAACGAAGGCGGCGGGGAACGCGGTCCCCGCTCGCGCCGTCGCCGGGGGCGCGGTCGCGGTCGCGACCGTGGCGCGGATCAGGGGCTGACCCAGGAGGCCAAGGTCGAGGCCCGCGCCACCAATGAAGGCATGCCGACGGACAGCTCGCCCGACACGCCGATGGCCGTGGTTGTCGAGGAAACCATCGAGGTTGCCCCCGTCACCCTCGCCGCGGAACCCAAGCGTCGTCGCGTGCGCCGCAAGGTCGCGACGGGAGACACAGCCGCAGAACCAAGCGCGGACGTCATGCCCGACGAAGCCGAACCGATCGCCGAACCGGCTGTTCTGGACGTCACGCCGGAAGAAGCCGCGGCCGCACTCGAGGCACTGCCGGAGCCGATAGCCGCTGCTGTTTCCAAGCCAAAACCGGCCCCGCAGCCTGAGGTTGATGTCGCGGCCCTGATCGCCGAGGACCCGAACCAGATTGTGGCTCCGCCCGAGAAGCCCAAGCGCGGATGGTGGCGCCGCTGAAAGGCCGTGATTAGGTTGTGAGGATCGGTGCGGGGGGTGTTTTGGGTATGAGGAGTTCGTTTTGAACTGGTTATCCCGCAGCGTCTTCCGCACGACCGGTGCCATTGCCGCCGTCATGGTCGGGCTGGCGACGGGCTCGCCTGCCTCGGCCCAGAACGCGATCCGGGATACCGAGATCGAGGGCATCATTCACGAATGGTCCGCCCCGGTATTCACCGCCATGGGACTGGAACCGTCCGAGGTCGAGATCCTGCTCATCAACGATAACGACCTGAACGCCTTCGCGACCCGCGGCCGGATCATGGGCGTAAACACCGGCCTGATCCTCAGAACCCGTTCGCCCAATGAACTGCTCGGCGTGATTGCGCACGAGGCCGGCCACATCAAGAATCGCCATACCCTGCGTGACGGAGCCCAGGGTGCCGCCATGCAGCCCATGCTCATGACCATGGCGCTGGGTGCCCTGGCCCTCGCGGCAGGGTCACCCCAGGCCGGCGCCGTCCTTCTCGGCAACAGCCAGTATTTCGGCACCCTCAGCGCCCTGCGCTACATGACCCATCAGGAAGGCGAGGCCGACAATACGGGGGCCCGGGCCCTGGAGAATGCCGGCGAGTCGGGCCGCGGCTTGGTGAATTTCTTCGAGAATTTCCGCTCGCAGGAGGTGTTCTCCGACGCCCGCCGCTTCCCCTATTTCCGCAGCCATCCGCTGTCATCTGACCGGATCGAGAATCTGCGCCGCTTTGTCTCCGAACAGTCCAACTACCATCGTACAGACAGTCCGGAACGGATCGCCCAGCACGCACTGATTCTCGCCAAGATCCACGCCTTCATGGACGATCCGATCCAGACCCTTCGCGACTATCCAGAGAGCGATGTGTCCCTGCCCGGCCGCTATGCCCGTTCGATCGCCTGGTATCGCGACGGCCAGACCGAGAAGGCGCTGAACGCGGTTGACGCTCTTCTGACCGAACAGCCGGACAATCCGTACTTCTGGGAGTTGCGGGGTCAGATCCTGTTCGAAGAGGGCCGGCCCGCTGAGGCCATCGGCGCGCACCGGCGGTCGGTCGAGCTGCGGCCGGACGCCCCCCTGCTGCGCATCAATCTGGCCCATGCCCTGATCGAAACCCATGATCCGGCGAATCTGGATCCCGCCATCGCCGAATTGAAGCGGGCCACGGCGCTGGAGAATGACAACACCATGGGGTGGCGGTTGTTGAGCCAGGCCTATGCCAGCCAGGGCAAGGAGGGTGAGGCGCGTCTCGCATCGGCCGAGATGTATTTCGCCGCCGGAGCCGAGGTTCAGGCCACGCAGTTCGCCCTGCGCGCCCGCGATATGCTGGACCCCGGGACGGCGGAATGGACCCGGGCCATGGACATTGTCTTCGCCTCGGGCGCAACACAGCAGGACATCGACGACGTCGACCGCCGCAACAGCCGCCGCGACCGCGGCGGCGTCATTCCCGCCAGTTGACCTCGAGAGACTGAATGAACGACGCGCCTGATCCGAGCCCCGTCGCACCTGCCCGGGCCTTGTCGCCGAAATGGCTCAGCCTGACGGCCCTTTCGGTTTCGATCATCGCCTTGTTGCTCGCAGCCCTGCCCTACGCAAACGGGACCGGCGATTTCGGCGCAAGGGTTCGCAGCTATCTGCTGGCCCATCCGGAAGTGCTTGACGAGGTGGTTCGGGCGCGCGACGCGCGTGCCGCGACCGACCGCATGAGCGCGACGAATGCCGCCGCCAGCGCCAATCCGACCAGCCTGGCCGCCGGCCCCGGCGAACCCGCCTTCGGCCCATCGGATGCCAGGGTAACAGTGGTGCAGTTCTTCGACTACCGCTGTCCCTACTGCAAGAATGTGGCACCCGCTTACGTCTCGCTGATGCGCGCGCATCCGGATGTGCGGTTCATTTTCAAGGAATGGCCGATCCTTGATCAGGGAACCAGTGTGACGTCGCAGTACGCGGCGCGGGGTGCGCTCGCGGCCCATGCCCAGGGGCGCTATCTGGAGGTCCATAATGCCCTGATGGCTGAAGCGGCGCTGAGCCCCCAGGCGATCGACCGAATTCTGGCTGCCAACGGGGTCGATATGGCCCGGGCAAATCCCGCGCTACAGTCTCCTGCCATCTCCCGGATCCTTGCGGATGTGCATACGGGAGCCGCCACGCTCGGACTGGAAGGCACGCCGACCTTCTTCATCAATGGCCGCCTGACCGCCGGCAACAACCCGGCCGAGCTTGACCGCGCCATCCGGGCCGCCAAGGCCGGCTAGCCCCCGGATCGTCAGCCGATCGCGCCGACGCAGCCCTCGTCGCCGCCGACCGGAAGTCTCGCATCCGTGAGGGAGAGGGTCCATCCGTGGTGGGTGGCCAGGCCCCGCCGGCGGATGCCAGCGCCGTCACCGGCGTCTCCGCCGGCATCGACGATGACCCGCCGTCCGGTGGGCAGGGCTGCCGGGTCGATACGACCGACGGCCAGTGCCGTCGGGGTCTCGCCGCCGAAGCCGTCGAACACGCTCAGCATCGACCATTCACGGCGCAGGCCCGTCCACCAGGCGTCGTCCCCGTTGACGGCGAGAACCGCAACCCCGTGCCCTTCGGCAGCCCAGGCCAGGGCGGTCTGGGGATCGCGGACGGCGCGCATGTCAGCCGCGGCGCCGAACCGCAGGCGCGCGCCGTCGAAGGCCCGGGTCGGCTCGACCGGCGACCAGACCTGGACCTTGATGCGGCCCTGACGGGCCAGACCCCAGCCGACGATCTGCCGCCAGAGGGATTCGACGGCCTCACGATTGTCGGGGCGGGCGCGGGCGAGCATGCGCGTCAGGACCGTCTGTTCCCGGTCTGGCCGCAGTTTCACATGCGGGCCGACGGGGGCATCCTTGGCCTGGCCGACGCGGGCGGCGATGGCGAGGCGGCGTTCGAACAGGGCCAGAAGTTCGTCGTCGATCTCATCGATCTCGTGCCGCAGGGCAGCGAGCGCCAGATGTTCGGGCGAGAGATCCGGGGCGGCGGGCCAGACTTGCTGGAGGCCGGGCTTGATACTGGAGTGGGGCACGGGAAGAGACTTTCGGTTTCGAGATACGGCAATGGGGATTTTGCGAGCCGCCGCCCCGTCCCGGGGCGGTCGCCGGCGAGGCCGTCAGGACGAAGTCCCGGACGCCTCAGCCGGCGTATCGAAAGCCGTAGAAATACAGGTCCGCCGCCGCACAAACGCGGGCGAAGGCAGGCGCAGCGAGGGCTTGCGAGCGGACCATGGGTTCAGAAAACGCACGGATCATGCCGCGTCAAGCCGTTCTGGGGCTCAACAGGACAAAACGCGTGCGATTGTTTTCCGAATCCTGGATGTCGTTGCGCAAAATCGACAAGTCATAGACTTCGGCCGCTCCGACCGGGGCCACGGCGGCCCGGGTGACATCCCCCGCCTCGGCCACCGCACGGGCCGCGCCGGCCGTGTCAAAGGCCTCGACCGGCGTGAGCCCGAGCGCGGCCAGCGAGGCCGGACACTGCCGCAGGGCGATCGGATGGCTCTCGGCCGTCCTGACGGTTCGCAAGCTCGCGCCGGCCGGCGCCATCAGGGCCAGACGAATAGGCCGCCAGACCTCCGAAACAATGTTCAGATCCGCGGCCTCGACCAGGGTCGCCGCCGGCTCGACCCGGCCAATGGCGCTATTCTCGACCGGGATCAGGGCGCAGCCGACCTCGCCGGACTTCAAGGCCGCGAGAGCAGCCTCAAAGGAGTCATAGGCGACAGCCTCATCCCAGGGGCGCAGCGCCATACAGGCCTCGTGACTGAAGGCACCGGGTGCCCCCTGATAGGCACACCGCCCGCCACCCAGAGCCGTTTCGGCGTCCTCACCTGCGGGTTTTCCGACGTCCATCACCTCACGCCGCCTCCGCCCGGGCGCGTCGTCCGGCTTTCAGTCGCTCGGCGACCAGGAAGGCCAGTTCGAGCGCCTGATCCGCATTCAGGCGCGGGTCGCAATGGGTGTGGTAACGGCTGGACAGGTCATCCTCGGTCAGGGCCTGCGCCCCGCCCAGACACTCGGTCACATTCTGGCCGGTCATCTCCAGATGGACCCCGCCGGGATGGACGCCCTCGGCCTCGGCCACATCGATGAACCCCCTCACCTCGCCGAGAATCCGCTCGAAGGGGCGGGTCTTGTAGCCGTTGCCGGCCTTCAGCGTATTGCCGTGCATGGGGTCGATCGACCAGACCACCCGTCTGCCCTCGGCCTTCACCGCCTTCATCAGGCGCGGCAGTCGCTCGCCGACCTTGTCCACGCCGAAGCGACCGATCAGGGTCAGCCGGCCGGGTGTGTTGTCGGGATTGAGCACATCGATCAGACCCAGCAGGTCCTCGGGCTCCATGGTCGGACCGCATTTCAGGCCGATCGGGTTTCTGATGCCGCGCGCGAATTCGACATGGGCCCCATCCAGCTGGCGCGTGCGCTCGCCGATCCAGACCATGTGGGCCGAGGTGTCGAACCATTCACCCGTCGCGCCGTCGAGGCGTGTCAGGGCACTCTCGAGGTTCAGCAGCAGGGCCTCGTGGCTGGTGAAGACCTCGACCCGGCTCAGGTCCGGATGGCTCTCGGGCGTGACCCCGACGGCCTCCATGAAGGCCAGGGCCTCGGTGATCTTGTCCGCCAGCTCACGGTATTTGTGGCCATAGGCGCTGTCGGCCGCGAACCCCATGGTCCAGCGATGGATGTTGTAGAGGTCGGCATAGCCGCCGCCGGCGAAGGCCCGGAGCAGGTTCAGCGTCGAGGCCGACTGGTTGTAGGCGCGCAGCAGGCGCTGCGGGTCAGGGACGCGTTCCTCGGCCGTGAAGGGCATGCCGTTGATGATGTCGCCGCGATAACTGGGCAGTTCGACGCCGTCGATCTGCTCGATCGCGGATGAGCGCGGCTTGGCGAACTGACCGGCGATACGACCGACCTTCACCACCGGCTTGCGACCGGCGAAGGTCAGAACCACCGCCATCTGCAGGATCAGGCGGAAGGTGTCGCGGATGTTGTCGGTCGAGAACTCCTTGAAGCTCTCGGCGCAGTCCCCGCCTTGAAGCAGGAAGGCGTTCCCCGCCTCGACCTCGGCCAATTTGGCCGTCAGCCGTCGAGCCTCTCCGGCAAACACGAGCGGCGGCAGGGCCCGCAGTTCGTCTTCGACCCGGGCCAGGGCGGCCATGTCCGGATAGTCCGTCGGCATCTGCACGACGGGCTTTTGTCTCCAGCTGTCGGGGGTCCAGCGCATACTCATGGAGCCAAGATAGGCCGCCAGGGGTTCCGGGACAATGAACAGAGGTGCCGCATCTGGCAGGGGGGGGTGGCTGGTGGCTGGTGGCTAGTGGTTAGTGGTTGGCCGGCGCCGGGAGCGAGGCGGCCGCCTGCGCCGCCCTTCCGCGGACAGATGAGCAGCAATCACTAACCACTGGCCACTAGCCACTAGCCACCTTCCATCCATGCGTCTTCGCTCTCCGGCATCACTGCCGGAAAGGTTCGGGGAGGGTGCGGGGCGGCCGGGCCTCGCCCGGAGCTGTTGTAGAGTTACCGTTTCGACGAAGCAGACCTGCCCCGCGCAGCCGTTTTCCACGCGCCTTCCGGGTAGTGGCCCTGAGTTCGGACCTGACCGGATCGCGCCGCAGCCATTACTGACTGCGAGGCGCGGCGGACATGACTTTCGTCAGCGGTCCGCACAGGAAGCGCGCGGCGAGCAGGCGGAGGCCATCCATCGACCTCCGCAAGGA
>NZ_JAIYCP010000029.1 GCF_027487935.1 Brevundimonas sp.
ATCATCGAGCGGATGGCCGGGGTGGTGTCCTCGCAGGGGGCCAAATACGTCATGCTCAACGCCCCCCGCTCAGCCCTGGCCGAGATCACAGCCATCCTGCCCGGTGCCGGCGCACCGACCGTCATGCCGCTGGCCGGTCGCGATGACGCCGTGGCGGTCCACGCCGTCTGTCAGGAGGCGGTCTTCTGGGAGACGCTGGAACGGCTCAAGGCCGCGGGGGCCTCTGCGATCCTCGTCCTCCCGATCGAGAAGATGATGTGATGAAACGCCTCGACTGGAGCACCCTCGACGCCGCCGCCCGTATCGAGGCCCTGGCCCGTCCCCGCCGCCGCACCGAGGCGCGCGTCACCGATACGGTGCGCGAGATCATGGACGATGTCCGTGACCGCGGCGGCGCGGCTGTGACCGACTGGAGCCTCAAGCTGGACGGCGCTCCGCCGCGTCGACTGGAGCTGACGCCCGACCGCGTCGCCGCCGCCCGCGACGCCCTGCGGCCCGCCGACACCCGGTCCATCCGCATGGCCGCCGAGAACATCCGCATCTTCCACGAAGCGACCCGGCCCGAAGACACCCCCGATGTCGAGATCGTCCCCGGCGTTCGATCGCGGCTGGTCTGGCGGCCGCTGCGGTCGGCGGGCCTCTATGTCCCCGGCGGCTCGGCTCCGCTGTTTTCCTCCCTGCTGATGCTGGCCATACCGGCCGCCGTCGCCGGTGTCGGCCGCCGAGTCGCCGTGACCCCGCCCTCGGCCTCGGGCGAGCCGCACCCGGCCATGATCTTCGCCGCAGCAGAGGCCGGTCTCGATGATCTCTGGCTGATCGGCGGAGCCCAGGCCATCGCTGCCTTGACCTTCGGGGCCGAGCTCGACGACGGCGTCATCGCGCCCTGTGACAAGCTGTTCGGCCCCGGCAATGCCTGGGTCGCCGAGGCCAAGAAACAGGCCTCGAACCTGCCCGGCGGTCCCGCCGTCGACATGCCCGCCGGACCCTCGGAACTGCTGGTCATCGCCGACCGCGATGCCGACCCGGAGATCGCCGCCGCCGACCTGCTAAGCCAGGCCGAACACGACGCCGACGCCCAGGTCATCCTGGTCTCGGAGAGCCGCGCCAATATCGACGCCATCCTCGCCGAGGTGGATCGCCAGCTCCAGACCCTGCCCCGCGCCGACATCGCCCGCACCTCGCTGGCCGAGGGTCGCGCAATCCGCGTCCGCGATGTGGCCGAGGCCTGCGAGGTGGCCAATCTCTACGCGCCCGAACACCTCGCCCTGCAGACCGTCGAGGCCGACCGGCTGGTCGGGCGGATCACCGCCGCCGGGGCCGTCTTCGTCGGGGCCTTCGCTGCCGAGACTTTGGGCGACTATGCCGCCGGCCCCAGTCACGTCCTGCCCACCGATGGCGCAGCCCGCACCATGGGCGGGGTCACCACCGCCAGCTTCATGACCTCGATGTCCGTGCAGACCGTCAATGAAGCCGGCGCCGCCGCCCTTGCCCCGGTCGCCGCCCGCCTCGCCCGCCTTGAAGGGCTTGAAGCCCACGCCCGGGCCGCAGATCTCAGGACCGGCGCATGAACAACCTCCCCGCGCCCTTCGCCCCGCTGGTCACAGGCGGCGAGGGCCTCGACCGCTATCCGGCCGAGCCCCGCGCGCTCGCCGACCGGATGGCCGAGATCTACGGCGTCCCGTCGGACAGCGTCCTGCCCGTTCGCGGGCTGACACACGGGCTGGAGCTGGTCTTTCGACTCGCAGCCCGCGACGGCCAGCGCGTCGAGGCTCCCGATGCTGAGCCTTACCGGACCCTCGCCACCCTCTACGCCACGCCCGCCGCCGACGCCCCGACCAGCGCCGTTATCCTCCGCGCCCTGGGCTCCCCCGAAGCCCTGGCCGAGATGGCCGACCGGGTCGCCCCGGCGCTTCTGGTGATCGACGAGGGTCTGGCGGAATTCGCCGCCTCCCCCTCAGCTGCCACCCTGATCGGCAATCACGCAAACCTGATCGTCCTGCGCAGCCTCTCGCTCGCATACGGCCTCGCGGGTGCCCGCGTCGGTGCCGCCCTGGCCCAGCCTGCGACCCTCGCCCGCCTCGCCTCGGTGCTGGAGCCCTACGCCCTGCCCGAGGTCTGCATCCGCCTCGCCCTGCAGGCGCTCGACCCCTCGCGGATGATGGAGACGACAGGCCGCATCGCCCTCGTCCGCTCGGAGCGCGATCGCCTGATCAAGGCCCTGTCCCGCGAGATGGTCATCGAGCCCGGCTTCGGTCCCGTCATCATGGCCCGCCCTTCCGATCCGGATACGGTCCTTGCCGCCCTCGCCCGTTTCGGCCTCGCGGCCGACCGCTCCGGCGACCGCCTGCGGCTGCCCGTCTCCGCAAGAGGCGAGGTCAACGACCGGCTGCTGGGCGCGCTCGACCTCGGTAGCACGACGGCCCGCGCGCACCGCACCGGCGAGGCCGTCCGCGATACGAAGGAGACGCGCATCGTCTGCGCGGTCGACCTCGACGCGACCGGCCCGGTGTCGATCGCGACCGGAGTCGGCTTCTTCGATCACATGCTGGAGCAGGTCGCCGCCCACGGCGGTTTCTCCCTGCGCCTGTCCTGCGAGGGCGATCTGCACACAGACCCGCACCACACCATCGAGGACTCCGCCATCGCCCTGGGGCAGGCCCTGAAACAGGCGCTCGGCGAGCGTCGCGGAATCGCCCGCTACGGCTTCGTCCTGCCCATGGACGAGGCCAATGCCAGCGTCTCGATCGACCTGTCCGGCCGACCCTTCCCCGTCTTCGAAGGGACCTTTGCGACCCCCTTCATCGGCGACTACCGCACCGACCTCACGGCCCACGTCTTCCGTTCACTGGCCGAACATCTCGGCGCGGCCATCCATGTCTCGGTCACCGGCGACGACGACCACCACAAGACCGAGGCCGTCTACAAGGCCTTCGGTCGCGCCCTGCGTCAGGCCATCCGCATCGAGGGCGACGTGGTGCCCTCGACCAAGGGCGTACTGTGAGCGAGGTCACCGTTCTCACCTATGGTGCCGGCAACACCGCCTCGGTCCGGTTCGCCCTTGAGAGGCTGGGTGCGACCGTGCGCCTGACGGACGACCCGGTCGCCGTCGCCGGGGCCGAACGGCTGATCCTGCCCGGCGTGGGGGCGGCTGCATACGCCATGGCCCGGCTGACCGCCCTCAAGCTCGTCGACCCCATCCGCGCCTTCCCCCGGCCCCTGCTCGGTGTCTGTCTCGGCCAGCAACTGCTGTTCGAGACCAGCGAGGAGGGCGAACCCGTGCGCCTGCTCGGCCTGATCCCCGGTGCCGTCCGCCGTCTCGAGCCCGGCCCCGGCCTCACCGTGCCGCATATGGGCTGGTCGCGCCTGACCGCCGACCGGTCGGACCCCCTGCTCGAGGGCGTTGAGGACGGTTCATACGCCTATTTCGTCCACGGCTTCGTCTGCCCCCAAGGCCCCGCGACCCTCGCCCGCGCCGACTACGGGGGACCGGTCCCCGCCGTCGTCCGCAGCGGCAATCGCTGGGGCTGTCAGTTCCACCCCGAACGCTCTGCCGCGACCGGTGCCCGCATCCTGAGAAACTTCCTGGAGCTTCCCGCGTGATCGTCTATCCCGCCATCGACCTGAAGGACGGGATCTGCGTGCGCCTGATGCACGGCCGGTTCGACGCCGTCACCCGCTACGATGACCAGCCCGTCGCCCGCCTCACCGCCTTCGCCGCGGCCGGCGCACGCTGGGCCCACATCGTCGATCTCGACGGCGCCGAGGCTGGCCGCGCAGTCCAGCACGCCCTGATCGGCGACCTCGCCCGCGCCGCCGACATCCGCATCCAGTCCGGCGGCGGGGTCCGCTCCGCCGACGATGTCGCGGCCCTGATCGACGCCGGTGTGGCGCGGGTCGTCGTGGGCTCGTTGGCCGTATCAGCGCCGGAGACGGTCGCCGACTGGCTGCGCCGCTTCGGGCCGGACCGCATCACCCTGGCCATCGACGTCAAGGCCGACGGCGACCGCTGGGTGCCGGCCCTGAAGGGCTGGACCGAGGCGGCCGGGGTCGACCTCTGGACCGCGCTCGATCGCTATCCGCCCGATCTGGCCCGGCACCTTCTGGTTACCGACGTCGGCCGCGACGGTGCCCTGACCGGACCCAATCTCGACCTGCTGGGCGAGATCATCCGACGTCGTCCCGATTTGAAGGTTCAGGCCTCGGGCGGGGTGGCCTCGGTCACCGACCTCGCCGCCGCCGCCGCCCTGGGCTGCGACGGTGCCATCGTCGGCCGCGCCCTGTACGAGAACCGGTTCACCCTGGAAGAGGCACTCGCGGCCGAGAGGGCGGCATGACCGCGCGCCGCATCATACCCTGTCTGGACGTCCGGGACGGCCGGGTGGTCAAGGGCGTCCGCTTCGAAGGCCACGTCGATATGGGCGACGCCGCTGACCTGGCCGCCCGCTATCGCGACCAGGGGGCCGACGAGCTTGTCTTCTACGACATCACCGCCAGCCCGGAGGGCCGGACCCTCGACTATGGCTGGGTCCGCGATATCGCCCGCCTGCTCGACATCCCCTTCAGCGTCGCCGGCGGGATCCGCTCGGTCGACCAGGCCGCCCTCTGCCTCGACCACGGGGCCGACAAGGTATCCATCAACTCCCCCGCCCTCGAGCGCCCCGACCTCATCGGGGAATTGGCCGCCCGCTTCGGCAGCCAGTGCGTGGTCGTCGGCGTGGACTCCGGACGCGCCGGCGATGACTGGGTCGTCCACCAGTACACCGGCGACCCCACGGCCAGCCGCGCCGCCGGTCGCCTGACCCTCGACTGGATCGTCGAGGCCCAGACCCTCGGCGCCGGCGAGATCGTGCTCAACTGTATGGATGAGGATGGCGTCCGCCGCGGCTATGACATCGCCCAGCTGGCCGCCGCCCGCGCCCTTCTGAGCATCCCGCTGGTCGCCTCGGGCGGAGCGGGCGCAGCCGCGCATTTTCTCGACGTATTCGAACAGGCCGACGTCTCCGGTGCCCTCGCCGCCAGCGTCTTCCACACCGGGACATTGGCGATTCCCGATCTCAAGGCGTTTCTCTCTGACGCCGGACAGGAAATGAGACTGTGATCGATACTTCCACCCTCGATTTCGACAAGGCCGGCGGCCTGATCCCTGTCGTCGTCCAGGACGCCGCCACCCTCCAGGTGCTGACGCTGGCCTATATGGACCGCGCCGCCCTCGACGAGACTCTCGACTCCGGCGAGGCCACCTTCTTCTCACGCTCACGCGGCGGGCGCTGGCGCAAGGGCGAGACCTCGGGCGACCGACTGCATGTCGTCTCCATCACCCCTGACTGCGACGGCGACGCGCTGGTCCTCAAGATCCGGCCCGTCGGCAATGCCTGCCACCTGAACCGCGTCAGCTGTTTCGGCGAGGAGGACGCACCCGGCCTCGGTCGTCTTGCGCGACTGGAGGCGACCATCGCCGAACGCGCCGCCGCCGATCCGACGGAAAGCTGGACCGCCCGCCTGCTGGCCGGGGGCGTCAAACGCATTGCCCAGAAGGTCGGGGAAGAGGGCGTGGAGACGGCTCTCGCCGGCGTTGCGGGTCCGGATTCGGAACTGGCAGCGGAGGCTGCGGATCTGGTCTATCACCTGATGGTGTTGCTGCGCGCCCGTCACATGGTGTTTCAGGACGTCCTCGACGTCTTGGCCCAGCGCGCGGAAGCGGCCAGACACAACTCCGGTCCAGCCGGGACCTGAATGAAGGAGAGCCCATGGCGGCCCTGGTGCTGTTCGGCGGCGGTGGCGACCTCGCCATGCGGATGCTGTTGCCTTCGCTCTATTTCCTCGAGTTCGACGGCCTGCTGCCCGACGGGCTGAAGATCATCGGTGCCGCCCGGTCGGACGAAAGCCGCGAGGAATATGTCGCCAGGGTCCGCGCTGCGGTCGAAGGCAAGGCCCGGACCGACGACGCCTGGTCCGACGAAGCCTGGGCCCGGCTGGACGCACGGCTGGACTATCTGCCGGTCGACGCCACCGACCCCGCCAGCCTGAAACCGCTGAAAGAGCGGGTCGGCGACGGCGGCGTGACCAGCTTCCTGGCGGTTTCGCCCTCCCTGTATGGCCGCATCGTCACCGCCCTGAAGGCTGCGGGACTGGCGAACCCGACCGACCGGGTCGTGCTGGAAAAGCCCGTCGGCCGCGACCTGAAATCCTTCCTCGAGATCGACGATGCCGTGGGCCATGCCTTTTCCGAGGACCAGGTCTTCCGCATCGACCACTACCTCGGCAAGGAGACGGTCCAGAACCTGATCGCCCTGCGTTTCGGCAACACCATCTTCGAGCCGCTCTGGAACAGTCTGTCGATCGACCATGTCCAGATCACGGTTGGTGAAACCGTCGGCGTGGGCGACCGCTGGCCCTATTACGATGAGTACGGTGCCCTGCGGGACATGCTGCAGAACCACATGCTCCAGCTGCTCTGCCTGGTCGCCATGGAGCCGCCGTCAGACCTCGATCCGGACTCGGTTCGCAACGAGAAGGTCAAGGTGATCCGCTCACTTCGTCCGATTACGGAGCATGAGGCCGAGCGGGTCACGGTTCGCGGCCAGTACGTCGCTGGAACCAGTGAAGGCAAGGCGGCCACGGCCTATTCCGAGGAGCGCGGTCAGGACTCCGACACCGAGACCTTCGTCGCCGTCCGCGTCGACATCGACAACTGGCGCTGGGCCGGCACCCCCTTCTTCCTGCGCACCGGCAAACGGCTGGCGGAAAAGCGCACCGAGATCGTCATTCAGTTCAAGCCCGTGCCCCATTCGATCTTCGACCATCGCGAGCGCGGCCACATCGAGGCCAACCGGCTGGTCATCGAGCTCCAGCCCGAGGAAGACATCGCCCTGTCGGTGATGAACAAGAAGCCGGGTCTGGATCAGCGCATGCAGCTGCAGCCGATCCAGATGTCCCTGTCCTGGGGCCAGGGCGACAAGGGCGGCAGGCCCCCACGCCGGCGCATCGCCTATGAGCGGCTGCTGCTCGACGCCCTGGCCGGGGATTCCACCCTGTTCGTCCGCCGTGACGAGGCGGAGCAGGCCTGGAAATGGGTCGACGAGGTCTCCGACGCCTGGCGCAGTGCGGCCTTCAAGCCGAAGGCGTATGCGGCCGGAACCTGGGGGCCGGCGGACGCCGACCTGCTGCTGGAGCGCGGCGGCAGGGAATGGAACACCGGGCATGGGTGAGATTGCGCCCGCCATCGAGACCTTCGCCGACAACGTCGCCTGGGCCGACGCCTGTGCCGCCCGCCTGACCGACGCACTCGCCACCGCCCTCACCGATACGGGCAAGGCGGTCTTCGCCGGTTCCGGCGGCTCGACGCCCGCGCCGATCTATCGGCGCATGGCGCAGGCCGACCTCGACTGGTCGCGCGTGGCCGTCACCCTGATCGACGAACGCTACGTTCCGGAGACCTCGCCCGAGTCCAACGCGGCCCTGCTGAAGCAGAACCTGCTGTCAGGTCCGGCCGCCGCGGCGCGCTTCGTGCCCCTGTTCCACCCCGCCGTCACCGTCGACCGGGCCGCCGCCCTGGCCGCCCGCGCACTGATGGCCGAGGGCGGCAGGCTCGACGCCGTCCTTCTCGGCATGGGGGAGGATGGTCATATCTGTTCCATGTTCCCCGACAGCCCGACCCTGAAGACCCTGCTCGCCCCGACCCTGAAGCCGACCGTCCTGGGCGTGCCGCACGGCCGCGACGGTGCCGCGCCAAGCCTTGAGCGGCTGTCGATCAACCTGCCCTGGCTGATGACCGCCCGCCGCGTCGTCCTGGCCATCACCGGCACCGCCAAACGCACCGTTTTCGAGAGAGAGGCCACAGGTGATCCGGCGACACAGCCGATCGCCGCCCTGCTGGCCGCCAAGGTTCCGCTCGATGTTCTTTGGACGGAGAAAATCTGATGACGAAACTCCATCCCGTCGTGGCCGAGGTCACCGCCCGTATCGTTGAACGCTCGAAGGCCACCCGCGCCGACTATCTGCGCCGGATGGACGCCGCCGCCACCTCGGGCGTGGGCCGGGCCAAACTGTCCTGCGCCAACTGGGCCCACGCCTTCGCCGGGGCCCCGGTCAAGGACAAGCTCAATGCCATGTCCGGGACCCAGCCCAATGTCGGCGTGGTCACCGCCTTCAATGACATGCTGTCGGCCCATCAGCCGTTCGAACGCTTCCCGCAGATCATCCGCGACGCCGTACGCGAGGTGAACGCCACCGCCCAGGTCGCCGGCGGCGTGCCCGCCATGTGCGACGGCGTCACCCAGGGCCGACCCGGCATGGACCTGTCGCTGTTCAGCCGCGACGTCATCGCCATGTCCACAGCCGTGGCCCTGACCCACGACGCCTTCGACGCGGCAGTCTGCCTCGGCGTCTGCGACAAGATCGTGCCCGGCCTGTTCATGGGCGCGCTGGCCTTCGGCCATCTGCCGGTCATCTTCGCCCCGGCCGGTCCCATGCCGTCGGGCATTCCCAATGCCGAGAAAGCCCGCGTTCGCGCCGAATATGCGCAAGGCAAGGTCAACCGCGAAACCCTGCTTGAGAGCGAGATCGCCAGCTATCATTCGCCGGGCACCTGCACCTTCTACGGCACCGCCAACTCCAACCAGATGATGATGGAGCTGGGCGGCCTGCACCTGCCCTCCACCGCCTTCGTCCACCCCGAAACCGGCCTGCGCGACGCCCTGACAGCCGCGACCGCCAGACGCGCCGTCGAACTGGCCCGTTCCGGTCAGGGCCGGATGGCCGATGTCATCTCCGAGAAGTCGGTCGTCAACATGATCGTCGCCCTGCTGGCCACCGGGGGCTCGACCAATCACGCCATCCATCTGGTCGCCATGGCGCGGGCGGCGGGCGTGCTGATCGACTGGACCGACATGGACCAGCTGTCCTCGGTCACCCCCCTTCTGGCGCGGATCTATCCCAACGGTTCCGCCGATGTGAACGCCTTCCAGGCCGCCGGCGGCGTCGCCTTCGTCGCCCGCGAACTGGCCGGGGCCGGCTATATCCACGCCGATGTGGTCACGGTCATGGGTGAGGGCATCCACCCCTATTTCCAGGAGCCGATGATGGTCGACGGCGAACTGGTCTGGAAGGACGGCGTGACAGAAAGTCTGGACACGGACATTCTCCGCCCCGCCGCCGACCCCTTCGACCGCGAGGGCGGCCTGCGCCTTGTCCAGGGCGACCTGGGCCGGGCGGTGATCAAGGTCTCGGCGGTCAAGCCGGAGAACCGGGTCGTCGAAGCGCCCGCCGCCGTGTTCGAGACCCAGGAGGATGCGCTTCAGGCCTTCAGGGACGGCAAGCTGAACCGTGACGTGGTCATTGTCCTCCGCTTCCAGGGCCCACGCGCCAACGGCATGCCCGAGCTGCACAGCCTGTCGCCCGCCCTCTCGGTGCTTCAGGACAAGGGCTTCAAGGTGGCCTTCGTCACCGACGGCCGCATGTCCGGGGCCTCGGGCAAGACGCCCGCCGCCATCCATGTATCGCCCGAGGCCCTCGCCGGCGGCCCCCTTGCCCATGTGCGGGATGGGGACATTATCCGCCTCGACGCCGACGCCGGTGTGCTGACCACCGTCAGCGTCCCCGACCTTGCCGCCCGTCCCGCCGCGACCCGGTCACAGGTTCACGCCGAGGGCGCGGCCTGGGGCTATGGCCGCGAACTGTTCGGTGCCTTCCGCCAGATGGTCGGCACGGCCGAGGCCGGTGCCTCGATCTGCTTCGCCTCGCCGGGCACCATGAACGGCCACGCCGATGCGACGCCGGACGCCAATCCCCTGGACCGCATGGTCGACGCCTGATGCAAAGGACTCTTCAATGACCGTGGCCTGGGACCGGACCCTTCTCGTCGGTGACGTCGGCGGAACCAACGCCCGCTTTGCCCTGGCCCATATGGTCGAGGGTCGGCCGGTGCTTGAGCACCATCAGAGCTTTCCGGCGTCCGAGCATCCGACCTTCCTCGGCGGCGTGAAGGCCTTTCTCGACGGCTGTGACATCAAGCCGACGGGCGGCGTCCTCGCCGTGGCGGGCCCGGTCACTGACGGCGAGATCGACCTGACCAATTCGCCCTGGCGGGTGTCCGAGGCCGAACTGCAGACCCTCGGCCTGAATCCGGTCCGGCTGATCAATGATTTCGAGGCCCTGGCCTGGGGCGCACCTGTCGTTCCGGCGGACCAGCTCGCCTCGCTCGGCGGCCCCGCCGCGGGCGATCCCCATGCCGCCATCGCCGTCCTCGGCCCGGGCACCGGCTTCGGCGTTTCGGCCCTCGCCCGGGACGACCAGGGACGGGAAATCGCCATGCCGACCGAGGGCGGCCATGCCTGTTTCGCACCCGGAGACCCCATCGAGGACGAGATCCTGCGCATCCTGCGTCGCCGCTATGAGCGCGTCTCGATCGAGCGACTGATCTGCGGACCAGGCCTGTTGAACATGCATCGTGCCCTCGCCGAGATCGACGGGCGTGAGACCCATATCGACGACCCGGCCCAGATCACCGCCGAGGCGCTCGAGACCCCCAACAGCCACTGCGGGGCCACCCTGGCCCGGTTCTGCGCCATCCTCGGCGCCGTGGCCGGAGACATCGCCCTGACCACCGGTGCCCGCGGCGGGGTCTATATCGCCGGCGGCATCGCCCCTCGCATCCTGCCCTTCCTCAAGGCCAGCCCGTTTCGCGAGCGGTTCGAACGCAAGGGCCGGTTCCAGGACTATATGGCGGCCATCCCCACCCAGGTGATCCTGCACAAACACGCCGCCCTGCTGGGCGCGGCCCGGGTCGCCTTCGCGTCAGAGGGCTGATCCTCAGCCCTTCTTCGGCGGCCAGGGAATGAAGGCGCTGGTCCGGCGGACATAGTCGGCATAGCCCGGCCGCGAAGCGTGAATGACCTTTTCCGTGATGCCGATCCCCGACCATTTGGTCAGGGTGAAGGTCAGGAACAGCGGTCCCGCAATGGCCCACAGCCCCGGTCCGGTCTCGGCGGCGATCAGGAACAGCCCCCACCAGACGCAGGCGTCGCCGAAATAGTTGGGGTGGCGGGTGTATTTCCAAAGGCCGGTGTCCAGCACCTTGCCCTTGTTGGCCGGATTGTTGCGGAAGGCCGTCAGCTGGGCGTCGCCGATGCTCTCGAAGCCGATGCCGATCACCGCCAGCACCGCCCCCGCCCAGCCGATCCAGCCCACCGCCGGCTCAAGGGCGACCTGACCCAGTTGCACCGGCAGGGAGGTCAGCCAGGCCAGCACCGCCTGCGGCACAAACACCACCAGCAGCGCCGTCTTGCCGAAGCCCCAGCCACGGTTGGTTTCCATCCGGGCCAGCAGGTTCAGATAACGGCCATCGGCCCCATGCGCGCGCCAGCGGCGATAGAGGTGCCAGCCCAGCCGCAGGGCCCAGACCCCGACCAGCCACATCAGCAGCCATTTGCGCGTCGGATCACCCTCGGTCCGCGGAAAGGTGACCAGGGCCAGAAACAGCATCGCCATGGGCCAGACGGCGTCGATGAAGCTGACGTCCCTGACCTTCAGGGAAACCAGCCACAGGCCGGTCATGACCGCGATGATGAGGGCAAGGTTCAGGCCCAGCAGGGCGAGGATGTCGATCAGGCTCATGTCTCAGATACGTCCCTGGCTGAGGATTGGCTTCAAGGCCTTCAGTCGACGCAGAGGGTGGCCTCGGCCTTGCCGCCCTCGACGGTGGTATAGCAGCCGAACCGGCTGCTGTTGATCTGGCATTGGCCCACCGCCGGGGCTCCGGCGGCCGGCGGATTGGCCACATCCCCGACACGGCAGTCGCCGGCGCAGTCGTCACCGTCGGTGCAGCGCCGGCCGGCGTCGGCATAGGTGATCACGCATCGCACGCTCTGCATCCGGCCCTGGGGCAGCATCTTGCCGCCGGCGCGCGCGCAGGCCGCCGCATCCTCACTGCCGGCCACGGACGGGCCAATCACAGTCTGGCCTGCGGGCACGATTGCTGCGATCTCCGTCGGTCCATCGCTTGCCGGCATCGGCTGGCAGGCAGCCGTCAGGACCGCCGCCGCCGCAATCAGAATCCGCTTCATGTCACCTGGCCCTTTTCGAAGCCTGTCCAGACGTCGTCGTAGTCCAACTGCATGGTCGGTGAGGTTTGTGCCCATTCCGTGGTCCGGATCGGGGCGCGGGTCTCGAACATGAAGGCCAGGGTGTTCTCGATCTTGACCGGCTTGAGCTCGGCGGCGACCGCCTTGTCATAGCTGGCCTGATCCGGCCCGTGGCCGCTCATACAGTTGTGCAGCGAGGCCCCGCCCGGCGCGAACCCGCCCTCCTTGGCGTCATACTCGCCGGTCACCAGCCCCATGAATTCGCTCATGACGTTCCGGTGGAACCAGGGCGGGCGGAAGGTGTCCTCGCCCACCATCCAGCGCGGCGGGAAGATGACGAAGTCGCAGTTGGCCGTTCCGGGCGTATCGCTGGGCGAGGTCAGGACGGTGAAGATGGACGGGTCCGGATGGTCGAAACTGACCGTGCCGATCGTGTTGAACCGGGCAGTGTCGTATTTGTAGGGGGCGTAGTTTCCATGCCAGCCGACCACATCCAGCGGCGAATGCTGGAAAGTCGTCGACCACAGCCGCCCGCCGTATTTCTGTACGCACTCCGTCGGCCGATCGATGTCCTCGAAGGCTGCCACCGGCGTCTGGAAGTCGCGGGAATTGGCCAGGCCGTTCGAGCCGATTGGCCCCAGGTCCGGCAGGCGGAACAGGGCGCCGTAGTTCTCGCAGACATAGCCGCGGATCGGCCCGGAACATTCCACCCGGAACCGCACCCCGCGCGGAATGACCACGATCTCGCCCGGCTTGGCGTCAATCCGCCCCATTTCGGTGACGAAGGCCTGGTCGCCGTGCTGAGGCACGATCAGCAACTCGCCGTCGGCGCAGTAGAAGACTCGGTCCACCATCGACCGGTTGGCCGCATACAGATGAATGCCGACGCCCGACAGGGCCTCCGCATCGCCGGTGCCGCCATAGGTGATCAGCCCCTCGACCCAGTCGGTCGGCGCGGTCGGCAGCGGCAGCGGATCCCAGCGCATCCGGTTCGGCGACGGCGGCGCATCATGGAAGGGTCCGGTCCGCACCAGCCCCTGGGCGAACGGCCTGTAGGCCGGGTGCTGGGCGCTCGGCCGCAGCCGGTACAGCCAGGACCGCCGGTTCTCGCTGCGCGGGGCCGTGAACGCCGTCCCCGACAGCTGCTCCGCATACAGCCCCATCGGCACCCGTTGCGGCGAGTTCCGGCCCTCCGGCAAGGCACCGGGCACGGCCTCGGTCGCGAAATGATTGCCGAAGCCGGACTGGTATTGAGGCGCGTTGGCTCGCGTCGTCATGGCAAAAGTCTCCCGTAACAGGAGGTTTAGCGGCGCCCGGTCACGCCGTCACCTTCGCTCGCATCATTCGTCTCATCGGGCTTCAATCGAAACGAAAAGCCAATGCGTTGACCCTCCACGATACCGAGAGTGTTTGATCGGGTCTGACGCTCCGACATCATCGCGGCAAGGCGCTCTGCCCGCCGGCGCGCTTCGGCGGTTTCGGGCGTTACAGACTCCACCCGGCATCGGGTGGCCATCATGCCGAGCGAGTCTTCTCGTCGAACGCATTCCAGCATGACAAGCGGCCGGTCGTCTGAAACCTGTGCAAAGCTTGGCTGCGGCGAGCTCGCGCACCCGACCAGAAACGTCGCCGCAAAGATCAGAACTCTCATCGCCCTGCGCTCCTCCTGGTCAGAACCCCTGCGCCCGCGCCATCCTCTCCTGATGGAACCCCGCGTCGCCCAGCAGTTCGTTCAGCACCCGCACCCGCTTCATGAACAGGCCGACGTCATATTCGTCGGTCATGCCGACGCCGCCGTGCATCTGCACCGCCTCCTGCACCGCCAGTTCGGCGACGCGACCAGCCTTGGCCTTGGCCACCGAGACCCGCAGGGCCGCATCCGGTCGATCGGAATCCAGCGCCGTCAGCGCCCCCATCACCGCCGCCCGTGCGATCTCGATCTCGCTGAACAAATGCGCCGAGCGATGCTGCAGGGCCTGGAACTCGCCGATCAGTTTGCCGAACTGTTTGCGGGTGCGCAGATAGGCCATGGTCGTCTGGAAGGCCTGATCCCCGGCCCCGTTCAGCGACGCCGCCGCGCAGGCCCGGCCGAGGTTCAGCGCGCCCTCCAGCAGGGCCTCGCCGCCATCGACCGACCCGATCACGGCATCCGCATCGACCTCGACATCCGTCAGGGTCACCCGCGAGGCATTGTGCGCATCGACCATGACCGTCCGCTCGATCCCGACCCCTGCCGTCTTCGGATCAACGAGGAACAGGCTCAGCCCGTTCTCGGTCAGGGCCGCCACGATCAGGGCGTCGGCCACATGGCCGTCCAGCACGAAGCCCTTGGCCCCGTTCAGCTTGAACCCGTTGCCCGACCGCTCCGCCACGGTCGCGATCCGCGACGGCGCATGCTTGGGCCCCTCGTCCACCGCCAGCGAGACGATCGCCTCGCCTGCCGCAATCCGCGGCAGCCAGGCCGCCTGCTGTTCCGCCGAGCCGCCCTTCAGCACCGTCGCCGACAGCACCCCCGAGCCGAGGAAGGGTGACGGCGTCAGCGTCCGGCCCAGAGCCTCGGCCATCACCCCGGCCTCGACCGCGCCGAGGCCCGAGCCGCCATGCTCCTCAGGGATGATGACCCCCGCGAACCCCATCTCTCCGAACGCCCGCCACAGATCGCGCGACACGCCGTCCGCATCCCTGGAGTCGCGCAGTTTGCGCAGGTGCGCGATCGGCGCGTGCTCGTTCAGGAAGCCGTCGGCGGCCTCCTTCAGCATCGTCTGTTCTTCGGTCAGGATCAGGGGCATTGCCGCCTCTTCTTTCTCGTCGTCATCCTCGGGCTTGACCCGAGGATCAGATTGTCCGTCGCACGGTGATGGGACGCCATTCCGTGTCTTGATCGTTCGCCACCGCGCTTTCCCCATCGTCCGGCCCTCGGGTCAAGCCCGAGGGTGACGGCGGGTAGTTGGTCACGCCCCCGGCAGCTGAAGCAGGTGTTTGGCGATGATGTTCAGCTGAACCTCGCTGGTCCCGCCCTCGATGGAATTGGCCTTGGTCCGCAGCCAGTCGCGCGCCGCCTTGCCGCCGCGCGACCGCTCGCCTTCCCACTCCAGCGCGTCTGACCCGCCCGCCGCCATCAGCAGCTCGTGCCGACGCTTGTTCAGCTCCGAGCCATAGTATTTCAGCATGGAGGCGATGGCCGGATGGGCCTGGCCCACCTTCACCTGATCCCCGGCCCGCTCCATGGCCAGACGGAAGGCGGCGGCATCGATCTCCATCTCGGCGATCCGGGCCCGGAGCATGCCGTCATCCAGCCGGCCCTCGTCGTCCATCCCGATCGAGCCGGTCGCGACCTGGCCCAGCGGTCGCCCGCCGCCCAGCTCGCCCATGGCCCCGATCATGGTCCGCTCATGGGCCAGCAGATATTTGGCCACGTCCCAGCCGCGGTTCAGTGTCCCGACGAGGTTTTCCTTCTCCACCCGCACGTCGTCGAAAAAGGTCTCGCAGAACGGGCTCTTGCCGCTGATCAGGGTGATCGGCCGGGTCGAAACTCCCTTCGTCGCCATGTCAATCAGGACGAAGGAGATGCCCAGGTGTTTGGAGGCCTCGGGGTCGGTCCGTACCAGGCAGAAGATCCAGTCGGCCTTGTCGGCATAGGAGGTCCAGACCTTCTGGCCGTTGACGATCCAGTGGTCGCCGCGATCCTCCGCCCGGGTCTGAAGCCCCGCCAGATCGGACCCCGCGCCCGGCTCGGAATAGCCCTGGCACCAGCGGATCTCGCCGCGCACGATTTCGGGCAGAAAACGCTTCTTCTGGGCCTCGGTGCCGAAGGCCAGCAAGGCCGGGCCCAGCATCCAGACACCGAAGCTGGCCAGGGGCGGCTGGGCATCGATGCGGCGCATCTCGGAATGCAGCACCTTGGCCTGTTCGCGGCTCAGCCCCCCGCCGCCGTATTCGGCCGGCCATTCCGGCGCAGTCCAGCCCTTTGCGCCCATCCGGTCGAGCCAGATCTTGTGCGCCGGCGTCGGATAGACAGCGTTGCGCCCGCCCCAGACCCGGTCCTCGTCGCTCTCCACCGGCCCGCGGCATTCCGCCGGGCAGTTGGCTTCAAGCCAGGCGCGCGTCTCCGCGCGGAAGGTGTCGAGTTCGGTCATGGCGTCCTCCGTGGGGGAGCTTTAGCAGCGATTCCGCGGTGACGCAGCGTCAGCGTCTCCTCCCTGTTGCGAAGCAATGGGGAGGGGGACCATGCGAAGCATGGTGGAGGGGGGCCGCGCCGCCGATCTACCCCTCCGTCGCGGCGCGACGCCGCGCCGCGCCACCTCCCCATTCGCTGCGCGAACAGGGAGGAGACCCGCTATTTCGGCAGAAACGGGGAGAAGGTGATGACCGTGAAGGTGTCGCGGATATTGGCCCGGGTCTGCACCGACTTCGTCACGAAGGTGCCGATGTCCATGTCCCGGGGCAGCTGGAATTTGGCCAGCAGGTCGTACTGGCCCGAGGTCGAATAGACCTCCGATACATATTCGACATTGTCCACCATATCGGCCGCCACATCGTTGGCGTGGCCCAGCTCGCATTTGATGAAGACGAAGATGGCGGTCATCATGGCGGCGGCTCCGGTTCGAGGTCGTAGGGCTTAGGTCGTAGGGCTTAGGTCGTAGGGCTTAGGTCTTAGGGCTTAGTTCGCCGACGAACCAGCCACCACCGACGCGAGCCCCCCTCGAATTTCTATGCCCCAAGACCCAAGCCCTAAGCCCCAAGCCCCAAGCCCCAAGCCCCAAGCCAAGCCCTTGAACCTCGAAGCCCAATACAACAACCGCGCCCTCGTGCCCGACCATCCGGCCGTGATGCAGCGCTGGCGCGAGACCGCCGAGGCTGCCCGCGCGGCGCATCCGCCGCTGGAAATCGCCTACGGCCCCGGCGCACGTGAGGTCATGGACCTGTTCGAGGCCGCGCCCGGTGCCCCGGTCGCCGCCTTCCTGCACGGCGGCTATTGGCAGGCGCTGGACAAGAGCTGGTTCTCCGGTCTCGCCCCGGCACTGCTCGCCCACGGTGTCAGCCTCGCGATTCCCTCCTACGATCTCTGCCCCGCCGTCCGCCTCGGCACCATCCTGCGCCAGGTCCGGGTCGCCGTCGAAGCCGTTCGGGCACGCACCGGCACCCGGCCCGTCGTCTTCGGCCACTCCGCCGGCGGCCATATGGCCGCCTGTATGCTGTCCGAGGGCCGCGCCTCGGCGGCCGTAGCCATCAGCGGCGTCTTCGACCTGGCCCCTCTGATCCCGACCTCCCTGAACACCGCGCTCGATCTGGACGAACGCGAGGCCGCCGCCCTTTCACCGATCCATTGGCCGATCCCCAACGGTTCGACTCCGGGCGGTACAGTTCTGGATTGCCTGGTCGGCGGCGACGAAAGCCCGGAATTCCTGCGCCAGTCCCGCATGATGGCCGACCACTGGGCCGCCCATGGCGTCGAGGCCCGATACGAGGCCCTGTCCGGCCTCAACCACTTCACCGTGCTCGATCCGATGTTCGATTCAGACAGTGAGACCACCCGTCGCATCGCGGCGCTCGCGAAGCTTGACCACAAGCAGATTCGATAGTCTTCAGGCCCGGACGGCGACCCGTTCGGGACGCTGGATTTCTTGCAGAGTGCTCATGTTCCGAACCATTCGGCGCCTTGTCCGCCAAATGCGCTGCCGCCGTCACCGCTGGCGTCCCGACCGCCGGGTCGCCGGGGTCGAATTCTGCGACCTCTGCGGCGCGAAGCGAAAGGCGGCCTGAGCCGCCGGGCCGACCTTCGAAACACAAAGTTCCATACCGCCCCATACCGGCGCTTTCCCGGACCGCAGCGGGTGGGATAAGCATGAAGGGCTGCCGGAGCGACCGGCGGAGGAAATCAGACCATGCTCCACGACCGCCTCGCCGTTCTGAACGCCCTGGAAGCCCAGGGTGTGGCCCCGGTCTTCTACCATGCTGATCCGCAGACCTGCCTGAGTGTCATCCGCGCCTGTGCCCGCGGCGGGGCACCGGTGATCGAGTTCACCAATCGCGGCGACTTCGCCTGCGACCTGTTCGGCGACATCGCCCGCGAACTGCAGAAAACCGATCCCCACATCATCCTGGGCATCGGCTCGGTCGTCGACGCGGGCACGGCGTCGCTCTATCTCAATCGCGGCGCGCGCTTCGTGGTCAGCCCCTGCTTGCTCCCGGAGGTCGCCCGGGTCTGCAACCGTCGCATGACGGCCTATTTCCCCGGCTGCGGCTCGGTCACCGAGATCGGCCAGGCCCATGAACTGGGCTGCGAGATCGTCAAACTCTTTCCGGGTGCCAGCGTCGGCGGCCCCGACTTCGTCAAGGCCGTCATGGCCCCGATGCCCTGGACGAAGATCATGCCCACCGGCGGCGTCGATCCTGACGCGGCCAGCATCGCCAAATGGTTCGGCTCGGGCATCGTCGCCGCCGGCATGGGCTCGAAACTGGTCACCGACGCGGCCGTCAAGGCCGGCGACTGGGCCGCGATCGAGGCCAGTGTGCGCCAGACTGTCGAGGCGATCGCGGCCTTCCGGGCCGGACGCTAGGCCAGAATTTCCTCGACCTCGGCGCGCGTCGGCAGCGACGGCTGGGCCCCGGGCCGGGTCGCGGCGATCGCCCCCGCGGCACAGGCGAACCGCAGCGCGGCCTCCGGCTCCATCCCCTCCAGAAGGGCGACACAGATTGCCCCCACGAAACAGTCGCCGGCCCCGGTCGCATCGACCGCCTTAACCTTCGGCGGCGTCGCCCGGGCGATCTCGGCCCCGCGCTGGTACATGACCGCGCCACGCGCGCCCAGGGTCACGACGACGCGGCCCCCGCCCTGGTGCAGCAGATCGCCATAGAATTCCGCCTCGGTCTCATTGACCACCAGCAGGTCCGCCCTGCGCAGCAGCTGGTCCGATACCGGCGCTGCCGGGGCGAGGTTGATGCAGACGAAATCCGTTCCCCGCCCGGCCGCCGCCTCGACCGTCTCGATCGGCAGTTCCAGTTGCAGGATCAGCGGCGTCTCGATCCGCGCCGGCAGCTGCTCCGGCAGGGCCTCGTGGTTGGCCCCGGCGGCCACGACAATCTGGTTCTCGCCCCCGGGATCGACCGCGATCAGGGCCACACCGGTCGGCGCCGAGGGGTCCGTCACCACGCCGGCGACATCGACGCCGTCCGCGAGCAACAGGGCCATGGCCTCCCCTGCCATGCCGTCACGCCCGACCCGGCCGACCAAACAGACCTCCGCTCCCAGCCGCCGCGCCGCCAGCGCCTGGTTGGCACCCTTGCCGCCCGGATGCCGCGCCAGGGTCGCCCCGGTCACAGTCTCGCCCGCGCGCGGCAGGCGCGGCGCGGTGGCGACAAGATCCAGATTGATTGAACCGACGACGGTCAGCCTCAAGGCATCTCTCCCGCGTCCGGCAAGGCCGGACTGACGCCCCTCTATAGCCCGCGTGCAGGCCGGTGAGCCACACACGGAAACGCCACCGGCGATCAGGCCGGCGGCGCTCTCATCGTCCTAGAATTTGCGGCCGATTCCGACCGACACGACCAGGGGGTCGAGGTTCACATCGCTGGTCAGGGCACCGCCGTTGATCGTGGCGGTGGTGTCGAACCAGACCTTCTTGACGTCGACATTGAGGGTCCAGGGACCGGTGATGGCCACATCGGCCCCGGCCTGCAGCGCGTAGCCGAAGCCGTCCTCAAGATCGACGGTGAAGCCGTTTCTGTCCTGGCCTTCGAAGAACAGCATGTAGTTGAGCCCGGCACCGACATAGGGGCTGACGCGTGCCTCGGGCATGGGCCGGTACTGCAGGGTCACCACCGGCGGCAGGACCCAGGTTTCATGAACAGCCACATCGGTGGCCCCGCCCTGCGCCCGGATCTCATGCTGGGTCCCGCCCAGAATGGCCTCGACCGAGATGTTGTCAGTCAGGAAATAGGTGAAGCCGAGGGTCGGCATGGTGCTGTTGCCGACATCGACGTTCAGGCCCGTGTCCACCCCCGCCGAGGTGAAGATGGAATCGTCGGTGCCGCTCGAGACGTCGGTGATCCTGCCGGTGACGATCCAGTCGCCCTTGCGCGCGACTTGCCAGTCATTGGCGGTCTGGGCCGAGGCGCCGGTTGCGGCACCGGTCGCCAGCGTCATCACCGCCACAGCGGCCGCCAGCGTCATGTTCCGTTTCATCTCGTTCTTCCACGACGCGGTCCGGACGCGACATGCGACCGTTGCGGGCGTCATGGATGTCCTGGTCCTGCCTTCCAGAGGCGACCTTGCGCGAGCGCAATCCCGAACCGGAACGGCGTGCGTCAGATTGTCCGGGTCAGCGAACGGCGTCGGCGATCAGGGCAAAGATGCCGTCCGCATCCGCGGCGATCGCCCAGCGATGCGGCAGGGTTCCGGCCACGGCTTCGCGGAACTCCACCGCCGTATGGCCGCGGGTCAGGTCGCTGTCCGTCTCCACCGAGACCCGGCAGGGCTGGAGCGTGAACAGGGCCGGTTCCAGCAGCCAGGCCACCGGGCAGGGATCATGCAAAGGCGGCGCATCCCACCCCACGATCTCGCGCTCGATCCGCTGCGAGAACCGCATCATCGAGGCTGCGGCGTCCGCCATCGGCTTGCCCACGGCCTCCAGCGCCGCGATCCGCTCTCCGGTCGCCCGCACCTGATGGGTGGCGTCCAGTCCGAACAGGATGACGTCGCAGCCGGTCGCCAGCACCTCTGCTGCCGCGTCCGGATCGGCCCAGATGTTGAACTCGGCCGAGGCGGTGATGTTGCCGCCCTCCGACCGCGCCCCGCCCATCACCGCGACCGGCCCCAGCCGCCCGGCCAGCGCCGGTTCCCTGCGCAAGGCCAGCGCCAGATTGGTCAGCGGCCCCAGCACCGCCAACGCCACCGACTTCGCGGGCCGGGCCATCACCAGAGCGATGATCGCGTCCGCCGCATGCCCGTCCGCGCAGGGTGCATCCGGCTCGAACGGCGCCATGTCGCCGAGCCCCTCGGCGCCGTGGAACTCGCCCGCCCCCGCCGGCTCGCGCCGTAGCGGCCGGTCGGCCCCCATGAACACCGGCACGTCCTCACGCCCGGCAATCTGCCTCAGGATCCGCGCATTCCGCGCCGTCTTCACCACCGGCACATTGCCGCCCACGGCGGTGATCGCCAGCAGCTCGAACGCCTCCGAACCGAAGGCGAGCATCAGGGCCACGGCGTCGTCCACGCCGGGATCACAGTCGATGATGAGGGCCTGTCGGGTCACCCGCCTATCCGCACCGCGCCACACACGCCGCCGCCAGCACCTCGGCCGAATCCACCAGCGGCACGGACACGTCCTGCGCCGACAGCAGCAGCGGAACCTCGGTGCAGCCGGCGATCACCGCCTCGGCTCCGCCCGCGACCAGCAGGGCGGCCAGACGGCGCATCTCGGTGCGCGGGGCCTCACCGAGGTCGCCGCGCTTCACCGCATAGACGCAGGCCATAAAGGCTTCTCGCGCCGCCCCGCTCAGGCGCACGATCCTGGCCCCCTTGCCCTGCAGGGCCTTGGTGTAGAGGGCCTCGCCGCCCGGCGTGGCCAGGACGCCGATCTTTTTCGCCCCGCCCGCGGTCGCCGCCTCGGTGGTCTCGGCGATCATGTCGATGAAGGGCAGGCCGACCTTGCGGATCCCCGCCGCCTGGGCGTGGGCGGTGTTGCACGGCATGGCCAGGACCTGGGCCCCGGCGTCGCGCAGCCGCATGGCCATCTGGCCCAGGGTCTTCTCGGCCGCATCGGGCTGGCGGTTGCGGTCCGGCACCTGCGGATTGATGTCGGCGAGGATGCGGATGTGGTCCTGATCGCCCTCGGCCGGCGTCAGGGCCTGCACCCGCGCCAGAAAGGCCACGGTGGCGGCCGGTCCCATGCCGCCCAGAACGCCCAGAACCTTGCTCATTGTACGCCTCAACTACTCGCCGCCCTGCCGGGCGAACGTTCAGCCGCCCTTATGCGCGGAAACGACAGAGAAACGCCAATACAGACCGGTCTCAATGCCGATTGGCCGTGTCCGGTCGTTCCGCAAATCCCGGCGCTCGATCATGCGACACCTTGATCCTGTTCGGCGGCCGGCTTGTGGGCGGACGGCACGCTGGCTAGCGTGATGACCCAGCGGTGCGAGAGGAACAAGACCGGGTGACACGGCCGACCGAAATCGAGACCGACTATCTGGTCGTGGGCAGCGGGGCGGTGGGCCTGGCCTTCGCCGACACACTGCTGACCGAAAGCGACGCCCGGATCACCATTGTCGACCGGCACGGCAAGCCGGGGGGACACTGGAATGACGCCTATGCCTTCGTGACCCTTCACCAGCCCTCGGCCTTCTACGGCGTCAACTCCATGCCGCTGGGGTCGGGCCTCAAGGATACCCACGGGCTCAATGCCGGCCTGTATGAACTGGCCTCCGGCCCGGAGGTCTGCGGCTATTTCGATGCCGTGATGCGACAAAGGCTGCTGGCCAGCGGCCGGGTCGATTATTATCCGATGACGGATTATCGCGGGGAAGGACGGCTGGTCTCTCTGCTGAGCGGAGCAGAGACCCGGGTCGAGGTACGTCGCAAGACGGTCGACGCGACCTGGTTCGGCACCTCGGTTCCTTCCACCCACACGCCGGCCTTTACGGTCGCCGAAGGGGTGCGTCTGGTGCCGCCCAATGCCCTGCCGCATCTGGCGCAGTCGGGGAGCCCTGTACCGGATCGCTATGTGATCCTCGGGGCGGGCAAGACCGCCATGGACGTCGGGCTCTGGCTGATCGGCGCGGGCGTGCCCGCCGACCGCATCACCTGGGTCCGGCCGCGCGAGTCCTGGCTGCTCAACCGGCTCTGCACCCAGCCGGGTGAGGAATTCTTCCACGACTCGATCGGGGCCCAGGCCCGCGCCTTTGAGGCGTTCGCCACGGCACCCTCGGCCGATGCCCTTTTTGAACAGCTGGAAGCGGCCGGCAATATGCTGCGGATCGACCCGTCCGTCCGGCCACAGATGTTCCACTATGCGACGGTCTCGGCCGGTGAGGTCGAGGTGCTGCGTCGCATCACCGATGTCATCCGCCAGGGTCGCGTCCGGGCCATCGAGGCCGGAGGCCTGCGGCTCGAGGCGGGCTTCGTCCCGGTCGCGGCGGGGGCACTGTACGTCGACTGTACCGCCTCGGCGGTCACGCGCCGTCCGGCGGTGCCGGTCTTCGACGGCGACCGCATCACCCTGCAGATGATCCGGATGCCCGCCCCGACCTTCAGCGCCGCACTGGCCGCCTGGATCGAGGTCCATATCGCCGATGAGGCCCGCCGCAACGAACTGTGCACCCCCTGCCCCCTGCCCGATACGGTCGCCGACTATCCGCAGACCGAGCTGGCCAATCTGCGCAACCAGCTGATCTGGTCGTCCGAGCCCGAACTGCGCCGATGGATCCGCGACAGCCGCCTCGACGGCTTCGGCAAGGTCGCCCGGGCGGTGACTCCGGACCAGACCGACCGGATGGCGGTCCTCACGGCCCTGCGCGACCGGGCCTGGCCGGCGGCGGCCAATCTGCAGCGGCTCGCCGGGCTGTCGGTGGACGCCCCTCCGGCCTAGAGGGCGGCCTCGAACTCGCCCTGGTACCCGAACAGCCCCTGGGCCCCGCCGGTGTGCAGGAAGACCAGGGTCTCGTTCTCGAACCGGCCCGCCTTCGCCAGGGCGATCAGCCCCTTCATCGCCTTGCCCGTATAGACCGGGTCCAGCACGATCGCGTCGGTGCGCGCCGCCAGCACAAGGGCGTCGATCACCGCCTGGTCGATCAGGCCATAGCCCTCGCCGACATAGTCGCAGTCGGCCACCACCATCTCCGGCGTCACCGCCCCCGGCCGCCCCAGCAAGGTCGCCGTCTCACGCGCCAGTTTCAGGACATTCTCTTCCTGTTTGGCCTTCGGAGCCCGCACGCCGATGCCCAGCACCGGAATGTCCGCCCCCATCACCGCCAGCCCGGCGACAAGCCCGGCATGGGTCCCGGCGCTGCCGGTCGCGGTGATGATCCGGTCGACCTGCATATCCAGCTCGTCAGCCTGGACCACGATCTCGCGGGCGCAGTCGACATAGCCCAGGGCTCCGACCGGGTTCGAGCCGCCGCCCGGGATGATATAGGGCTTGCCGCCGCGCGCGATGACCTCGGCCGCCGTCTTCTCCAGCTCGGCCGGCATGTCCGAGCCGCCCGGCACGGTGCGGATGCCCGCGCCGAACAGCCGGTCCATCAGGACATTGCCGTTGCGGGTGTAGTCGATCGCCTTCGACCCCGTCCGCTCTTCCAGAATCACCTCGCAGGCCAGGCCGTGGGCCGCCGCCGCCGCCGCCGTCTGGCGCACATGGTTCGACTGCACCGCCCCCTGGGTCACCAGCGTGTCCGCTCCGCATTCGAAGGCGTCGCCCAGCAGGAACTCCAGCTTGCGGGTCTTGTTGCCGCCGCCGGCCAGGCCCGTGCAGTCGTCGCGCTTGATCCAGATCTCCACCCCCAGCGCCTCGCTCAGTCGCGGCAGGGGCTCCAGCGGGGTCGGCAGATGCGCCAGGCGGATGCGGGGAAAGCGGGCGAGGTGCATCGATCGGACTCCTTCGGGACCGCCCCCGTTAGCACTGCACGGGCCATCGGGCGACCGCTTGCCGACTCAGGCCGGCTGGCCCGATGCTGCACCCATGGCCGAATCGCCCGCCCGCATGCGCAGCCGCCCCGCCACCGAGGCCCTCATCGTCGAGGCCGGTGAGCGTATCCTGCTGCGTGACGGCTTCCCCGGCCTCAATGTCCAGACCCTGGCGGCCGAGGCCGGCTGCGACCGAAAACTGGTCTATCGCTATTTCGACGGGGCCGACGGCGTCGTCACCCGCATCGCCGGCCGTGCCCATGCCGAGCTGGTCCGCACCCTCGACGCCACGCCCCCGGCCGGTTCCGAGACCCTGCGCGCCTTCGCCCGCGAGAGCCTGTCGGCCTGGCTCGGCGCCCTGCGCGCCAGCCCCCTGACCCTGCGGCTCATGGCCTGGGCCCTCGTTGAGGCCTCGCCCCTGCTCAACCGCATCGAGGACGAACGGTCCGCCGTGCTCCAGGCCTGGATGCGCGAGCGCCGCCCCCGCCTGCGCCTGCCCCCGGCCGGCGACGCCGTGGCCATCAATGCCGTCCTGCTGGCCGCGGTCCAGCACCTGGCCCTGACCGGCGAGGCCCGCCCGGGCACCGGCGGCGTGGCCCTGGACGAGGCCGGCTGGGCCCGGATCGAGGGCGCCCTCGACGCCCTGCTGGCTGCCTTCCCCGATTGAACCGCGCCGCCTGACGGCCTAGGGTCCTCCCGTTCTCCGGGGGGTCGCAGGTCAGCGGCTGAGATTGGCGTAGTCGCCTGACCCGTCGAACCTGATCCGGGTCATGCCGGCGAAGGGATGGGAACGGGCGGCCACCATGCCCGCAGACCGTTTCCATCGTCGGCGCCCTCACCACAGAGGCCGCCATGAACATTCTCGTCACCCCGCCCAAAGCGTCCGAGGCTCAAGCAGCGAGCGATAGCCTCCCGCTTAAAGACGCCCGCGAGCAGGTGATGAAGGAGACCGGCACCATCCCGACCGGCGAACGCGCCGGGTCGAGGAAGGTCTATGTCGCGGGCGAACTCTACCCCGACATCCGCGTGCCGTTCCGCGAAGTGGCGGTGCATCCCAGCGCCAATGAGCCGCCGGTGACCATCTATGACTCCTCGGGCCCCTATACCGACCCGTCGGTCACCATCGACATCACCAGGGGCCTGCCCCTGGTCAAATCCAGCTGGCAGCTGGACCGCGGCGACATCGCCCCGGTGCTGAACCCGCGCGAGGTCAAGCCCGAGGACAACGGCCACGCCAGCGGCAAGAACCTGGCCCCCCGTTTCGACACCAGCCGCCACAAGGTCTTCAAGGGCGTCGAGGGCCGCCCGGTCACGCAATACGAATACGCGAAAGCCGGGATCATCACGCCCGAGATGGAATATGTGGCCATTCGGGAGAACCTGAGGCGGGAGCAGGGTGTGGGGGGTGGGGTGTCGGGTGTGGGGGGGCCGCGCCATGTCACCCTGGCCGACGGTTCGACCGTGCCTCTTCCCCACACCCCACACCCCACACCCCACCCCCTCCCCCGCGACGGCGAATCCTTCGGGGCCTCCATCCCCGACTATGTCACCCCCGAGTTCGTGCGTCAGGAGATCGCCCGCGGCCGGGCCATCATCCCGCACAACATCAACCACCCCGAGGTCGAGCCGATGATCATCGGCCGGAACTTCCTGGTGAAGATCAACGCCAACATCGGCAACTCGGCGGTCCTGTCGAGCGTGGACGACGAGGTCGACAAACTGGTCTGGGCCACCCGCTGGGGCGCCGACAATGTCATGGACCTGTCGACCGGCCGGAACATCCACAACATCCGTGACTGGATCATCCGGAACTCATCGGTCCCCATCGGGACCGTGCCGATCTACCAGGCGCTGGAAAAGGTGAACGGCGTCGCCGAGGACCTGACCTGGGAGGTGTTCCGCGACACATTGATCGAACAGGCCGAACAGGGCGTCGACTATTTCACCATCCACGCCGGCGTCCGCCTGCCCTTCGTGCCGATGACCGCCAAACGCGTCACCGGCATCGTCTCACGCGGCGGCTCCATCATGGCCAAATGGTGCCTGTCGCATCACCGCGAGAGCTTCCTCTATGAGCATTTCGAGGACATCTGCGACATCATGCGGGCCTATGATGTGTCATTCAGCCTCGGCGACGGCCTGCGCCCCGGCTCCATCGCCGACGCCAATGACGAGGCCCAGTTCGCCGAACTGCGCACCCTCGGCGAGCTGACGAAGATCGCCTGGGCCAAGGGCTGCCAGGTCATGATCGAGGGCCCCGGCCATGTGCCGATGCACAAGATCAAGGCCAATATGGATGAGCAGCTGAAATGGTGCCACGAGGCGCCCTTCTATACGCTCGGCCCCCTGACCACCGACATCGCGCCCGGCTATGACCACATCACCAGTGCCATCGGCGCGGCCATGATCGGCTGGTTCGGCACGGCGATGCTCTGCTACGTCACGCCCAAGGAACATCTGGGCCTGCCCGACCGTCAGGACGTCAAGGACGGCGTCATCACCTACAAGATCGCCGCCCACGCCGCCGACCTCGCCAAGGGCCACCCGGCCGCGCGCCTGCACGACGACGCCCTGAGCCGCGCCCGGTTCGAGTTCCGCTGGGAAGACCAGTTCAACCTCGGCCTCGACCCCGAGACGGCCCGCAAATACCACGACGAGACCCTGCCGAAAGAGGCCCACAAGACGGCCCATTTCTGCAGCATGTGTGGACCGAAATTCTGCTCGATGAAGATCAGCCAGGACATCCGCCGGGACGCGGCGGCGCAGAACGACGCGGGCGGTTCGCTGCTGGACGCCGCCACGGCCGAGGCCGGGATGGCGGAGATGAGCGCGAAGTTTCGGGCGGGGGGCGGGGTGGTGGAGGTCAAGGTTTGAGGGGCGGTGTTTGCGACAGTGGCCTCAATTGCATACCGTCGATCACTCACAATCGCGGACAGTTAGATGCTATTGGCTGGGCGAAGATGGCAACCACGCAGTCTGGATCGGGTGGTTGATACTTATCGGACCAGCACTCGAGTCTCTCTGATTGAGACAGATGTTGGTCTTGCGTACGTGAAAGGCATGGGGAACCCCGCCGGCTTGGGCAGCTTGGTGTCGGAGGTCGTCTGCGCAGAACTCGGCGGCTGGTACGGGCTGGAAGTCCCTGATTTTGCCGTGGTGAACGTGGACGACTTGGAAATCCCGTTTGATCATGGGAAACGCGTACTACGAGGTCCTGCGTTCGCTTCGCGGAAAATCGAAATCCGAACGGCCGATGGAACCGACTACTATCTCCAGAGGCTTAGAAAGCCAGAAGCGCTGGCGAAGCTTGTGCTCTTCGACACTTGGGTCCGAAATGCGGACCGCTGCCCTCCCTTGGATGCGTTGGACCCCGACCCGAGATATGAGAATCTCGTCTTCAAGCCCATACCTCGGGGCTATGACCTAGTAGCTCTGGATCACACCCACTGCTTTACAGACGGGGACTTGGCTACTGACATTGGAGACCCGGCGATCACCTATGATGATCGCATTTACGGCTTCTTTCCGGAGTTCGGCCCATTCATCGACGATGCTGGCCTGCACGAGGCGGCTGCGCGGTTGAGCCTAATTGACGACGACTTTGTGAGCGATGTAGTCCGCTCGGTGCCGCGTGAATGGGGGCTGACAGACGCGGAGCGGCAACGACTTGCGACTACAATTTCAGAGCGTGCTCGTCACGTCTCAAGAAATGCGCCAAGATTGTTGGCGAGCCAAATCGGACTGGACTTTTCGGAAGGAGGAGAATGATGCGACACGCCGGCTATTATGCTCTCCTTCAGTACAGCCCTGTACCCGAGCGGCAGGAATTTCTGAACTTCGGCATCTTCCTAGCTGTCCCCGAGTTGGACTTCGCTGAAGTGGCTGTCGCCAATGGTAGCGCTCGGATGGAGCGGATCTTTGCTGGCATTCCCAAGTCCCGCTTCGAGGACGAGAAGCGTGGTTTTGGAAACCGGATCAAGCTTGAGTATGCGCGCAAGCGGTCACTTATCTCACTGGAAGAGTTATCCCATAAGCTCGCCAATGATTTCAGGATTTCGGAGCTTCGCTCGGTGGCGGTCGATAATCCGTCCCAAGAACTCCGGCGGCTGTTTTCTATACTCGTCGGCGATGAGGAGCCAAAGAGACGAGAAAAACGCATTTCGGCGAAGATACGAGAAGCCTTTGTTTCTAGGCGCATTGTGCAATATTTAGAAAATCCACCCACTGTTGATATTCCTGAAGCAGGCGTTCAGATAAACGCACCGTTTGGATACCAGAACGGAGCGTATAATCTTATCGATGGAGTCAGGATCTCAGGGAACCCCTCGGAAGATATGCGAGAAACGGGCAGGCGCGCCATTGAAGGCGGACTGCTCTGGAAACACTACGAAAACTCTCTGCACAAGAAGCGCTTGGTGGTTGTCGGGGATTTTTCGAGGCACGAAGATAAATTCTACCATGCTGTTGGCGATCTTCTGGCCGAGAACAACGTACGACTTTATCGTCTCGACAGCCTCGACCCTCTGATCGACGACATCAAAGACAACGCGTCACTGCATAGCTGAGCTCGGACGGCTGAGCACTGAGCTGCAGCGCTCAGAGCTGGCGACTGATCCCCCGCAACGCCTCCTCAGACACCCCCGCCGGCTGCCCGCCAGAGATCAGTCCCTTCCCCTCCACCACCACGGCGGGCACGCCGGTGATCCCGCGCGAGACCCACAGCGCCTCCGCCGCCCGCTCGCACCCCTTGTCATCCCGGAAGCCGCGCAGCGGCTATCCGGGACGGGACGCCATCCACCTTCACCCCCCGCCCGGAAGGCGCACCGCGCCTGTCCGGGCGACAGGTCAGGGCCGCACCGCGTGGCTCCCGGCTCAGCCCTGACGGGCTGTCCGGGAGGGCATGGAGGGGGCATGCACCGTCCCGTCCCGGCTCTGCGCCGCTGCGCGGCTTGGCCGGGATGACAAAGAGGCTCTGCGCCGCTGCGCGGCTTGGCCGGGATGACAAGGGGGGATCACCCCTCCGTCCAAATCTGACGCACCCCCCGTCTATCCTCCCCGCCGATCAGAAGGGAGGACCCCATGCCCGACGGCGCACCCGCCAGCCCCGCCAACGGCCATCGCCCCGCGCCCGACGCGGTCTGGGCCCAGGTGCGCGACGACTATCTGGCCGGAATCTCCGCCCCGGAATGCTGCCGGCGTCACGGCGTCGGGCTGACCGCGCTGCGCAAGCGGGCGGCCAGCGAGGGCTGGCGGCGCGCCGACCAGCCGTGGACGGTGCCGGTCCGGCTGGACCCTTGGGACGAGGGCGTGCTGCTGGAGGAAAGGGTCGCCGGCGACCTTGACCAGATCGAGATGCAAGAGCTCGAATGGATCGCCGACCGGCGGATGATGCGGGCCGTCCTGCGCGGCGACGCCGCCGAGGCCCTGCGCTGGCGCCGGGTGTTCACCTTCCTCGCGGCCCACGCCCGGGAGATCGAGCGGCTGGTCGCTGCGGAAGAGGCCATGGGACGCGTCCGCCGGGAAGCGCACGATGTGAACGGTGTGAACGGTGTGAACGGTGTTTCCGGACCGGGCGCGTGAGCGTCGGCTCAGCCCGCATCTTCTCCCCTTCCCCTCGACGGGGTGGAGGCGGGTCGCCGAAGGCGGACCGACGACGGGTCGGGGGATGGGGTGAGGGCACGCTGCGTCCGGAATTTGCGCGGGAGGCGTCAGTGCCCTTCAGCGCGCGCCCTCAGACAGCCTGCCTGCACCCCCTCCCAACCCTCCCCCGTCGAGGGGGAGGGCTATGTGCTGGCCATCTGCCTGAGCGCCTGCTCGAACACCGCCGCCGGCTGGCCGCCCGAGATCAGCCATTTCCCCTCGACCACCACGGCGGGCACGCTGTTGATGCCGCGCGAGACCCACAGGGCCTCCGCCGCCCGCACCTCGGCGGCATGGAGGTCGCCGGACAGGACCTCGACGGCCTTCGCCCGGTCCAGCCCCGCCGCCTCAGCCGCGTCGGCCAGCACATCGGCGTCGGGCAGGGCCCGGCCGTCGGTGAAATGGGTGCGGAACAGCGCCTCTTTCAGCGCCCTCTGTTCGCCCGGTCCGACCGTCCCGGCCCAGTGCAGCAGCCGGTGGGCGTCGAAGGTGTTCCAGATGCGGCTGTCGGGGCCCATCTGCATCCGGAACCCCGGCCAGGCCTCAGCCGCGCGTTCGGTGATCATGGCCCGGTTGGCGGCCGACTGTTCGGGGGTCGAGCCGTATTTGCGGGCGATATGCTCGCCGATGTTTTCCCCTTCGGGGGGCATCTGCGGGTTCAACTCGAACGGCTGGAAATGCACCTGGGCCGTGATGCCCTCGGCCTTGAGCGTCTCAAGGGCGGTTTCCAGCCCGCCCAGCCCGACGACGCACCAGGGGCAGACGATGTCGGAGACGAAGTCGATATGCAGGGTCCTGGGCATGGGGCGGGTCTCCGAGGTGGTTGGTCATATGGGGCCGGGGACGGTCGTTTCATCACAACGGACACAACGAGGGCACGACGGGGCCGGCGGGGCCGCGGCTGCCGTCAGGCAGACGCAAGAGATCGATTGCGGGCAAGGGCCCGCGATAAGCGGTCTCAGGCGCGCTCCCGTCGTGTTCGTTGTGCCCTTCGTCGTGTCCGTTGTGATGAACCAGCCGGCCCCCCATCCGGCTCAGTCCCGCGCGACGCACATCGCCACGCCCATGCCGCCGCCGATGCAGAGGGTGGCGAGGCCTTTCTTCGCGCCGCGCCGCTTCATCTCATGCAGCAGGGTCGTCAGGATGCGGCCGCCCGAGGCGCCGATGGGGTGGCCGATGGCGATGGCGCCGCCGTTGACGTTGACCTTGTCCGGGTCGAGGCCCAGCTCGCGCAGGACGCACAGGCTCTGGGCCGCAAAGGCCTCGTTGGACTCGACCAGATCGAGGTCGGCCACGGTCCAGCCGGCCTTCTCCAGCGCCTTTTTCGAGGCCGGGATCGGGCCGGTGCCCATGATCGCCGGATCGACCCCCGCCGTGGCCGAGGAGACGATCCGGGCCAGGGGGGTCAGTCCCCGGGCCCTGGCATCGGCCGCGCTCATCAGCACCAGGGCTGCGGCGCCGTCATTGAGGCCCGAGGCATTGGCGGCGGTGACGCTGCCCTCCTTGGTGAAGGCGGGCTTGAGCCCCTGCATGGCCTCAAGCGTCGCGCCGTGACGGATGAACTCGTCCTTGTCGACGACAGTGTCGCCCTTGCGGCCCTTGATCGTGACCGGGGCGATCTCGTCGTCGAACCGGCCCGCCTCCTGCGCCGCCTCGGCCTTGTTCTGGCTGGCCACGGCGAAGGCGTCCTGGTCGGCACGGCTGATGTGGAAGGTGTCGGCGATGTTCTCGGCGGTCTGGCCCATGTGATAGCCGTTGAAGGCGTCCCACAGGCCGTCGCTGATCATGGTGTCGACCAGTTTGATGTCGCCCATCTTCTGGCCGGTGCGCAGGGCCTGGGCGTGCGGGGCCTGGCTCATGCTCTCCTGACCGCCGGCGACGACGATGCGGGCGTCACCCAGCGCGATCTGCTGGGCCCCGATGGCCACGGCGCGCAGGCCCGAGCCGCAGATCTGGTTCAGGCTCCAGGCCGCGGCCTCCTTGCGGATGCCGGCCCCCATGGCCGCCTGACGGGCCGGGCCCTGCCCTGCCGCCGCCTGCAGCACATGGCCGAGGATGACCTCATCGACCTCTTCGGGCGAGACCCCGGCCCGTTCCAGTGCCGCCCGGATGGCGACCTCGCCCAGGGCGGAAGCCGGCAGGCTGGACAGGGCCCCGAGGAAGGACCCGACCGGCGTGCGCGCGGCGGAAACGATGACGACTTCAATGGACATGCCGGTACCCCTCAAGCCGACCGCGGGCGAGGGAGCGCCCGGGCCGGGAAAAACAAAACCTCTACGCCGGTCCCGGGCGTTAGGTTGCGCGAAACGAGTCGTGCCGTTTTTGCCGCATCCCGCCGCCTTCGTCACCCATGACGACGACGTTCAGCGAATGGTCACCGGCCCTGGGGCATGGTGGCCGGAACAAACGGAGCGAGAAAGGCTTGATGGGGCCATGCTCAAGAGTCTGAGAGACGTGCTGGTGCGGGTTTCCGTTCCTGATGAACAGGACATGGAAGAGCACTACCGGACCCCGGCGGAGAAGACCGCCGACCTGATCGTCCATGTGGTCGGCCTGACCCTGGCCGCCGTGGGCGGCATCGTCCTGGCCGTGCTGGCCGCCATCTATTCCGGCATCGGAGCCGTGGTCGCCACCGCCGCCTATGCCCTGTGCCTGATCCTCATGCTGACGGTCTCGGCCCTCTACAACCAGGCCCATCCGGGTGCCGCCCGGCCGCTGCTGAGGCGGATGGACGAGGCGGCCATCTTTCTGATGATCGCCGGCAGCTATACCCCCTTCACCACCCAGAGGTTCGAAGGGGCCTGGTCGATCGGCTTCACCGTCCTGGTCTGGGCGGTGGCGCTGGGCGGGGTGGCGGTCAAGCTGGTGGCGCCGCGCATCTCGGATACCTTCTGGAGCCTGGTCTATCTCGGTTTCAGCTGGCTGGCGCTCGCCGCCGCCAAGCCCCTGATCGACACCGTCCATCCGGTTGCGCTGGGCCTGCTGGTGCTGGGCGGGCTGATCTATACCGCCGGCGTCTTCGTCTTCATCAGCCCGACGGTGAAATTCCGCCGCGCCATCTGGCACGGCTTCGTCGTCACCGGTGCCACCGTCCACTGGGCCGCGGTGCTGGTCGGCGTGGTCCTGGCCCCTGCGGCGATGGGCTGATTTGCATGCGGCTTCGCACTGCGGGATAGTGCGGCAGTGCAACAGGTCAGGGGTTTGGCGTGGCGGACAAGAAGGCCGGAGCGGGCGACACCGTCGTCATCAAGAAATACGCCAACCGGCGGCTCTACAACACCGCCACCAGCGCCTATGTGACGCTCGAAGACCTGGCCCGGATGGTCCGCGAGGGCACGGAATTCGTGGTCTTCGACGCCAAGTCCAATGACGACCTGACCCGCCAGATCCTGACCCAGATCATCTTCGAGGAAGAGAGCCGCGGCGAGGCCCTGCTGCCGGTCCAGTTCCTGCGCCAGCTGATCGGCTTCTACGGCGGTCAGATGCAGGGCGTCCTGCCCTCCTATCTGGAGATGTCGCTCGACAGCTTCAGCCGCCAGCAGGAGCAGATGCGCGGCCAGTTCTCCAAGGCCTTTGGCGCAACCCCCGGTGCCGGGATCCTCGATGAGGCGGTCAAGCGCAACATGGCGCTGTTCACCGATGCGATGAAGATGTGGCCCGGCTTCAACGCCCTGACGCCGGGCGGACCCGCCGCGGGCGCGGCACCGCCGCCGCAGGCCGCGCCGGCCGCCGACCCCCTGGACGAGATGCGCCGCCAGATGGACGAGATGCGCAGCCAGCTCGACAAGCTGTCGAAGGGCGGCTGACATGACCGACGAGGTCCGCCCCGTCGGTCCCGTACAGCGCCGTGCCGACCGCCGCAGCGATGAACGGCGCGCCGCGGAACGCCGGGCCGGCTCTGCATCGCGGGCCCTGGTCCTGACGGATATCCCGGCCGAGACTGCCGAGCCCCCGGCAAGACCTGCCCCGACCCCGCGCAGGGATGCCGGCGCGGCTGTCTTTGCCGCCCAGATGATTGGACAGACCGGACAGCGCCGCGGCCTCAAGGGCGGCCCGCCGGTGCTGGACGCGGCCCGCTCCACCTACCTCGGCACGGAACACACGGGGGCCGCCGAGCGCCGCCCGCGACCGGGCAAGGCGAAGGACACCGACGTCTGAGGCCACGGCACGGTCCTTGCTGAACGAAAGGTTTAAAGCCTCGTTCGGGACCATCGCCATGCTGACCATCCTCACCCGCACCATCGACATCACCGTCGTGGCGCTGATCTTCGTCGCCTTTTCCTGAGCCCGGTCAGGTACCGCCGGCGAAGTCCAGGTCCTTGCGGGCCGAGATGATGGTGACGATGAAGCCGGCCAGAACGTCCAGCATGACCATGGTCAGGATCAGGAAGAAGGTCGAGGTCGCGAACCCCTTGAACAGGAGGAAGGCGACCAGGCAGAAGACAAACAGGATCAGCGACAGGGCGTGGTTGACGATCGCCACCTTCTGACTCGATGTCGATTTCAGCAGTTCGAAGAACAGCAGGATCAGCGACAGGAAGAGGATCAGGTCCCCTGTGCCGACGTTCCAGGCCGTGCCCGAGACCATCGGAATCGAGAACAGCGGATCTCCCAGCGCCACTTCGGCTGCGGCGACCCCGCCGGAGCCCAGGACCCCGAACCCGATGATGATGGCGTAGATCACCACGGGGATGAACAGCAGAGGGATGGCGAGCAGCATGGCGGGCTCCATCGACGTACGGCCGCGAAACAGCCGCGCTTGTTAACGATGCTTACCCCGGTTCGATCCAAACGGCTACGCCCGCTCGCCCGGCAGGCGAAAGTCAGAATTCGCTGATCGCGCCGGGCTTGCGGGACCGCGACTTCAACCAGATCACGCCGAGCAGGTCCGACAGCGAGGCCATCAGCCGCCCCCAGTTGGTGTATTTCGACCGCCCTGTCTCGCGGTGACGGTGATCCACGTCGAGATAGAGGTTCTGATAGCCTTCACGGATCATCAGGGCCGGCAGATAGCGGTGGATGTGATCGAAATAGGGGAGGCGCAGAAAGATGTCCCGCCGGAACGCTTTCAGCCCGCAGCCCGTGTCGTCGGCGTCGTCGCCCAGCAGTCTGCGACGGATGCGGTTGGCCCACAGCGAGGCCTGCCGCTTGGCGCCGGAATCCTGGCGCTTGGCCCGAACGCCACCGACGAGGCCCACCGAGGGCGGTGAGGCGGCCAGCAGATCGGCCAGTTTCGGGGCGTCCGCCGGCGGATTCTGGCCGTCCCCGTCGAGGGTCACCACGATCGCGCCGCGCGCCGCCAGCACGCCGGTGCGAACCGCCCGGCTCTGGCCGGCGTTCGAGCCGTGGCTGAGCACGCGCAGGGCCGGCAGTTCGGTCATCAGCCCCCGAAGCTCGGCCAGGGTGCCGTCCCGCGACGCGTCGTCGACAAAGACCATCTCATAGGCGCGACCCTCGAAGGCGGCTGCGATCTCGCGCGCCAGTGGGCCGGCCGCGCCCTGTTCGTCATGCACCGGGACGACGACGGAGATATCGGGGATCATGTCCTTCATCCACGCTGTCTAGCCGGTTTCCACGCCGGACGGGAGATGGTGCCGACCTATGCCGCGAGCCGCCGCCCAAACCATGACGCATGGTGAAAGGTCGTGTTAGGACGATGCACATGATGGCTTCCGATCTCGACCGATTCATCGCCGGCTGGCGCGGACCGCTGCTCGCAGCCCTCGTGGCCTTGCTGGCCGGCCTGCCCGCACTGATGTTGCTGCCGCCGCTGGATCGGGACGAGAGCCGCTACGCCCAGGCCACGTCGCAGATGCTCGAGACCGGCGACTATGTCGATATCCGCTTCCAGGACGACCCGCGCTGGAAGAAGCCGGTCGGCATCTACTGGATGCAGGCGGCGGCCGTCGCGGTGACCTCCAGTGTCGAGAATCGCGACATCGCCCCCTATCGCATCCCGTCCATCCTCGGGGCCATGCTGGCCGCCGCCGCCTGTGCCTGGGCCGGGGCCGCCATGTTCGGCCAGAGGGCGGGATTCCTGGCCGGAGCCATGCTCGGGGCCAGTTTCCTGCTGTCGACCGAGGCGGGGATCGCCAAGACGGACGCCATGCTTTGCGGTGCCGTCACGCTCGCCATGGCTGGATTGGCCCGGATCTATCTGGCCTCCCGGGCGGGCGAAGTCCCGATCCGGCCCCACAAGCTGATGTTCTGGCTGGGGCTGGGGCTGTCGATCCTGATCAAGGGACCGATCGGCCTGATCGTCGTGGTGCCCGCCATGATCGCCCTTTCGGTCTGGGACCGGGACGCCCGCTGGCTGAAGCGACTGGGCTGGGGCTGGGGCCTGCCGCTGGTGGCCCTGATCGTCGGCCCCTGGGCCATCGCCATCACCATAGCGACCGACGGCGGCTTCTGGACCGAGGCCATCGGAGGCGATCTGGCTCCCAAGATCGCGGGCGGTGACGAGGGCCACGGCGTCTTCCCGGGCTTCTATCTGCTGATCGCGCCCCTGCTGTTCTTCCCGGCCACCCTGATGCTGCCGGCGGCGCTGTCCACGGGCTGGAGCCGGCGCGCCGAACCGGCCATCCGCTTCCTGATCTGCTGGCTGGTGCCGGCCTGGCTGATCTTCGAGCTGACCCCGACGAAGCTGCCCCACTACAATCTGCCGACCTTCGGTGCCCTGGCCCTGCTGGCTGCAGCCGCCCTGACCCGACCCGTCGGCAAGCTGTCGCGCCAGGTCGGGGCCGGTCTGACGATCGCGGTCGGCGCCCTGCTGGCTGTCGGTTCGGTCTGGCTGCTGACCGAATATGGCCGCTCCACAGCCCAGACCTGGGCGACCATGACCATTGTGTTCGCCATTCTGGCCAGTCTTATCGGGGCCTTCCTGATGCTGCACCGGGCCGCGATGACCGCGGTCATCGCCTCGATCGTCCTCGGGGTTCTGGCCCACGGAGCCCTCGCCGGCACCCTGCGACAGCTGCGCCCCCTGTCGGTCGCCCCGCAGCTGGAGAAGGTTCTGCTGAACGCCAACCTGCACCCGCGTCAGGGCCGGGCCGGGCCGATCGCCGTCACGGGTTTTCATGAGCCCAGCCTGGTCTTTCTGACCGGGCGCGACACCGAGCTGACGGACGCCGCCGGGGCGGCGCGCGCCCTGGCCGAGGGCCGTCCGGTCATCGTGGAGGCCCGCGACGCCGACGCCTTCCGCGAAGCCGCCGCAGACCTGGGCGTCGCCGGCCGGGCCGTCGGCGTGGTCAACGGCCATAACTATTCCAAGGGCGATGACGTCAGCCTGACGGTCTATGCCCCACCCGGCGCGCCGCCGGCGGAGCCGCGACCTTGAGCCGTCCCATAACCATCGTCGAGGTCGGTCCGCGCGACGGCCTGCAGAACGAGACGACCATCCTCGACCCGGCCGTCCGCGCCGAACTGGTCAACCGGCTGGAAGCCGCCGGGGCGCGGCGTATCGAGGCCGTCAGCTTCGTCCATCCGAAATATGTGCCCCAGATGGCCGGAGCCGAAGCGGTCATGGCCGCCCTGCCCCACGCCGCGGGTCGCAGCCGCATCGGACTGGTCCTGAACGGCAAGGGCTATGACCGGGCCCTGGGCACGACCGTCGACGAGGTCAATGTGGCCCTGTCTGCCACCGACGGGTTCGGCCTGAAGAACCAGGGTCTGACGGTCGACCAGCAGGTGCAGATGCTGGCCGACATCATCGCGGGCCGCGCCAATGCCGCCCCTCCACCGCCTTCGGCGGTCCCCCTTCCCCTTTCAGGGGGAGGAAATGGCCAACCGGGCGCGACGCCCGCTCTGTCCGCCACCCTGTCCTGCGTCTGGGGCTGTCCGTTCGACGGCGAGGTTTCGGACGGTCAGGTCGCCGATCTGGTCGGGCGGATCGCCGCGCTGGGCGTCACGGAGATCGCCCTGGCCGACACCATCGGGGCCGGTGATCCCTGGGCCGTGACCCGCAAGGTCGAGGCCGCCCGCGCCGCCGCACCGGACGCCGTCCTGCGGCTGCATTTCCACGACACCCGCAACACCGGCCTGGCCAATGCCTATGCCGGGATCGAGGCGGGGGTCAGTGTGCTGGACGCCTCGGTCGGCGGCATCGGCGGCTGTCCGTTCGCGCCGGGGGCCACCGGCAATATCGCGACCGAGGACCTGGTCTATATGCTGGAGCGGGCGGGTTATTCGACCGGCTATGATCTCGATGCCCTGATCAAGACGGCCCGCTGGATCGGCGAGAAGATCGGCCGCCCGGCGCCGAGCGCGTTGAGCCGGGCGGGCGGGTGGCCGAAGTAGCGCCATGACCGAACTTCAAATCGGCGAAGAGTACGATCGACAGGCCCTGCGGCGTTTGAAGGACGCCCTGCGAAAAGCCGGAGCAAAGCGCGTCGGCTCTTTCCGGGGCGTATTCGGTTCGCAGGAAATCTCCAATGCAACCTTTTCGGTCGCCAACGGCCGGCTGCGAGTGGAGGTCGAGACGTATGTCGGAATCACCGTCTCTGGAGATGACGAAGCGATCGAAGCCTTGAGCCGCCATCTCTGACCCAGACGGAACAGGGTTGGCGGAAAAAGGCTGGCGCGGGCGAATGATTTCGCATATCAGCGCCTTCCCGAAAACGAGACGACCATGTCCACCTATTGCTTCAATGCGAGCCTGCCCATGTCGCTCGACCGCCAGCCGGTCGAGGGCAAAGGCGCGTGCGCGGAGGGAGCATAGGAGAACAGCCGGTCACATCGACTTCGGTTTTCCAGCAACCCCTCCCGCCACCGGCCGGAGGGGTTTCTTGTATCCGCAAGACGCCTGACGGTCGGTCCGGGAGGATCAGACAGAGAAGGAGACGTCAGCCATGTCTGGCTATGACGTGATCGAAAGCCCGGGCGCGCCGATCAAGGCGTGGACCCGGGGGGTGCCCATCGAGGATGCGGCGCTGAAGCAGCTGAAGAACGTGGCCTCGCTGCCGTTCATCCACAAACACGTCGCGGTCATGCCCGACGTGCACTGGGGCATGGGCGCGACCGTGGGGTCGGTGATCCCGACCGTGGGGGCCATTATCCCGGCCGCCGTGGGCGTGGACATCGGCTGCGGCATGATGGCGGTGCGGACCTCGATCCGCGCCGAACACCTGCCGGACGACCTGTCGGGCATCCGCTCCGCCATCGAGGCGGCCGTTCCGCACGGCCGGACCGACAACGGCGGGCGCAACGACAAGGGCGCCTGGGCCGGCGAGCCGCCGGCCTCGGCGGTCACCCGCTGGGGCGAGCTGAAGGCCGGCTACGACGCCGTGGTCGAGGCCCACCCGAAGGCGGCGCACCCGCGTGGCTTCGGCCATCTGGGGACGCTGGGCACGGGCAACCACTTCATCGAGCTTTGCCTAGATGAGGCGGGAGACGTGTGGGTGATGCTGCACTCCGGTTCCCGGGGCGTGGGCAACCGGTTCGGGACCTATTTCATCGAACGGGCCAAGCACGAGATGCGCCGTTGGCACATCAACCTGCCGGATCAGGACCTGGCCTATTTCCCGGAAGGGACGGACGGCTTTGTCGACTATGTCCGGGCGGTGTCGTGGGCGCAGAAATACGCGCGCGCCAACCGCGAGGTGATGATGGACAGCGTCCTGACCGTGCTGCGCGCGTTCTGGCCGGATCTGGAGACGACGCAGGAAGCGGTGAACTGCCACCACAACTACGTCTCGAAGGAGCGCCATTTCGGCAAGGACGTGTTCCTGACCCGGAAGGGCGCGGTGTCCGCCAGGCTGGATGAGCTGGGCATCATCCCCGGCTCGATGGGGGCGAAGTCCTTCATCGTGCGCGGCAAGGGCAATGCAGACTCGTTCTGCACCTGCTCGCACGGCGCCGGTCGGGCGATGAGCCGGACCGAGGCCAAGCGGCGCTTCACGGTGGAGGATCACATCCGCGCCACCGAAGGCGTCGAATGCCGCAAGGACGCCGAGGTGATCGACGAAACGCCGATGGCCTACAAGGACATCGACGCGGTCATCGCGGCCCAGACCGACCTGATCGAGGTCGTGCACACCCTGCGTCAGGTGGTGTGCGTCAAGGGATGACGGGAGCCGGTTTCGCGTGAGCGGAGCCGGCTTTCGTCGTTCGGACGGCGCTTTTCAGCAACTGCTCAGGCTTTGCTCATGTCGCTCGTGCGAGCAGGTCCCGTCCCGCTTTGGTCCAGGACCCGCAGCGACCGCCGTCGTAGTCGACCAGCCCTTCAACAGCCAGAATCCGCAGCGCGTTTTGACCGGCGGCCATGGAGAGCGTGTCCAACTCATCGCCGACAGTGAGGTATTGATCGGCCATCGCGGCCAACGCCTTCAAGACTTTATCGTCGCGCTCGCTCACAGGTTCAGCAGCGCCGGGTCGCCGCCCTGGGCGGAGATGTTGTTGCTGATGGCTTTCTCGGACGCGTAGCGGATCAGGCTCCAGGGGCCGCCCGCCTTGGGGCCGGTGCCGCTGAGGCCCTCGCCGCCGAAGGGCTGGACGCCGACCACCGCGCCGATGATTGAGCGGTTGATGTAGACGTTGCCGGCCGGGACCAGGCGGGCGACTTCCTCGGCGAAGGCCTCGATCCGGCTGTGGACGCCCAGGGTCAGGCCGTAGCCGCGGGCGGCCAGTTTCGACGCCGTCTCCTTCAGCTTCGACGGTTCGTAGCGGCAGATGTGCAGGATCGGGCCGAAGACCTCGCGCTCCAGATAGTCGGGGGTGGGGATCTCGGCGATGGTCGGGGCGAACAGGTGGCCCTTGTCGGCACCGGCGGGCAGGTCGGCGCGGGCGATGATCTTCGCGTCGCCTTCGAGGCGCTTCAGGTGGGCCTCGAGCATCCCCTTGGCATCGGCGTCGATGACCGGGCCGATGTCGGTGGCGGGGTCGGTCGGATCGCCCACGACCTGGGCGGCGAGCGCGCCCTTCAGCCCCTCGATCAGGGCGTCGGCGGCGTCATGCGGGACATAGAGCAGGCGCAGGGCCGAGCAGCGCTGACCGGATGAGCCGAAGGCCGACAGGATGACGTCGTCGATGATCTGTTCCTTCAGCGCCGTGGTGTCGACGAACATGCCGTTCAGGCCGCCGGTCTCGGCGATGAAGGGGATGATGGCGCCAGGCCGGGC